>NZ_JBZCNH010000001.1:0-687961 GCF_058269215.1 Arthrobacter sp. TJ-238 | reverse complement strand
GAGGCCTCTCCGCCTTCGCCGGGCGTCGGCTCGAAGTGGATGAAAGCGTCGCCCACAACGAACACCTCCTCGGCGACCGCAACCACGCACTCGTACACCTCATGCGGGCGGAGCACCCAGCATTCCAGTAGCCGAATGCTGCACCACCGGTCACCTCAGAACTCTCCGTAGGGCCAATCGAAGTGCGCGCGCGTCTCTTCGAGCGGGAGATGCAGGGTGCGGGCGATGTCATTCCAACTTGCGCCCTCATTGCGCGCCAGCCGGACGGCGGCTGCCAGCTCCCTCTCGGCTCGCTGCGCCTGTTCCTGGCGGTCCTTCAACAAGGTCTTCCAGTTCCCGATGAGCCGGCCACGCCCCGCCAGGTCGTCATCGCTCGACTGCTCAAAACAATCCCCCAGAAGCCGGTATGAGGTAAAGGCTCTTAGGGCTTCGTCCGGGCTGAGGTTGTCGAAGTCGTTGGTGTCGTTCGGACCTGTGTAGGGCGGTTTCCTCATTGGGGTGACTCCTCAAGAAGCGTTGTGTCGGAACATTCCCCATCCCGGTACAGCGGGAGTGAGACCCGGACGGCCATCTGCCCCTCCCTCGTCACCTGGTCAGAGGGGACCAACTTCGTACCGGAGGACTAATGATCCTGCACGGCAAGATAACCCTCACTGAACAAGCCTGAAACCTCCTACCCACCCGCACCCAAAGGACCGACGTCCCACAGGACGATCCTCATCGTGTATCGCGGGCTGGCTGCGCCTTTCCGGATCATTGCTTCTCCCTGAGACCCGGGGAAGGACCTTCTGATGGAGACCCAACTAGTAAGCCCGCTTCCTAGTTCGGGCTTCCGGTGGAATCTGTTCCGATCTGGCGAGTCCTAGCGCCGGCTCGTAAGAGCCGCCCGGAAGGCATTGGCTGAGGAGTCACTGCTATTGATGCGCCAGTCGGCTTCCTTGTTGATGTGGAACCAGACCACTGCTGTGACGTCGGGCTGCGCCGAAAGGTAGCTGAACAGGTTGGTGTTCCACGCCGCTTTCGACCCGCCGATCTCGGAGGACGAGGTTTCAGCGATCATGATCGGCTTTCCTGATGCCAGCTGCCTCACTTGTGCCAACCCCTCACCGAACAGGACATCGGGTTCCTGCCACATACTCCACGTCTGCGAGGTCCCCCAGTTGTACCCGTCAAGGGCTGCTACATCGACATAGTCGGCGCCGGGATAAAGCTGGCTGAGGGGGGTTGAACCCCAGTAGGGGACGTTCGCATTCCACACCCATTGGATGTTCGTGGCCCCGGTGGCTGTGACGACGTCGTGAACGTGCCGGTACGCGGCGATGTAGTCACCAGGCTCGTTGCCGTTGACACCCTCAGCCCATGGGTACCAGTCCCCGTTCATCTCATGCCCGAAGCGGAGGTAGACCGGCTGTCCCCACTGGCCAAGCGCAGTACCCCACTGCCGCAGGTAAGCATCGAAGTCGCCGGCTGCAATACGGTCGAGGGAGTAGGCAGGCTGTTCCACCCCGCCGCCCCAGGACCAGGGCTCCCATGTGAGCAATGTCTGTGCCCCTCGCGCCCGTACCGCGTCAAGTTCGGCTAGAGGAGGTGCCTGGTTGAAGTCCTTGTAGGACAGCACGACGGACGGTGCTTCACCGGCGATGGCTGTCACCTCATCGAGTTCCGCCCCGGCGGCCGGACCGCCACTGGTTCCGATCCCGAAGCGGATTCCCTTCGTCGTCGACGCTCCTGTCTCTTGTGCGGGCGCAGGCTCGAGCACGGTGAAGACCGCTGCGGCAGAAGCTGAACCGGCTGTCGCCATGATCGTCACAGTGGGAGATCCGGCAGGAATAACGACAGAGGCCTGGAAGGAACCCTTCCCGTTGGTACTGACCGCAGCACTACTGGCTCCTGCGGTCACCGAGCCTTTGATGTTCTTCGGGAAACCCGCACCCGTCACCGTTACTACCGTTCCTGCTGGTCCCGAATCGCTACTGAGGCTGATTGTCGCTGCGGCCTGTGCCGTAGGAGCGGTACCCAAAGAGAACAGCAGAACCGCACACACAAGTAAGACAACACGCATGACAAAACCACCAGGAGGAGCCGGTGGGATCACACGTGGAACTGAGGACAAGGAAAAGGGCAAGGTTGAGACCATGACTGAGACCTTCACTGGTTTGGTAACCCGGCTGACCTCCAAGGAGGCCCCGTGGTTTTGCGTCCCCGGGTCACCCCGGGTTTGCCTTTACCTCCGGGCGATTGCCGAAAGGTGCCCGGCCCTCCACAAGGGCCAAACCCCACCATCCTTGCCTGCCATCATCAATAAAACCGGGTAGAAGAGGCAAAGAACAGGGCAGCATTCCCGCAGTACTCCCCCAGGCAAGAAAATCTTTCGTCATGCTAGTCGCACTGCTCAACAGCTGTGCAAGCTACTGAAATACGCCATCCACCACGAGCTATCCGGCCCGTTGCGAGGTGGGTGCTGATGCCCCTGGCGGCCGTAGTCGTTCTCCTCCTCCCTGACTGGGCCGGGACCGGCACTCCCCGCCCTCTGTGGGTCTTTGCCCTACCCATCGTTCTCGGCCTGACCGGAGCTGTATTCGCGCTGAAGGGCAGATGTCCGTGGGCGGATGGTCATCGGGTGCTTCCAGGCGAGCGTGCTGCTCGAAGCTTTCCGCATCGGCAGAGACCGGCAGCCGGAACTCGCGGCGGGCCTACTGCTGTCACCGACACTGTCGCTGCTGGTGCCGGTACCACTGCCACTGTGACTGGTGGGGAGCTCTCAGACCGCGAGGGTTTCGACTGTCTGGGGTGACACGCGCGCCGAGGCAGTCACCGCGAACGAGGACACCTTCGACTACACCAACGTGGCCCCGCAGGCGGCGAAGTTCAACCACGGCCTCGAATTCTGGCTCGTTCTGGAGTCCTATCTGCATCCCTGCGGCAGGTAGCTACTGGTCAGACGCGCGGTCGTACTTCTGACTTCGGCACGGAGGAATCCGCGGGAGTGCGGAAGGTGGCACTTGCTGTTCGGAACAGGTCAGCTTGCCCTTGAAGCGTCCGGACGAGTGGGCCGACAGCTATTGCTTCGGGGTCGTTGCTTCCGAGTGCGCGCGTGGTGGACGCGTCCAGCTGACGCGCTCCAACCATGGCGGCGCTGGCCCGCAGACTATGAAGGGCTCTCACGATGTCCGCACGATTCTGTGCCCTGACCGCATGCTCGATGACGCGGATGCGGTCGTCGAGCATGGCAGTGAAGGTGTCGAGGAAGTCAATGGCAATGATCTGCGAGTCCAGCCCATCGATCAGTTCGTCGAACACCACTGGGTCAAAATCCGGAATCATGGGTTCCTACCAGCCGATTGATCCCAGGACCACTATCAGCTGCGGAGGTCGGCGCGGATGACTGTCCACGGTCGGTGGGTTCGAGGCACGCGTGGTGCGGGTGATCCCGGCCGCAATCAGAGGATCGGCAGGACCAGAAATGTTGTGTGTCATGGCTGCCCCGGCTCCACCGTCTGCCGCCGCTTTGGCAACTGTTCATTTCTATCTTCGAGGCCAAAGGGCGGCCAGCACACGAGTACCGGCTACTTGTTCTGACCCACCCGTAGTGGGTGCGCTCCGTAGTAAGCGGTCGACTCGGCAAGGTAGGCGCAGGACTGGGTGAAGTTCGCTCTGTTCCCGCTCTAGGGTGAGTCCCTACCCGTAGATTGGGAGCGTGGTCTCACGTCTTGTTCGCCTGGTGCTGGCGATGCTGCTCCTGTCCCTGTGTGCCTGCAACATCAACACCCAAGCTGTGCCGTGTGATTCGATCGAAGGGAGGAATCTCGCCCCGGACGCGGGAACGTTGATGGGCGTGAATCTGGAGTGGGGCAGGGAAACCCTCGCCGAGTACTCGGACAAGCTCGGTGAACGCCCCGCTGTTGCAGTGACATTCGCGGACTTCCCGCTCAACGAGGAAGACCCGGGCCTGTTGGCGTCCGCGGCCGAGCAGCTGCGCCAGAACGGGGGCACGCTGCTACTGACCCTGGAGCCGATCGAAGGGCTCGACGCGGTCACGTCGGCGCGTGCGGACGAGCTCGCAGCCCTCCTGGCAGGGTTCAACACGAACGGCGTGCCGGTGATCGTTCGTTTCGCGCACGAGATGAACGGGTCCTGGTACCCGTGGGGTCAGCAACCGGCCGAGTACATCGCTGCGTACCGACGCGTCGCGGACGCCGTCCACGGGCGGGCCCCGGGATCGGCGATGATGTGGGCGCCGAACTACGCCGGCGGGTACCCGTTCGCCGGCGGTGAGTTCGAATCCCTCCCCGGAGCACCCGGATTCTCGGAGCTGGACACCACCGGTGACGGCACCCTGACCTCCTTCGACGACCCGTACGCCCCCTACTACCCGGGCGATGACGCCGTGGACTGGGTGGGCATGTCCCTCTACCACTGGGGCAACACCTACCCCTGGTCCGAGAGTGAGATGCCCGAGGAAGGCAAGTTCATCGACCAGCTCACCGGCACCTACAACGGCAAGAACGGCAACGACTCGATGCTGCCGGACTTCTACACCCAGTACGGAGTAGACCACGGCAAGCCCGTCGCGATCCCGGAGACAGCGTCCCTGGTACAGGCTGACATCGGTCGGCTCCGGGGCCTGAACATCAAGCGGGCCTGGTGGGAGCAGGTCTTCGACCCCACAGTGCACGAACGGTTCCCGCAACTCAAAATGGTCAACTGGTTCGAGTGGAACAAGATGGAACCCGAAGTCGGCGCACCCGTGGACTGGACAGTCTTGGAGAACGACACCATCCGCTCCGAGTTCACCGCCGCACTACCGGACTGGTACCACTACGCGCCCGAACCACAAACCTGCGGAGAACCCCTCACCTGACCCACGCACCGCCGACGGCAAAGATATCTCTCAGAAGGAACCACGCGTAGCTCCACCCTCCTTGTACCGGCTCCAACAAAACAGCTAGATCGGTCCCGAGCGCAAGCAGCACCGCTAGACCCGAGGCCATTCCGGCCATCACTCCTGCGAGGGTTTCCTTCGGGGTCTTCACGGGATGAGGCACAGGGTCAGTAGAGCACAGTGCACCTCTTGTCCCTGAGGCCTGCGGCGGTGCTGTCGCGGACGCATCGTCCTGCCGCGTCATCACCCCCGCGGAAGCGGCTCCACCGGACTGGGCCGGTCGAGCACCGCCGCGGCGACGTCGTCGGGCGCCGACCGCAGTTCGTCCAGCCGCACGCACACCACGCCGGCGACGATCAGGAGCCCGCCCAGCAGTTGCACCACGCCGGGCAGCTCGCCGAGGATCAGCCAGGCCGCGAGGACGGCGAACATCACCTCGGTCAGCGCCACGAAGCTCGCGACCTTGGACCCGAGGCGCTGCGCCGCCACGATGCCCGTCACATAGCCCGCGACGGTGGCGACGAGGACGAGGACGGCTACCGGCAGCACCCAGCTGTACGTCTGCCCGGCGAGCTGGACGTCCGTGAACACGAAGCGGAACGGCATGATGTTCGTGACGCCGAGCACCAGGATGGTGAGCGCGCCCACCACCATCCCGCCGCCGGCCATGACGAGCGGCGGCAGCGAGTCGTCGACGCGCGCGGACATCAGGAAGTACACCGCGAGGCAGACGGCGGCAGCGAGGCCGAACAGCACGCCCACGGGGTCGAGCCGTGCGTCGCCCGCGAGGTCGAGGACGAGCAGGAGCCCGAGAACGGCGGTCACGGAACCGATCATCGTGAGTGCATTCGGTGCCTTCCGCGAGCGCAGCCAGAGGAATCCGACGATCAGCACCGGCGCCAGGTACTCGAGCAGCAGCGAGACGCCGACGGACATGCGCTGCACGGCATTGAAGTAGAAGAGCTGGCACAGGGCGATCGCCGTCACGCCGTAGATGATGACGGTGAGCGCGTTGCCGCGCAGGGTGGACCAGCGGCCGCGCAGCGCGATCAGCACGGGCACCAGGAGAACGACGGCGGCGCCTCCGATGCGGAGGCCGACGGCGGCTCCGGGGCTCCAGCCGATCTCCAGGAGTGACTTCGCGAAGGGGCCGGAGACGCCGAACGCCGCCGCGGAGATCAGGGCTATCCAGAGGCCGGGGGCGGGGCGCAGGGTCATGTCCGCTCGTTTCGTGTCGGTGACTGGTGTCATGAGTGTGAAGTAGTTATGGTAGTGACACTAGGCGCGGACGATGTCAGGAGTCAACATGCTTTTCACGCATGACACGGAGGTGGCGCTCTCGTCCGCGGCCGCGCTCATCAACACCGCCAAGGAGGACGCCGATCCCCTGGACACCCTCGAGGGACTCGACCGGTTCCTCGAGGAGCAGCGGTTCTCCGGCTCCCGGACCCACCTGGACGCCGAGCTGGAGTCCGTCCGTGCCCTGCGGTCCGAGCTGGAGGTGATCTGGTTCGCGGAGGAGGACGACGCCGTCGCACTCGTCAACGCGATCCTTCGGCGGGCCAATGCCCTCCCCCAGCTGGTCAGGCACGACGAGTGGGACTGGCACCTCCATGCGACGGCGCCCGAAGCGCCGCTCGAGGAACGCATGGCCACCGAGGCCGCGATGGCCCTCGCCGACGTCATCCGCGGGCACGAACTGGACCGCCTGCGCTCCTGCGCGGCCGAGGACTGCGACGGCGTGGTGCTGGATCTCTCCCGCAACCGTTCCCGCCGCTTCTGCGACACCGGGAACTGTGCGAACCGTACGCACGTGAAGGCCTACCGGGCGAGGAAGGCGCAAGGCGCCTGAAGCTTCCGCCGGCGCTAACGCCCGCCGTCGTCGGTGGGCGCATCGTCGGTCCTGCCGATGCCCTGCACGCCGTCGTCCGGGAAGCCGTCCTCCGAGAATCCTCCGTCGGCGAAGCCCTCCCCCTCGAAGGACAGGGACGCCGAGGACCCGTACGCGGGCGAGTAGCTTCCGGAGTACGTCGTGCCGGGCCCCCACCCGAACGAGCCGCCGTGCACGGTGGGAACGCCGTCCTCCGGGCCGGGGCCGTTGCTCCCGAGCAGGCTCCGCGTCAGTGCTGCGCCGTCGGCCATCAGTTCGTCCACGGCGGCCAGCAGGTGCCCGTCCGCCACGGGCGCGTCGTGCAGCGCGGCCGCCAGGACCGCGCGGCGCACGAGTTCACGCGTGAACGACGCCGTGGTGCCCTCGGTCCGCGCGGCGGCGGCCCCGACGGCGTCCTCGCCGAAGGCGAGATCGCGCGCGTACAGACGCAGCAGGGCGGCCCGCTCATGCTCCCCGGGAAGCGGCACTTCCACGGCGAGGTCCACGCGCCCCGGGCGCTGGGCGAGGGCCCGCTCCAGCATGTCCACGCGGTTGGTGGTCAGCACGAACGTGACGTCGGCGTCGTCGTCGAGTCCGTCCATGGCATCCAGCACCTCGAACAGGAGGGGCTGCGGCCCGTGCCCGAAGCTGCGGTCCTCGGCGATCAGGTCGCAGTCCTCGAGGACCACGATGGACGGCTGGAGTGCGCGGGCGGTCCGCGCCGCCTCGCCCACGTGCCGCAGCGTCCCGCCCGTGAGGATGATCGCCGTCGTCCCCGCGCTCGCGCTCAGCAGGTACCGGACGGTGTGGGTCTTGCCGGTGCCGGGCGGACCGTAGAGGAGGATGCCGCGCTTGAGGTGCTGTCCGGCCGCGACCAGGGCCTGCCGGTGCGCGGCGATGCCGAGCGCGTGTTCGCTGACGCGTTCCAGGAGTCCCTCGGGGAGGATCACGTCACCGGCGTCCAGGGTGGGCCGGTGGTGGAAGGTGATGCCCGCGCTGCTCGGTCCGAAGTCCTCGACGGTGAAGGACAGCACCTGCCCCTTCATCACGCTCTCGCGCTGCATCCTGCGCCGGAATTCGGCGAGGAACCCGGCGACGGTGACGGCGTCCGCACACAACACCTCGAGCGACGCGGACTGCCGGTTGTAGCGGGGCTCGGCCTTGCGCTGCAGGACCGCCAGGGGCACGCCGTCACGCTCGAACAGCAGGAGGCCCAGCGCCACCGCCTGCCGCTGCTCGTCCGGGCCGACCGGCAGGTTCGCGTAGTCGGGCTGGGACAGCGGGAAGCTCGGGTGGACCCCGGACTGCTGCACCATGTCGCTGAAGGACAGGTGGTGGCGGTGGTCCCCGCCGCCGATGCCCACGCACCGGCCGTCCGCCGTGAGCGACGCCAGGATGATGTCGGCGTCCACGAACCGGTGGGCGGGGACCTCCTCGACGACGACCGGCACGCCGGCGGGCTCGGTCCCGAGGTGGGCCGAGAGCGTGTCGAAGAGTTCCCGGCCGCGCGCGGAGTGCGGCTGCGCTTCCAGTGCCAGGCGCGCGAGCACGCCGAAATCCCTCATGAACCCCGTGATGTCATCCCCCATGCTGGGAGGCTAACAGGGACGTCAAGGGGGCTAGCTGTCCTGCTTCGGCAGGCGCTCCCCGAAACGCGGTTCGTCGTCGGTCTCGCCTGACGGCCGCTTGACCGTTGCTTCCGGGTCCGGCGTCGCGGACGAGCGGTGGACGCCGGAACCCTGGCTGAGGTGCTCGGCGTTGGGTGTCTCGGCCATCATGAGCATCGCGCAGATCACCAGGGAGACGATGAAGGCGATCCCGGCGGCCGTGAGGCCCAGATCGACGCGCAGCTCCTTGGAGCCACCACCGGTGGCGAAGATGGACGTCGCGACACCGGCCACCAGGGCCAGGACGGCGGAGAAGACGAGGGGTGCCTTGATGCCGTGGCGGAATCGTCCCTGCGTGGGTTTCCCCGACTGGCGGTTGGCCACGGGCACTCCTTCCGGTTCCGAATATTTCTACGAGGCGTAGAGCCTCTAGTTTACGGGGTCCGGTTCGCCCTGGGCGCCGGATCCGGACGATGCGCTGAGCGCTGAATCGTGCCGGTAGCTGAGACCGGCGATGCCGAGCACGACGGCGGTCAGCAGCGCCCCACCGCCCGTCACCCCGAGCAGCGCGTGCGCTCCGAGCTGCTCGACAAACGGGAGGATCGCGCCCGTCACGATGCCCACCACACCGACCACCACGAGGTCCCGTGACGCCGCGTGGGCGCGGACGGAGAGCCCACGGACCAGTTCGGCGAGGCCGGCGACCACCAGGGCCACGGCGGCGGCGAAGGCGAAGCTGCGATCGTCGACGAAGACGAGGCCGGCGACCCCGGCTCCGAGGAGCAGTCCGCCGCCGATGTCGGTGACCAGCCGGAAGCGCGGACCCCAGTGCGTCATGCGGTGGGTCCAGAGGTAGGCCGCACCGCTCAGCAGGAGGTAGACCCCGCCCGCCACGGACATCACGAGCGTGGACGGATCACGCCAGAAGACCGTCAGCAGGCCGAACAGTGCGCTCACCGCGGCGCGGACCAGGAACGGTTTCCACACCAGGAGCTCGGCGGCGGGAGCGGCGCTCGGGGCGGAGGGTGCAGCAGCCATCAAGGGCCTCTCTGGGAGCGGGGCCGGGTCGGTCTCCGGCCTATCCAGTTTAGTCCTCCACCTCCGCAGCGGCAGGCGACGGCACCGCGAAGGCTGCATCCCCCGGCAGCAGCCATTGGTACCGCCAGTCGACGCTCCTGCCCGCCTGCAGGGGATCGCCCGTCCGCACGTCCTGTGCGGACCGAAAGATCTTCCGCCACCAGCTCGTCGCCTCGTCGAAGGGTGGCACGGCTAGAGGCGTCCTGCCCCTGTGGAACGGCCGCGGGACAACGCTGCCAGGAGGAAGGTACGCAGGGCGCCGTACTCCGGCTGCCCCTCACCCGTGTGCCCTGCGCTCTCCCCCGCACCCTCGCCTGCGGAGGAGTCCGCTGCCGTAGCCACGAGCCAGTCCCCGTGGTGCGTGATGTCCCGCCCACCGGCAGCAGCCACTGCGTCGCAGGCGAATCCGACGGCGGTGGTTCCGTCCGCAAGACGGACGGACCCGAGCAGCATGGGTTCGGGCAGAACCGCCAGGAACCGCCCGAGCGCCGCTTCGGAGAGGATCCATCGCTCGGCGACGAGTTCCGCGCCGTCGTCGGAGCGGTACACCCCTGGCTTCGGCGGCTGCGTCTCCAGGGCTACCATGCGGTACCGCGCGGCCGTCCGAACGGGACCGTCCCAGAAGGCGCCGAGAGCCTCGAGTTGCGGGGCGAGGACCTGGCCGCGGCGGTGCGCTCCGACCACGACGAGCGGGACGCCGGCGGCGCCCGCCGCCAGCGGCCACGGGAGCGCGGCGGTGTCCATGCCGCCGGCGGCGCCGTCCGCGAACAGGGCAGGAGGAGCGGGGGTCCGTTCGATGCGGCGGGCGATGTCGGCGACGACGGCGTCCTCGAAGGTGCGCCCGACGACTGTGACGCCGAACTGGGCCCCGTCCACCTCCCCGGCCGGCACCGCGACAGCACACATGTCGAACAGGTTGCAGAAGTTCGTGTACGTCCCCAGACGCGAGTTCACGCCCACCGGGTCCGCTGCCACCTCCGCCAGCAGGGGGTGCAGGGGCGCCGTGGGCACCAGGAGGGCATCGAAACCCTCGAGCTGCACGAGTGCCGCCCGTTCGAGCTCGGCGAGGCGGGCGGTGTCCGTGACGTACCGGTGCGCGGGCAGCGTGCCTGCACGGGTGATGATGCCGGCGACCGTGGGATCGAGCCCGGCGGGGTTGCCGTCCCCGACGGCGTTCTCCACGAACTCCCCCACGGCGGCATGACGCTCCGCCACGAGGGCGCCGTCGTAGAGCAGGCGTGCGGCCTGCAGGAACAGGTCGATCGGCAGGGGCTCGACGTCGACGCCGGACGCCGCGAGCCGGGCGACCTGACGGCCGAACTCGGCGGCCCACGCGGGCGAGAGCTCGGGCAGCTCGGCGGGGTAGGCGACGCGGGGCCGGCTCGGGGCCGACAGCCGGACGTGCGAGGGCCACGGACGCGAGCCGCCCGCCATCACACCCATCGCGCGTTCGGCCAGGGCGAGGTCCCGCGCCAGGATGGTCACCGCATCCCAGGAACGGCAGGCAGGCACCACGCCATCGGTGGAGACGACATGCAGGGTGGGCTTGATGCCCACGATCCCCTGCAGGCCCGCCGGGACGCGCCCCGAACCGGCGGTGTCGGTGCCGATGGCGATGTCCGCGAGTCCCAGGGCCACGGCGACGGCCGAGCCGGAGCTGGACCCGCCCGAGATGTAGTCGGGCCGGCGGGCATCGCGCACGGCTCCGTGGGGGCTGCGCGTGCCCACGAGTCCGGTGGCGAACTGGTCCAGGTTCGTGGCGCCCAGGACGACGGCGCCTGCGGCCCGCAGGCGGCGCACTGCTTCGGCGTCCCGCCCCGGGAGGTAGGAGAAACCCGGGCAGGCCGCCGTGGTGGGGATGCCCGCCACGTCCACATTGTTCTTCACGGCGAGGAGGAGTCCCGCGAGGGGAAGATCCTCGCCCCCGCCGACCCGCGCGTCGATGTCGGCGGCGTCGGCGAGGAGGTCCCCGGCCGGGCGGAGGGTCACCCAGATCTCCGGGCGGTCGACGGCGTCGATCGCCGCGAGTGCCGCACGGACGCGGTCGGTTGCCAGGGCGTTCATGCAGCCACCTCTTCTGTCGCTCGTGATTCGGGATCCTGCCCCGGTTCTGGTTCCGTCGCGGGGGAAGCGCCCAGGACCACCAGCGCCTCACCGGCCACGACCTGCGACCCCGCGAGGGGGAGTACCTGCAGCACCAGTCCGTCGCAGGGAGCGCTGAGGACGGTCTCCATCTTCATGGCCTCGAGGGAGACCAGGGGCTGTCCCTCCACCACCGTGTCACCCGCGGCCACGTCCACCTTCCACACGCTGGCGGCGAAGGGCGAGGAGACCAGCGTGGCGCCGTCCGGCACCACCAGGTCCTCGGAATCGGGGACAGTGGCGGCAGCGGCATCGGCGCGGTCGAACTCGCCGGCGTCGGCCCATGCCTGGCGTTCGATGGCGAAGGCGGCCGATTGCTGCACGCGGAACTCCGCGATGGATCCGCTGTTCTCGGCGAGGAACCGCTCGTGCTCGGCGAGCGAGAACGTCCCCTCCTCGATCTCGACGCCGCGGCCCCGGCCCGCCGCCATGTCGGCGCGCAGGTCCAGCAGTTCCTCCGGGCTGACCGGGTACCAGGAGATGCGGTCGAAGAACCGCAGCAGCCACGGGGATCCCGCCTCGAACGGTGCGGAGTCGGCGTACCGCGACCAGACCTGGGTGGTACGCCCCACGAACTGGTAGCCGCCGGGGCCCTCCATCCCGTAGATGCACATGTAGGCTCCACCGATCCCGACGGCGTTCTCCGGTGTCCAGGTCCGCGCGGGGTTGTACTTGGTGGTGACGAGGCGATGCCGCGGGTCGAGGGGGGTGGCGACGGGCGCTCCGAGGTACACGTCGCCCAGGCCGAGGACCAGGTATTCGGCGTCGAACACGGTGTCGAAGACATCGTTCACCGAGTCCAGCCCGTTGATGCG
Organism: Arthrobacter sp. TJ-238; assembly: GCF_058269215.1. Lineage (NCBI taxonomy): Bacteria > Bacillati > Actinomycetota > Actinomycetes > Micrococcales > Micrococcaceae > Arthrobacter > Arthrobacter sp. TJ-238. The sequence goes on along the minus strand of NZ_JBZCNH010000001.1, from coordinate 675,568 downwards.
CCGGATGAACTCGATGTTCCACGGGCACCAGGGGGCGTCGTCGCGCACACCGGCCATGTACCGCTCGATGGCCTCGCGGGTCGCCGGGTCGTCCCAGGACAGGGGCAGGCGGACCGAGCGGCTGGGCACCACGAGCTCCGAGCTGGCCGGCAGGGCGCTCTCGACGTCCTGGACCACCTCCAGCAGGCGGCGCGTGGAGAGGACGGAGGGGTCCACCTTGATCTGCAGGCTGCGGATCCCCGGCGTCAGGTCGACCACGCCGGCAAGCCGCATCTGCTCGATGGCCAGGTGCAGGGCGTGCACGCGCGCCCGGAGGCCGAGGTCGAGGACCATGTCACCGTACTCGACGAGGAGATTGTCGTCACCCGAGCGCCGGTACGTCACGGCGGGCCTGCCCGGTTCCTCCGCCGTGCGAGCCAGCACGCCGTCGTCGCCGTCCCCGCCGCGGAGCAGTCGCCGGTGCAGGGACGCGCTGTCACCGGACAGCAGTTCAGGGGTGTCCGGGAGGATCAGCTGCCGCCCGGGGCCGAGATCCCGCAGCGAGGGTGCCTGGACGGCGCGGACCGGGACGAACCGCACGGTGTCGCCCGGGCGGAGCTGCCCGAGCTTCCAGCGGTCGGCCGTCACCACCGTCACGGGGCAGACGAATCCGCCAAGGCTGGGGCCGTCCGGTCCGAGCAGGATGGGCGTGTCCCCGGTGAAGTCCAGCGCGCCCACGGAGTAGGCGGTGTCGTGGATGTTGGAGGGGTGCAGGCCCGCTTCACCGCCGTCGTTCCGTGCCCAGCGGGGCTTGGGCCCGATGAGCCGGACGCCGGTGCGCGCGGAGTTGAAGTGCACCTCGTAGCCGGTGGCGAAGAGTTCGTCGATGTCCTCCCGCTGGAAGAACTCCGGCGCTCCGTGCGGGCCTTCGACGACCGTGAGCTCCCAGCTCGAGGCCAGGGCCGGCCGGGCATCGAGCGGCACCGGTGCCGGCACCGGTGCCGGTGCCGAGCCGACGGGCGCGTCGGCCCGCACGGTCCTCAGCACGTCGCCGGTGCGGAGGACGCGCCCGGCGTGGCCGCCGAACTGGCCCAGGGTGAACGTGGACGCGCTGCCGAGGTACAGCGGGATGTCGAGGCCCCCCGCGAACAGGATGTAGCCGCGAAGTCCGGCACCCTCCGCGGTCCCGACGTCGAGGGTTCCTCCGGCGGGAACCGTGAACGGCTCCCACGGGGTGGCGTCGGCGCCGTCCACCGTCACGCGGACCTCCGCTCCGGTCACGCACAGCGTGGTCTCGTGCGAGAAGGTCAGGCTGGGCCCGGTCATCGTGAATTCGAGGCCGGGGGCACCCTCCTCATTGCCGAGGGCCTGGTTGCCGAGCCGGAAGGAGAGATCGTCCATCGGGCCGCTCGGCGGGACGCCCACCTGCCACAGGTTGGTGCGGCCCGGCCAGTCCTGCACGCTGGTCTGGAGTCCGGGCCGCTCCACGGTGATGCGTGGTTCGGGGTCCCCCACAGTGTCGAGGGTGCTGGTCGAGTGCCCTGCCGCGCGGACGACGTCGAGCGTGCTGACGGCGCGCAGCATGCCGAGGTTCGTCTCGATGCCGTCGATCCGCGTGCCGGCGAGGGCATCGGCCAGGCGGTCGAAGGCCTCGTCGCGGCTGCTGCCGGAGGTGATGATCTTCGCCAGGAGGGGATCGTAGTTGGTGGAGACCTCGCTGCCGGTCTCGGCCCACGTGTCCACGCGGACGTGGTCCGCCTCGGGGTAGGCGGCGTTCGTGATCGTGCCCGCGCTGGGCTGGAAGCCGCGTGCGGGGTCCTCCGCGTACACCCGGGCCTCCACGGCGTGGCCGGAGACGGGGACGCTGTCGGGCACCCCGGCGAGGACGGCCGCGGCGTCGGGCCCGCCCTGGGCGAGGCGGAGCATCCACTCGACGAGGTCGACGCCGGTGACCGACTCCGTGACGGGGTGCTCGACCTGCAGACGCGCGTTCACCTCGAGGAACGAGGCCTCCTGGCGTGCGGAGTCGTAGACGAACTCCACCGTTCCGGCCGAGCGGTAGCCGAGCGAGGCGCACAGTGCCCGCGAGCTGCGGTGCAGTTCCTCGCGGAGCCCGTCCGGGAGATCCGGCGCCGGTGCCTCCTCGAGGACCTTCTGGTGGCGGCGCTGCAGTGAGCAGTCGCGGTCACCGAGGCTGACCACGCGGCCTTCGCCGTCGCCGAAGACCTGGACCTCCACGTGACGGGCGTTCTCCACGTAGCGCTCGGCGAAGACACCGGCGGTCCCGAAGCTGGCTCCCGCGAGCCGGGCGACGCGGGGGAAGCTCTCCGCGAGCTCCTCCTCGGTGCGGCAGACGGTCATCCCGATGCCGCCTCCGCCGCCGGTCGCCTTGAGCATGAGGGGGAACCCGATCGACGCTCCGGCTGCCAGGGCGTCGTCGACGCCGTCGAGCAGCCCGGACCCGGCGATCATGGGGACGCCGGCGGCGGATGCGGCGTCCCGGGCGGTGTGCTTGGTGCCGAAGATGCGCAGCTGCTCGGGCGTGGGTCCCACGAACACGAGTCCTGCGGCCTCGACGGCCTCCGCGAAGCCGGCGTCCTCGGACAGGAAGCCGTAGCCGGGGTGGATGGCGCCGGCGCCGGTGGCCGCGGCAGCCGCCAGGAGCGCCTCGACGCGGAGATAGGACTCCTTGGCCGGTGCCGGGCCGAGGAGCACGGCCTCGTCGGCGAGCCGGACATGGCGGGCGCCGCGGTCGGCTTCGGAGAACACGGCGACCGTCCGCAGGCCGAGCGTCCGAGCAGAGTCGATGATGCGGCAGGCGATCTCCCCGCGATTGGCGACGAGCAGGGTGTCGAAACGGTTCATGCGGCGTTCTCCGGACGGGTGACGATCATGCGGACGGGAGTGGGGTCGAAGCCGTTGCAGGGGTTGTTGACCTGCGGGCAGTTGGAGACGAGCACCAGGGTGTCCACCTCGGCGCGGAGCGCCACGCGCTTGCCCGGGGCGGAGAGGCCGTCGACGATCCCGAGGGCGCCGTCGGGATCCACCGGGACGTTCATGAACCAGTTGATGTTGGAGGCGAGGTCGCGTTTGCCGAGCCCCCAACGGGAGCCCTCGATGAGGAAGTTCTCCACGCAGGCATGCTGCTCGCGCGTGTGCTGGCCGTACCGGAGCGTGTTGGACTCCTGGGAGCAGGCGCCGCCGATGGTGTCGTGCACGCCCACCTCGTCCGCCACGACCGTCATGAGCGCGAGGCCGGTGTCGGCGCGGAGCACGGAGCCGGTGGTGAGGACGATCGAGCGCTGCTGCGCGATGGTGACCGGTGCCGAGTACCGGACCGCGGTGTCCCCGGCGGCGTAGAGCAGGCAGTCGACCGCCTGGTTGCCGTCGAGGTCCACGATGGTGAGGACGTCGCCCGCAGCGACGATCGCGGACCACGGCCCGCGGGCCTCGACGTACTCGTCGAGGACGACGGAGCCGGGTACGAGGGCCACGTCAGTGGCCCGGTGTGTGGTGGTGGTGCTCATCGGGTGCTCCTTGCGGCGAGGTCGTGCTCGGTGTTGTCGAGTGCCTGCAGGTGTTCGGGCGCGAGCGGTCCGACCAGGCGTCCCTCGCCCAGCGCGGCGAGGTCCTCCGGAGCCCGCCATGCCGCGATGCCGACGGCGGTGCCGGTGAAGTCGGCGCGCGGGTCCAGCGGGTGCGCGGTGTTGGCCAGCACGACGACGGCGTCCACCTGCAGCAGCAGGTCGACGTACGCGCCCGGACCGGCACTTCCGGTGAAGCCGAGACCACCGTCGGTGTCGACACGGATGCCCTTGAAGAGGGTGAGCGACGGCGCGACGTCCCGGGGTCCGAGCCCGTTCTTCAGTGCCCCGAGGGTCAGCAGTTCCCGGGCTGCCGGTGATGCGCTGTGGGCCGTTCCGGCTCCGTAGCGGGCGGTGTTGCCCGCCAGGGTCGTGGCGCCGGTCAGGGCGTCGTGGTGGCCCGAGGTGTCCGCGACGATCGTCGCCAGGACGCGTCCTGCGTCGGAGAGGAGGGGGTGCCCGGTGCCGGGGTAGGCCTGCCACGGCACCTTGACGGTGTCGGCGGCGTTGAAGCGCTCGTGCAGGGCCCCCGCCCGGTACAGGAGGGTGTGCACGCAGGCGTCACCGGTGTCCGCAAGCCGGATGCGGGTACCCCGGGCGAGGGGCATGGTCGTGTAGCGGCCGAAGGCCAGCGTCTCCGACCAGACCAGGCGGCCTGCGGCGCCCTCCGGCAGTCCGTCCATGAGCGTGGAGGGAGAGGAGGACACCGGGATGTGGCGCATGGTGTCGGCCGTCCGGCTGTGCTGGTTCCGGGCGTGGGCCCGGGCTCCGGCCGTGGTGGCCGTGCCTGCCGGGGTGTCGGTGGTCTGTGTCATGTCGGTCCTGTCGGTGTGCGTGCGGGGTGGGTGTCAGGAGGCCTTGGCCGTGATGCCCCGGCGGACCCAGAGTCCTCCGAGCAGCACGATGGCGACCATGAGGGGAGCCGAGTAGAGGAGGATCCCGTTCTCGCCGGCGGGGTCGTACACCTCGGGGCGGGGCCAGGCGAGGTTGACCACCATGACGGCGCCGTACAGGACGGCGAGCACGTTCACGGGGAGCCCCCAGCGGCCCAGGGAGAAGAGGCCGGCCGGCATGGTCTGCCCTACGCGGTCCCAGTCGCCGCGGAGTCGGTTGATCAGCTGCGGAACGGTGACGAGCAGGTAGGCGATGTACACCATGACGATGCAGACGCTGGTCAGCGTGGTGAAGAGGGCCGCGTTGCCGACGTTGATGGCCAGGACGCCGACGGCCAGGGCGCCGATGGCGATGGACGGCCACATCGGGGTCCCGCGGCGGGGATGCACGGAGGACAGCAGGGTGGAGGCGGGGAGCTTGCCGTCGCGTGCCATCGAGAAGACCAGGCGTGAGCCGGCGGTCTGGATGGCCAGCGTGCAGACGAAGATCGCGATGGCGACGTCCACCAGCAGCACCTTGCCCCAGAAGGTCCCGAGGACCGCGGTCAGCACGTAGGGCAGTCCCTCGGTGGCGAGGCGGCCGTCGTCGAGGCTGGGCGCCGCCATCAGGGCCGTGAGGATCATGAGGGCTCCACCGATACCGGAGATCGCGAGGGCGGAGATGATGGTGCGCGGTGCGGTACGCCGGGGGTCCCGGGTCTCCTCGGACAGCTCGCCCGCGGAGTTGAAGCCCACCATGACGTAGGCGGCCATCAGGCCGGAGACCAGGAACGCGCCCACGGCGCCGAGCTCCGAACTCTGCAGCACCGTGGTGTCCATCAAGACGTCGGGGCCCCGCTGCGCCGCGCTGACCAGGGCGAGGACCACGGCGACCACGCCGACGATCTCGCAGGTCACGCCGATGGAGTTCACGTGCGCCATGAGCCGGACGCCCATGGCATTGATGACGGTGGTGGCCACCAGCAGGATGGCACCGAGGACCACGGCGTTCGCGGCACCCGTGACGGTGGTGAGGGCAGGGTCACCGCCGACGAGTTGGAAACCGCTCCAGAGCTGTGGCAGCACGACCTGCAGGGCGATGGCTGCAGCAGCGGCCGTGACCACCTGGGCCACCGCCATGAACCAGCCGGCGAACCAGCCCACGGTCTCTCCCCCCACGCGGCGCGCCCACTGGTAGACGGCGCCCGACAGCGGATACCGAGCGGCCAGTTCGGCGAAGTTCAGGGCTACGAGGAGCTGGCCGACGAGCACGATGGGCCACGTCCAGAAGAACGCCGGGCCGGCGAACGAGTACCCGAATGCGAAGAGCTGGAAGATCGTGGTCAGGATGGAGACAAAGGAGAAGCCCGCCGCGAAGGAGGCGTAGCGGCCCAGCTTGCGGTGCAGGGACGGCTCGTATCCGAGGGAGGTGAGGTCGGCATCGTCCGTCTGGGTCGAGAGGGGAATCGTCATCTGTGTCTCCGTGCTCGGAACGGGTGGGTGCCGGCGGGAGGTGCCCGAGGGCCCTCAGCAATACCGGTCACTTGATAGTTTTCCAATGCGAGGTCCCGCACGGGTTTCACGGGTGTAAACAGCTCGTGGAAAGGACGTTTCCGCAATGTTTCGCGCTCCCCGGCTGGACGACGGCGCGCGGCCGACCCCGTTCCGGGGGTGTAAGAATGAGGGCGTGACATTGGCCGGACCGGGACGCCCCCGCGCGCGACCTCCGATCCGCCGCGGAGCCACCGCCCGCGAGGAGATCCTCGACGCGGCCGCCGAACTCTTCACCACCCAGGGCTACGCCACGACCTCCACCCGCGCCATCGCCGACGCCGTCGGGATCCGCCAGTCCTCCCTCTACCACCACTTCGCCACCAAGGACGACATGCTCGAGACCCTCCTGGCCGGGACGGTCGCGGACGGGCTGGCCTTCGCACGGGCGGTGTGCGTGGGCGATGGGACAGCCGACGGCGATCCGTCCCCGGCGGCCCGGCTCCACGCCGTGGCGCTGTTCGACGGGACCCAGCTGTGCAGCGGTCCGTGGAACGTCGGCATCCTGTACCACCTGCCCGAGGCGAGGGATCCGCGGTTCGGGAACTTCCTCGCGGACCGGGCGGAGCTGCGGAGCCTCTACCAACGGCTCGGTTCGGCCGTCACCCCCGACCCGCTGTGGCCCGGGGATCCCCGGCACCACGGGGAGATAGCCTTCCGCCTCGTCGAATCGCTCGTCAGCCTCCGGGCCGATGGCCAGGCGACCCCGGACTCACCGGTTCAGGTGGCCGATGCGGCACTGGCGCTCTGCGGCGCTGCGGCGGACCTGGAGAGGGTCCGGAGCGAGAGCGTCGCGCTCATCAGCCGACTCGAGGACGAGCTACCTCTTCGATCCGCCCCGTGAAGGCAGGACGCGCCGGTGCGGACGGGACCACGCGCCGTCCGCTCCGGTAGGGCCCGGACAAGCGCCACGGCAGCGCAGCGGAGCCAGGAGGGCGTCAGGCGCGCGGGGTGCTGGCGCGACGGGACCCGGCGAGCCCGGCAGCGGCGAATACGACGGTGGCCACCAGGACGACGGCGGTCGGCAGTGCCCAGGTGCCGGTGGCGTCGTGGACGGCGCCGACGAGCGACGGAGCGGTGGCGCCGATGGCATACCCGGCACCCTGCACCATCGCGGAGAGCTGCCGGGCATGCGTGCCGCTCAGTGCGAGCTGCACCACGAGGATGAAGATGATCGTGATGCCGCCCCCTTGGGCCACTCCACCCAGGAGGCCCCATGCCGGCCAACCGGCGGGAGCGAGCAGGAGTCCCAGCGGACAGCTGATCCACAGGGCCGAGACCAGGCCGAACGTCCGCGGGATGCCCAGCCGCTGCGAGAGCAGCGGCACCCCGAGCGCGCCGACGACGGCGGCGATCTGGAAGATGGACGAGCTCGTCCCGGCCTGGCCCGGGGAGTATCCGAGTTCCTGCTCGAGGATGGTCGGGAGCCACGCGGTGAGTCCGTAGTAGGAGAAGGCCTGAGCGCCGAACGTCAGCGAGAGGAGGACGGCCGAGAGGCTGAGCCACGTGCGCGGTTTCACGGCCGGAAGTGGGATGCCGCCGGTGCCGTGCGCGACGGTATCGACGGCGGCCGATTCGACGGCGGGTTTCAGGGGCCCCCAGCGGAAGGCCCTGCCCGGCCCGATGGCGGTCAGCCACACCGCGGCAGCAATGACGACGAACCCGATCCAGGTCAGCAGCGCACCACGCCAGCCGAAGGCGCCGGCGAGGGGGACCGTTGCGAGGGTCGTGATCATCGAGCCCACGTTCAGCGCCGACGTGTAGGCGCCCGTGACGATACCGACACGCCGGGGCTCGATATCTCGCCGGATGATGACCGGCAGGACCACGTTGCCGACGGTGATGAAGGCTCCCATGATGACGGTGCCCGCGACCGTGGCATCCAGGCCGCCGGCCGAACGCACGATGGAGCCGACCCCGACGCCGAGGATGGCCGTCGTCGTCGCGAAGTTCGCGCCCGCCTTCCCGACGTAGAGGGAGGCGAAGGGTGTCATCAGGGCGAAGCACAGCACCGGCAGCGCGGTGAGCAGGCCTGCCTGGGCGGCGCTCAGGGAGAGCTCGGCGCTGATCTGCCCGGTGATGGGAGCGACGGCCACGATCGGCCCCCGGAGGATGAAACCGATGAACACGATGCCCAGCAGGAGCAGAACCGGGAAACGGGATCGGGCGGCGATGTTCATCGGTTTCACCCTACGTCGGAAGCGAGGCGCACTTCGGCGCGGCCCGCACTCCGTAGCCGTCCGGTGCGCGTGCGGCAGGGGGTCGGAGCGGCGCCGGGCGGCCGACGGTGTCGGTGGCCTGTTCGTACGCCCTATGCCCCCTGCTGCCGCCGTACCATCTCCCGGATCCAGGTGGGCGCGAACGGGGAGGTGCAGTTGGGCGGCGTCGGGTAGTCCCTGAGGACCTCGAGGCGCTCGCCGATGGCGACGGCGCGCTCCCTGTACGCCGCGTGGTCGATCCCGATCTGCGCCAGCGTGTGGTTCATGGCCCACTGCAGCCGGTCGGGGGCGTCCTTCATCCGGGCCTCGATGGTGTCCAGCAGCGCGGGGAGGTCGAGCCCTTCGGGCGCCTTCACGACACGCTCGCTCGTGAGCGCCCAGCCGGCGCCGGCCACCGCCGGGTCGGGGTCCGTGAGCCATGCGAGACGCAACTGCTCGGCGTGCGGGCTCTTCTTCACCACGTAGTTGACGAGCCAGTCGTGCACCTTCGGGACGCGCGCCTGCCGGAGCATCGTGTCCAGTTCCTCCGGGTCGAAGGCCTTCGGTCGGCAGATCAGCAGGGCCACGAGCCGCGCGGCGGTGTCCCCCGTGGCCCACAGGTCACGCGCCAGGTCCTGCTGGGTCCTCAGTCGCTTCGCCACGGCACGCAGGGCGGACAGGTTCACCCCGTGATCATCTCCGTGCGCCTCGTTCACGGCGCGTATCCGGGGGTCCTCGAGTGCGGCCAGCTCCGCCAGCACCTCATCGACGGCAGGGACACCGACACCTGTGGTCATGCTTCACCTCGGATTCGTCGTAGGCCTCCATCCTGCCGTGGTCGGCTCACGGACACCAGAGCGGCGGCGCCCCGTCACGCCCTGCGGGCCGCTGTCTCCCGTGTGGCTCCCGTGACCATCCACCGGTCGTCGCGTACACGCCACCCGAGGGTCGCGGCACGCGCGAGCATGTACCCGACGCCGAACGCCAGCCACAGCCACACGATCCCCTCACCGCCGGTCAGGTCCGCGCGGCCCACGAGGACGAGCAGCGGAACGTACAGCGCGAGGTTCACGACGCCGGCGAGCGCCAGGTAGCGGGCGTCGCCGGCACCGATGAGGACGCCGTCGAGCACGAACACGAAACCGCAGACCGGCTGGGCGGCAGCCAGCACCCACAGCCCCGCGGCGAAGGCCGCCTGCACGGCGGGATCGGTGGTGAAGATCCACCCGACGAAGGGCGCCACGGCGGCGAGCAGGCATCCGGTGACGACGCCGAACCCCACACCCCACACGATCATCCGGCGGGTGAGCGCCCGCGCCAGGGGACGGTTGCCGGAGCCGAGCTCCTTGCCGATGAGGGCCTGGGCGGCGATGGCCAGGGCGTCGAGTGCGAAGGCGAGGAACGTGAAGACGGTCATGACGAGCTGGTGGGAGGCGAGGCTCAGGGGCCCCTGCGCCGTCGCCACGAACACCGTGGCGAGGATGGCCACGCGCAGCGACAGGGTGCGCAGCATGAGCCACGAGCCCACGCCCGCGGTGCGCCGGATGCCGTGCAGGGACGGCCTCAGCGACACGCGTTCCCGCCGGGAGGAACGGACGATCAGCACGAGGTAGACGGCCGCCATGCCCCACTGGGCGAGGCTCGTCCCGAGGGCGGAACCGGCCACCGACATCCCCGCGCCGTACACGAGCACGTAGTTGAGGACGATGTTGACGCCGAAGCCCGCCCCGGCGACCACCAGCGGAGTACGGGTGTCCTGCAGCCCCCGCAGCACACCCGTGGCGGCGAGCACCACGAGCATGGCGGTGAGCCCGGGCATGGACCAGCGGAGGTAGTCGACGGCGAACGCGTGGACCTCGCCCTGGGCGCCGAGGAGGGACGCGAGCTGCGGTGCCGTGGCCCACCCCGCGGCGGAGAGCGCGATCCCGAGCAGCACGGCGAGGCCCACGCCGTCGCGCCCGGCCGCGAGCGCCTCAGGGCGGCGGCCCGCACCGAGCAGGCGGGCGACGGCGGGGGTGGTCGAGTAGGCGAGGAAGACCATGAGCCCGACGGCGGTCTGCAGCACCGTGGACGCGAGGCCCACCCCGGCGAGCTCGTCGACGCCGAGATGACCCACGATCGCCGAATCGGCGAGCAGGAAGAGCGGCTCCGCGATGAGGGCGCCCAGCGCCGGTACGGCGAGGGCCAGGATACTGCGGCTGAGCCGGCGATTGTCCGGCAGGGTCTGCTCCACCCGTCCAGCGTAGATGCCGGACGGGTGGGCCTAAGCTGGGACGAGCCCGATCCGCCCACGAGGACATCCAGGGAAGTCATGAGAACCGGCGTCAAGCAGTACCTCGCAGGACTCGTCCTGCTGTTCCTCAGTACCCTCTTCATCCCGCAGGCCGTCTCCGAGTTCGCACGCGCGGATTCCTCGGGCCGCCCGGTGCCCGCCGACGCGCCGGTGCTGCTCGCCGTCGGACTCGTGATCGTCCTCGCCGCCGCGGCCTGCATCGGCTGGGGCTACTGGCTGACGCACCGCAGGGGTGCGCCGCGGACGCGGAACCCCGAGGACGACCCCGACGAGCCGCTCCTCCGCCCCGGCTACGATCCCGGGCCCTCCGCGCAGGACCCGTGGCGCGAGCACCCCCTCCGCAGGCCGGACCGGGGAGGGGACGGGCGCCCCTGACGCCGCCGCCCTGCCGGCTCGTCCGCGCACGAAGCAGTACGCACCGAAGCCGTCCACTCCGGCGACGTCGCTACGCCTGGTAGCACCAGCTACAAAGGGTCGCAGTAGGGGAAGACCCAGGGGCTTTCCCTACTGCGACCAGACCTGGGGCCGGGAGCGGACAGGCTCACCGGTAGCCGCCGCTTCCTGCATCAAGAGGGACAGGTAGTGGTCCTGGCTTGCTTCAGCCAAGCTGTACAGGTCGGGACCACCCTGAACATGCTCAGCCATCCGCACGAGGCATTCAGCGATCGCCAGCTCGTCATCACTCAGCCGCGCCGGCATGAAGTCGTTGGCGAACACCCACTCGGTGCCGGCCAGGATGCCTCGTAGGAAGAAGCCCTCGAGGTTGCCGCCTTCCCCCGCCGCCACACGACGAAGGGACGTCGACACGGGCGTGCGGTAATCAGCGACGTAGCGGACGTCGAGGTCGTTGATCTCTCCCCGTTCTCCCCTGACGAGCAGTCGGTTCGCCCTGATCCAGGAGAAGTATTGTTCGGCTGGGAAGTCGTAGACGCCGAGGCGGTCACCGTAATCGAACCGGGCAGAGACTTGTTCGGCGGTGATGACGACCTCCTGCTGCGGATCTCCATGTCGGCTCGGACCTTGTACCAGCGGCGACTCGAACGTCGAGGCGGTGATCGTGACGTCATTGAAGCCCACGCCCAGGGCGCGGCGCATGATGCTGACCCCGTGGTAGTCGTGGCATTGTGCGACCAGCACCTGACTGATCCGTCCTAGGCGCCCGGACGCAGCGAGGTGCAGTTGTGCACGTAGGAGCGGGGACAAGTGGTACTGCTCCGCCACCTGGATGATGGTCCCCCCACGCACCAGTCCATACAGGGTGGTGAGCGCCTCAAGGTCCGGGCCAGGAGGTGTTTCCGTCAGCACCGGAACCCGGAGTTCGGCAAGACGCTGAATAGTCTGCGGAGCGACCTCCCGCGGTACGGACACGACAACGAAGGACGGAGACGTAGCCGCCACAAGGTCCTCGATCGAGGCAAAGGGCTGCACACCCCATATGTCTTTGATGCGACGACCCGTGTCCTCGCTCCTGGTGACGAGGCCGGTCACGGCGAAGCGCTCAGGCAGTTCCTGCGCCACACGAAGGAAGAACTCGCTCCTCCATCCACTTCCTACGATGCCGAAGCGAATACGGCTGCCTGCTTTGCTCGTCACTGAATGCCGCGGCACCGTCATGACCGGTTGTTCGTGGCCGTTGGAGCGTGCACCGGGCGCGGAACGCCGTCGGGATGAGCTCGGGGTCTTTTCGCTGTCACGCCTGCCTTCCGCGCTCCTAGGAGCAGGAGGGCGCCTGCGATCAGCACGCAGATCGCCATGACCACGGAGGTAGGCACGGGGGATGACAACCCGAACGCACCCGAGACAGGCGCGATAAGGGCCGATCCTGTCATGTTCGCCGCTCCAAGGAGTGAGGCTGCCGTACCAGCACGCAACCCATGATGCTCTAGGGCAGTCGCCTGAAGTGCTGGGCTGACCAACCCGAACGCGGTGGTGAACGCCATGATGGGAACGGTCAGACCCCACACACCAAGATTCGGGGCGAGGCTGACGCTCAAGACCAGGATCACCAGTGCTGCGACCAACGCGAATGCCCCAACACGAATGACGAGTACGGGTGAGGACCGTTGAGCTATGACGCCGCCGATCTGTGCGCCCGCCACCATCAAAGCGCCCTGCGCCCCGAACATGAGCCCGTACTGCGCTGGGCTCAACCCGAAGACGTCCTGCAGCAGAAACGAACTGCCCGCCATATAGGACATCATCGCGGCGAACAGGAATCCCCCTGCCACGGCTAGAGCACGGAATTGTCCATCGGACAGGAGGCTGCGGTAATCGTCGCGCAAGCGCACACTTTTGCGAAGCTGGCGCCGCTCCTCGGTATTCGTCTCGTTCCGCACCAGGATCACCCCGGCGACGCACAGCAACACCACGCCGTACCCGAGAAGAACCCAGAAAAGGCCCCGCCAGCCCACAACCTGCAGCAGCTGAGCCCCCAGGGCAGGTGACAGCACTACGAACAGACCCGAAGCGATGGAAAGTCGTGCAAGGAACACGACCAGGCGTCTACCGCTATACAGGTCCCGGACGATGGCGATTGCCAACACAGCGCATGCAGCCGACCCCATGCCCTGGAAAGCGCGACTGGCGATGAGCCACTCCACACTCGGTGCGACGGCGCAGGACGCAGTTGCTAGGCAGTACAGCACGATCATCACGACGAGCGGCCGCGCACGTCCGACCGCGTCGGACACAGGGCCCGACGCCAGTTGCCCGACACCCATCCCGATAAAGGCGGCTGTCAGAGTCAATTGCACGCCCGACTCGTTGGTTCCCAGATCACGGCGGATCGCTGTGAACGACGGAAGGTACAGATCCATCGTCAAGGGCCAGATGACCTGCAGCATCACAAGCGCACACACCAACACTGCGAGACGTCGGGGTGGTTCTTCTGGTTTCACCTCTGTGCCCTTCCGGGTCGGGTCAGCACGCACCTGCGCCAAGCAACCTCCTAAGCCCGATCCGCGTGGAAACCGCTTTCCATCGCTCGTCTTATCGTGCGTCACTCCCCCACCATCGTCAAGAGAAGCTCACGTGTAGGTGCACGACGCCTCAGTGAGGTACAGACTTCAGAGGCACACGGGGGCCACATGCCGTCCTACAGCACGTGGTCGTAGCCAGGTCCTCAGTGTGCCCAGGACGAGCAAGGACTGGGCATCAGCGCTGTGCCTGCTGTCTGACCTTTCGGGGGAAGGCAAGAAGGAGGGATCCAGCGATAACCCAGATGCAGGCCATGGAGGTGACGAGGACTGTCGCTCCGAGCGCGTAGGCAGTGCCGGCCAGGGCTGCGCCTATGGCCGAGGCAGTCGCCCGTAGCCCAGCGCCCATGGTGAAGACCTGTGACCTCACCGACGGAATGCTTTCCTGGTCCCTGAGCAGGAGCATGGCGGCGTTCGATGGTCCTGTGAAGATGCCTGACAGGCCGATCCCGATCACAGCGACAGCAAGCGGCAAGGCTGGTGCGGCGATCAGGGTACATAGTCCGGTTGCAGCGAATCCGGCCCCCATGGTCCATGGTGCGCTGCGAGATGAGCGTCGCCGAGCCACGGTCCAGAGTGCGCCGGCGAGCCCGCCGCCGGCGAACGCGGCAACGATCCAGGCGGCCGTACCTTCATTTCCGGCCCGTTCGGCAGCCAGCGCGACCGCCGCGATGCTCAATGCCCCGGCCCCTACCTGACTCAACGCTCCGGCAAGGGTGACGATCGCAATCGGACGATGCTGAACGATGTACTTGAGGCCACGGGCAATGGACGCGCCAGCGCTCTCCAGGCGAAGCTCGCGAGGCGCCATGCGTACTTTCAGTGATGCGACACAGCCCACGAGAGCCAGAATCGCCAAAAGGGTCATCGCGATCCGTGGGGAGCCGGTGATCGAGAGAGTGGCTGCGGTTACTGCCGGCCCTCCGATTGCGGCAAGCGTGTAGGACAGGGAGTCCTGCGCGTAGGCGCGACGGGGCTCACTTACGTTGTCGGTGGCGAAACTGGACAGCCCGCCCATGTAGATCGGTGTGGCGAGGCCCGCGGCGAGCAAAGCCATGAAGATCAGCGGCAGAGGTACCCTTCCGAGCTGGGCGGAGACGAGGAAGGCCGCAGCTGTGACAGCGGACGCCGCCAAAAGGAGGTTCCGTGGCCGTCGTGCCCGATCGAGCCACGCCCCGACGACCGGTGCTGCAATGATGCTGGGGAACAACGCCGCAGAGGTGAGGAAACCCCCGAGGGCAACGTCACCGACCTGGTCCAGTGCCAGCAGCGGCAAGGTGACTACAGCGCCCGTGCTCGCAAGCCGCAGTGGTATCGACGTCGCTTGATACGCCCAGGTGCCGTTCACTCGTCCGCCTCCAATGCTGCCCTGCGTGTACTCCGAAGCCCGTTCCACCAGACCTGCAGCTGTGCCTGGTGAGTGACGGCCGGCAGCAGTCATAGCTAAGAGCTCGGAACCAGGCGGAGTGCAACGCAGGGGGCATCGGACGAGGTATGCCGGGTTCACTAGTCGCTGCTGATCAACCGGTATGAAGAATCTACCGCGACTCTCGACCGGGGCGGTGACTGCGATGGCGAAGCGCACCAGTGCGGCTCCTTCAGCCTGCTCCCGCTCGCCCTTCCGTGCTTTCTCGAGGGCGATGATCTGCGAGCTGGTCGGACGTCGGCCGCGTTCCGCATGTCCAGTCCCCCGGATCCCCGACTGCTGCTTGTCACCCGGGCCGGCACCTTCCTAGAGTCGGTAGTGGCCGGCGACCCCAGCGGCCGTCGGTCGCGTCGCCGTCCGGGCCCCAGCCCATCCCAGGAGGACCGAGCCATGTTCCGCACCCGCACCCCGTCGTCGCCAGCCGCCATCACGGGCGTCGCGCTCCTGCTCCTGGTCACCGGCTGCACGGCCGACGACGCCACCGACACCGCGCCGAGCGCGCCCGCGCAGGTGCAGGTGCAGGGCGAGAACGGGACATCGTCGTCCGGGTCGTCCGGATCCGATACCGATGAGGGCGACATGAGCATCCCCGACATCGTCGAAGCCGTACAGCCGTCCGTGGTCACCATCTTCACCGAGGAGGGGCTCGGCAGCGGCGTCATCTACACCGAGGACGGCCTCATCCTCACCAACGAGCATGTGATCCGCGGCAACGGGGACGTGGAGGTGGCGTTCGCCGACGGGCAGCGCGTGTCGGGGACGGTGGAGGCCGCGGACGCCGTCTCCGATCTGGCGCTCGTGCGCGCCGACCGCACCGACCTGCCCGCCGCGACCTTCCAGTCCGGCCTGCCGCGCATCGGCGAGCTCGCCGTCGTCATCGGCTCGCCCCTCGGGTTCGAGAGCACCGTGACGTCGGGCATCATCTCCGGTCTGCACCGGGAGATCCCGGGGTCGGCATCCTCCAGCCAGTCGCTCGTGGACCTCCTGCAGACGGACGCGGCCATCAGCCCGGGCAACTCGGGCGGTGCTGTCGTGAACGGGCGCGGCGAGATCATCGGCATCAGCGAGGCCTACATCCCGCCCGCGCAGGGTGCCGTGTCCCTCGGTTTCGCGATCCCCGCCCCGACCGCCACGGAAGTGGCCGAGGAACTGCGCGAGGACGGCACGGCCGAGCACGCGTTCATGGGCCTGGCGCCGGGCGCCATCACCCCGCAGATCGCAGAGCAGCTGAACCTGCAGGACACCACGGGCGTCGTGGTGCTGTCGGTGTCGCAGGGCGGACCGGCCGACGACGCCGGGATCCAGCCGGGTGACATCATCACGAGCATCGAGGACGACGAGCTGTCCGCACCCGAGGACCTCCTGGCGGCGCTGCGTCAGCGCGACCCAGGCGAGACCGTGGCCGTCGAGATCCGGCGCGGTTCGGACACGCGGACGGTGGACGTGGAGCTCAGCGACCGGCCCGCGGCCCAGGGCTGACGCCCCCCGCTAGTCGAAGTGCGTCTTCGCCGGCCCCTGGCCGAGCGATTCCAGGACCGAGGCCGCGACGTCGCGGAGCTTGATGTTCCTGGCACTGGAGGCCGCCTTGAGCATGGACATCGCGGTGTCCTGTGAGCAGCGGTTCTGCCCCATGATCACGCCGGCGGCGAGGTCGATCGTGGTCCGGCTCTCCATGGCGGCCCGCATGTCCGCCCGGGCCTGGGTCAGGCCGGCGATCCGCACGGCGAGCCGGAGCGAGGCCCCGACCTCCTCGGCGAACAGCTGCGCCGCCTCGATGGCCTGATCCGTGAAGGCGCCGGCCAGCGGCGAATAGAAGTTGAGGGCCGCCTTCGCCTCGCCCTCGAGGGGGATGGGGACACCGAGCGCCGATTTCATGCCATGGCTCGCGATGGCCCTGCTGTATTCGGGGAAGCGTTCCTCGGTGTCGAAGTCGCTGACGTAGTGGACGATCCCCAGGCGGGCGGCACGCAGGCACGGGCCGTCGTTGAACGCGTACTGGACCTCGTCCATCTTCTGGGCGTCGGGGCTGTTGCTGGCGACGGTGATCTTGCTCCGGTCGCGCAGCAGGGTGATGCCGCACAGGACCTCGTCGTCCTCCGCGGACAGGGTGTGCCCGGCCATGGTGACCAGTTTCGTCAGGAACTGCTCGACGTCCTCGCTGTCGAGCACCATGTCCTGCAGCAGGGCCGGGACGGGCTGGCCGCCTTCGTTCACGTGATGTACCAACAGATGTACCTTTGCATCCGCTCCCTGCGGGCACGCGCGATGCTGCGAGGAGAAGGTGATGGCCGCCTGCTGCTAAACGACCTAAAGAATATTACCCAATAGTCCGGGCTTCTCCCGCCGCGGGGCGAGAAGCTGTCAAGGCGCGCGATCTCCGCGTACCGGCCCCTCCCGGTGATGGCTGCGGCGCACACTGGGTGTACGCAGCAAATGGCCCGGACCTGTCCGCGGACTGACGTTGACCACATCGATGTGCTTGCACGGACATGGGGCGTTGGTCGGGAGTCAAGCAGCCGGCTCCCGACCACCCGCTTATCCCCGGGCGGGGTCGAGCAGTCCCAGCCGCGCGTGCTGGCCCCGGTAGACGGCCGTCCGCAGTTCGATCGCGTAGGCCTCGAGGGCCGGCATCCCGAGCTCCGTCGCGGCGGCGATCTCCGCCTCGACGTCGTACGCGACCCGCACGAACTGGATGCCGAAGGGATCCGACCGGCCGCCGTCGGGCTCTCCCTCCAGGATCACGTACGAGGCCTGCGGTTCATCGAGCGGGTTGCCCACGCTGCCCACGTTCACGAGCGTCCTGCTCCGGTAGGTGGAGACGAAGGCGTCGTGGATGTCGCCGTAGCAGACCACATCCGGTGCGGGCCCATCCCCCGTCAGCTCCGTGGCCGCGAACATGCCGTCGAACTCGCCGTCGGTGTGCCTGGCATGCACGCGGTGGTACA
Organism: Arthrobacter sp. TJ-238; assembly: GCF_058269215.1. Lineage (NCBI taxonomy): Bacteria > Bacillati > Actinomycetota > Actinomycetes > Micrococcales > Micrococcaceae > Arthrobacter > Arthrobacter sp. TJ-238. The sequence goes on along the minus strand of NZ_JBZCNH010000001.1, from coordinate 657,745 downwards.
CGCTCTTCGCCGAGGCGTGGAACATGCGGATGCGCCGCCCGCTCAGCGAGATGTCATGGGACAGCGGGAGGGTCTGCAGCCATCGGCGGTCCTCCGGTGTCAGCTCGTTGTGCCACCACCAACCGGCGTCGTCGCGCCACTCCGGCGTCTCGCTGGGCAGGAAATCGTCCCAGTTGCCGCGCACGGTGACGGCACAGTGCAGGCGGCTCAGGCGGACGCACTCGGAGCCGCGCGGCCCCTTGCCCGCGACGTCGCCCAGGTTGTAGACGGTGGCGATGCCGCGACTCCGGAGGTCCTCCAGCACCGCGGTGAAGGCGGTGGTGTTCCCGTGGAGGTCCGAGATCACGGCGACGCGTTCCATCCCGTCAGGCTATCCCAGTCCCGGACAGCCGGGCCGCGGGTCCGTCGTGCGAGAGGTCGATCGCGTGGGCGTCGAAGGGCTCGGAACCCTCCGGGATGTCCGGCCGGGTGCCTGATCGGTGTCACACTCGAGACGCATGCCGAAGGCGTCCGCCAACCCGTACGACCGGTCTTCCGGTGCCGATCGACCCGCCCTTTCCTGCCCCTTCCGAAGGAAGTCCCATGTCACAGACCATCGTCATCGCAGGAGCCACCGGGGATCTCGGCGGGCGCATCGCCCGCGCGCTGCTCGACCAGGATGTCGAGGTGCGCGTGCTCACGAGGACCGCGAGCGATCCCGGCGCCTCCGACGCGCTGCGCTCCCTCGGGGCGAAGATCCTGCCGGTGGACTACGCGGACGCCGAGGAGCTGAAGAGCGCCATGGGCGGGGCCGACGCCGTCGTCTCGGCACTGAGCGGACTCGCGCCCGTCATCCTCGACAGCCAGACCCGGCTGCTGATGGCCGCGGTGGCCGCGGGCGTCCCGCGGTTCATCCCATCGGACTACTCGCTCGACCACACCACCATCAAGGACCGGTCGAACCGGAACCTCCAGCTCCGGAGGGACTTCCGCACCATCCTCGACGCCGCCCCGATCCGCGCCACCTCCGTGCTCAACGGCGCCTTCGCGGACATGCTGACGGGAGTGGCACCCCTGGTCCTCTTCGGGCGGAGGAAGGTCCTCTACTGGCACGACGCGGACCAGCCCATGGCCTTCACCACCAAGGACGACGTCGCGGCCTACACCGCGCGCGCCGCCCTCGACCCGGACGCGCCGAGGTTCCTCCGCATCGCCGGGGACACCGTCTCCTCGCGGGACCTGGCCGCGATCATGACCGACATCAGCGGCGAGCCCTACCGCCTGCTCTACGCCGGGAGCATCGGCTCCCTGCGCCTCATGGCCCGCGCAGGGCAGGCCTTCTCCGGGGCCTCGGAGGACCTGTACCCGGCCTGGCAGGGCATGCAGTACTTCGGCAACATGTTCAGCGGGGACGGCGCATTCTCCTTGCTGGACAACGACAGGTACGGGTCCCGCACCTGGACCTCCGCCCGCGAGGTGCTCGCGGAGCGCTGACCGCGCCACGGGTGGGTGGCATCGCGGGTATCGTCGTGCTGCCAGGCCGCCTTCGACGACGGGCCGTTCCATGCCGCACCACACGCCCTCCACTGCCGCGCTCCTCCGCCCCCCCGAGGCGGAGCTGACGGCGCGGCTGCGTGCTGCCGGCTGCGTGTTCGCGGAGGACGAGTCCCGGCTGCTGGTGGGGACCGGAGCGCCCGCCGACGTCCTCGCCGCGATGGTCGACCAGCGGGTGGCGGGCGTGCCGCTCGAGCACGTGCTGGGCTGGGTGGACTTCTGCGGGCTGCGCCTGGCGGTGGGGCCGGGGGTCTTCGTGCCCCGCCAGCGGTCCGCCTTCCTCGTCGAATGCGCGGCAGACCTGACGCCGGCGGGCGCCACGGTCCTCGACCTCTGCTGCGGGTGCGGGGCCCTCGGTGCCGCGCTCGCCCACACGGTGCAGCACGTGGAGCTCCACGCCTCGGACATCTCGGGCACCGCCGTCGGGCTCGCCCGGCGCAATCTCGCCGCCCTGCACGCGGAGCTCTACGTGGGGGACCTCTTCGAGCCGCTGCCCGCCGCCTTGCGCGGCACGGTCACGACGCTGCTCTGCAACACGCCCTACGTGCCGTCGTCGCGCCTGGGCACCCTGCCGCCCGAGGCGCGGGAGCACGAGCCCCTGGTCAGCCTCGACGGTGGGGACGACGGGCTGGAGCTGCAGCGGCGGGTCGCGGGGCAGGCCCGCGGATGGCTGGCACCGGGCGGGCACCTGCTGTTCGAGGTGGGCGAGGACCAGGCGACGGACAGCGTCCGCCTCCTCGCCGGCGCCGGGTTCCGGGCCTGGTCGAGGAGCCGGAAGGACATCGGCGCGACCGTGGTGATCGGGAAGGCGTGACGGCAGCGCTCAACTGACCGGGACGCCCAGTCTCGCCGCCAGGAGCGGAACGCCGGGTCCGCTGAGCCCCTGCAAGCCTGCGGGCCGTCCCGAGCCCGCGACCAGCAGGCCGAGTGCCGGTCCTTCCACCCGCTCGCCCGACCCGACCCTGGCTCCGGTATCGGTGGCCACGAGTTCCAGACCCGCCAGGCGTCTTCTGCCACCCGAGAGCGCATCCCGCGCCAGGTACTCCAGCGCGCCCTGCGCGCCGGGCGGCAGGGGTGGGCGCGGCAGGCCGAGGGGCTGCCGGATGTCCTCGCCGTGGACGACGATCTCGAGAAGGCGTGCGACGAAGGGGCCGGGCGGCGTCGTCGTGCTGGTGATCGTTGCCCGGAACCGCTCCAGTGTCTCGGCGGGTGTGCCCGCCCGATACGCCGCCACCTCCCGCGCGTTCGCCCGGTCGAAGTCGAAGCGGGACCGCAGGAGCGAGATCCAGAAACCCCTTCGGGTGGTCGCCGCGGAACCGGCCAGGTGCGCGACGACGTCGTGGACGTCCCATCCCTCGCACAACGACGGGGTGGCCCACTGCCGGTCCGTCAGAGCCTCGAGGTCCTCGGCGAGCGCCCGCCGCTCCTGGTGCACCGCGTGCCAGTCATCCGTCATCGTCCGGTCCTCACGTCGATCCTCACTTCGGTCCTCCTGCTGCCACTCTTCTGACGACGCGCGAGTTCTGGAATCATCGGCACCGGAAGCCGAGGGAAGGGCCGTCACTGCAGTTCGTCCTGCAGTGCCTGGGCCTCGCGGTAGTACTCCAGCAGGGTCAGCCGGCCTGCCGCCGCCGGGTCCAGCACGACGGCTGCCCTCGGGTGCAGCTGCAGCACCGACCCCGGGCAGAAGGCGCTGACCGGTCCCTCGACCATGGCCTGCACGGCGGAGGCCTTGGCCTCGCCGAGCGCCACGAGCACCGCCTGCCCGGACTCGCAGATGGTGCCGAGGCCCTGCGTCAGGCAGAGCTTCGGCACCTCCTCGCCGTCGCCCTCGAAGAAGCGGGAGTTCGCCGCGCGCGTGGCGCCCGACAGGGTCTTGACGCGCGTGCGGGAGCGAAGGGACGACGTCGGCTCGTTGAACCCGATATGCCCGTTGGCCCCCAGGCCGAGGAGCTGGACGTCGATGCCGCCGGCCTCCGCGATGGACGCGTCGTACCGGACCGCCTCCGCCGCGAGGTCCTCCGCGTCCCCGCGAGGCGTGTGCAGCCGACCCGGCGGGAGGTCCACGTGGTCCGTGAACTCGCGGCGGATGGTCGAGTGGTAGGACTGCGGGTGATGGGCGGGAAGGCCCGCGTACTCGTCGAGGGTGAAGGCTGTGACATCGCCGAACCGGAGGCCCTCCTCCCGGTGCCTCCGGATGAGCTCGGCGTAGGTGGATGCCGGCGAGCCGCCCGTGGCGAGCCCGAGGACGGCCGGGCCCAGCCGCACGCGCGCCTCGACCAGGTCTGCGGCCCGCCGTCCCACCTGCTCCTCGGAGTCACAGAGGATGATCTGCACCATGCGGTCCCTTCGTCGCGCGTCCCGCCCCCGGGACGGTCCCCTCCGATCAACCGTAGGCCCGCAGCGCGGACAGCACGACGACGACATCGGCGCCGTACTCCGCGTCCATCCGTGCCTGGAACGTGCCGTCGTCGTACACGACGGTGACGACGACGAAGCCGCGCTCCGTCCCGGCCGTGAGTACGTAGCCTTCATGGCCCGCGAAGACCGCCCGCTGGATGCGCTCGAGCTCGTGCCGAGCTGTGATGCCCTGCCTCCCGGCGAGCGGGTCGTCGAACGGCGGGGCGTCGTAGAGCGAGAGCGGGATGGGCACCCCCGTCCTCGTGAAGGCGGTGCCGTCCCAGGTCCCGGTCACCGCGTAGGCACCCCACGTCACACCGGACGCTGACTCGAACCCGCCGGCGAGGTCCCAGTCCCAGTTCAGGACGGGCGGACCGCTGCACTGGGGTGGGTAGGATTCCATGACGCCGCCGAGGCAGAACGCGGGAGGCGCGTCCCCGCCCTGCAGTACGGTGCCCTGGCCGATCACCTCGCCGTCCGCCGCCGGAGCGGCGATCGCACCCGAGGCCGCGGGGTCGGCCGCGCCGAACCCGTCCCCGCCCGTCCCCGGGGAATCCCCCGGCGTTGCGCACGCTGAAAGCAGGATCGCGGTGAGCGCCGCGACGCCGAGACGGGCCGGCCATGTCATGCACCCATGATCGGCCCCTCCTCGCGCCGTCGCCACGCCCGGCGCGAATAGGCGCCGAACCGTGACGGGCGCGGGCCGCATGCCGGGTACGTCCGCTACCGCCCCGCGATCTCGAGGTGCCGGAGGCACGCCCGGTCCGGGTCCTGGAGCCCGGCGAGTGCGTCATCGATGGATCCCATGGCCCGTCCTTCCTGGCGGGGCGGGGCGTCCGTCCGGTGCCGTGCGGGCGAGCTGCAGCTCCCGCAGCATGAGGAACAGCGGCAGTGCGAAGGCGAGTGCCACCACGAAGGTGAGCGGGATGAACAGCAGCCATCGCCGGCGCCACCCGAGCCGACGCCCCTCGACACCGTAGAAGATGCAGGCCGCGAGCGCGGCCACGATGACGTCCACGGCCGCGGAGGAACTCGCCGGGTTGGCGAACCACGCCTCGAGGTAGGTGCCGTCGGTGCCCCGGTACGCGAGGTTGAAGTACCAGGTGCCGAGCAGCCCGGCGCCGGACAGCACCGCGTAGGCCACGACGACGGCGAGGGTGCGGGCCGGCAGCGGCTGCCGGGTGCCGGCGGTCATGCCGCACCGCCGGCCGCCGGCAGGGCGGCGGGTTCGAATGGGCCGGTGCCCCGGTCCCGTCCCCGCGCCAGGATCACCGCGATCGACAGGGCCGCCAGGAGCAGCAGGGCAGAAGAGCCCAGCACGACGTCCGGGCTCGGATCCACCACGGACTGTCCGGCGAGGGCCTGCAGCGTGAGGACCGCGACGACGGCGGTGTAGAGCGCGGCGAGCACCCGGACGACCCGCCGCCGCACCGAGGGATCCTTCAGGGCGGACACACGACGTGCCGCCAGCTCGATCAGGACGGCGCTGATCGGCAACAGCTGCAGGGCGTGCATGCCGACGAAGTGCGGCACGCGGAGGTCCCCCGCCACGGTGCTCCAGCCGAGGAGGAACAGGCCGGCACCGCCATCGGCCGCCCCGACCGTGTGTGCCCCGGAGACGCCCTGCCAGTTCCCCAGTTGCGCGGCCGTCGGGGTGGTCATCAGGAACCCGAGGGCCATGCCGGCCAGGCCGATGACCACACCGGCCCGCACGGCGGTGGAGCGCGCCGGGTCGGCGCCCTTCACCCGGAACAGGAGGACGCCCACGATCAGCGAGGCCAGCCAGAGCACGACGATCGAGATCGCCATGACTTGCCACAGCACCGTGCTCAGTGGAGTGGCGACGTTGAAGTGGCTCGTGGTGTCGGCGAGGACGGCGCCGACGACGATGACCATCTCGACGAGGACGGCCGCGGCCGCCAGCGTCCCCAGCCACCACGCCAGGCGCACCCTCGAGCGCACCTGCCCGATCAGCCAGGACAGCGTCAGGGCGTAGAGGAAGAACGAGATCGAGAACTTCAGGGGCTTGGCCCATGCGGGCGCCCCCACGATCTCGCGGGGGTCGGCGACGAGACCTGCCAGGCTCACGAGACCGGTGAGGGCCATCAGTGCGGCCAGGAGCAGGAGCGGTCCGTGCCAGGGCACGGCGGCCAGGGGCAGGCGGGCGGCGTTCACGGTGTGCTGCATGAGTCCTCCTCGGGACTTCAGCGGGCGGGCGGGGCCCCTGCGTCGCCTACGGCGTACCGGGTGTACGCGACGTGCTGCTGGGCCGCGCGGCGGAGGCCGGCGAACAGCGCGTCTCCGAGCACGGTGCCGACGACGACCGTCTCGGCTTTCGCGCTCCGCCCCTCCTGGGCGTCCACCAGGTCGAGATCGGCCTCCGCGACGGCGAGCGCCGCATCGGCGTACCGCCGGTACCATTCGTCCGTCGCGTTCAGGCCGGAGTCCTGGAGGGCGGTGAGTGCGGCGGCGGCGTCGTAGCGTCCACAGCCGTTCGGGTCGACGTGCCAGTCCTCGAGGAGCGAGTCGACCCGCTCCAGCTCCGCATCCCGGACCGCAGTCCGGTCGGCCACCCGGGTGGCGGCCCGCTGCGCGACACCGAAGGTCTCGATCAGCGGGCGGTCGGAGTCGATGGCGTCGAGGACGTCGCCGGCCGCGGCAAGACTCAGCCGACCGAGCTTGACGAGCGCCTGGATCAGCTTCAGGCGGCGGAGGTGGGTCAGGCCGTACTGCGCCTGATTCGGACTGGTCCGCGTCCCCGGGGAGAGAAGCCCCTCCCGGAGGTAGAGCTTGATCGTCGCGACGGGGATGGAACTCGCTTCGCTGAGCTGGGCCATCCGCATATGGATACCTTAGCTATCGGATATTCCTGATGTCCATAGTCTCGGTGCCACGGAGCGGACTGTCCGTTCGGACAGTCGGGAGACTGTCCCTGCGGCCGGGGTGCCGGGAGCTCCCGACGGACAGGCTTGAGGCATGGACAATCCCACTCCCCCACCCCTCGCCGTGCGGCACCTCCGGAAGTCGTTCCACGGGGTCCAGCGCGTCGAGGACGTCACCTTCACCGTCGGCGCCGGGCGTATCGTCGGCCTGCTCGGCCCGAACGGCGCCGGCAAGACGACGAGCATCCGCATGCTCCTGGGCCTCGTCGCCGCCGACTCGGGCGAAGCGCTCGTCCTCGGCAAGCCCTACCGTGCTCTGACGGATCCCCTCCGGCAGGTCGGCGCCGTGCTGGATGCCGGCGGCCTCCACCCGGGCCGGACTGCCCGCGAACATCTGCGCATCGGCGCGGCCCAGGGCCGGTTCGCCGCCCGGCGCGTGGACGAGGTGCTCGAGACCGTGGACCTGGCGGCCGACGCCGGACGCACGATCCGCGACTACTCCCTCGGCATGCGCCAGCGGGTGGCGATCGCCACCGCACTCCTCGGTGCGCCACGGATCCTGGTGCTCGACGAACCCGCCAACGGTCTCGACCCCGCCGGTATCCACTGGCTGAAGCAGTACCTGCGCACCTTCGCGGACGGCGGCGGCAGCGTCCTGCTGTCCTCGCACATGCTCTCCGACGTCGCCCGGATCGCCGACGACGTCGTGATCATCGCGGGCGGGCGTGTCCGCTCCGCCCTCTCCCTCGACGAGGCCCTCGCGAGCTCCGGAGGCGACCTCGAGCAGTACTACCTCTCCCTGACCGGCACGGACGAAAGGGCTCCCCATGCTGCGCGCTGAGATCCTGAAACTGACCACGAACACCGCGACCAGGGTTGCGGTCCTCATCGCCGCCCTGGGTCTGGTCCTGACGCAACTCGCCTTCACCCTCCTGCTCCCCGCCCTGCGCGAGGACGGAGCAGCCGGAGCGGACGTCACGGCGGAAATCCCGGTCATCGACCTGGGGCTGGCGGAGAACCAGCTGGCCGCCCTGAATCCGTTCGGAGCATCGATGGGCACGGGATCGATCGGCGTCGTGATCGTCGCCGTCGTCCTGCTCGGCGTCCTGGCCGGAACCGGTGACTTCCGGTACGGGGGAATCACGGGTGCGGCACTGGCCGAGCCGAGAAGGTCCCGCATCGTCCTCGCGAAGGCCGGCGCAGCAGCCGCCACCGGCGCCGTGACGGGAGTACTCCTGGCAGCGGCGGCGCTCCTGACCCTCGGCGCCACCCTCCTCATCCGGAGCACGGCCTTCACCGCTCCCCTGCCGCAGGTCCTCGGCCTCCTCGGCGGCGGAGTACTCGCCGTCACGCTCCTGACCCTCGTAGGGCTGGCCGTCGGCCTGATCCTGCGCAACCAGCTCGCCGCCGTGCTCGTGATGCTCGGCGCCCTGGTGGTCGAACCGGTGCTCATGTCGATCGTGCAGCTCACCACGGGAACCCTGCCCGTCTGGGTACAGCTGCTGCCGGTGTCCCTGTCCCAGGCGGCCGTCGGATCCGGCACAGCCAAGGCACCCGGCACAGCCCTCGCGGCGCTCGCCGCCCTGGCCGTGATCGCGGTGGCACTCTCGGCGCTCACCCTTCGTCGCCGGGACCTCTGACCCTCCGCTGCCCCCTTCCCTTCCACCGACCCGAACCCGGAAAGATATGATCCCCATGCCTGCATCGCCCTCCACCACCCCCGCCATCACCTCCCGCACCGAGCGCTCCCCCCTGGCCCGCTGGGCCGCCGTCGCCCTCGCCGCCGCCCTGACGGCCGGTAGTGGGGCCACCCTGCTCCAGCCCGGCTTCCTCGAACCGGCGCAGGCCTCCGCAGCCACCCCGGCCGGCGCCTCCGCGGCAGCCCCGGCCGGCGCCTCCGCGGCAGCCCCGGCCGGCGCCTCCGCGCCCGAGCGACAGGCCGCCCCGGCCGCCGCCGTCGTGCAGGAGCAGCTGCAGAAGCTCGTCGACGCCGGGTATCCGTCCGCCTCCGCGGCGGTCACGAGACCGGACGGGACCACCCTCACGCTTGCGGCCGGCACCGGGAACCTCGCCACCGGTGAAGCCGCCCCCGCCGACGGGCAGGTCCGCATCGCCAGCAACACGAAGATGTTCGTCAGTACCGTCGTCCTGCAGCTCGCCGAGGAGGGAGTGCTCGTGCTCGACGAGCCCGTCGGGACCTATCTCCCGGGACTCGTGTCGGGCGAGGGGATCGACGGCGGAAACATCACCGTCCGTCAGCTGCTGCAGCACACCAGCGGGCTGCCCGAGTACGCCGACCAGATCGCCGCGGATGCCTTCGGCGCGCAGCACACCTACATCTCGCCGCGGGACATGCTCGACATCGCCCTCGGGAAGCCGGCGGTCTTCGCCCCCGGCGCGCGGTGGGAGTACAGCAACACCAACTACCTGGTCCTCGGGCTGATCGTCGAGCGCCTCACCGAACGCCCGCTGTACGAGGAGATCGAGCGTCGCATCGTCGAGCCGCTCCAGCTCGTGAACACCTACCTGCCCGTCCCGGGCGAGCAGCAGCTGCGCGGCACACATCCCCTCGGCTACCACGTCGACGCCGTCGGCGAGCTGAAGGACATCACCACCATGGACCCGGCGTTCGCCTGGGCCGCCGGCGCCATGGTCTCCACCCCGAGCGAGCTCAACACCTTCATGAAGGCACTCCTCGCCGGTAACCTCGTGGACCGGGCGAGCCTCGCCGAGATGCAGGCCACCGTGCCGGCGGGGGACGAGCTGTGGCCCGAGGCCACCTACGGGCTCGGCCTGCAGTCCTACCCGCTGACCGGCGGCGGCACGGCCTGGGGACACGGTGGGGACATCCCGGGCACCCAGACCCGCAACGCCGTCGGCCCCGACGGGACCGCCGTCACCATCGCGGTGACCGCCCTGCCCTGGGCGATCGTCGACCCTACCGACGAAGCCACGCTCCTGGCCCGGTACAAGATCGTCGTCGACGCCCTCGACGTGATCCTGCAGGCCGGGTGAGGACCGGGAAGGACCACGGACGCACCGGCGCGCAGACCGCGCCGGTGCGTCCGTGGTTGACTCGTTCCGTGCGGATGATCAGGGACGGCGGACAGAGCGCGCCACGGCGGAATCCGGTGTTCCCGCTGGTGGTCCTCCTCGCAGCGGTCCTTCATCTCGTCGCGGGGGCCGCCGGAATCCTGGAGCCGGCCCAGGGCCTGCTCCTCACCGTCCTGCAGGCCGTGCTCGTCGCCGGGCAGGCAGTCGCGCTGCTGTACCGCTGGACGGCGCCGGTGCCGGCCTTCGTCGCCGTCGTCCTGCTGCACTCGGTGCTGCTCGCCTCCAGCGCCGCCGAACTCGGTATCGGCAGCCTGGCCCTGATGCTCGCCGCCTTCCACCTGGTCCGTCGGGCGGCCCGGCCGCCGGCGTTCCGGGTGCTCGTGGCGATGGCCGTCCTCAGCAGCGCCGTCGCGATGATCGCGGCACTCCTCGCCGGCCACCTGCCCGTCCCGGCGGTGCTCGGCCTGATCGCCGCGCGGGTGGTCTTCGAGTACCTGGTGCCCGCCCTGGCCGCGGAGTTCAGCCGCGGACGGTCGCAGCTCCGGGACGCGGCGCGCGAGCGCGAGCAGTTCACCGAACGCGAGCGCTCCTACCTGATGGAGCAGGACCGGCGGGCGGAGCGCACGGCACTCGCCCGCGAACTCCACGACATCGCCGGTCACCACCTGTCCGGCATCATCGTGAGCGCCCAGGCGGCCGGAGCCCTGATCGCGTCCGATCCCGAACGGAGCCGCACGATGCTCCGCGAGCTGGAGGACGAGGCCCGAGCGACCATGGCGGATCTCCGGGGGACCGTGGGCCTGCTGCGGCCGGACGAGAACCCGAAGGACGGCGGCGGACGCACGACCGTCGGCATCCCGGGACTGGGTGATCTGCCGTCCCTCCTCGACGCGGCAGCCGGACGAGGTCAGCGCGTCTCCTTCAGCGTCACCGGGGACCCGTACCGCGTCGGACCCGTAGCGGAGGCCTCCATCTACAGGACGGTGCAGGAATCCCTGACGAACGCTGCACGCCATGCACCGGACGCCGACTGCACCGTGTCCATCGAGTACCGACCGGACGAGCTGGTGGTCATCGTGAAGAACGCACCGGCGTCCGGTCCTCCTGCGCATGCGGCGGAGAGGAGGCCGGGAGGACAGGGCTACGGGCTCGTCGGGATGAACGAGCGTGCCGATCTGATCGGGGCCGACCTCGAGACCGGTCCCACCGCCGGGGGCGGCTGGCGGAACCGGCTCCGCATCCCGCACCCGGGCAGGGGACGATCGTGATCCGGGTCGTCGTCGCGGACGACCAGGTCATCGTCCGCACCGGACTGTCCATCCTGCTCGGTGCGGCGGAGGACATCACGGTGGTCGGCGAATCCGCGAACGGTGAGGAGGCCGTCCGCCTGACCAGGTCGCTCCGACCCGACGTCGTCTGCATGGACATCCGGATGCCGGGCATGGACGGCATCACCGCCACGGGAGCCATCACGGCGGACGACTCCCTGCACAGCGGAGTCCTGATCCTCACGACCTTCGACATCGACGACGACATCTTCTCGGCGCTCGAGGCGGGCGCCGCCGGGTTCCTGCTCAAGGGTGCGGACGAGGGGACGCTGCTCGACGCCGTGCGTTCCGTCGCCCGCGGGGACGGGACGCTCGACCAGCGGCTGACGCGACGGATCCTGCGGGAGTTCGGGAACCGACGGCAGGCTACGCCGCCGGCACCTCACGCATCCCCGGCGTCCCCGGCGTCCCCGGACGGGCGGCTCGCCGCACCCCTTCCCACACCCCTCACCGCACGCGAGCTCGATGTCCTCCACCTACTGGCAGAAGGCCGCTCCACCGCGGAGATGGCCGCACACCTCTTCGTCGAGCAGACCACGGTGAAATACCACCTCGCGGGGCTGCTGCAGAAGACGGCATCCCGGGATCGCCTGCAGGCGGTGCTCTGGGGTTTCCGGAACGGCCTGGTCGAGCTGCCGGACCGCTGAGCCACCGCCGCGCGGGACACGACTTCCCGCCGACCGACAGACATCAGCCCAGGAGGTCGAGTTCGTGCTGCAGGTTCCGCAGCGCGCGGTCACCCCAGCGCTGCCTGCCCGTCGTCGTCCGGAACAGTGGATCGAGGGCGATCAGCTGCGTCAGGACCGACCGCCGTCCCTCGATGAATGCCGCATCGGGAATATGTGCGTACTCGTCTCGGACGGCGGCGGCATACCGCTGGTACTCGGACTCCGATCCACCCAGCACCGCCAGATCCGCGTCGCACAGGAGCTGCCCCGCGCGGTCACCCTCCACCGGATCGTGGTCGATCGTCAGCAGGACGAGCCGCTCGACCTCTCGCACCTCCGACGAAGGGATCACCCCCGCCAGGCGCTTCACGGCGAGACCCGCCGAGGCCCGTTCGTCGTCGCCCGCCACCCCCTGGTACACGGCGTCGTGGAACCACGCGGCGAGCAGCAGCGGGCGCCGCAGGGCACCGTCCGGAGGATCGAGCAGGACATCGAGTGCCTCGAGGACGGCGAGGAGGTGTGTCGGCGTATGGTATCTCCGGTGCTGTTCCCCCCATCTGTCGAGGAGCTCCTCCCCCAGGGCCGAATCCTGCGGGAGCACCGTCGCCCAGCGCGTGGCCAGTGCCGCGCGGAGTTTCGGGCCCCGCCGTCGCGCGGGTATCCGCAGTCCACTCGCGATCAGCGCCCGCACCAGGTCGGTGCCGCTGACCTCCTCGGCTCCGCGGTCGACCAGCTCGCGGTACCGGCGCGCCGGCACGTCGTAGTGGTCCTCGTCGAACGCTCGCCGCGGGATACCGGCAGCCTCGGCGAAGGCATGGAGTTCCCGGAGCGACGACGTCGACACCAGGTGCGAAAAGACCGTCCCATGGGCGGGCCAGGACGGAGGATCGATGAGCACTGCCATGGGCAGCAGTCTAGGGTCGGGCCGTGGCCGTCCGTCACGGAGCAGGCTTCGTCGCCACCCCGTCGAGCCACAGCTCCGTCGATACGTCCGCATGGGTGCCGCCGCTCCCCACGTGCTTCCCGCTGATGGCCGGTCCGTTCCTGATGACGTGGACGAGTGCCATGGCGTGTCCCCGACCGAGGCCGTGCTCCTCCTTCAGCCATGCGACGATCCCACCCGCCGTCGCGCCGGGACCGCGGAAGCCCCGGTCGTCCGCCTGCTCGAGGAGCTGCCGCGGGGTGAGTCCCGTCTTCGCCTCGATGGCGTCGAGATATGCCTGGAAGGACATGATTACTCCCCAGAGGTCTCGGGACGGAGGGCGTAGGACGCGAGGACGTTGCCCTTGCTCGTCGTCGTCAGCTCCTGCAACTCCAGTCTCGTGACGGGATCGGTCGGCTCGAACAGGTGGCGGCCGGCGCCGGCCACCACCGGATGGATCATCAGCATCAGTGAGTCGAGGAGTCCGGCGAACAGGAGTTGGCGGACCAGCGAGATGCTGGCACAGACGGCGATGTCGCCGCCGTCGGTTTGCTTCAGCGCCCGCACGAAGTCCTCGAGCGGGCGGTCCATGAGTGAGGCTTTCGTCCAGCCGAGCTCACCCGACAGCGTACGGGAGGCCACGAACTTCTCGACCGGGTTGATGAACGCACCGAAGGGATCGGTGGCCTCGGCCCGGGGCCAGTAGTCCGCCCACTCCTCGTAGCCGTGACGGCCGAGGAGCACGGTGTCCACCCTGCTGATCATGGCACCCATGCCGGCCCCGAGCTCCGCATCGAAGCTGTCGAACTGCCAGAGATGGGGGGATTCGACCACTCCGTCCACGGAGGAGAAAAGGCCTGCTGTGAGTCTGCGCATCGGGGCTCCCGTCGATGGTGGTGTCCCCAGTAGACGTCACGGCGGGCCCGGAATCATCGGCGACGCCAAACTTTTCGCGCAGCCCACCTCCCGCACCGGTGCAGCCGTCGCTACGCTCGGATGCATGCAGCCCGCCACCAGCACCCGGGGAACCCCGTCCGAGGCCGACGACGCCGTCCCGTTCGAGCAACTCCTGGAAGCGTCACGGCGCGAGCTGACGGGCTACTGCTACCGGATGCTCGGAGCCGCGTCCGAGGCCGAGGACGCCGTGCAGGAGACCATGATCAAGGCATGGTCCAAGCGGGAATCCTTCGCCGGCCAGTCGTCCCTCCGCACCTGGCTCTACCGGATCGCCCACAACGTCTGCGTGGACATGCTCCGGAGCCCTCAGCGCCGCGCCCGGCCCATGGACCTCGGGCCCTCCACGCGGACGGCGGACGCCGTGCTCGGCGCACCGCTGACCGAGAGCGTCTTCGTGCAGCCCATCTCCGATGCCCGCGTGATCGACCTGGCCGGTGATCCCGCGAACGTCGCGGAAGCCCGCGACACGGTCCGCCTGGCCTTCGTGGCGGCCCTGCAGCACCTGCCCCCGCTCCAGCGCAGCGCGCTCATCCTCTGCGAAGTGCTCCGCTGGTCCGCCGCGGAGGTCGCCGCGCTGCTCGAGGTGACCACGGCGTCGATCAACAGCGCACTGCAGCGTGCCCGCAAGACGATGGCCGGCTACGAGCCCGCGACGCCCATGCCCCTCGAGGACCCCGCGCACAAGGCCCTCCTCGCGCGGTACCTGGAAGCCTTCGAGTCCTACGACATGGACGTGCTCGTATCGCTGCTGCGCGACGACGTGGTCCTCTCCATGCCGCCCTTCGACCTGTGGCTCAGCGGTCCCGACGACGTCATCGGCTGGTTCGTCGGCAAGGGCAGCGTCTGCGAGAACGGCCGCCTCATCCCCCTCGACGTCAACGGTGCCGGTGGTTTCGCCAACTACCACTTCGTGGAGCCGGGCCTCTGGGAGCCGTGGGCCATCCAGGTCATCGAGACGGACGGCGAGCGAATCACGGGCCACCACAACTTCCTGTACCCGGAGATGTTCGCGGCGTTCGGGCTCCCCCCGGTCATCGACGAACGGGGGGCCACGGCCTAGCCGTTGCGCCGCGCGCCGGCCGCACGGCACGGCCTGCGGGCACGGCCGCCTCTCACTCGGGGGCGAAGGCCGCGCGCAGCGCGTTCTCGTCGTCGTGGCTCAGATTGGTCTCGAGCAGTTCCGCCTGCACGCCGCGGAATGCCTCCGCCACGCGATCCGGCACTGCGTCGGAGGAGAGGAGGAACAGCGCCGAGGTGCCGGGGGTGACCTTCTCGCGGATCCGCTTGATGAACGAGTCGTCGATCCCGACATCGGCGAGGGAACCGCTGAGGGCACCTGCCGCCGCGCCGACCGCCATGCCGAGCAGCGGCACGAAGAAGAGGATGCCGAACAGGAAGCCCCAGAAGGATCCGCCGAGGGCCCCGGCACCGGTGAGGTCGTCGAGTTGCCGCGTCTTCGGCTTCTTGGCGTCCTGGGCCCAGGAGACGACTGCGGCGTCGTGCACGCGGATGAGTTCCTTGGCCTGCAGGTCGAGCAGCAGCTGCTGCGCCCCGCTCGCGCCGTCGGCGTCGTCGAATTTCCACACGGACAGAGTTGCCATGGTTCTTCCTTCCTGGGGGCTCGGAGCCTTTCCGGCCCGAGACCAACTTGCCTCCTTCCCGGCCGCGGAGTATCACCCGTAGAGGGTGAGAGCCACCCTCCTGCTCGCCCGCACCCGCGTCCCGTAAAGCCGCGCATTGTGTGCCGGAACACATTCGCACCGGGAACGCATTACTGTCGAGATATCGGCGAATACGCGATAAGGTCGGAATCTGGGGCTCACGAATTCGTCCGGACAATGCAGGAGAATGAGATGTCACAGCGGGTACAGGTTCATCTGGTCGACGACCTCAATGGCGAAGAAGCACAGGAAACCGTCCGATTCGGCCTCGACGGCACGAACTACGAAATTGATCTCACCGAACAGAATGCACAGTCGCTGCGCTCCGCCCTCGCCGGCTACGTCGACAAGGGGCGCAAGGCGGGATCCGGCAAGCAGCCGACCGCGGGTCCGAAGGCCTCGTCCCGCTCGAAGCGCGAGGACACCCAGAAGATCCGTCGCTGGGCGCAGGAGAACGGCTACAACCCGAGCTCACGCGGGCGGATCACGCAGTCGATCATCGACGCCTACAACGAAAGCCGCTGACCGAGCGCAGGAACCCGATGATCACGGTCCACCTGCGCTATGAGATCGATCCCGACAAACGCGCCGACTTCGAGGAATACGGCAGGCGCTGGATCCATCTTGTCGGGAAACTGGGCGGCAATCACCACGGGTATTTCCTCCCGAGCGAGGGGGACAGCGATATCGCCTATGCGCTCTTCACGTTTCCCTCGCTCGCGGATTACGAGCGGTATCGCGAGGAGGCCGCGACGGACCCGGAGTGCATCGACGCCTATCGCCTGGCACAGGACAGCAAATGCATCCGCCGGTACGAGCGGCGTTTCCTCGCGCCACTGTTCGGGTAGGACGGCGCTAGGGGCGCCGCGCCCACGCCAGGGCCTCGCAGGCACTGTCGAAGTACCGGGTCTCCGACAGGGACTGCTCCAGGAATCCGGCGATCACGCGGTCCACCGGCCCGGTCCCGACGACGGCGATGCGGGAGGCCAGCGCTGCCTCGAGGAGCAGGGCACGCGCTGGAGGGGCGACCCCCACGAGTGCCTGCAGGTGGACGACGAGCGGCATCAGGTAGCCGTCGGACAGTTCGCGGATCGCATCGTAGGAGCCGAGGACGTCGACCGGCATCAGCAGCGAACCGGGTGCCCACCACAGGACGAGCAGGCCGTCCCGGCACTCCACGCAGTGCTTGCCCGCACAGTGCCGGCTCATGCCGGCCACGTGCGGTGGACCGGGACAGAGCCGCGATGGCGCAGCCTTCCCCAGGATCGTGTCGCTCACTCGGTGCCTCCAGGACGAACGGATCTTCGCTCCCAGCGACCGAATAGCTCCACTCTGGCACGACCGGGTCACCGACCCCACGAATACGGACAGAAGCGGGTAGTCCTCCCTGTACAAATCAGGTGGTGGGTGGAATTATCCCGAGTGATCCACACCACACCTCCGGTCCGGGACCGGTTCGACGCCGATGGGGCCACCATGACAGCACCGGGAACCACACTCCTCGCCATCGGCACGAAGAAGGGCCTCTGGCTCGCCTCGAGCCGTGACCGGGTCACATGGGCACTGTCCGAACCGAAGTTCCTCATGGAGGAGATCCCGAGCGTGGGGATCGATACCCGCGAAGGGCGAACACGCCTGTTCGCGGGCCGCATGTCATGGCACTTCGGCCCGTGCATCGCCCACTCGGATGACCTCGGCGACACCTGGACGGAACCGCAGGAGGGCAGCCTCCGTTTCGGCGCGGAGGAGGGGGTCGCGCTGGAGCGCATCTGGCAGATCCAGCCCGACGCCGAGTCCCGCCCCGGCGTCGTCTGGGCGGGATGCCAGCCCATCTCGGTCTGGAAGTCCACCGACCACGGGGAGACCTTCGAACTCAACCGGGGCCTCTGGGACCACCCCCACCGCAGCGAGTGGGGTGCCGGCTTCGGCGGGGCGGCCGCCCACACCGTGCTGCCCAGCCCAGCGGACGAGACGCTGCACGTCGCGATGAGCACGGGGGGCGTGTACCGGTCCGACGACGGCGGGGTGTCCTGGCAGCCACGGAACAAGGGCATCAGCGCCTACTTCATGCCCGACCCCGACCCGGAGTTCGGGCAGTGCGTGCACAAGGTGGCCCGCGACGCCGTTGACCCCGACCGACTGTTCGCCCAGAACCACCACGGCGTCTACACGAGTACCGACCGCGGGGACTCGTGGCAGTCCATCGCCGACGGCCTGCCCGCCGACTTCGGCTTCGTGATGCTCGCCCATCCGCACCGCAGCGGCACGGCGTGGGTCATCCCCCTCAAGGCGGACGGCGAGCGCATCCCGCCCGAGGGCCGCCTGAGGGTGCACCGGACGGACGACGGCGGCGCCACCTGGGAGGCGAGCGACGCCGGCCTGCCGCAGGCGGAGTACAACGCGGTGCTGCGTGACGCCGCGTGCGTCGACACCGCCGAGACCCCCGGGGTCTACTTCGGGACGCGCGGCGGGACCGTCTACGCGAGCGCCGACGAGGGCCGCACCTTCCGGGAGGTCGCACGGAACCTGCCGGACGTGCTCTCGGTCCGCGCCGCCGTCGTCCCTGCCTGATCGGCTCCGCGATGCCCCCGGCGCCCGCGATGAAACCCGTGACCATCCTCATCCCGACGCTCCTGCGCCCCTACGTCGACGGGCGGAGCGAGGTCAGCATGGACCTGCACGGCCGCAACGACGTCTGCTCGCTGCTGGACCGCCTGGGCGAGGGACGTCCCCTGCTCGAGCAGCGCATCCGCGAGGAGACCGGTGCCCTGAGGCGCTACGTGAACATCTACGTGGACGGCGAGGACGTGCGCCGCATGGACGGGCTCGGCACGGCGGTCCCGGCGGGGGCGACCGTCATGATCGTCCAGTCCGTCGCCGGCGGCTAGGGTGGGGCGCCGCTTAACCCAGAGTTAACGGCACCCGCCCGGTGCTGAAACGTGGCGCTGCCTACCATTGCCCAGCGCGGCGTGCCATCCCCGGTCCAGCACCCAGCCAGGTGCTCTCCCGGGCCCAGTCCTGTCCGGCACGCGCAAGCGCCATCACGGAAAAGGACTTCCCATGGACTCTGGAAACGTCGCCTGGATCCTCGCCAGTGCCGCGCTCGTCTGCCTGATGATCCCGGCACTGGCCCTGTTCTACGGAGGAATGGTGGGCTCCCGCCGCATCCTCAACATGATGATGATGTGCTTCGGCGGAGCGAGCCTCGTCGCGGTGCTGTGGGCCCTGTTCGGCTATTCGATGGCCTTCGGCAGCTCGGTCGGGGGGCTCGGGTTGATCGGGGATGTCGCCGAGTACGCCGGGATGGGCCAGCTGCTCGCCGAGGACCCGTCCGCCTCGATCCCGCCGATCCTCTTCGCGGCCTTCCAGCTCTTCTTCGCCTGCGTCACGACGGCACTCGTGGCCGGTGCCGCCGCGGGCCGCATGAGGTTCGGCGCCTGGATGATGTTCGCGGGCGTCTGGGCCACGCTGGTCTACTTCCCGATCGCACACTGGGTCTTCGCCTTCAGCTCGGAGGACGGCTCGGTGGTGGGCGGCTGGATCGCCAACAACCTCGGCGCCATCGACTTCGCCGGAGGCCTGGCCGTCCATATGAACGCGGGCATCGCAGCCCTCGCCCTCTCGCTCGTGCTCGGCCGCAGCCACGGCTGGCCGAAGGTGGACCACGCCAAGCCGCACAGCCGTCCGCTCGTGCTCGTGGGCGCCGGCCTGCTGTGGGTTGGCTGGTTCGGCTTCAACGCCGGCTCCGCGCTCTCCGCAGGGCAGTCCGCGTCGGTGGTGTTCCTCAACACCGCGGTCGCGGCATCGGCCGGGCTCCTCGCCTGGGCCCTCATGGAGCGCATCCGTAACGGCGCCGCCACGAGCATGGGGGCCGCCTCCGGCCTCGTCTCGGCCCTCGTCGCCATCACCCCGGCCTGCGGTGCGGTAAGCCCCATGGGCGCACTGGCCATCGGCGCCATCGCGGGAGCGGTGTGCTCGCTCGCAATCGAGCTCAAGTTCCGCCTCGGCTTCGACGACTCGCTCGACGTCGTCGGCGTGCACCTCATCGGTGGCATCCTCGGAACCCTGCTCATCGGCCTCTTCGCGACACCGGACGCCCCCAACGGCGTGGCCGGCGCGTTCTACGGGGGAGGACTCGAGCTGCTCGGCATCCAGGCGCTCGCGACCGTCGCCGTGCTCGCCTACTCCTTCGTGGTCACGTGGGTGATCGCCCAGATCATCCAGCGCACCATCGGCCTCCGGATCGAGCAGGAGGACGAGTTGCGCGGCATCGACATCTCCGCCCACTCCGAGTTCGCCTACCTGACCGACGAGGATCCCGTGGACCTCGGGGCACCCCGCAAGTAGCCTGCCGGCAGCCCACCTGCAGCCCACCGGCAGCCCACCTGCGAACAAGCAGACCGTCCGACGTCGGGGCGGTCTGCCTGTATGTCGAGGGGCCGTCGCGGGTCAGAGGTGCAGGGCGTTCAGCCGCTCGAGAGCGTCGCCAGGACCCACCGCCGTGATGCCGTGGGTCCGCGCCCAGGCTGCCAGTTCCTGCGTGATGGCCTGCGAGACGCCGGACCACCGGGCGTACGGGAGCACGTAGATGGAATCGACGTCGGCACGCGCCGCATCGAGGAGCCGCAGACCGCCACAGCCGACGGGCTGCCCGCTGGCCAGTTCGTAGGCGATGAGGAAGACAGCGATACCGCTCCCGTCGTCCGCGGCGGGGAGCACCGCGGGCGACCGGCCTCGGTCGTTCTCCGCGCGCAGGGCCTCCCGCAGCCCCACGGCCACCGGGTTGGTCCAGGGGACGTACCTGACCCTCAGCGTCTGCATGGCAGCCTCCTGTGGAAGTGATGTATGCTCCCCAACACTAGGGGGCAGGGGTTTCGGCAGCGTTTCCACCCGCATAATTCCGTGTGCACCCCTTTCCCGGGACGCAGCGCGGGGCTCGGCCATCAACAGGCTCCCCGTTAGGTCCGATCGGGTCCGGGTCGGATCAGGTCCGGAAGCGCACCTCGGATCCAGGCGCGAGCTGCGCCGCACGGTCGAGGTCCGCGGTGACCACGACGGCGATGACCGGATAACCGCCCGTGACGGGGTGATCGGCGAGGAACAGCACCGGCAGGCCCGACGGCGGCACCTGCAGGGCGCCGCGGACCGTGCCCTCGCTCGGCAGCTCCCCTCCCCGGGTCCGCGCCAGTGCAGGGCCGTCGAGCCGCAGCCCGATCCTGTTGGACTGTGCCGTGACCGTCCAGTCCGTCGCGCACAGGCGCACCAGCCCGTCGTCGAACCAGTCCTCGCGGGGCCCGGGAATCACGCGCAGCACCTCGGGGTCACCAACCCGTCTCGGCTCCTCGGGGTTCCCGACCGCCGACCCCGCAGCCGGCCGTCCCACCGCCAGGGGCGTGCCTGTCCTGAGAGCGGGTGGCCCGAGCCCCGACATCGAATCGGTGGACCGGCTGCCCAGCACCTCCTCGGCCTCGAAGCCTCCGCGTACGGCCGTGTAGGTCCGCAGCCCCGACACCGGGGGCGACTGTCGCAGCACCTCGCCGGCGCGCAGGAGGAACGGGGCGCACAGGGCAGGCTCGCGCTCCCCCTCGTCGGGCAGGGAGATGGTCAGACCGACGTCGGCACCCGTCACGGCCAGCACCTGGTCCTCGCCCGCCTCCAGCACGAGTCCACCATGGACGCTCTCGATCACGGCGTATCCGGCGGCGTTGCCCACCAGCCTGTTGGCCTGCCGGAGGGCGGCGCGGTCGAGAGCACCGGCCTCCGCGACGCCGAGGGCCATGAGACCGGGCCTGCCGAGATCCTGGAGCGCGCTGTAGAGCCCGGGGTGCACGATGGTCAGCCCGGACGGCACTGGCGCAGGCGTCGTGCCCTGACGGGACGACTCCGGGGCGCACGACCCGGGAGCAACGCCCGAGCGTACCTCGACGAACTCGCGCACCGCGCTGAACCGCACCCTGGTGCCGGGAAGGATGAGGGCGGGCTCGGTCCGGTGGATGTCCCACAGGACGGCGTCCGTGCGTCCGATCAGCAGCCACCCCCCGGGTGACTCCCGCGGGTAGACCGCCGAGAACTCCCCCGCGAGCGCCACGGACCCGGCAGGGACGGCCGTGCGGGGCGAATCCCGCCGGGGTACCTCGAGGCGTGCGTCACCCCCGGTGAGGTAGGCGAAGCCGGGCGCGAAGCCCCCGAAGGCAGCCACCCACGGGGTTGTCGTGTGGGCCGTGACGACGGCCTCCTCGCTCAGCCCCGTCCTGGAGGCGACGCCGGCCAGGTCGTCACCGTCGTACTGCACCTCGATGGTGATGAGTGTGCCGTCCTGCCCGGCGGGCAGGGTCAGGTCGATCGTCCGGAGCCGATCGGCGAGGGCGGCGACGTGCCGGGCGTCCTCGACCGTGACGAGGACCGTCCTGGCCGCGGGCACCACGTCCACCTGTCCGTCGACGGGGCGATCCCGCAACTGGGCCTGCACGCTCAGCACCTCGGGCAGGCCGGGCAACTCGGCGAGCAGGGCACGATCGCCGACGGGTCGCAGGGAGACGCCGCCCGGGCCCGCACCGCCGGGACCGGCGTCGCTAGGCGAAGGCACCGACGTCCACGCCGGCGGCGGCGAGTGCCTGGCGCACCGCCGCGGCCATCGTGACAGCCCCCGGCGTGTCCCCATGGACGCAGATGCTCTCGGCGGCGATCCGGATGCGCGACCCGTCGACCGCCACCACCTCGCCGTCGGTCGCGATGCGCAGCACATGCTCGACGACGTCGGACTCCGCGTGCAGCACGGCGCCCGGCTCGCGCCGCGGCACCAGGGCGCCATCGGGCCGGTACGCGCGGTCGGCGAAGGCCTCCACCACCGTGCGGAGCCCCGCGGCGCGGGCCTCCGCCTCGATGACGGTTCCGGGAAGGACCAGCAGAGGCAGCGCGTCGTCGACCTCGCGGACCGCCCGCACCACGGCGCGCGCCTGGCGCTCGTGGACCGCGATCGTGTTGTACAGCGCGCCGTGGGGCTTCACGTACTGCACCGAGGTGCCGGCCGCATGTGCCAGCGCCTGCAGAGCGCCGATCTGGTACACGACGTCGTCGGTCAGTTCGCCCGGGTCGACGTCGATGAACCGCCGGCCGAACCCCGCGAGGTCCCGGTAGCCGGGGTGCGCGCCCACGGTGACGCCGGCGGCAGCGGCAGCAGCGCAGGTGGCGCGGATGCCGGTCGGGTCGCCCGCGTGGAACCCGCAGGCCACGTTGGCGCTGGAGACCGACGCGATGATGCCCGCGTCGTCGCCGAACGTCCAGTTGCCGAAGGACTCCCCCACGTCGCTGTTCAGGTCGATCGCCACACGCTCTCCATCCTGCCGCCCTCCGTCGCGCTGTCCTCAGGGGTCCGAGCGGAAGCCGGTGAGCTTGTGCGAGCCGTCACAGTACGGTTTCAGGACGGATGCCCCGCAGCGGCAGAGCGCCACCGTACGGCGCGTGCGGGGCAGTTCGTCGCCGTCGGCCCCGATCAGTTCGAAGTCCCCGCGGATCAGCAGCGGACCGTTGGGGCACGCGACGACGGACACCGGCGTGGCGGCACCAGAGTTCAGCGCGTGCGCCGGAGAACCGCCCGGCTCCCGCGCCCCGCTCCCCATTCCCTCGCTCCCCATTCCCCCGCTCATGAGGCCATCACATCGGAGGGGCGCAGGGAGGAGAGGCCCTCCTCCCAGGCGGCCATGATCCGCACCGTCATGAGCGAGTCCACAGCGAGGGCCGCCGCAGCACCGAACAGGACATCCGGCAGGAGCTCCGGGGCGGACTCCACCAATCCGCCCGCCATGTCGCGGCCCGCGATCTGCTCGTGCACGGCGTCGGCCTCGACGTGCTCGTCGAAGTACGCGGTGGCGGCGTCGCCGTACCCGTGCCGAGTGAAGCCGCGGGAGTACAGCCGGTTGGGCTGCGAGGACGTCATCTCGTAGGCGGCGAGATGCCCCACGATCGCACCCCGCAGCCGGCGGTTGAGCCCGAAGAGGGACATGAGATTGTTGCTCGCCAGTGTGATGGCCGGCGTGGCGTCGAGGTAGGCGCCGTAGGCGTCGTCCATCCCCAGCTCGCGCATGGTGCGGGCGAAGAGGGACGAGTGCATGCGCGCCAGCAGGCCGTTGCCGTACTCGTCGGCCTGGATCTCCACCAGCGCGGCCTTCGCCCGCCCTGCCAGCCGGGGGATGGCCCACGTGTGCGGGTCCGCTTCCCGGAGCTGGGAGATGGACTTGTGGACGAGGAACTCACGCAGCTGGTCGTGCGACGCGGTCTTCGCCACGAAGCGGGACATGCTGGGACCGGAGTCCTCGCCGGTCATGCGGAACAGTTCGGCGCAGACCGCCTCGCTCGTGGCCTCGGGCAGCGCGCCGACGACCACCTCGGCACGGACCCGGGCCTCGAAGGCCGCCTCGATGCGCTGCCGCACGCCCAGCAGCTGGAGATTCCACTCCCACTCGTCGGCCGCCCCGTCGATGCCGCTGTAGTGCAGCTCGTACAGGCAGAAGAGCGCGAGCTGGAGGTCGTCGTCGTGCAGGATGTCCGGGGTCCGGGCCAGACCGTCCTCGACCACGGCCTCGAGGCGCGAGAGGGCTTCCTGCCCTGATTCCACAGTGCCGGCGATGACTGCCAGGAGCAGGGCGCTGGCTTCGCCGCGGGGTGAGGGTTGCTTCATCGAGGACCTCTTCTGTCGGGTTGACCCGCTGGGCCGGGCATCGATACCAAGCCTACTTCCCTCCTCCGACGTGGCGCGCAGCACAGGACGGACGCGATGACGCCGGACCCGCGGCACCACGGGTGCCGCCGATCCGGCGTCGATGGTCCTGCTCCCGGACGGCGGATCCGGGAGCGTCGTGCCGCCCGCTGCCACGGGCGCCGCGTCTAGGTACGTGCCGTCCTGTCCCGGGCGCCGCGGCTCAGAGCGAGTGCGAGCCCGATCATGGCGACGGCCAGGACGAAGTGCAGCCAGTTGTCCGCGGTGTTCACCGGGACGAAGTTGGCCGCCGAGTCCTGCCCGATGACGAGCCCGTAGATCCACAGGACGGCGTAGATGATGCCGCCGCCCAGCAGGTAGTTCCTCGAGCCGGAGACGGTCTTCGCCATGGCGAGACCGGCGACGCCGAACAGGAGGTGGACGATGTTGTGCAGGACCGAGACCTGGAAGATCCCGAGCAGCAGCGCGTTCGACTCATGGCCGGCGAACTGCATGGTTCCGTAGTTCGAGGTGATGCCCGGGATGAACCCCAGGATGCCGACGAGCAGGAACACGATCCCCATCGCCTGTGCGGCGCGCTGCAGGGTGGTCCGGCCGCCGGCCCTGGTCCGGTCGTTCGTATTTGTCATCAGGGTCTCCTTTTCTTCGGGGTGCGAACGGTTATTCGCGGTTCAGTTTGTCCTGCACTGTGCCGGCCATCTTCTCGACGGTGTTCGGGATCTCCGTGGTGCCGTAGAAGCGTGAATCGGGGTGCGTCGGGGGGTTCATGGGTGCCGACGTGGTCGGGCCCTCGTGGTAGGTGAACTCGCCCTTGCCGTCCGGGGTGGGACCCGACGCCCAACTGCCCTCGGACGCGTGCTTGCCGTCGGAGAAGTTGAGGTACTGGTAGGAAACCTCCCGCGCCTCTTTCTTGATCGGGAAGTTGCTAGGCACCGGCAGTTCCTCCATCTTCGATTCCTGGAGCTCCCGCGCGGCGGCAATCCACTGGTTCTGGTGCATGGTGTCCCTGGCCAGGAGGAAGGACAGCATGTCCCGGACCCCGTGGTCGTCCGTCATGTGGTAGAGCCGCGCCACCTGGAGCCGTCCCTGCATCTCCGCATTGGCGTTGGCCGTGAAGTCGGCGAGCAGATTGCCGCTGGCGGTGATGTAGCTGCCCTGCCAGGGGTTGCCGTTGCTGTCGGCGGCACGAGCACCCGCTCCGGCGACGATGGCCTGCTGCATGTCGGTGCCGCCGATGACCGCCGCGACGGCGGGATCGGCCTGGATGGAATCCTCGGTGATACCCAGGGGTGCCTTCTCGAGCAGCTGCGCGATCATCGTCGCGAGCATCTCGACGTGCCCCATCTCCTCGGCTCCGATCCCGAAGAGCAGATCACGGTACTTACCGGGGATATGGGCGTTCCAGGCCTGGAAACTGTACTGCAGGGCCACAGTGATCTCGCCGTACTGGCCGCCGAGGACCTCCTGCAGCTTCCGCGCGTAGATCGCGTCCGGCTTGTCGGGCGTGGACTTGTACTGGAGCTCCTGCTTGTGGAAAAACACGGATGAAACCTCCCCACATAGGGGCCACCCGGGCTTGGCCCGCTCCTTCGGGAAGCGGCCGCGGGCGGTCCTCTTGTTTCGACCGTACGGGCGCCCCTAGGATTTTCGGAAGATACTAAGTCTACTTATTTAGAAGTTGCGGAATCTGGAGAAAGGGCTTGCATGGAGGAAGGTAAGCATGCTTAGCTTCAGTGACAGATCCAGCACGAGATGCGGACCATCGTACCGATCCACACCGTGGATGGTCCGCATTACGGCAATATCAACGTTAGGAAGACCATGACTACGCAGAATTGGCCGCAGGATCCCCTGGTTCCCTCCACGACCGGCAACGAGTCGTCCACGTCGAAGCTCGGCGCAACCGAGCTCGGCACCACCGGCGGCAACTCCGGCTCCGATGACTCGAAGAAGTCCGTCGCCAAGGATCAGGCCAAGCAGGTCGGCCAGGAGGGCAAGGAAGCGGCCAAGAACGTGGCAGGCACCGCCGCCGCCGAGGCGAAGACAGTGGCCGCGGAGGCCGGCTCGCAGGCCAAGAACCTGCTCGGTACGGTGACCTCCGAGGTCAAGAGCCAGGCCGGTACGCAGCAGCAGAAGGTCACCGAGGGCATCCGCGGGATCGCGAACGAGCTGAAGTCCATGGCCGAGAAGTCGGACAACCACATGGTCTCCAGCGTGGTGCAGCAGGCCTCGCAGCGCACCGACACCGCCGCGAGCTGGCTCGAAGGCCGTGACGCCGCCGACATCCTCGAGGACGTCAAGGCCTTCGCCCGTCGTAAGCCCGGCACCTTCCTCGCCATCGCCGCCGGCACCGGCCTCGTCGTCGGCCGCCTGACCCGCGGCCTGACCGGCAACCGCACGGACAGCACCTCGGGCGGTCAGGGCTCCGCGTCGACCGGCACTACGACCGGCGCCTACCCGGGCTACACCGAAGTGGACTCCGATGCCTACAGTGGCACCCCTGCAACCGCCGGTTTCGGCGACACCACGCGCGGACAGCACGTCGCCGAGTCCAGCCCGGCCTTCGTCGACCCCACGGACGACTACCCCACTATCCCGCCCGGAACCCCTCCCGTGGGCACCCTGCCGAATGACGGGAGCCTGCGCTGATGAGTGAGGCATACGTTGGCGGTGCCCACCAGGGCGGTGCCCACCAGGCCGCCCCACCCCCGCCGTCGGAGGCGGAGCAGCGCTCCGCCAACGCTTCGGTGGGCGAACTCCTCGGGGAGGTGACCAAGGACCTCTCCAAGCTCATGCGCCAGGAGGTGGCCCTGGCGAAGGCCGAGGCGACGGAATCGGCGAAGAACGCCGGAAAGGGCGCGGGCATGTTCGCCGGCGCCGCGGTCGGCGGTCACTTCGTCCTCCTGTTCCTGTCCCTCGCACTGATGTGGGGACTCGGGGCACTCATGCCCCTCGGCTGGGCCGCGGTCATCGTGGCCGTCATCTGGGGCATCATCGCCGCGGTGCTCGCACTGCAGGGCAAGAAGGAAATCAAGAAGGTCAAGGGTCTCCCCCAGACAGCGGAGACCGTCAAAGAGATTCCGCCGACACTGAAACCAGGTGAGCAGACACAATGAGCCAGACACCAGACGAGATCCGCGCAGATATCGAACGCACCCGCCAGGAGCTGGGGACCGATGTCGACGCCGTGGCGGACAAAGTGAACCCGGCGAACATCGCGCATCGCCAGACCGAGAAGGTCAAGCACAGCTTCAGCAACGTGAAGGAGACCGTCATGGGCAAGGCCGAGGACGTCAAGGATTCCGTGCTCGGCAAGGCCGAGGACGTGAAGGACACGGTCACGGACAAGGCCGGACACGTCAAGGACAAAGCCGGAAGCGGGATCGGCAGCGGAGTGGGCAGTGCCCAGTCCGTCGGTGGCTCCGCGAAGGACAAGGCGCACCATGCCGGGCAGGTCGTCCAGGGCGCACCCCGCCAGCTGAGCAGCAAGGCTGCAGGCAACCCGCTGGCCGCAGGCCTCATCGCCTTCGGTCTCGGCCTGCTCGTTGCCAGCATCATCCCGGCCAGCGAGAAGGAGCAGCAGGCAGCATCGCAGCTCAAGGAGCAGGCCGCTCCGTTGAAGGACAAGGTGACCGAAGCGGCCAAGCAGGTCGTAGAGGATGTCCGGGAGCCCGTGCAGGAGGCCGTGCAGTCCGTCAAGGAGTCCGCCACCGACTCAGTCCAGACCGTCAAGGGTGAGGGCCAGCAGGCTGCCAGTGACGTCAAGGGCAGCGCGCAGGACGCGAAGTCGTCCGTCCAGCAGAGCTGACCCCTTCGATCCGAACGGAAGGCCACCGGCTGATCGCCGGTGGCCTTCCGCCATTCCGCAGCGACGAGCCTGCGGCATGCGCCATACGCTCGCCCTGGTCGGGGCCGATCAGCCGAGGAGCGCCTCGGCCTCCGTCTGTCCGACGATGGCCTGCCGGTATTCGACCGACAGGATCTCGAGCATGGCTTCGGCGTACTGGTCGTTGGTGCTGCCGATCGCATCGAGTGCATAACTGACACGGAAGTCGTGGGCGAAGGCGTCCGCGCCGGTGTGCGCCACGCAGTTGTGCGTGGACACCCCCGCCAGGACGAGCCGCTCCACACCCAGGGTCCGGAGGCGTTCGGCGAGGTGCGTGCCGAAGAACGCGCTGTCGCGGGTCTTCGTCACGGTCTCCAGCCCCTCCACGCGCAGGCCGTGCACGATGTCGGCCTGGTGGGAGCCCTTGAAGATGAAGCCCTGGTCGTCCTCGAGCATGGACAGGGTCCACGTGGAGCGGTCACTGAGGTGCTCCGTAAGCGCCACGATGACGGGCGCATCGCCCCGGCGTGCCGCGTCGATCAGGCTGTTGCATGCCCCGACGAGCGAATGCTGCACACGGGCCAGCTTCTCGTCCTCGAAGAAGGCGTTCTGCATGTCGATGATCAGCAGGGCCGTCACGCCCTCGGGTCCGGCCGGACCCGAAGCAGTATCAGAGCGCGGCATCGGGGTCACGAGAGACGTGCCCGGACAGGTCGATCAGCCGGTGATCCTCGTGCGGAAGCGTCCCGTCCGTGAGCGACGGCGTGAAGGACACGGAGGGATGCATAACCAGGGACGGTGTCACGAGGGCCACGAAGTCCACGGGGACCTCCGGTCCGACGGACGGCACCTCGGCATGGCGGCGCACCTCCGACTCGGTCATATTCGCAGCCTGGGCGATCTGTGGGTACGTGAAGCCGCTGGCGAGGGCCTGCCGGATCGCCGCACCGCAGGCCAGGGCGAGCCTGTCGCGGTGGAATTCGGCGTCCTCGAGATCCGCTGCGGCGATCAGGACATCGTTGAGGTGCGGGTGCCGTTCAGTGTGCATGGTTGCCCTTTCAGGGGCTCGGCGAACCGGCCGGCCGCTGGCCCGGAGGAACCGCTCCGCCCGACGCCCGGGTTCGGTGCGACGGTGCCCGGCGGTGCCGGGCGTCTTGGGAGACTGCTCCGCATGGGACCCATGCACTGGCTCGATTCGAGGATGTTCGGCCGGTGGCTGGACCTTCTTGCCATCATACGGAAGCAGACGTCGGCACGAAAAACCGCGTGGGACCGGCCGTCGACGGCCCCCTGCACGGCACGGATCGGCCGTCCGGCCGCCACCCGGACGCTAAGCCTGCTTCCAATTAACTACTAAGTGTGCTTACTCTAGAGGCCGGTGGTTCGCACGGGCTTCGGCCCTGACGGAACCTACAGCCGAGAATTCCATACCCCTCGAATGAGATTGCTCAGAAGGAGAAGGAAATGATCACTCAGGAACATATCGATACCCTGCTCGGTAACGGCGGCAACGTCCTCGGTTCGGATGGCGAGAAGATCGGCTCGATCGGCCAGGTCTACCTGGACGACCAGACGGGCGAGCCCAGCTGGGTCACGGCCAAGACGGGCCTGTTCGGCACGTCCGAGTCGTTCGTCCCGCTGCAGGGCGCAGATGTTGAAGGCCATGACGTCCGCGTACCCTACTCGAAGCACCAGGTGAAGGACGCACCCCGGGTCGAGTCCGACGGCAACCTGAGCCCCGAGGAAGAGGACCGCCTCTACCGTCACTACGAGATCGATGGCGGCACCAGCGGCTACACCGACACGACGACGACCACGGGCACGACGGGTACCACCGGCACTGTCGGTCACGGTGACCGCGACGTGGACATCGACACGCACTCCGGTCGCCACACCGGCGTCGACGACACGACGAGCACCTACTCGGACACCGACACCAGAACGGGCCGCAACACCGTGGGCCACGACACGTCCGGTCCCACGACCGACGATGCGATGACCCGCTCGGAGGAGCAGCTCCGCGTCGGCACCGAGCGACGCGAAGCCGGCCGCGCACGCCTGCGCAAGTACGTCGTGACCGAGAACGTCACCCAGAGCGTTCCCGTCAGCCGTGAGGAAGTCCGCGTGGAGCGCGAGCCCATCACGGAGGCCAACCGCGGCGACGCGTACGACGGACCGGCCATCAGCGAGGAGGAGCACGAAGTCGTCCTCCACGCCGAGCGCCCCGTCGTCGAGAAGGAAGCCGTCCCCGTCGAGCGCGTGCGCCTCGACAAGGAGACCGTCACCACCAACGAGACGGTCAGCGGCGAAGTCCGCAAGGAAGAGATCGAAGTCGAGGGCGCGGATGACACCCGTCACGGCAAGAACCGCTGAGTAGTACCCCCACTGCGAGGAGGGCCCGGAGCTGCGCTCCGGGCCCTCCTCGCCTTCCCGATCCGTTCCCGATCGGCCAGGTCCGCTAGGCACGAGCCCGAAGGAACCAGGGCCTCCCGAAGCGATAATAAGCATGCTGTCTATTTCGGGCAAAGTTGTCTACAGTAAGTAGTCAGCAAGGGAATTCACCGCGTAAGAACCAAGGGGAAGGACACGCCATCGTGCCGGAGTTGAACGATTGGTCGACCAGCCGCCTGCTCACGACCGCGGCCCGCATCGTCGAGCACTCATGGAACGAGAAACTCCTGAGCATCGGCATAACACACGCGGGACTGACCACACTGGGAGTGCTGGAGCGGGAGGGAACCCTGACGGGTGTCCGCCTGGCGCAACTCGTCCACGTGCAGGCGCAGACCGTGGGACGCACCCTGGACCGCCTCGAGAAGCGCGGCCTGGTGACGCGCCTCCGCAACACCGCAGACCGCCGCAGTCAGCGGATCACCATCACCTCGGCCGGGCTGAAGGCCCTGGAGCGGGCGAAGAACATCGAGAACGAATTAATGGCCGAGGACGGCCTCGCATCCGAAGATCTGCGAGACCGCCTCAAGACCGTCATCAACGAACTGGGTCCGAAGAAGGACTAGTAGCCGCCGCCGTCTGTGGCCATGTTGTTGAAGCGCGAGTAGTGGCCCTGGAATCCGACCACCAGGGTCTTCGTGGGGCCATTACGGTGCTTCGCCACGATGACGTCAGCCTCGCCGGCGCGTGCCGACTCCTTGTCGTAGACGTCGTCACGGTGCAGCAGGATCACCATGTCGGCGTCCTGCTCGATCGAACCGGACTCGCGGAGGTCCGAGACCTGGGGCCGCTTGTCGGTCCTCTGCTCGGATCCTCGGTTGAGCTGGGACAGAGCGACGACGGGGACGTTGAGTTCCTTCGCCAGCAGCTTGAGCGCCCGTGAGAACTCCGACACCTCCTGCTGGCGGGACTCCACGCGCTTGCCGGAGGACATCAGCTGCAGGTAGTCCAGCACCACGAGCTTGAGGTCGTGCCGCTGCTTCAGTCGCCGGCACTTCGCCCGGATCTCCATGAGCGACATGTTCGGGCTGTCGTCGATGAACAATGGCGCGTCGTTCATGCGACCCATCGTGGTGGCGATCTTGCCCCACTGCTCGTCCTTGATGGTGCCCTTGCGCAGGTCCTGGAGACCGATGGTCGCCTCGGCCGAGAGCAGGCGCATGGCGATCTCGTTGCGTCCCATCTCGAGGGAGAAGAACACCGTCGCCATGTTGTGCTTGATGGCCGCCGAACGCGCCCAGTCGAGCGCGAAGGTGGACTTTCCCATGGCGGGACGCGCGGCCACGACGATCATCTGACCGCCGTGCAGCCCCTGGGTCAGTTCGTCGAGTTCGTAGAAGCCCGTGGGCACGCCCGTCATACCCTCTCCGCGGTGACCTGCGGACTCGATCTCGTCGACGGTCCCCTCGATGATGTCCTTCAGGGCGACGTAGTCCTCGGCGGTGCGGCGCTCGGCGACGGCGTACACCTCGGCCTGAGCCGCGTTGACGAGGTCGTCCACCTCGCCGTCGTTGGAGTAGCCGAGCTGGACGATCTTGGTGCCGGCGTCCACCAGGCGGCGGAGGACGGCGCGCTCGCGCACGATCTCCGCGTAGAAACCCGCATTGGCGGCCGTGGGCACGGACTGGATGAGCGTGTGGAGGTAGGCGGGGCCACCGATGCGTGAGATCTCGCCGCGCTTGGTCAGCTCGTCCGACACGGTCACGGCATCCGCCGGCTCACCGCGGCCGTAGAGGTCGATGATCGCCTCGTAGATGCTCTCGTGGGCCGGGCGGTAGAAGTCGAGCCCGCGGAGGACCTCGACGCAGTCCGCGATGGCGTCCTTCGAGAGCATCATCCCCCCGAGCACCGACTGCTCCGCTACGAGATCCTGCGGAGGCGTGCGTGAGAACTCCGGGCTACGTGTGTCCGTCGATGAATCTGCATGTGCCAGGGACACTGAAGGGCCTTTCTCCTGCTGCTGAAGCGGTGTCCGCCAGAGCGGACCACCGGATTCCCGGGGCTGGTCTGACAGGACAGGCCTATCATCCGGCGCCCTCACTATTGGGAATCTCCGGCAACGGTAGCCCCCCGACCGGAGGCGGCAAAGCGCCAACCCAACAGGGGGTGTGGGTAAGTGGGAGGATGCTGTGGATTGCAGGCCGTATCTTGTGCACAGGATGGGGACAACCCTGTGGACAGTGCTTTTTCTTTTCGGTAAAATGGTCTCTGACCTGCGCAAACGTTATCCCCGGGGTGTGGACCACAACTATTTTCCTCGCTGCCCCGTCCACAGGGCCGCTGTTGACAACTCCCGATATGGCGCCGCGACCGACACCCGCAGGACCATATGCCCGCGCTGCCACGTGTCCTGTCGACGCACGCCGGATCACACGCACCCCGGACGAGGGCGTATGAACTGCAAGGCACTCCTCTCCGGGACGCCCGTGGCCCCAGAAGTCGCCGCAGGGCATGCCTTCCGGGCTGTATACCTCCGGGGCCATGTGGCGTCGGGACGAGGACCGGAGGGCAACTGCGGCCGGTCGCCAACGCAGGAAGCCCCCGTCGATGGCGGGGGCTTCCTGATGAACCCGGTGACGCCGGCCGGTCGTGCCAGCCGGCGTCGGTCCCGTAGTCGCTTCGCGAGTCCGGGACCGCTGGCTTCTCTAGCCTGCGACGACGTCCAGGTCGATGACTGCTGCGACGTCCTCGTGGAGACGGACGTTGGCCTGATACGAGCCGACCGACTTGATGTGGGCCGGGAGTTCGACCTTGCGCTTGTCGATCTTGCCGAGACCGGCGGCCTCGACGGCCTTGGCCACGTCGTCGGCCTTGACGGTGCCGAACAGGCGGCCGGAGCCACCGGCCTTCACGGTCAGGGTGACGGGCTTGGCCGACAGGGCAGCCGCCTGGCGCTGGGCGTCCTCGAGCGACGCGTGCTCGCGGGCGGAGCGGGCAGCCTTGATCGACTCGACCTGCTTCTCGCCACCCTTGCTCCACGTCAGGGCGAAACCGCGGGGCAGAAGGTAGTTACGTGCGTAACCGTTCTTCACCTCGACGACGTCGCCTGCAGCACCGAGTCCGGTGACTTCCTGGGTCAGAATGAGCTTCGACATTGTGTGTCCCTTTCCCTAGCCGCGGCCGGCGCCGGAGTACGGCAGCAGTGCGACTTCGCGGGCGTTCTTGATTGCCTGGGCGATCTTGCGCTGCTCCTGCACGGTCACACCGGTGACGCGACGGGCACGGATCTTTCCGCGATCGGAAATGAACTTACGCAGCAGGGCTACGTCCTTGTAGTCGATGACGGTGACGTCAGCGGCCTTCAGGGGGTTGGACTTTGGTTTGGGCTTACGGAGTTCAGCCTTAGCCATCGTGGTGCTCCTTTTACTCTTGGAGCCCGCAGAACGATTCTGCGGGATGGGAAATGCCAGTCGCTTGCGCGACTGCGGCAGGGGTTCCGGGAACGGGACCGCGCTGCCTGGGAATGCTAGAAGGGAGGCTCGGAGTCGGCGCCGTTGCCCCAGCCCTGCGAGTTGCCACCCGAGGGCGCGCCCCAGGGGTCGTCGGCGGGCTGGTTGGACTGCTGGCCGCCGCCGAAGCCGCCACCCTGGTTGCCACCCGAGTTGCCGCCGAAGCCGCCGCCCTGATTGCCACCGGAGTTGCCGCCGAAGCCGCCGCTGTTCCCGCCGCCGGAGCGCTGGGTACGGGTGACCTTCGCGGACGCATAGCGCAGGGACGGACCGATTTCGTCCACCTCGAGCTCCATGACGGTGCGCTTCTCGCCCTCTTTGGTGTCGTACGAACGTGACTTGAGCCGGCCCTGGGCAACCACGCGGGTTCCCTTGGTCAGGGTCTCGGCCACGTTCTCTGCGGCCTCACGCCATACCGACGCGCGGAGGAACAGCGTCTCGCCGTCCTTCCAGTCGTTGGACTGGCGATCGAAGGTGCGAGGAGTGGACGCGATGGTGAAGTTGGCGACCGCCGACCCGGACGGCGTGAACCGCAATTCGGGGTCGTTGGTGAGGTTGCCGATCACCGTGATGACTGTTTCGCCTGCCATGGTGCCTCCTTGAGTTCCTGCCCGCCGGAGCGGGATGGATGGATGAGGGATCTGCCGAGACTACTCGGCGGAAACCTTCTGCTCCTCGGGGCGGATGATCTTGGTGCGCATGATCGTCTCGTTGAGGCTCAGCAGGCGGTCGAGCTCGGAGGCAACGGCCGGGGTGGCGGTGAAGTTGACGACGGCGTAGATGCCCTCGGTCTTCTTCTGGATCTCGTATGCGAGGCGCCGGCGTCCCCAGATATCCACCTTGTCCACAGTGCCGCCGCCGTTGCGGACGACATTGAGGAACTTCTCGAGTGTCGGGTCGATGGAGCGTTCCTCGACATCGGGGTCGATGATTACCATCAATTCATATGCACGCATGTGTGAACCCACCTCCTCTGGGCTGAGCGGTCGCGGTCTTTCCGCAACAGGAGGTTCTTTAGCGTTGGTCCGGCCGCCGTCCGCGGTATTTACCGCCGACGGGCTCTGGCACAGACGTACCAATACTACCGGACGATCCCGCAGGGGCGAAGTCCCGTCCTACCGGCTGTCGCGGAAGAACGTGGTGGTGGCCGTGGCGAGGTACCCCGGATCGTCGACCCCGCAGAGTTCACGCGCCGAGTGCATCGACAGCAGGGGGGTTCCGACGTCGACCGTGCGGATGCCGAGCCTCGTGGCCGTGAGCGGCCCGATGGTGGACCCGCAGGGCATGACGTTGTTGGACACGAACTCCTGATAGGGCACACCGCTCGCACGGCACAGCTCGGCCCAGAAGGCGGCGCCGGGCGCGTCCGTGGTGTATCGCTGGTTGGCGTTGATCTTCAGGAGCGGCCCACCGTTGAGGACGGGCAGGTTCGCCGGGTCATGCCGCTCCGCGTAGTTGGGGTGCACCGCGTGCCCGGCATCCGCGGACACGCAGAACGACGATGCCAGCGCCCGCAGACGCTCCTCGGTCCCCGCACCGAGGCCGAGCGAGATGCGCAGCAGCAGATCCTCGAGGAACGGTCCGCTTGCACCGGAGCGGGACCCGCTGCCCACCTCCTCGTGGTCGAACGCCGCGAGCACCGCGATCGGGCCGTCCGCCCTCTCGTCCGACGCCGCGGCGACGATCGCCGTGAGGCCGGCATGCACCGAGGAGAGGTTGTCGAGCCTGCCGGAGGCGAAGAACTCACCCTGCGCGCCGAAGACGCGCGGTTCCTGCGTATCGGCGACGACGACGTCGAATCCCCCGACCTCCCGCGGGTCGACACCGGCGCTGCCTGCGAGGAGCCCGAGGAGGTCAGCGTCCGCCGGATCGCCGAGACCCCACACCGGGTTCATGTGGCGCTGCTTGTCGAGGCTCAGGCCGTCGTTGACGGCCCGGTCGAGGTGGATGGCCAGTTGGGGGAAGCGCAGCAATGGCCCCGTGGCGACCAGGTGCTCACTGCCGTCCCGCAGGGTCAGCCGGCCGGCGAGCGCGAGCTCGCGGTCCAGCCAGGAGTTCAGGAGAGGTCCGCCGTACACCTCGACGCCGGCCTGCAGCCAGCCGTACTTGCCCGTGGTGGGGCGGGGCTTGAGCTTGAACGACGGCGAATCGGTGTGGGCGCCGAGGATATGGAACCCGGTGGTGGGACCTGCACCCGCCGGGACCGTCCAGGCGATGAGTGCGCCGTCACGGATGACGAAGTACCGGCCGGCGCCGCCCTCCCAGGCGTCCTGCTCCGCCAGCTCGCGGAAACCGGCGGCCACCAGGCGTCGTCCGCCCTCCCTGACGGCGTGGAAGCTCGACGGGGATGCCGCGACGTAGGCGCCGAGGTCCTGGATGTGCGCGAGGGCTGAGGTCATCCTCCGATTCAACCAGAAACGCACGGGGAGCCGCCGGGAAGCCCTCGCTTCGGTTCCACTCCGCCTTTTCTTCGGTCTCGGTGCGGTCTTCGGATTTCCTTCGCCGAGGATGCGCGGGAAACGCGGGCTGCGGTTCAGCTTCGGCGATCAGGGTGGATACCAGAAGAACCGGGACCCACTGGGGGTGCCGGAGGACACACCACCAGGTCACAGAAAAAGGGTCTCATCATGGCACGCACCGCTCGCACCTCCCGCATCAGCATGAAGTCCACCTCCGGCAAGGTCCTGGCCTCCGTCGCACTGCTGGGAGTCGCAGCCTCCGTCGCCGGCCTCGGCACCTATGGTTCCTTCACCTCCACAACCTCCGCCAGCGAGACCGTCACCGCCGGCACCGTCAAGGTCGAGCTCGGCGCCGACGGCACCGCCGCCAACCGCCTCTCCGTCGCCGCGACCGGCGTCGTCCCCGGCGACACCATCCAGCGCGCCGTCACCCTCAGCAACACCGGCAACCAGAACTTCGGCGGCGTGACCCTCAGCACCGCACAGGTCGGCACGGCCACCCTGCTCACCACCGACGCCCTCCACGGCCTGCAGGTCGCCATCGACGCCTGCAGCGTCCCCTGGACCGAAGCCGGCACCGCACCCGCCTACACCTACACCTGCTCGGGCGCCACCACGCAGGTCCTGGCGACCCGCCAGATCATCGGCACCGACGTCGTCCTCAACAACCTCGCGTCGATGGCCAGCACCAAGGCCGACAACCTGCGCGTCACCGCGACACTCCCCACCACGGCCGGCAACACGTTCCAGGGGCTCACGAGCACCGTGAACTTCGCCTTCAACGCCACCCAGCGCGCAGCGACCATCCGCTAGTCCCCGGTCCCGGTGCCCTGGAACTCCTCCAGCGCACCGGGACATCGGCGTTCCACGACAAGGCCGGATGAGGAAGGACGAGGAAGGATGACGACCGTGAGCCAGTACCGCACCCCGCGCCCGCTGCGTCGTGTCCGCTTCCTCGCGGGTCTGCTGATGTGCACGGTGATCATCACGTTCGTCCCCTCGATCGCGCAGGCGTCCTTCAATACGAGGGCCACGGCTCCGATATCCGTCGGAACATACGCCATCCCGGCTCCGGCCAGCGTGACCGGCAACTACTCCTGCACATCGGCCAGGACATCGATGACGGTGACGCTCTCCGATTTCGGCGCCGTCAACCGCGCCACGGGCTACACCGTGACGCTTACCGCTCCGAGCGGGCAGGTGACGACGAACAATCTTCCGGTCACCACTCGCGCGACCACGATCACCCGCACCTCCACATCGGTCGGCAATTACACGCTGCGTATCCGTGCGAACATCGGCTCCTGGATCGGACAGCACGCCGAGCGGGTCATCACCTGCCCCTGATCCTTCGCTGCGGACGGGTCAGTGTGCCGGCCCCGGCACCACGATCCCGTTCTCGTACGCGTACACCACGGCCTGCACGCGGTCCCGCAGGTCCAGCTTCGTGAGGATCCGCCGCACGTGCGTCTTGATCGTGGCCTCCGACAGGAAGAACCGCGCCGCCAGCTCGGCGTTCGAGAGGCCCCCGGCGATCGCCTCGAGCACCTCCCGCTCCCGCGGTGTCAGCTCGGCGAGCCGCCGGTCCGGCACGGCCGCCGTCAGGTGTGCCGGCGGCAGCGAGCGCACGTAGGTCTCGAGCAGCCGCTGGGTGACGCGCGGGGCGACGACGGCATCACCGCTCGCGACGATCCGCACCGCATGCACCAGGTCCTCGGGGGCCACGTCCTTCAGCAGGAACGCCGACGCCCCCGCCTGCAGACCGGAGAACGCGTACTCGTCCAGGTCGAAGGTGGTCAGGATGATGATGCGTGAGCCGGAGGCCGAGGCCGTGATCTGGCGCGTGGCCTCGATCCCGTCCCCGAAGGGCATCCGGACGTCCATGAGCACCACGTCCGGCTTCAGTTCCGCGGTGAGGCGGACGGCCTCGGTGCCGGTCGACGCCTCGCCGGCGATCTCGAGGTCCGGCTCGCCCTCGAGGATCAGCCGGAAGCCCATCCTCAGCAGGGGCTGGTCGTCAGCGAGCAGAATCCTGATGGGCGTGCCCTGCGTGCTGTGGTGCGTTGTCATCCTTCTCCTTCCCCCGTGGGTTTTCCGCGCCGCCCTCGGCGTCGGGAACTGTCAGACGGACCTCCACGGTCCAGCCGCCCGACGGGCGGGCTCCGAATTCCACCGAACCGGCATAGATGGCGGCCCGCTCCCGCATGCCGGCGATACCCTGGCCCGAGCCGAGGGACACGGCCGGGCCCATGGTGCCCCGACCGTCGTCGGTGACGCGCAGGGAGACCGCGTCCCCGGTGCGCGCGATCGAGATGTCCACCAGAGTAGCCCCCTTGGCATACCGCAGGACGTTGGTCAGCGATTCCTGCAGGATCCGGTACACCGTCAGCTGGAAGGCGGGATCGTCCGGCAGTCTGGGCCCGCTCGTGGTCACCCTGAGCGGCAGCCCTGCGGCCCGGAACCCCTCGAGGAGCTGCGCGAGGGAGCTCGACGCGGGCAGCGGTTCCAGCGTCTCGCTCGCGGCCTCGGCACGGAGGACCCCGAGGACCCTCCGCATGTCCGCGAGGGCCGTGCGGCCGGTCCCGGAGAGTTCACGCAGCACCGCGCCGGCACGGTCCGGATCCCGCTTCATGACCACGGCGGCGCCGTCGGACAGCGCCACCATGACCGTCAGTGAATGCGCGACGACGTCGTGCATCTCCCGCGCGATGCGGTTCCGCTCCCCCGCGGACGCCAACTCCGCGTTGCGACCGGCCCACTCGCGCAGCTCGCTCTCGTGTTCGCGGTCTCTGCGCACCGTGACGCCCACGCCGACCGCGATCCCGAGGAACATCACGATGAAGCCGCTGAGCAGCCATGTCACGCCCGGGGCACCCTCGAAGGCGCTGACCGGGATGAGGAACAGGGCGCTGACGGACAGGACGGTCGCGGCAGCCGCTGCGACGAGCGCCGGCCGCAGCGGGTAGGTGGAGGCCACCGTGTACAGGGCGAACATCGTCGCCACTCCGCTACTGCCGGTGCCCTCGGTCAGGATGCTGACCGGAACGTCGAGGACGGAGACGAACGCGAGGACGAGCATGGGCCGGTCGCGCCGGAATGCCAGTGCCGCGGCCGACAGCACGACACCCGGGAGGCCGATCCAGTTCCCGGAGTCGATGATCAGCAGGAGCGCGCCGGGGAAACTGAAGAGGACGAACACCACGACGACCACGGCGTCCATGGCCCGCGGATGCCTGCGGAAGAACCGCCGGAACGGACCCAGCCGGCGGGCGTTGAGCTCCGTGAAGGAGACCGCGGTGCTGCGCTCCGCGGTCTCCCTCATCGGGTGGGTCTCACTCAAGGGTCAGGTCCATGAGGCGTAGGGCGTTCCTAGACGTCCCGCTTCTTGGCGACGACGAGGGCCAGGACCAGGAGCACCAGGGCCCAGGCACCCATGACGAGACCGCCCTCCCACTGGGTCAGCGCATCCTCTGCCGTCGTCACGGCGACCATCTGCGTCCCCGCGTCTCCGGGGAGGAACCGCGCTGCATCCGGGATCCAGTCGGCGAGCCCTGAGATGAGCTGCACGATGATCGGCAGCACGAAGAAGATGCCGACCGCCGTCACCACGCCTCCGGCCGTGTTGCGCAGCAGGATACCGATCGACATCGAGATCACTGCCACGAGAGCGAGGAAGGTCCCGGTGTTGATGACGCTCGCGAGGACGCCGTCCTCCGTGAGGGCGAAGTCGAGATCCTCTCCTCCGAGGATGGGCTGAGCGACGAGGTAGGACATCAGTGCGCTGCCGAAGCCCACGACGAAAGCGACGACCGCGACGATGACAGTCTTCGCCAGGAGGGCAGGGGTGCGCTTCGGTACGGCGACCATCGTCGAGCGGATCATGCCCGTGGTCCACTCCGAGGCGATGAGGACCACCGCGAGCGACGCGATGAGCAGTTGCCCGAACACCAGGCCCGACGATGGCGTCGTCAGGGCTTCGAACGCCGCACTTCCCGGGCCTTCCGTGGGTGCCTGGAACTCCGCCGGCACGCTCGGATCGCCGACGGATTGCGCCATGACCGACAGTGACCAGGCGAAGAGCGCGGCGAGCCCCACCATCACGACGACGGTCGAGACGATGAGGATGACGGTCGAGGGGACGGTGGTGACCTTGATCCATTCGGATTTCAGGACCCGGCCGAAGTTCACGCCCGAGCCGGCATCACGCTGCGGCCGGG
Organism: Arthrobacter sp. TJ-238; assembly: GCF_058269215.1. Taxonomy (NCBI): domain Bacteria; kingdom Bacillati; phylum Actinomycetota; class Actinomycetes; order Micrococcales; family Micrococcaceae; genus Arthrobacter; species Arthrobacter sp. TJ-238. The sequence continues at coordinate 617,222 of NZ_JBZCNH010000001.1, read as the reverse complement.
GCCGCTGCTGGGTGGGGGCGGGTGAGGTCGACGTGGCCATGGTCAGCGTCCTTCCACTGGTGCGGCAGCCTGGGCGGCCATGGGGAGGTCGTGCGAGTGGTACTCGACCTCGGTCTGGGTGAGCTCCATGTAGGCGTCCTCGAGGGATACCTGGAGCGGAGTGAGTTCGTACACCAGGACACGCTCACGGAGGGCGATCTCAGCGATACGGCGCGGTTCGACGCCGGTGATCTCGACCAGTTCCGGCTCGAGGACCTGCGAGGACACCCCCTCGCCGGCGAGGCTGCCGAGGAGGTCCTGCGGCCGGTCGGCCCGGACCCGCACCCGGGCCTTGCCCTGTCCGTCGATGATCGACTGGATGGGGGCGTCGGCGATGATGCGGCCGCGGCCGATGACGATGAGGTGGTCGGCCGTCAGGGCCATCTCCGACATGAGGTGCGAGGAGAGGAAGACGGTGCGGCCCTCGGAGGCGAGGCCCCTCGCGAGGTGGCGCACCCACTGGACACCCTCGGGGTCAAGGCCGTTGACGGGCTCGTCGAGGATCACCGTGTGGGGGTCACCGAGGAGGGCCGCCGCGATCCCGAGGCGCTGGCCCATACCGAGGGAGAAGCCGCCCACCCTCTTCCTGGCGACGGGACCGAGTCCCGTGAGCTCGATGACCTCCTTGACCCGGCTGTTCGGGATGCCGTGCGTCGCAGCCATGGCGCGGAGGTGGTTGTAGGCGGAGCGCTTGGTGTGGACGGCCTTCGCGTCGAGCAGTGCACCCACTTCGCGGAGCGGTGCGCGGTGCTGCGCGTAGGGCTGCCCGTTGACGGTGACCCGTCCGCCGCTCGGGTTGTCGAGGCCCACGATCATGCGCATGGTGGTCGACTTGCCGGCGCCGTTCGGGCCGAGGAAGCCCGTCACCTTGCCTGGCTGCACGGTGAAGGAGACGGCGTCGACGGCGGTCTTCGCGCCGTACCGCTTCGAGAGGGCCTGGGCCTCGATCATGGAGCGTCCTTTGACTGGAGGTGGTTCGGGGCCGTCCCGTTACTGCGGGCCGGTACCACCAACAGTAGGCCTGGGGCCGGTGCGGATTCACCGGCCCCAGGGATGATCACGGGTGGACGAGCCGTACCCCTTTCGGACGACCGCCGGACGGCGTCGTCGTCTTCAGGACGATGCCCTCCGGTCAGCGGCTGCTGATGAGCCTGAACTTCCGGATGCACAGCGGTACGAAGACCACGAGCATCAGGGCGGCGCCGATCAGGACGGTCAGGACGGCGTTCTGCATGGGCCAGACGTCAGGGGCCGGGAGGGTCCCCGTGTTGCCGAACAGCTCGCGGGCCGCCTGGACGAGCGCCGAGACCGGGTTCCAGTTGGCGAAGGTCTCGAGTGCGCTCGGCAGGTTCTGGGACTGCACGAACGCGTTCGAGATGAACGTGAGCGGGAAGAGGATCATGAAGGACGCGTTGTTGATGACCTCGGGCGACTTCACGGACATCCCGAGCAGTGCCATCACCCAGCTGAACGCGTAGGAGAACAGCAGCAGGAGGCCGAGTCCGGCGAGGAAGCTGCCCATGGACGCGTTGACGCGCCAGCCCACCACGAATCCGGTGCCCATCATGATGACCACCGACAGCGCGTTGAGCACGAGGTCGCTGTTGGTCCGTCCGATCAGCACCGCTGACGAGCTCATGGGCAGGGTCCTGAAACGGTCGATGATGCCGTCCTTGAGGTCCTGGGCCATCGCCGACCCGGAGAAGGTGGATCCGAAGATCACCGTCTGCGCGAAGATGCCCGCCATGAGGTACTGCGTGTAGTCGGCGCCCTCCACCTGGATGGACCCGCCGTAGATCTGGCTGAACAGCAGCACGAACATGATCGGCTGGAGGACGGCGAAAATCAGCATGTCGGGTGAGCGCTTCAGCTTGGTCAGGTTGCGTTTGGTCACGGTCCAGCCGTCGGAGAACCACATGCTCAGCTCTGAAGGCGGCTCGGGTGAGTCGCCGCGGAGCGCGGACCGACGGTTCTCGGGCTGCCTGTTCTCGGGTGCCAGGACGCTCATGCTGCTGTCTCCTTCTGGGGGGCTTCGGCCGAGGCGTCCTCGGTCCGGTGGCCGGTGAGCGTGAGGAACACGTCGTCGAGGCTCGGCCGCCGCATGCCGGCGTCGTGCAGGTCGATGCCCGCCTCGCCGAGGTCCGACAGGATGTACTGCAGGGCGCGGGGCCCGTTCGTGACCGCGACCTCCACGGTGCGGCCGTCCCCGCCGACACTGGGTTCGCCGTCGCCGTGGCGCCCGAGGATCTCGCGGGCGGACGGGGCGTGGGCGGCGTCGACGAGCGACACCACCACGCGGTGGCCCCCGATCTGCGCCTTGAGCTCGTCCGCGGTCCCTGCGGCGATGGTCCTGCCGCCGTCGATCACCGCGATGTCGTCGGAGAGCTGGTCCGCCTCCTCGAGGTACTGGGTGGTGAGGAGCAGCGTGGTGCCGTCCTTCACGAGGTCCTTGATGATGCCCCACATGGACAGCCGGCTCCGGGGGTCCAGCCCCGTGGTCGGCTCGTCCAGGAAGAGGATCTTCGGCTTGATCACCAGTGCCCCGGCGAGGTCGATCCGGCGCCGCATGCCGCCGGAGAACCCCTTGACCGGGCGGTTCCCGGCCTCCGTCAGCTCGAACTGGTCGATGAGCTCCTGTGCCCGGCGCTTCGACTCGCGGGCGCCGAGGTGGTAGAGCCTGCCCACCATCTCGAGGTTCTCGAAACCGGTGAGTCCTTCGTCGACCGCCGCGTACTGGCCGGAGACGCCGATGATGCGGCGTGCGGCCTTCGGATCACGCAGGACGTCGATGCCGTCGATGCGCGCGCTGCCGGCGGTCGGCTGGACGAGGGTGGTGAGGATCTTGACCACGGTGGTCTTGCCTGCACCGTTGGGCCCCAGGAGGGCCTTGACTGTTCCCTGGGGAACGGAAAGGTTCATGCCGTCGAGCGCGTGGACGGGGCCGCTCTTCGACGAATAGGTCTTCTTCAGACCTTCTGCCTCGATAATCGCCATCCCAAAAGGGTAGGACCCCCGCTCGGGGGGACCTAGGGACTTCGGTCAGTTACTGTCCGCAATGCCGCGTCGGCCGGCACCGGTCGTTCGCGGGCCGCGGGAGCCACGAGGAAGGAGGCCAGCACGGCGACCCCGACGGCCAGCAGGGCGTTGCGGATACCGACCACGTCGCCGAGGAAGCCGATGAGGGGCGGGCCGGCGAGGAAGGCGGTGTATCCGATGGTCGCGACGACGGAGACGCGAGCGGCGGCACGATCGGGGTCGTCGGCCGCCGCCGACATACCCATAGGGAATCCGAGCGCGGCTCCCGCACCCCAGAGGACGGCCCCGGCGGCCGCGAGGGGCACGTTCGGCGCGACGACGAAGACCACTAGGCCCGCGAGGGAGGACCCGAGGCTGGCCTGCAGGACCCGCACCCGGCCGAAGCGGTCGATCAGCGGTCCGCCGAGGAAGCGCAGCGCCGTCATCGCGGCCACGAACACCGCGAACATGACGGCTCCGGCGCTCTCCGAGGTGCCGAGACCGTCGACGCTCGCCTTCGCCACCCAGTCGTTGGCGGCACCTTCGGTCAGCGCGGCGCCCAGCACCACCAGACCGATCAGCAGCGTGCGGGGTTCGCCCCATGCGCCGAGGCCCCGCCGTCGGGCGCCGTCGGGCGCCGGCCCGGTCGAGGCGGCGTCCGGCGACACCTCGGGCAGGAAATGGCGGGGTGTCCACAGGGAGACGGCGAGGCTGAGGACGGCCACGGCGACGAGGTGCGCCGACAGGGACACGTCGACGGCGGACAGCCCGGCCCCGATGAGGGCGCCCACGAACGCTCCCCCGCTGAACGCGGCATGGAAGCGCGGCATGATGGTCCGCCCCACGAGGCGCTCGACGTCGGCGCCCTCGATGTTCTGCCCGACGTCCCACAGGGCGATCCCGCACCCGAACAGGAACAGTCCGACGGCCACCACCGGCACGGAGACGGTGGCCAGGCCGAACGCGACGGACGTCGCGGCGACGGCGGCGGCGGCCCCACCGATCCGCACGGTGTTCCCGGTGCCGAAGCGTGCCGCGACGAGCCCCGCGAGGGGGAGGGACAGGACCGAGCCGACGGCACCGACGAGCAGGAGGCCGCCGGTCTGCCCGGCTCCGAGCCCCAGCGTGTCCGATGCGGCCGGGATGCGCGCCGCCCAGCTCGCGAAGACGAGGCCGTTGAGGCCGAAGATGGCGTAGGTGGCGATCATGGCGGCGCGGACGGCGGGTTTCACTCTGCCACCGTAGGCGGCGGCCGCAGTGCGCCACAAACGGCGGTCCCGCGGTCGGACCTCCTCCTTGTCCACAATTTGTGGACAACCCTGTGGACGGTGCTGTGGAGGAGGTGTGGAGGAACGCGGCTCAGCGCGCCCGGACCACCCGGCTCTCGTCCCAGACGGGTTCCTTCGTCTCGTACACCTTGCCGTCGGAGCCGAACACGAGGAACCGGTCGAAGCCGCGGGCGAACCAGCGGTCGTGCGTCACGGCCATGACGGTGCCCTCGAACGCGCCGATGGCCCGCTCGAGCGCCTCCGCGGAGTGCAGGTCGAGGTTGTCCGTGGGCTCGTCGAGCAGCAGGAGGGTGGCGCCGGAGAGCTCCAGGAGCAGGATCTGCAGCCGCGCTTGCTGGCCGCCGGACAGTGAGTCGTAGGGCTGCTCGGCCTGCGCCGCCAGCCCGTAGCGGTCCAGGACGGCGGACGCCGCCTCGCGGCCCAGCCCCGAGCGGTGCTCGTCGCCGCGGTGCAGGATGTCGACGAGGGTGCGGCCGAGGAGGTCGGGCCGTGAATGGGTCTGCGCGAAGAAGCCGGGGCGGATGCGCGCGCCGAGCTTCACGGTGCCCTCGTGCGGCACCTCGGCGATGTCGACCTCGGACACCGGCATGTGCTCCTTGTCGGGATCCGAGCCGCCGGCGGCGAGCAGCCGCAGGAAGTGCGACTTGCCGGAGCCGTTGGAGCCCAGCACGCCCACGCGGTCCCCGAACCAGATCTCGGTGCTGAAGGGCTTCATCAGCCCCGTCAGCTCGAGCTTCTGGGCGACGACGGCGCGCTTGGCGGTGCGCCCGCCCTGCAGGCGCATGGACACCTTCTGCTCCAGCGGGATCGCCTCGGGCGGTCCGGCCTCGAGGAACTTCGCGAGGCGCGTCTGGGCGGCGTGGTACCGGTTCGCCATGTCCGAGCGGAACGCGGCCTTGTTCTTGTACATGTTGACGAGTTCCTTGAGCTTGATGTGCTCCTCGTCCCAGCGCTTGCGCAGTTCCTCGAACCGCGCGTTGCGGTCCTCGCGTGCCTTCAGGTACGTCTCGAAGCCCCCGCCGTGCGTCCACGACGACGCCCCGAGCACGCCGGGCTCCAGGGTCACGATGCGCGTGGCGGCATTGGCGAGCAGCTCGCGGTCGTGGCTGACGAAGAGCACGGATTTCTTCGACTCGCGCAGCTTCGCCTCGAGCCAGCGCTTGCCGGGCACGTCGAGGTAGTTGTCCGGCTCGTCGAGGAGCAGGAGCTCGTCGGGGCCGGAGAACAGGGCCTCCAGGACGAGCCGCTTCTGCTCTCCGCCGGAGAGCGACGACGCCGCCCGGTACTGCGCGCGGTCGAAGGGGACGCCGAGGGCGGCCATGGTGACCTCGTCCCACGTGGTCTCGAGCTCGTAGCCGCCTGCGTCGCCCCAGTCGGCGATGGCCTGCGCGTACCTCATCTGCGTCGGTTCGTCGTCGGCCTCCATCATGGCGAGTTCGGCGTCGTCGATCCTTTTCGCCGCCGCGGCGAGCGCGGGCGGCGCGGCCGAGACGAGGAGGTCCCGGACCGTGGTGTCGTCGCGTACCTGGCCGACGAACTGCCGCATGATGCCCATGGACCCGGAGCGGCTGACCGCCCCTTCATCGGGCAGGAGGTCGCCGGCCACGATGCGCAGGAGCGTGGTCTTGCCGGTGCCGTTCGGGCCGATCAGGGCCGTCTTGTGGCCGTCGCCCACCTTGAAGGCCACGCCGTTGAGCAGTTGCCTGCCGTCGGAGAGGAAGTAGTCGATACCGGAGACGTCGAGATGAGCCACGTATCCAGTCTTCCACCCGGGCCCAAACCGGGACGACCGCTCCGGTCAGCGCCCGGCGTCGCCCGGCGTCATGCGGTATCCCACGCCGCGCACGGTGCGGATGAAACGGGGGTTGCTCGTGTCCTCGCCGAGTTTCTTGCGCAGGTTGCGGATGTGCACCTCCACGAGGTGATGGTCCTGGCTCCAGCCGTCACCCCAGACGCGGTTCAGGAGTGCCTCCCGCGTCCACACCCGCTGCGCGCCCGTCAGCAGGGTCTCGAGCAGGTCGAACTCGATGCGCGTCAGTGCGAGTTCCTGCCCGTCCAGCGCGACGACGCGCCCCTCCACGTCCATGGTCAGCTCGTTGTGGCGCAGCAGGGCGTTGCCGTGGGACGCGGCCTGCGGTGCGGGACCGGCGCCGGTGCGGGGCCTCCGGAACATCGCCGAGACACGCGCGGAGAGCTCCCTGGGGCTGAACGGCTTGCCGATGAAGTCGTCGGCTCCGATCTCGAGGCCGATCAGCCGGTCGATCTCGTCCTGCCGGGCCGTCACCATCACGATGTAGGCGTCGGTGGAGGCCCTGCACTGCCGGCAGACCTCGACGCCGTCGAGATCCGGCAGGTTGAGGTCGAGCGTGATGAGATCGGGTGCGTGCTCCGCCAGTGCGGCCAGGCCCTCGAGCCCGGAGGCGGCCTCGACGGTCGTGAAGCCGTTCATGCGCAGCGTGGTGGCGAGCAGTTCGCGGATGTCCGGATCGTCCTCGATGATCAGCGCCGTGCGCTGGGACGTGGGAACAGACATGAGTCAAGAATTCCATATGTCGGGGCAGCAGGTGGCCCCGAACAGCCGATCCTCTTGAACGAATCTTGAGAAACCGATCTCCGGCCCCCGTAGACTGCCGGGATGCCATCGACGACCCTCCGCACGGTGCTGGTGGACGGCTTCACCATCCGCGTCCGCACCACCCCCGGACCGGAGAATCCCACCTCCCCGCGCAGCCCGTACGTGCTGGTCCACGGACTGGGCATGACCCACCGCTACTTCGACCGTCTCAGCGCCGAACTCGCAGCCGACGCCGAGGTGCACTCCGTGGACCTCCCCGGCTACGGGACGTCGCCCCGGCCGCGCACCCACCTCGGCGTGGAGGACCACGCCCGGTTCGTCGTCGAGGCGCTGGCCGCCCTCGGGGTGGCCTCCTGCACGCTCGTGGGGCACTCGATGGGTGTGCAGTTCGTCACGGCGGCCGCGCTGCAGGCGCCGGCCCTCGCGGAGCGGGTCGTCCTCATCGGCCCGGTGGTGGACAGGCAGCGCCGCACGGTCCTGCAGCAGGCGGTCTCCCTCGGCCACGACACGTTCCGTGAGAGCCCGTCGGCCAACGCCATCGTGTTCGTCGACTATCTCCGCACGGGCCTCCGCTGGTACGTGCGGCAGCTGTTGCCCATGATGCAGTACCCGCTGGAGCGCGCCGTCGAGCAGCTCCACTGCCCTGTCCTGGTGATGCGCGGCGGGCGTGATCCGGTGGCACGACACCGGTGGAGCCGGGAGCTCACGGAACGTGCCCGTAATGGCATGCTGGTGGAGATCGACGGTCAGGGTCACGTGGTCCAGCACTCGGCGGCCCGCGCCGTCGCGGCGGAGATCATCGCCTTCGCCACGCGGACGGTCCGCCTGCGGATGGCCGTCTTGCCGCAAGCTTCGGACGGGTCACCGGGAAAACTTGAAGATAGAAGCGCATGATGGACCTGTTGCGGCTGATCCCGTCCCCCTGCTCCACCCGGTCAGCCGCAAGGACACGACACCCGGCCGGCACTGGTCTGCAGTACCGGCCGGGTGTTTCAGCCCTGGAAGGAACATCGCATGTCTGAACTGGAAGAGTGGTCAACCAGCCGCCTGCTCACCACCGCCGCGCGCCTCGTGGACCACGCCTGGAACGAGAGGCTGCTCGACATCGGGATCACCCATGCCGGCTACACCACCCTGGGGGTCCTCTCCCGGCAGGGCACCATGACGGGCGCCAAGCTGGCGCTCGCGGTGCACGTCCAGGCGCAGACGATCGGCAAGACGATCGAGAAGCTCGAGCGGCAGGGATTCATCTCACGCATCCGCGACAGCATCGACCGCCGCAGCCAGCGCATCACCATCACCCCGTCCGGCGTGGATGCCCTCGCGAAGGCCGAGGACATCGAACGGACCCTGATGGTGGGCGAGGGACTCGAATCCTACGAGCTGCGCAGCCTCCTGCGCGGCATCATCGGGGAGCTCGCGCCCCAGCGCCAGAAGCCGGCAGCCGTCGTCGTCTGAGCCTTCGCGCACGGCATCCGCACCACCTCGAAGAACGACCGTCCCCAGGACGGTCGTTCTTCGCACGTTCAACCTCTTGCGCTGCACAATCAGCACCGATGCTCGGCACCGGTCGATTCTCGACGCGCTCCGGCCACGCTTGTCAGTTCCGGGGCGGACCAGACGTTCTTCTCGAGCTGGGACAACGACCTCAAGCCCGCCCATCCGCCGACCCCCCGGGAGGTCGAGGCGATGTGGGAGAAGTACCCGGATGCGTCGGCTGCGGGAGAACTGCCTGCTGGACTTCGGCACCACGGACCACCGCCGGTTCGAGATCACGATCTCCATCGCCGACGACGAGTCGACCGTGGATCGCCTGATGGACGGCCTGCGCCTGCTCGTCGACGCCGCCCCGACCATCCCGGAGTCGCCCACCGTGCTCATCGCCGACGAGGGCGAGCTGGATCTCGAGACGGCGATGCTCCCCGGGATGCATTCTTCGGACCCGTCGAAAAACATTCCCGTTGAGGAATACGTCGGACGGATCGTCGCCGAACTGGCCACGCGGTACCCTCCGGGGATCCCCGTCCTCCTCCCCGGAGAACGCATCAACGAAACTTCGCTCGAGTACCTGCGGAGTGGTGTCGACGCGGGCATGGTCCTGCCCGATCCGGGCGACGCCTCCCTCGCGACCGTGCGCGTGGTGAAGGAGTAGACCCCTCAGCGCCGTACAGGGTCTGCAGCGGTCAGCAGGGGCAGGTCAGCGCGGCGGGGGCTGCCTTCCCAGTCGCCGGGGACGGTGCAGGCGAAGGCCCCGACGAGGGCGGCGGTCTCCAGCCGCGCGGCGGGCGGCGCGTCCAGCAGCAGGTCGGAGAGGTATCCGGCCACGAAAGCGTCCCCCGCCCCCACGGTGTCCACGGCGTGCACCGCGACCGCGGGCACGCGGTAGTCCCGGCCGTCGATGAAGGCGACGGCCCCCTGCGCTCCCAGCTTGACCACGGCCTGCCGCGGCCCGAGCGCCGCCAGGTTCCGCGCGAGCTCGGCCGGATCCGATCCGGGAACAGCGAGGCGCGCCTCGTCGTCGCCGGCGAACACGACGTCGGCCTCGGGGATGATCTCCCGGTAGGCCTTCCCCGCCGCGTCACCGGTCCACAGCGCGGACCGGTAGTTGAGGTCGAAGGAGACGAGCACCCCGGCGTCGCGCGCCGTGGTGATGGCCTGACGCACCGCGTCCGCGGCGGAGGCGGAGAGCGCGGGGGTGATGCCGGTGACGTGGAGCACCCGCGCCGCGGCGATCGCCGCGGCGGGCAGGTCGTCCCGGCACAGCCGGGACCCGGCGCTGCCGGCACGGTAGTACCAGACCCGGGTGGAGCCCGGTGTCCGCTGTTCCCTGATCATCAGGCCGGTGGGTGCCGTCGCGTCGGGGACGCCGTGGACCGTCAGGCCCTCGGCGCTCAGCTCGCGCAGGACCAGGTCGCCGAGGCTGTCCTGGCCCACCCGGCCTGCCCACGTGACGGAGGTGCCGAGGCGGCGCAGGGCGATCGCGACGTTGCTCTCCGCCCCGCCCATGCCGAGGTCCAGGGACGCGACGTGCGCCAGCGCCCCGGGCGTGCTCGCCGTCATCAGTGCCATGGTCTCACCGAAGGTGAAGACGTCGCTCACAGCCCGTCCCTCTCCTCGACGGCCGCCTGCACGCTTTCGAGCAGGATGCGGGCACGGCGGGTGAGGTCGGGAAGGCTGCCTCCCCTGAACGCGTCCTGGAGGAGCGGGCCGCCGATGCTGACCGCGAGCGACCCGGCCGCGATCCAGCCAGGGGCGTCCTCGACGCTGATGCCTCCCGAGGGGATGACGGGCATGTCCGGGAAGGGGCCCTTCAGCTGTCCCAGGTAGCCCGGACCCACGGCCGAGGCGGGGAAGAGCTTGACCGCCGTCGCCCCGGACCGCCAGCCGCCGAGCAGCTCGGTGGGCGTCAGCCCGCCGGGGAAGACCGGCACGCCGCGCGCGGTTGCGAGCGCGACGACGTCGTGGTTCACGGTCGGGGTGACGAGGTACGCCGCTCCCCCGTCGATCGCGGCGGCCGCCTCCCACGCCTCGGTGACCGTCCCGACGCCGATGTCCGAGTACGCCCCGAACCGGCCGACCAGGCCCGGGAGGTCCGCCAGGACGCCGGCCGTGCTCAGGGTGAGCTCGATCGAGAGGACGCCCCCCTCGGCCAGGGCCTCGACGACGGGCCCGTAGTCCCGGGCGTGATCCGCCCTGAGCACCGCCACGACGGGTCGCTCGCGCAGGCGCTGCGGGAGCGCGAGGCGTCCGGGGTTCCGCTGCGAGGTGTTCATCGGGCCAGCCACCCCCCGTCGACCGGCAGGGTCACGCCGTGCACGTAGTCGGAGGCGCCCGAGGCGAGGAAGACCACGGCCCCGGAGATGTCCTCCATGCGCCCCCAGCGCCCCGCTGGGATCCGCGCCGAGATCTGCCCGCTGCGCTCCGGGTCCGCGAGCAGGGCCGTGTTCATGGCCGTGTCGAAGTAGCCCGGGGCGATCGCGTTGACGTTGACGCCGCGGCCGGCCCACTCGTTGCACAGGGCCTTGGTGAGCTGCGCGACGGCACCCTTGGAGGCCGCATAGGCGGGTACGCGGAGGCCGCCCTGGAAGGACAGCAGGGATGCAAGGTTGATGATCTTGCCGCCCCCGCGGTCGAGCATCGCGGGAGCGAAACCCTGGCAGAGCTGGAACACCGCGCGGGTGTTCACCGTCATCACGGTGTCGAAGTCCTCGAGCGGGAAGTCCGTCGAGTCGTGGCGGATCTGTGTGCCGGCGTTGTTGACGAGGATGTCCACCGGGCCTCCGGCCAGGGCCTCCCCGACGGCATGGTCGATGGAAGACGTGCTCGTCAGGTCCACGGCCACCCGGCTCACCGTCCGCCCGCGCTCCGCCGCGAAGTCGGTGAGATCAGCGGGCAGTTCACCGCGCTGGAATGCGACGACGTCGGCTCCGGCGGCGAGCAGGCCCGTCGCGATGCCCTGCCCGAGGCCGCGGGATGCCCCCGTGACGACGGCGCGCCGGCCCGTGAGGTCGAAGGGATTCATGCCGCTCCGCTTTGAGGGCCCGGGCCGACGAGGACCTTCAGCACACCGCTGGCGGACATCGCCTTCTCGAACGCCTCCGTCGTGTGCCCGAGACCGAACACCTCGACGGGAACCCGGCCGAGCCCCAGGGCGTCGCTCTCCAGGAGCCGGACCGCCTCCTCGACGTTCGCCCTGGTGTATACGCGGACGCCCACCACGGTGTTCTCGGCGAAGGTCAGCGCCTGCAGGTCCACTTCCGCGGGCTTCTTGTACACGCCGACGAGGACGATCGTGCCGAGGACGCGGACGGCCTTCGCGAGGGACGCCGCGACGGCCGGGTGGGCCGCCGAATCGAAGACGATGTCGGCCCCGGTACCGCCGGTGGCGCTCCTGATCGTCTCCACCGGGTCGGCGCCGGCCGGGACCGTGGCGAAGCCGAGGTCCTCGGCGACGAGCCGCCGGTCCTCGCTGGGTTCGGATACGAGGATGGAGCCGGCTCCGGCATGCCGGGCCACCAGTGCCGTGAGGATGCCGATGGGTCCCGCGCCGAAGATCACCACGCTGTCCCCCGCCCGGAGCCCCGACCGCTCCACTGCGTGGACGGCGACGGCCAGCGGCTCGGCCAGCGCCACCTGCAGGGGCGGGACCGCGGCGCCCACCGGGACCAGTGCCGTGGCGGGCAGTGCCACGAACCCCGCCAGCGATCCCGGTTCGTCGATGCCGAACAGCTCGAGGTTCCGGCAGACATGGGAATGCCCGCTCGTGCAGGGCCCGCACTCACCGCACGTGATCAGCGGCTCCACGGTGACCCGGGTGCCGCGCTCCGGGCCCGTCGCGGCGGCCACCTCCACCACTCCCGTGATCTCGTGGCCGAGGATCATCGGCGCCCGGGCGCGGGGGTGGGTGCCGTGGAGAATTGAGAAGTCGGTTCCGCACAGACCCGTGTACTCGACGCGGATCAGGGCCCAGCCCGCCGGCAGGGCGGGGACGGGCACCTCCTGCACGTCGATCGCGTCGGGACCCGTCCAGACCGCCGCCGTCATGTGCTCCTGCTGCCGGGTCATCGTGCATCCTCCCGCGTGAGGGCGTCACCGTTGAGGATGTCCCGCGGCTCGCGGCCCGAACAGAATTCGACGACGTTCTCGATGGTGCGGCGCTTCAGCTCCACGTACGATTCCTCGCTGTACCAGGCGGCGTGCGGTGTCAGCACCGCGGCGTCCTCCGCGGCCAGCGGATCGTCGGGAGGTAGCGGCTCGGTCTCGAACACGTCGAGACCGGCTCCCTTGAGCTTGCCGGAGCGCAGCGCCGCCACCACGGCAGCCGAATCGACCACCCCGCCGCGGCACGTGTTGACGAGGACCGAGCCGTCCTTGAAGCGTTCCAGCGCCGACGCGTCGATCAGGTGGTGCGTCCCGCCCGTGAGCGGGACGTGCAGGGAGACGATGTCCGCCCGGGCGTACAGGTCCTCCAGGCCGACGGCGTCGATCCCCTCGGGGGTCGTGGATCCGGCGTCGACCCGCGGGTCGTGGCCGATCACCGCGTAGCCCAGGCCCTTCGCCTTCAGCGCGGTCGCCGTGCCGATCCGTCCGAGCCCCACCACCCCGAAGACGCGGGTGGAGAACCGATGCAGCGGCCGGACCGGGGCCAGGTCCGTCGAACCCGCGCGGACGCCCCGGTCCAAGGCCACGATGCCGCGGCCGATGGAGACGGCGAGGGCGATGGCGTGGTCGCTGACATCCTCGGTGCCGTAGTCCGGGACATTGCAGACCGCCACGCCGTGGGCGGAGGCGGCGTCGACGTCGACCGTGTCCACCCCCACGCCGTAGCGGCCGATGGCCTTGAGGCCGGGCAGCGCCGTGAGGACCCGGTCCGTGATGGGCGCGTACTGGACGAGCAGGGCATCAGCCCCCCGGCCCGCCTCGATCACCTCGTCCTCCGAGCGGCACTGCCGCAGTTCGAGGTCGATGCCGTGCTCGCGGGCCACCGCCTCCTCCTCGTCGATCCCGGCGTGGTCACAATCGGTGATGACGATCTTCATGCGTTGGCCCCTCCCTCTCGGACGCTTGACAGCCTTGCCTTCGGATGTAAGGTATATCACAACAGGAAACCGGTTTTCCAGCCCGGTGATCTCTCTCCGAAGCCGCCGAAGGACTTTCTATATGTCGAAGATCGCGTCCGTGGTCGCAGATCACTACAGGGTGCCGCTGGCTGTCCGGCTGACCGACAGCATGCACGGCGCCATGGACGATTTCGAGCTCATCACCGTCCGCGTCCGTGACGAGGACGGCGTGCAGGGCCTCGGCTACACCTACACCGTCAACGCCGGCGGTGCTGCCGTCGCCGTCATGATCAACCGGTACATGGCGGACGCCATGATCGGCGAGGATGCGACGCGCATCGAGTACCTCTGGGAGAAGCTGTGGTGGCAGCTGCACTACGCGGGCCGCGGCGGGCACCAGACCTCCGCGATCTCCGCCATCGATGTGGCGCTCTGGGACCTTCAGGGCCGCCGGCTGAACACCCCGCTGTGGCAGCTGTTCGGCGGGTACGACCCGCGGGTGCCCGTCTACGCCGGCGGGATCGACCTCGAATTCACGCAGGATCAGCTGCTGCGCCAGGCCGATGCGTTCCAGGAGGCGGGGTTCCGCGCCATCAAGATGAAGGTGGGGCGCCCGAGCACCCGGGAGGACATCCATCGGGTGGCGGCGATGCGCACCCACCTGGGCGACGATTTCCCCCTCATGGTGGACGCCAACATGCGCTGGACCGCGGACCAGGCCATCACGGCGGCCCGCGCCCTGCAGGAGTTCGACCTTCTCTGGCTGGAGGAACCGATCATCCCGGACGATCTGCCCGGCCATGAACGCATCCTCCGGCAGGGCGGCATCCCGCTCGCGGGCGGCGAGAACCTGCACACCCTCCACGAGTTCCGGGCAGCGATCGCGGCAGGCGCCATCACCTACCCCGAACCGGACGTCAGCAACTGCGGCGGGTACACGGTGTTCCGCAAGATCGCCTCGCTCGCCGAATCCTTCAACCTGCCGGTCACCAGCCACGGCGTCCACGACCTCACGGTCCACGCCCTCGCGGCAGCACCCAACCGCACCTTCATGGAGGCCCACGGCTTCAGCATGGAGGCCTACATGGCGGACCCCATGCCGATCGTCGACGGTTTCGTCACCGCGCCGGACACACCCGGGCACGGCATCGACCTCGACTTCGACGCCCTCGAACAGCACCGCGCCTGATCCGTCCACCACCACCCAAAGGAACAGCAGTCATGAAACATCGTCGTTTTGTCACCCTCGCCGGCGCAGCCTCCGCCACCATCCTCACCCTCGCCGCGTGCACGGCCCCCCTCGAATCGGGCAACGGCGGCGGCGGCGGTGGCGGGGAGGCCGAGCCCGAGGGCGCGTCCCAGGTCGTGGAACGCGAGTCCGAGGAGGTCTGCACCAACCCCTCGCCCTCGGACACACCCATCTCGGACATGGTGATCGGCTTCTCCCAGTCGGAGAACGAGCAGAACCCGTTCCGCGCCGTGGAGACCGAGTCCGTGCGCCAGACCGTGGAGGAGGCCGGGGCTGAGCTCGTCTACACCAACGCCAACAGCGACCAGGCCAAGCAGCTCACGGACATCCAGTCGATGATCAACCAGGGCGTCGACGCCGTGATCGTGGCCCCCATCAGCGCGACCGGGCTCCAGGGCGCCTTCGCCGCGGCCCGTGAGGCGCAGATCCCGATCGTCACGATCGACCGGCAGCCCGAGGGCACGCCCTGCGAGGACTTCATCACGTTCCTGGGTTCGGACTTCTACAAGCAGGGCGAACGCGCGGCGGCAGCGATCGTGGAGGCCACGGGCGGCGAGGGGAAGATCGCCGAGATCCAGGGCGCCCCGGGCAGCGATGTCGCCACCCTGCGCACGGAGGGCTTCGCCGATGAGATCGCGAAGCACGAGGGCCTCGAGATCGTGGCCCAGCAGACCGGCAACTGGTCCACCAGCGAGGCGCAGGAAGTCCTCGGCCAGGTCATCTCCGCGAACCCCGACGTCACCGCCGTCTACACGCACAGCGACACGATGGCACTCGGCGCCCTCACGGCCATCAACAACTTCGGCAAGCAGCCGGGCCAGGACATCCAGGTGGTCTCGATCGACGGCACCGCCGACGCCGTCACGGAGATCGCCAACGGGAAGATCTTCTCGGTCGTGGAGACGAACCCGCGCTTCGGCAAGGCCGCCCTCCAGGCCCTCGAGGACTGGTTCGCCGGTGAGGATGTCTCCCAGGAGATCATCATGAAGGACGCCCTGTACACGCAGGACAACGCCCAGGAAGCCCTGGATTCCGGTGCCGCCTACTAGCCCCGCATCACCACCACTCACAGCGAGGTAGGACATGTCCGATCATCACAGCCCCGTTGTGCTCCAGGCCCGGGGTATCCAGAAGTCGTTCCGGGGGGCGCGCGCCCTGAAGGACGTCTCCCTCACGCTCCGGGCCGGGGAGGTCCACGGCCTCAACGGCGAGAACGGCGCCGGCAAGTCCACGCTGATCAAGATCATCACCGGCTTCTACCAGCCGGATGCCGGCGAACTGCTCCTCGAGGGTGACCCGGCGACCTTCGCCCGGCCGCTGGATTCACAGCACGCCGGCATCAGCACGGTGTACCAGGAGGTGAACCTCATCCCCGAGCGGACCGTCGCCGAGAACATCCTCTTCGGACGGGAACCGCAGCGCGCCGGGTTCCTCGACAAGAAGGAAGCCCTGCGCCAGGTGCAGGAGATCCTGGACCGCTACAGCCTGGCGATCGATCCACGCGCCCGGATCTCGGACCTCGGGCTCGGCATGCAGCAGATGGTCTCGATCGTGCGGGCCGTGGCGTTCGATGCGAAGGTGGTGATCCTCGACGAACCGACCTCGGCGCTGAACGGCAACGAGATCGAGACGCTGTTCGCGGTGATCCGCCAGCTGCGGTCCGAGGGGACGGCGCTGCTCTTCGTGAGCCACCGCATGTCGGAACTGTACGAGCTCTGCGACCGCTTCACCGTCCTGCGCGACGGCGAGCTGGTCACGGAGAGCACGCCCTCGGAGCTGCCCCGGGCCGAACTCGTGAAGGCGATGCTGGGCGGGGTGGACCTCGAGGAGGGGGTCCTGGACCGCGACGCCGCCAGGGAGCGGACCGAGCGGCTCGCCGGTGAGGAGGTGGGCCTGTCCGTCCGTAACCTGACCTGGAGCACCCGGGTCAGGGACGTCTCGTTCGACGTGCACAAGGGTGAGATCGTCGGTCTCCTCGGGCTGCTCGGTTCGGGGCGCACCGAGACCTGCAAGACCATCTTCGGCGCCGTCCGGGGCGATTCGGGCGAGGTCCGGGTCGGCGGGAAGCAGCTCGGTCGGCGCACCCCGGCGCGGTCCCTGCGGGCCGGGATCTCCTACCTCTCCGAGGACCGCCGGACCGAGGGCATCTTCCCCGGGCTGAGCGTCAAGGAGAACATGACCGCGGCGATGCTGGGCAAGCTGTCCACGGCGGGGTTCATCCGCAGATCCGCCCAGAACAAGGTGGTCAAGGAGTTCTCCGGGGAGCTCCGCGTGAAGGCCGTCAACCCGGAACAGTCCATCAGCGAGCTCTCCGGCGGGAACCAGCAGAAAGTGCTCCTCGGACGCTGGCTGTCCATCGGTCCCGAGGCGATCCTGCTCGACGACCCGACCCGCGGCATCGACGTCGGCGCGAAGGCCGAGGTGCACCGGGTCATCCGCGACCTCGCGGCCAAGGGTCTCGCGGTGGTCGTGACGTCCAGCGAGACCGAGGAACTGCTGACCCTGTGCGACCGTCTCGTGGTCCTCAGCGAGGGCCAGGTGACCGGGGAGATCTACCCGCACGAGGTGGGGTACGACGACGTCGTGGCCCAGCTCTCCGGCCAGGTGCAGGCCACGGCAACCACGACGGGAGGGACGGAATGAGCACCGCGACACGCCCCGCGGCGACCAGCCGCGAGCAGGAGGGACGACCGACCGGCCAGCGGCTGCAGGAATGGGCGAGCAAGTACTCGGTGTACGCCGCGCTGATCGCCCTGTTCCTCTTCAACCTGGTGGCCACGGAGGGCTTCGCCACGGCCTTCACGCTCCAGAACCTGCTGTTCTCCGCGGCGCCGATCATCATGGTGGCCGTGGGCCAGTGCCTGGCCATCGGTACGGGTGGAATCGACCTCTCGGTGGGCTCCGTCATGGCGTTCAGCTCTGCGACGATCGCGCTCTACCTCGGCTACGGCGAGGTGGCGACCATCATCATCGCGGTCGCGGCGGCGGCGCTGATCGGCGCCTTCAACGGCTCCCTCATCGCTTTCGCGCGCATCAATCCGCTGATCACCGGCCTGGGACTGCTCGTCGCCGTGCGGGGCCTCGCGCAGGCGCTGTCGGGAGGCTCCCGCAGCAGCATCCCCTCCGGTGGCCTCTTCACCTGGATCGGCAACGCGTCTTTCCTCGGCATCCCCGTGGTGGCGCTGTTCGCCCTCGCCGTGGCCGGCCTCGTCGCGATCCTGGTGCGCAGGACCACGTTCGGCCGGTACGCATTGTTCGCCGGTTCAAACCGGGAAGCCGCCTTCCTGGCGGGTACCCCCCGCAACACCACCCTGCTGGCCGTCTACACGCTGAGCGCGGCCTTCGCGGGGATCGCGGGCCTCATGATCTCCGCCAGGATCGGCGCGTCGGATCCCAGCTTCATCGGGCTCAACTTCGAACTGACCGCGATCGCCGCCGTCGTCATCGGGGGGACCCCGCTCGCGGGCGGGCGGATCTCCATCCTGGGCACGGTGGCCGCCGCGATCTTCCTCCAGCTCATCGACACCACCTTCGTCATGCAGGGCATCAACTTCGCGTTCGCCCAGGTGCTCAAGGCGGCACTGATCATCGTGGCGCTGTACCTCCAGCAATCACGGAAGGACACCCGATGACCATCACCGACGTCGCCCCCGAGAAGGCCCGGCGGAACCGGGTGCTCGAACTCACGCAGTCCTACGGCGTGATCGGCGCCCTGCTCCTGCTCTGCATCCTCGCCACCGTCCTCTTCCCGTCCTTCGCGACCGCCCCCAACTTCTCTGCGATCGCCACGGCCGCGTGCTTCGTGGGTCTGATCACCATCGGGCAGAGCTTCGTGCTGATCTCCGGGGGGATCGACCTCTCGGTCGGTTCGATGGTGGGACTCGGGACCGTGTGCGCGGCGCTCGCGGCACCCTACGGCTGGGCGGCAGCGCTCGCTGCGCCTGTCGTCGCGGGCGCCGTGATGGGCCTGGTCAACGGGCTCCTCATCGGCAAGGCCGGCATGGCGCCCTTCATCGTCACCCTCTCGGCGCTCCTCGCGGTCAAGGGCATCGCGCTCGCCCTCGCCCCGCTGAGCATCGTCATCCAGCCGGGCAACGGCTTCACCTCGATCGGCAACGGCTCCTTCCTCGGCATCAGCAACCTCATCTGGATCCTGCTGATCGCTTTCGTGGCCGCCGGCCTCGTGCTGAACCGGACGCCCTTCGGGTCCAGCGTCTTCGCCCTCGGGGGCAACGAGGACGCCGCACGGATGATGGGCGCGGACACCTCCCGGGTGAAAGTGGCCGTGTACGTCATCAGCGGCTCCCTCGCGGGACTCGCCGGCGCCCTCCTGGCCTCCCGCCTGTCTTCCGGCGTCGCCACCCTGGGCACCGGGTACGAACTGACGTCCATCGCCGCCGCCGTCATCGGCGGGGTCCTCCTGACCGGCGGGGTGGGGACCATGCTGGGCGCCATCTGCGGTGTCCTGCTCATCGGGGTCATCCAGAACGTCATCAACCAGATCGGCACGCTCAACGCCTACTACCAGGACCTCGTCACGGGCCTGTTCCTGGTCCTCGCCGTGATCGTGCAGGGAGTCCTGTCGAATCGCCGCCGGGCCTGACCGTCCATCCAGACCCACCATCCAGACCCACCATCCAGACCCACCATCCAGACCCACCATCCAGCCCCACCGAAGTACGAAGGAGCAACACCATGGGAGTTCTTGACGGCAAGACCGCGCTGATCACCGGAGCAGCCTCCGGTATGGGACGGGCGATGGCCCTCGGCTACGCCCGCGAAGGCGCCCACGTGGTCATCGCGGATCTCAACGTCGACGGCGCCCAGGCGGTCGTCACCGAGATCGAGGCCGCCGGCGGTGCGGCCTCGGCGAAGGCCCTGAACGTGGCCGACCCCGAGGCCTCGAAGGCCGTGGTGGACGCGATCGTCAGTGAGCACGGCACCCTGGACATCCTGGTCAACAACGCCGGGATCGGCCTGATCCGGTCCGTGGAGGAGACCACGCCGGCCGAGTGGGACCGCATCTTCAGCGTCAACGTGAAGGGGCTGTTCTTCCTCAGCCAGGCGGCCTGCGTCCCGATGCGCGCACAGCGTAGCGGCAAGATCATCAACATGGCCTCGATCGCCGGCCGCCGCGGTGAGGCGCTCGTCGCCGCCTACTGCGCCTCGAAGGCCACCGTCATCTCGATCACCCAGTCCGTCGCGATGGACATGGCGCCCTACGGCGTGAACGTCAACGCGATGGCGCCCGGGATCGTCGACACCCCGTACTGGAAGGAGGTCGACAAGCAGTTCGGCGAGCGCACCGGCAAGGCGGAGGGCGAGACCTTCAAGGACGCCGCCGCGGGCATCCCCCTCGGCCGCACGTCCGTCCCGGAGGACGTCGTCCCGCTCGCCATCTTCCTCGCGGGCCCCGGATCCAACTACATCACCGCCCAGACGTACAACGTCGAGGGCGGGATGGTGATGAGCTAGGAACGCCATGACAATCGACCTCTTCACCCCGGACTCCCTCCTCGGCGAGGCTCCGACCCTGCTCATCGGTGGGGAGTGGATCACCACCGACACCACCCGCGCGGTGGACAACCCCGCCACCGGCCAGGTGATCACCGAAGTCCCCGACGGCAGACCCGAACACGTCGACCGCACCCTGCAGGTGGCCGCCCGCGCACAGCGGGAGTGGGCGCGCCGGTCCTACGCCGATCGCGCGGCCGTCCTGGCGGAGGTCGTCCGGCAGGTGGATGCCCACGCCGAGGAGCTCGCGCAGATCGTCGTCGCCGAGCAGGGCAAGACCATCACGGAGGCCCGCGGCGAGATCGGTGGCGTGAAGGCCTTCTTCGACTACTCCATCAGCCAGAAGTACCGCAACGTCGGCGAGCTCGCCGCCCCTGCCGCGCACGGGCAGCAGCTGGTCATCCGCGAGGAACCGGTCGGCATCGTCGCAGCGATCATCCCCTGGAACTTCCCCGCCGCCATCTTCGCGCGGAAGGCAGCCCCCGCGCTCATGGCAGGGAACGCCGTCGTCGTGAAACCCAGCGAGCTCACCCCCCTGTCCTCCCTGGCCCTGGCGCGGGTGTGCGAGCGGGCAGGGGTCCCGGGCGGGCTGATCAGCGTCATCACCGGGGCGGGGCGCGAGATCGGCACGGCCCTCGTGGAACATCCGCTCGTCGGCATGGTCACGGTCACCGGGTCCACCCGGGCCGGGCAGGAGATCCTCGCCACGGCGGCGAAGAAGATCATGCCCGTGTCCCTGGAGCTCGGCGGCAAGGCCCCGGTGATCGTCTTCGAGGACGCCGACCTGGACCTGGCCGTCCAGCAGGCCTTCGAGGCCCGCTTCTGGAACTGCGGCCAGGTCTGCACCTGCAACGAGCGCACCTACGTGCAGCGCGGCGTCTACGACCAGTTCGTGGAACGGTTCGTCGCCAAGGTCAGGGACCTCAAGGTCGGAGACCCGCTCGACGACGCCTCGCAGATGGGACCGAAGATCTCGCAGCAGGAGTGGCAGAAGGTCAAGGACCACGTGGATGGCGCGGTGCAGGCCGGCGCGAAGCTGGAGATCGGCGGGGGCCGGCCCGAGGGCATGGAGGACGACGGCGGCTACTGGTTCGCTCCCACGGTGCTCACCGATGTCACGAACGACATGGACATCGTGCAGCAGGAGGTCTTCGGCCCGGTGCTGCCGATCGTGCCGTTCGACACGTACGAGGAGGTCATCGGGTTCGCCAACTCGACCATGTACGGGCTCACCTCCCACGTGTTCACCGAGAACATCCGGATCGCCATGTCGGCCACGGACGACCTGGAGTTCGGGGAGGTCTACATCAACAAGATCGGGCCCGAGGAGGTCCAGGGGTTCCACACCGGCTGGAAGATGTCCGGTCTCGGGGGCGACGACGGCGTCCACGGGTTCGAGCGGTACACCCGGCGGAAGACCGTGTACACGGACTACGCAGCCAACTCCTAGTCCGCCGTCGCTGCTCCGGGGGCCCCGTACCGGGGCCCCTGTGGCAGGGTTGTTGCAGTTGCCGGATCCTCCCGAAAGTCCCACCCTCCATGAACTCCACATCGCGGCCGATGCGCACGCGGCTCATCGACGTCGCCAATGCGGCCGGGGTCACCAAATCGGTGGTCTCGCGCGCGCTCAACGGCGACGCAACCCTCAACATCCGCGGCGAGACGAGGCTGCGCATCTTCGAGGCGGCCGCGGCCCTCGCATACGAGCCGCATGCCGGGGCGAAGGCCCTCGCCGGTGCCCGCACCCGTGCGCTCGCCCTGCTCATCCCCGACCTGACCAACGCCGTCTACGCCCGCATCGCCCGCGGCGCCTACCAGCGGGCACGCGAGCGCGGCTTCGTGGTGCTGCTCGCCGAGGACACCGAGAACTCGCGGACGCAGTCCGACTACACCGACCTCGTCGGGGCCGGCCGGGTGGAGGGCCTGCTGATCGCCTCGGCCCGCGAAGGACACCCGCTGCTGGAATCGGGCAGGCTCACGAACGTGCCCCACGTGTTCGTCAACCGCACGGTGTCCGGGTCCAACCGGAACGTCGGCGTTGACCTCACCGGGGCGAGCCGGATCGCCTTCGACTACCTCTTCGGCCTGGGACACCGGAACATGGGCCACATCTCCGGGCCGGGCGATTTGATGCCTGCCCGGGAGAGGGAGCGCGGGTTCCTCCTGGAGGCCGAGGGCGCCGACATCCCCACGCCCGCACTCGCCCGCCAGGAGTACAGCGAAGAGGGCGGCTTCCGGGCCGTCCATGAGCTCCTCACCGACAACCCCGCCATCACGGCCATCTACGCGGGGACCTTCAGCCAGTCCGTCGGCGCCCTGAAGGCCCTGAGGGTCCTCGGCCGGCGCGTCCCCGAGGACGTCTCGCTGCTCTCCTACGACGACCTCCCCCTGGCCGCGTACCTCGAGCCGTCGCTGACCACCATGGCGCTGCCGCTCCAGGAACTCGGCAGTGCCGCCATCGACGCCCTCCTCGACCAGTTGCAGGGCACCGAACCCCGGAACGTGGTCCTGCGGGGCCAGGCCACCATCATCGAACGGGATTCGACCGCGCCGCCGCGGCCGGCGCACTGATCGTATGGCCTTCGAGCGGTTCCCCATCCGACGACTCACCGAGCACCCCGCCAACCCGCTGGACCGGCGCATCTGGCCGGCCACCCTGGCCCCCGTCACGGACATCCTCGATCACGGCCTCGAGCTCGGTCCGGCCACCGTCCTGGTGGGGGAGAACGGGTCCGGGAAATCGACCATCATCGAAGCGATCGCCCTGGCGTACGGGCTCTCGCCCGAGGGAGGATCCACCGGGGCCCGGCACACGTCCCGGCCCACGGAGTCCGTCCTCGCCGATCACCTCCAGCTGGTCCGCAACGCGGGCACCACCCGGCGCGGGTACTTCCTGCGCGCCGAGACCATGCACGGGTTCTTCACCTACCTCGAGGCGAACCCCGGCAGCACCGGGACGGATGTCCCCTTCCACGAGATGTCCCACGGTGAATCGTTCCTCGAACTCGTGGTCGACAGGTTCCGCGGGCCCGGGCTGTGGGTGCTCGACGAGCCGGAGTCGGCGCTGTCCTTCTCCGGGTGCCTGGCGCTGCTCGGTGTCCTCAAGGAACTCGTGGCGTCCGGGAGGTCCCAGGTGGTCCTGTCCACCCACTCGCCCCTCCTGGCGGCCCTGCCCCAGGCACAGATCCTCGAGGTCGGCAGCTGGGGCCTGCGCCCCCGCCGGTGGGAGGACCTGGGCCTCGTCACCGCCTGGCAGGCCTTCCTCGCCTCACCGGAGCGGTACCTCAGGCACCTATAGCGGACGGGTCAGGACCACACGCCGCGCAGTGCTGTCGCCCTCGCATAGGCTCCGAAGGACGACGCCGACCTGCCCAGGAGCTGCTCGACACCGACCCCGAGCGACGCGTTGCGCCCATCGAGGATCTCGGTGAAGAGGTACCCGAGAGGCTCGGCCTCCTCCGCCGGTATGCCGTCCGCGGCCAGATCCGCGACGAAGGTCGGGACGTCGACGGCCTCGAAGACCACGCGCCGTCCGCCGGCGTCGCTGAGGGCCGCCGCCACGTCGGTGAAGGTCAGCAGCTCCGGGCCCGACAGCTCGTAGGTGGCATCCCCGGGATCCGGCCGGGTGAGTGCCTCGACCGCCGCGTCGGCGACGTCGTCCACGTCGACGAAGGCCTCGGGCACGTCCGAGGCCGGGAGCAGCAGGCGGCCCCGACGGACCGGCCCGGTGAGGAAGTGTTCCGAGAAGTTCTGCTGGAACCACGAACAGCGCAGCACCGTCGTCGGCACGCCGCCGTCCCGTAGGGCGGTTTCGCTCGCTCGCGCCCCCTCCTCTCCACGGCCGGAGAGCAGCACGAGCCGCTCGAGCCCCGCTGCAGCGGCCAGCCGACCGAGAGCTGCCATCTTCCCGGGTACACCGGGGAATCCCAGGTCGGGGGCGAAGCACACGTACGCGGCGGTCGTCCCGTCGAGGGCCGCCGGCCAGGTGTCCGGTCGGTCCCAGTCGAAACCGGTACGGCGGGAGGCGAGCCGCGTGGGCACCCCTCGCGCGGTGAGTCGGTCATGGATGCGTGTTCCGGTGCGCCCTGCGCCTCCGAGGATGAGAATCGTCATGCATCCAGTCAAGCGCCGGCGTCCCGGACGCGGAATGGCCCGGACTCGTCGATCCCTTCGTCATCGTCTAGCCTGTGCGCCATGGATCCGTTGACGCACTTCCTCGACGGCCCCCGGGCCGTCCGGGCCTTCGCCCTGTCCATGCACATGAGCGCACCCTGGGGCGTCACGGTCCGCGACAACGCCGCGCTGACCGTCCTCGCCGTCACGCGGGGCCGGGCGCGGATCGACGGCGTGCTGCTCGAGGAGGGCGACGTCGCCCTCGTCCGGGGCGGGGCACCGTACGCGGTGACCGATCCTGCCGGCAGCCGCCCCACGATCGACATCGGTCCCGGCCAGCAGTGCACCACCCTCGACGGACACGACCTGCGGGAGGAGTTCCGGCGGGGCATCCGGCGATGGGGCAACACCGAGGACGGCGAGACGTCCCTGCTCGTGGGGACGTACGAACGGGCCGCTCAGGCCGGCGGACTCGTCGCCCGCGCCCTCCCTCCACTCGCCGTCGTTCCACGCGAGGAGTCCGACGAGGCTCTCGTCGGACTCCTCGCCCGCGAACTGGCGTACGACGACCCCGCGGCGCAGGTCGTCGTGGACCGCCTCCTCGACGTCCTCGTGGTCAGCACCGTGCGCCGCTGGCTCGATCACCCCGACCCGTCCCGTGGGCCCACCTGGCTCACCTGCAGCGACCCTGTGGTCCTCGAGGCTCTGGAGCACCTGCACGCCTCACCCGGGATCCCCTGGACGGTCGGGAGCCTCGCCAGGGAGGTCCGCGTGTCACGGGCCTCTCTCGCCGCACGCTTCCGGGCCGGCGTCGGCGAACCGCCCATGAGCTATCTCACCCGGTGGCGGCTCACCCTCGCCGGGGACCTCCTGCAGACACCGCACACCACCATCTCGCAGATCGCCCGCACCGTCGGATACAGCAACGCCTTCTCCTTCAGCACGGCCTTCAAGCGACGCGTGGGAATCACCCCCACGGAGTTCCGCCACCACCGCCCTGCCCTCTCGGGCAGCGGGCTCCCCCCGTACACTTCTTCCGTCCCCTGCTCCAGCCCATGAGATCCAGGAAGGTCACGCCATGAAGATTGCTGTTTTTGGTGGAACCGGGACGGTCGGACAGCACGTCGTCGCCGTCGCCAGGGAGGCGGGGCACGAGGTCCGCATCCTGTCCCGCTCGATGGGCGTGGACCTCACCGCGGGTGAGGGTCTCCCCGGTCTCCTCGAGGGGACCGACGCCGTCATCGATGTCACCTCCACAGCCACGCAGTCGGGCCGCCGGTCGCGGGAGTTCTTCGCCACCGTCACGGGCAACCTGCTGACTGCCGGGAGGATCGCCGCGGTACCCCACCACCTCGCCCTCTCCATCGTCGGCAGTGACCGGGCGCCCTTCGGCTACTACGCGGGCAAGAAGGTGCAGGAGGACCTCGTGACGTCCGGCTCCGTGCCGTGGACGATCCTCAGATCGACGCAGTTCCACGAATTCGCCCACCAGATCTACGGCCGGTTCGGTATCGGGCCGCTCCATCCGGTGCCGACCATGGTCTCGCAGCCCGTCGCGGCGCGCGAGGTGGCGCAGCGCCTGGTGTCCCTGGCCGAGGGAGGACCCGCAGGACGCCCGGCGGATCTGGCCGGGCCGGAGACCCTGCGCATGGTGGACATGGTGCGCGCCTACTCGTCGGTGCTCGGCCGCCGCGGCCTGATCCGGGAGTTCCCTCTGCCGGGAGCCTTCGGTAGGGCTCTGCGGGACGGGACCCTGCTGGCTCCCGGCTCCGCTGATCGCGGGACCCAGACCTACGCGGACTGGGCGTCGCGGCTCGGGCAGGCGTCCCGGGCCCTCTGAGGCGGGAGAGGAGCCCCTGGCTCTTCTGCGCCCGCCGGGTCCCGATGGGTGCGGTGGTGTCCGGCCTGCAGCAGAGGCACGGGTGCCGGCGCGGTGGGTCCCGTGCCGCTCCGTCACCCCGACGCCCGAACCATCCCGGATGACGCGAGTCCCGCGAGGTCGTTGAAGCTGTACAGGTGCAGCCCTGCGTAGCCGGCGCCGTCGAGTGCGGCCACCAGCGGTGCCGGATCGTAGGACGCCGAGGAGATGAGCTGCCGTACCACCGAGCCGGTCTCGCTGCCGCCGGCCGAGCGCCGCAGGAAGCCGAGGGACTGCCCGACCCCGATGCTGCCCGCGAGCCGCAGCAGCCGCGCCACGCGGACGGGCCCGGGGACACCCGCCCAGACGGGCAGGTCGACGCCGGCGAGCCGGAGCCGGGAGGGGTAGGCGTGCAGGGTGTCCGGGGAGAAGCAGAGCTGCGTGACGCACCAGGACGCGAGGCCCTGCTTCGCGCGCAGCGTCCTCGCAAGCTCGTCCTCCGCCGTGCCCGGGTGGCCCTCGGGGTACACCGCGATGCCCATCCCGAGGGCGCCGCCGGAGAGATCGGCGATGTCCTCCATGAGGGCGCCGCTCCACGCGTAGGGTCCCGCGGTCGTGGCGGCATCCCCGCCGATCACGAAGACGTCGGTGATCCCTGCACCGCGGCACGAGGCCACGTAGCGGCGGAGCTCCGCGCGGTCGGCGACGGACCGCGCGGCGAGGTGGGGGATCACCGTGTATCCGGCTGCGGCGAGGTCCACCGCCGTCGCGACGGCCTCCTGCGGGCCATGGTGCGGCAGGCAGGTGACGGTCACGACGGCGGGGGCGGGCAGGGAGGTGCGGAGCCGCTGCACGAGACCCTCCGCCGGGACGACCTCCACCCGGACCGGAAGCCCGACCGTACTCAGGTCAGCACTCCACCACGTTGAGCGCCAGTCCGCCGCGCGCAGTCTCCTTGTACTTGTCCATCATGTCCGCGCCCGTCTCGCGCATCGTCTTGATGGCGACGTCGAGGGACACATGGTGCTGCCCGTCGCCGCGCACGGCCATGCGGGCCGCGGTGATGGCCTTCATGGCCCCGACGGCGTTCCGCTCGATGCAGGGGATCTGGACGAGACCGCCCACGGGATCGCACGTCAGGCCGAGGTTGTGCTCGATCCCGATCTCGGCCGCGTTCTCGACCTGCGCGGGGGTGCCGCCGAGCACCTCGGCCAGGGCTCCGGCCGCCATCGCGCAGGCGGAGCCCACTTCTCCCTGGCAGCCCACTTCGGCGCCCGAGATGGAGGCGTTGCGCTTGAACAGCGACCCGATCGCCGTCGCGGCGAGCAGGAAGCGCACCACGCCGTCCTCATCGGCTCCCGGTACGAAGTCCACGTAGTACTTCAGGACCGCCGGGATGATCCCCGCTGCGCCGTTGGTCGGAGCGGTGACCACGCGGCCGCCGGCGGCGTTCTCCTCGTTGACGGCGAGGGCGAAGAGCGTGACCCACTCCATCGTGCCGAGCCGGTCGCTCGGGTCGTCGGCCTTCTCGAGCAGCTGGCGCTGCCGTTCGGCCCGGCGCCGCACGCTGAGGCCGCCGGGAAGGATCCCGCCCGTGGTGGTGCCGCGCCGGATGGTGTCCTGCATGACGGACCAGATCTCCAGCAGGCCCGCGCGCACCTCGGCCTCGGAGCGCCAGGAGAGCTCGTTGGCGAGGACGACGTCGGAGAAGGACCACCCGGTGGCCCGGCAGATGCCCAGCAGCTGGTCCGCGGTGTCGAAGGGATGTGAGAGCGGCACGGGTGTCAGGTCGGCCATCTCGACCCCGATCTGGTCCTCGTCGAGGACGAAGCCACCACCCACGGAAAAGTATTCCCGAGTACGTATGACTTCCCCCTCCCCCGAATATGCCGAGAACCGCATACCATTGGTGTGGAACTCGAGGCGTTGCCTGCGGTGCAGCACCACGTCCGTCCCGGGGTCGAACGGGATCGGGCGCTCCGCGGCGAGGTTCAGCGACCGGCACTCGCCGATGTAGGCGACGCGCGCGTCGGCGGATGTCGGATCCACGAGGTGCGGTTGCTCCCCCTCGAGGCCCAGCAGCACCGCCTTGACCGTGCCGTGGCCGTGGCCGGTCACGCCGAGGGACCCGAAGAGGTCCACCTGCACGCGGTGCACGGTGGGCAGAAGACCGTCCGTGCGGAGCAGTTCCGTGAAGAGGTAGGCGGCGGTCATCGGCCCGCCGGTGTGCGAGCTCGAGGGGCCGATGCCGATCTTGAAGAGATCGAAGGCGCTGATGGTCACTGCGCGGTACCGGCGGTCTTCTCGCGCCTGTAGAACGGCGTGGGGATCACGGTGAACGGTTCCGGGCGGCCGCGGAGGTCCACCTGCACCTCGGAGCCGATCGCGGCGTGGGCGGCATCCACGTAGGCGAGCGCCACGGGGTAGCCGAGTGTGGGGCTCGGCAACCCCGACGTCACCGTACCCACGCGCGTGCCGTCGACGACGACGTCGTACCCGGCGCGCGCCGACCGACGGCCGACGGCACGCAGGCCCACGAGGCGCCGTGCGGGCTCGACGGCCTTGAGCGGTTCGAGCACCGAGCGTCCCACGAAGTCGTCGGTCTTCTTGGTGCTGACCACGGGTCCGAGACCGGCCTCGAACGGGTTGGTGTCGAGGCCCAGCTCGTGGCCGTACAGGGGCATGCCGGCCTCGAGGCGCAGGGAGTCGCGGGCGGCCAGGCCGCAGGGCAGCAGCCCGTGCGCGTCCCCCACCTTCAGCGCGGCGTCCCAGAGGCGGACGGCGAGGTTGCTGCCGATGAAGATCTCGAATCCGTCCTCACCGGTGTAGCCGGTTCGCGCCAGCAGGACGGGGAGTCCCGCGAGCTCGAGTTCCACGGCGGCGTAGTACCCCAGGCCGCGGACGGCCTCGGCGTCCTCGGGACGTGCGAGGTCCAGGAGCACCGCCTCGGCCGTGGGACCCTGCACGGCGATGAGCGCCGTGGCTTCGGACTGGTCCTCGACGGCGACGTCGAAGCCCTTGGACCGCTGGCGCAGCTCCTCCGCGACGACCTCGGCGTTGGAGGCGTTGGGCACCACGAGGAAGGAGTCCTCGGCGAGCCGGTACGTGATGAGGTCGTCGATCACCCCGCCCTCGGCGGTGCAGATCAGGGAGTACTTGGCCTTCCCGACGGCGATGACCGCGAGGTTGCCGACGAGGGCGTAGTTGAGGAACTCGGCGGCCTGGGGGCCGCTGACGAGGACCTCGCCCATGTGCGACAGGTCGAACAGACCCGCGGCCCTGCGGACGGTGTGGTGCTCCTCCAGTTCGCTCCTGTACTTCAGGGGCATCTGCCACCCGCCGAAGTCGGTGAAGGACGCGCCGTGCGCCTCGTGCTGCGTGTACAGGGCGGTGTGCTTGCTCAGCTCGCTCATGGGACCGGGTTCCTAGTCTTCGAAGGCTTCGATGGGCGGGCAGGAGCAGACGAGGTTGCGGTCGCCGTGGGCCCCGTCGATCCTGCGCACCGGCGGGAAGTACTTGTCGTGGCGGAGGCTCCGCAGCGGATAGGCAGCGAGCTCGCGGGGGTAGGCCTGCGTCCACTCGTCGCCGATGAGCACCTGCGCCGTGTGGGGCGCCTGACGCAGCGGGCTCTCCTCGATGCTGAACTCTCCCGAGGCCACGCGGTCGATCTCTCCCTTGATGGCGATCATCGCGTCGACGAAGCGGTCCAGTTCGGCGAGGTCCTCGGACTCCGTCGGTTCGACCATGAGCGTGCCTGCCACGGGGAAGGACAGCGTGGGGGCGTGGAAGCCGTAGTCGATCAGGCGCTTGGCGACGTCCTCGGCCGTCACGCCGGTGGCGGCGGTGAGCGGGCGCAGGTCCAGGATGCACTCGTGCGCCACGAGGCCCTGCACGCCGGTGTAGAGCACGGGGAAGTGCTCGGTGAGGCGTGCGGCCACGTAGTTGGCGGCGAGCAGGGCGTGCGCCGTCGCACTCGTGAGACCCTCGGAGCCCATCAGGGCGACGTACGCCCAGGAGATCGGCAGGACGCCGGCGGATCCGTACATCGACCCGGAGACGGGCGTGCCGCCCTCGGCGTCGGGTCCGCCGTCCGTGGCGATGTCGCGGTTCGCGTCGCCCGGCAGGAACGGTGCGAGATGCGCGGCAACGGCCACGGGACCGACGCCGGGTCCGCCGCCGCCGTGGGGGATGCAGAAGGTCTTGTGGAGGTTCAGGTGGGAGACGTCGCCGCCGAACTCGCCGGGCTGGGCGAGGCCCACGAGCGCGTTGAGGTTGGCGCCGTCGATGTAGACCTGGCCGCCGGCGTCGTGCACCTTCTCGCAGACCCAGCGCACGTCCTCCTCGAAGACGCCGTGCGTGGAGGGGTAGGTGATCATGATGGCCGAGAGGTTCCCGGCGTGCTGTTCGATCTTCGCCAGCAGGTCGTCGTGGTCGATGTTGCCGTTCGGAGCGGTGCCGACGACGACCACCTTCATGCCGGCCAGCACCGCGGAGGCCGCGTTGGTGCCGTGTGCGGAGGACGGGATGAGGCAGACGGTGCGGTTCTCGTCGCCGCGCGAGCGGTGGTAGCCGCGGATGGCGAGGAGACCGGCGAGTTCGCCCTGCGAGCCGGCGTTCGGCTGGAGGGACACGCGCGCGTAGCCCGTGATCTCGGCGAGGCGGTCCTCGAGGTCGGTGATCAGTTCGCGCCAGCCCTCGGTCTGGCTCTCGGGCGCGAACGGGTGGATCGAGGCGAACCCGGGCCAGGAGATGGACTCCATCTCCACGGTGGCGTTGAGCTTCATGGTGCAGGAGCCCAGCGGGATCATGGTGCGGTCCAGGGCGAGGTCCTTGTCGGAGAGCCGGCGCAGGTACCGGAGCATCGCGGTCTCCGAGCGGTGCCGCGAGAACACGGGGTGCGTCATGAACGAGGACGTGCGGCGCAGGTCCTCGGGGATCCGCTCGCCCGCGTTCCGGTCCGCCGTGGCGTCGGCGGTCCCACCGAACACGCCGGCGACCGCCGCGATGTGCTCCGGGGTCGTGGTCTCGTCGCAGGAGATGCCGAGGTGGTCGGCGTCCACCCGGCGGAGGTTGTAGCCCTGCGCCTCGGCGGCGTCGGCGTACTCGGCGGCCCGACCCGGAACGCGGACCAGGAGGGTGTCGAAGAACGCGGCATGCACGACCTCTGCGTCGGTCCCCTCCAGGGCGGCGGCGAGCGCGACGGCGCGCTGGTGCGTGGTGCGGGCGATCGCCGTGAGGCCTTCGGGGCCGTGGTACACGGCGTACATGGACGCGACGATCGCGAGGAGCGCCTGCGCGGTGCAGATGTTGCTCGTGGCCTTCTCGCGGCGGATGTGCTGCTCGCGGGTCTGCAGGGCGAGGCGGTAGGCGGGGGCGCCGTCGGCGTCCTTGGAGACGCCCACGAGGCGGCCCGGCAGCATGCGCTCGAGGCCCTTGCGCACAGCCATGTAGGCGGCGTGCGGGCCACCGAAGAAGAGCGGGACGCCGAAGCGCTGGGCGGAGCCGACGGCGATGTCCGCGCCCTGCTCGCCCGGGGCGGTGACGAGCGTCAGGGACAGGAGGTCCGCGGCGACCGTGACGAGGGCACCGCGCTCCTTGGCGGAGGCGATGACGGCGGCGTGGTTCCGGAGGGCGCCCGAGGCACCCGGCTGCTGGAGGACGACGCCGTTGATGTCGCCGTCGGGCAGGCCGGAGGAGAGATCGGTGACCTCCACCTCGAAGCCGAGCGCCTCGGCGCGGCCACGGACGACGGCGACGGTCTGCGGCAGGGCGTCAGCGTCGATGACGGTGCGGCCCTTGTTCCTGCCGGAGCGGCGCATGAGGAGCACGGCCTCGGCCACGGCGGAGGCCTCGTCGAGCAGGGAGGCGTTGGCGATGTCCAGGGCCGTGAGGTCCTGCACCATGGTCTGGAAGTTCAGGAGGGCCTCGAGCCGGCCCTGGGAGATCTCCGGCTGGTAGGGCGTGTACGCGGTGTACCAGGCGGGGGATTCGAGGACGTTGCGGCGGATGACCGGCGGCGTGATCGTGTCGAAGTAGCCCTGGCCGATCATCTGGACCGCGGTGCGGTTGCGGCCGGCGATGCGCCGGAGCTGCGCCAGCACCTCGGTCTCGCTCAGGGCCGCGGGCAGATCGAGGGCCCTGTCCAGGCGGATGCTGGCGGGGACCGCCAGGTCCACGAGCTTCTCCAGGGTCGGGTAGCCGAGGACCTCGAGCATCTTCCCGGCGTCGGACGTGCGGGGCCCGATGTGGCGGTCGGCGAAGGTGGAGGCGGTGCCGGAGACGGAGCCGGTGGTGCCGGGTGCCGTGTCGGGGGTTGCGGTCATGGGAACTCCGTACGTCGGGTGGCAACGCGGTCGCGCGTGCCAGGTCGGGTTCCTCCCCGCTCTGTGTGGGACCTGAGAGTTTCCGCAGGGCTCCGCGCCTGCTTGCACCGTCGGTGAGCGCCGGATCATGCCGGGCTGCTTTCCAGAGTTGCCTAGCCGCAGCGGTACGTTCGCCTGAGAGATTCCTGGGGAGGATTTGCTCCTACGGCGCCTACCGGTGTTGAGTCAACGGCAGAACTCTCCCGCTGCAGATCGATGGCGTATTCAGTTGGGATGTGCGGCTGTGAGCCACCCCACAGCTTACCGCGCGGAGCGGACGCGAGGCAAAGGTACCCGGCCCGCCGGCGGAACACTACCCGGGGCCGCAGTGCGGGGGAAGGGCTGCACACATAGCCGGGTCGGGTCGGTCCGCACCCGCGGAACGGCGCTAGCGTGGGATCAACAGCACCTCCCGCACCAGGAGTATCGATGATGATCCCCCGCTTCCGCTCCGCCGCCGTCGTCCTCCTGCTCGCGGGCGCCCTGCTGTCCGCCCCTCCGGCAGGTGCTGCAGCACCCTCCTACGTGGCCCTCGGCGATTCCTACTCCTCGGGTACGGGCACGCGGGCATACCTCGCGGACGGCTCGTCCTGCCGGCGCTCGGTGTACGCGTACCCCGCGCTGGTCGCGAGCGCCAAGGGGTACGCCCTGAACTTCCGTGCGTGCTCCGGGGCCACCGTCCCCGACGTCGTCGCGACCCAGCTCGGCGCCCTGACCTCCACGACGGCGTACGTCTC
This sequence comes from Arthrobacter sp. TJ-238, assembly GCF_058269215.1. Lineage (NCBI taxonomy): Bacteria > Bacillati > Actinomycetota > Actinomycetes > Micrococcales > Micrococcaceae > Arthrobacter > Arthrobacter sp. TJ-238. The sequence goes on along the minus strand of NZ_JBZCNH010000001.1, from coordinate 583,911 downwards.
GCTGAGCGTCGGCGGGAACGACGCCGCCTTCGTGGACGTGCTGACCGAATGCGCGAAACCCGCCTGGATGAGCGACTGCACCGCCGCGATCGACCGCGCGCAGGCCGTCATCACCGGAGCCCTCCCGGGGAGACTGGCCTCGCTCTACCGGCAGGTCCGCGCGCGGGCGCCCCAAGCGAGGGTCGCCGTCGCCGGCTATCCACGGATCTTCAACGGCGAGGACTGCAACGCGGCCACCTGGTTCTCCCCCGAGGAGGAGGCGCGCCTGAACGCGATGGCGGACCTGCTGAACCGGACGACGGCGACGGCCGCCGCGGCGGCCGGCTTCACCTTCCGTGCCCCCGCCTTCACCGGGCATGCGGTGTGCGACGACGTCGAATGGGTCAACGGGCTCTCGAACCCCGTCTCGGACTCCTACCACCCGAATCGGGCAGGGCACGCCTCGGGCTACGTCCCGCTCATGGGCGCGGCGCTGACCGGGAGTGCCGTGGCCGTCACGCAGGGCACCCTGCAATCCGCCGAACTCTCCGCGCCCGAGCTCACACAGCAGCAGGGCGCCTACGCCGTGCAGGATGCCGGGATCCGGCCGGAACGGTTCGTGCTGCCCGACCTGAAGAGCCCGGCCGCCCGGGCGGCGGCGGCGCGTGCCGGGGTGGACCTCCCGGATCCCGCGAGCGTCGACCGGGCGGACCGTGCGGCGGAGGCCCGGCAGCTCAGCCGCTAGTGCCCGGCTCCGGAGCGATGGGTCCCGGGGCCGCCACATCCCGCCGGCTCATCCATGCCCGCCCCACGGGCATCGGCCCTGCGTCGAAGCAGGCACGACGAGCCCACCCTCCTCGGCCACGGCGCGATGCATACATATGCATGGAATAACGGGCGGGCGCGGTCGGTTCCAGTATCAGGCCCAGGGTGGGTCCGATCGTCGGAGTACGGGAGCACAACCATGACACGCGAACTGGAACTCGGTCTCGACACCTTCGGGGATGTCACGCGCGGGGAGGACGGCAGGCCGCTCCCCTACCCGCAGGTCATCCGCAACGTCATCGCCGAGGCCGTCCTGGCCGACGAGGTCGGCGTCGACTTCATCGGGATCGGCGAGCACCACCGCGACGACTTCGCCGTCTCCGCCCCTGAGACCGTCCTCGCCGCCATCGCCGGGAAGACCGAGCGCATCCGCCTCGGCTCCGCCGTCACCGTCCTCAGTTCCGATGACCCGGTGCGCGTCTACCAGCGCTTCGCCACGCTCGACGCCGCATCCAACGGCCGGGCCGAGGTGATCCTCGGGCGCGGGTCCTTCACCGAGTCCTTCCCCCTCTTCGGCTACGACCTCTCCGACTACGAGCGGCTCTTCGAGGAGAAACTCGACCTGTTCTCGGAGCTGATCAAGGAGGGCCCCGTGACCTGGTCGGGCAGCACGCGGCCGGGGCTCGAGGGCCACGAGGTGTACCCGAAGACCGAGGGAGGGCGCCTGAAGACGTGGATCGGCGTCGGCGGCAGTCCCGAGTCCGTGGTGCGTGCCGCACGCTACGGCATGCCCCTGATGCTCGCGATCATCGGCGGCGACCCAGCCCGCTTCGCCCCCTACGTCGACCTCTACCACCGGGCGCTCACCCAGCTCGGCCAGCCGACCCTGCCCATCGGCGTCCACTCCCCGGGATACGTCGCGGACTCGGACGAGCAGGCCCGCGAGGAGCTGTGGCCCGACAACCGCATCATGCGCGACCGCATCGGCCGCGAGCGCGGCTGGGGCCCGACGACGCGCGCCGAGTTCGATCAGGAAGCCGATTCCGGTTCGCTCTACGTCGGCTCGCCGGAGACGGTCGCGAAGAAGATCGCGGCGACGGCGCGGACTCTCGGGATCGACCGCTTCGACATGAAGTACAGCGCGGGTCCCCTGCCGCACGAGAAGCTCATGCACAGCATCGAGCTGTACGGCACGAAGGTCATCCCGCTCGTGCGGGAGATGCTCGCGTAGAGCGCGCAGGGGTTCCCGCGGCTTCGCTCTTTCTTCGGGTTTCTTTCGCACTTCGGGCACGTCGCGATTGAGCGCAGCCGAGGAGAGTGGACTCCAGGAGTACAGCACTCCGTGATCCTCCCGCCGGTTCCGGTCCGTCCACCGGGACCGGCGGGCAGCGTCAGCAGGAACCAGCGGCAGTACCGAAGGAGCAGGCGTGACGACGATCGACCTTCCGTCCATCACCCCGGGGGTGCGGGCCGCCCGGCAGGCGCGCCACGCCGTAGCGCCCGTCACGTCCATCGCCCCCGCTGCGGCAGAGCGCCCGACCCTCCCGCAGCGCCTCGCGAGTCTCCTCGGCACCGTGTTCATGGTGATCGCCGTCGTCGCGGTCCTGTTCTTCGCGATCGGCCCCCGATTCTTCGGCTACCAGACCGCCACCATGCTCACCGGCAGCATGGCGCCGGAGATCGTCCCGGGCGACGTGGTGGTCACCACGCTGCAGCCCGTCGACGGGATCGCCGTCGGAGACGTCATCAGCTACCACATCCCCGTCGAGGACCACCGCGTGGAGACCCACCGCGTGGTCGAGGTCGTCCAGGGAGCCGACGGCACCACCGCCGTGCGCACCAAGGGGGACGCCAACGAGTCCGTGGACCCGTGGCTCGCGACGCTCGACGGCGATTCCGTCTACGAGGTCGCAGCCGTGATCCCGCAGGTCGGCAACGCGATCCGTGCCCTCCGTACCCCGCTGGTCAGCCACGTCCTGGTCTACGGCATCCCCGCCGTGCTCGTCGGGGCCCTGCTCCTCATGATCTGGTCCCGTCCCGACGGCGCCGACGATGCAGACGCCACGGACGACGCCGCGGCCGGCCTCGGGGTTCCGCGTCCCGCGACCGGGAGCCCGGACGTGCCCACGCTCGACCGGTCGATCCTCGAGAACCTCGGTGAGGAGCTGTCCAGCCAGGCGGGTGCACTGCAGTTCGCGGACTCGTTCGTGGCCATGCTGCCGCAGCGGATCGTCGCCATCGAGGACGCCTTCACTGCCCGCGACGCCGACGCCGCCGTCGTGGCGCTGCTCAGCCTCACCGTCAGCGCCTCGATGGTCGGTGCAGGCCGGCTCGAGGAGGGCTCGGCGGCCGCCCTGGAGGTCATCGACCAGCCCCGCGAACACGCGGCGGTCGTCGCCCGCCTGCGGGTCCTGGCCAGGGAGTTTCAGGCCGCGCTGGGCGGCATCATCCGGTAGCCGACCCCGCGGACGGTGCGGATGAAGCGGGGGGCCTTGGTGTCCTCGCCCAGCTTCTTGCGCAGGTTCCGGATGTGCACCTCCACGAGGTGCTGGTCGTTGACCCAACCGTCGCCCCAGATGCGGGAGAGCAGCGTCTCGCGCTGCCAGACGCGGCGCGGCCCTGAGACGAGCGTCGCCAGGAGATCGAACTCGATCCGCGTGAGCGGCAGCTCGACGCCGTCGAGCATGGCGATCCGGCCCTCGGCGTCGATGGTGATGGGTCCGTGCGTCAGCAGGTTCTCGGTCTGAGCAGGTGGTGCGGCGACCGCCGTCGCCACGGCGCCGGACAGCGGTGCCTCCGTGTCCTCGGTACCCGCCGGGAGCTGCGACCCGCCCTGGCCCGTGCTCCGCGGCCGGCGGAACATGGCGTTGACGCGGGCGCCGACCTCCCGCGGGCTGAACGGCTTGACGACGAAGTCGTCCGCCCCGATCTCGAGGCCGATGAGGCGGTCGATCTCGTCCTGCCTCGCGGTGATCATGACCACGTACGCGTCGGTGAGCGGCCGGATCTGACGGCAGACCTCCACGCCGTCGATGTCCGGCAGGTTCAGGTCGAGGGTCACCAGGTCGGGGCGGCGTTCCCGCACGAGCGCGACGCCCTGGCGCCCGTTCTCGGCTTCGATGGTGGTGAAGCCGTTCATGCCCAGGGTCATGACCAGCAGCTGCCGCACGTCGGCGTCGTCTTCGATGATGAGTGCAACGCGCGCATGAGGGTCGGGTGTCATGGGTACCACACTGCCAGATGTTGGATCGGCCACCGCGCTCATCGGGGCCGGTGGGGCGTATATCCAGCCGATCCGCCATCCTGACCGGCCGTGCGGGCGGGCCCGCACCCTCTCATGTGCGTGCTACCCGCGCGCCGTGCGCTCCGATCCAGGCCGAGACCTCCCCCGCGGGAAGCGGCTCGGAGATATGGAAACCCTGGGCGAAATCGCACCCCTGCGCCCGCAGGTCCTCCTGCGTCCGATCGTCACCGACGCCTTCGGCGACCACTCGGAGACCCAGACTGTGGGCCAGGTCGATGATCGACCCCACCAGCCCGATGGCACGCTGGTCCTGCTGCATCGCGATGACGAAGGACCGGTCGAGTTTCAGTTCGTCGACGGGCAGGTCCCGCAGGTAGGCCAGGGAGCTGTAGCCGGTCCCGAAGTCGTCGATGGAGATCTGGATGCCCTCCGCGCGGAGCCGCGCGAGGATCGCCGCGGTGCCGGTCGGTGTGGACATGAGCACGTCCTCGGTGATCTCGAGCATGATGCCCGACGGCGGCACGTCGTGCTGTCCGAGGAGCGTGAGGATCTGGTGGGGCAGGCACGAGAGGATGCAGGAGCCCGACAGGTTGACCGCGACGGTCACGTCGAGGCCTTCGGCCCGCCACCGCGCCACCCGGCGGATGGCCCGCTCGAGCACGAGTCCCGACAGCGCGGGCATCAGCCCGGCCTCCTCGGCAAGGGGCAGGAACGCGTCCGGGGAGAGGCGCCCCCGCGTCGGATGGTTCCAGCGCAGCAGCGCCTCGACGCCCACGACGCGGTCGTCGGACAGGCGCACCTTCGGCTGGTAGTGCAGCTCGAACTCGTTCCCGGCCAGCGCCGTCCGCAGTTCCTGGACCGTCCGCAGCCGCAGCTCGCCGTCGTCGTCGTCCGTCACGTCGTACACGTGGTGCCCGCTCCGCCCGGACTTGGCGCGGAACATCGCGATATCCGCCTTGCGCATGAGCAGGCCCATGTCGGTGCCGTGCTCCGGCGTCAGGGCTATCCCGATGCTGGCGCTGACCTGCAGGGACGCGCTGCCCACCAGCACGGGCTCGGCGAGTTCCGTTGCCAGCCGCAGTGCGGCCGCCACCGCCTCCGCCTCCGTCACGCCCTCGAGGAACACCGCGAACTCGTCCCCGCCCAGCCGCGCGAGCAGGTCGCCCGGCCGCAACTGCGCCGCGAACCGCCCGCCGACCTGCACGAGGAGTGCGTCCCCCACGTCGTGCCCGAGTGCGTCGTTGACGTGCTTGAAGCGGTCGAGGTCGAGCAGGAAGAGGGCACCGGTGCTGCCGCCGGCGAGCCGCACCGGCACATCGGTGAGCAGGGCCCGGCGATTGGGGAGGCCCGTCAGCTCGTCGGTCCTCGAGAGCACCACGAGCATCCGGTTCCGGAAGGCCAGCGGGACCACGGCGAGGGCGAGCGTCGAGGCGGCGAAGAGCACGGCGAGGAGCGGGATGCGCGTCTGGCTGCCGACGACCAGGACGGCGAGCGCTGCCGCCGTGGACACGACGGGCGCCGCGAGTTCGGGGACACCGCGGCGCTGGTGGAGCGCCGCCCGGCCGGTGTCCGCGGCGCCGTCCACCCAGACGGCGATCGCGATGACGCCCGCCACCCACCCGATGTCGATGATCGAGCCGACGGCGTAGTCCTGCATGCCCAGTGCGTAGGCGACGTCCGCGGCCGAGAACGCGATCATGCCGCCGATGAGGACGGGCCAGCGGGGGCCGATGTCCAGACCCCGTGAGGCGAGGATGCCGCCGATGGCGGTGATGAGGAGGAGGTCGAGGAGCGGGTAGACGACGGCGACGATCACCTCGAACGTGGTGCCGGCCGCGGCCGACGCGGTGAGGAGCGGCGCGAGGATCAGGGCCATGATCGACGCGGCGCCCAGCGCCCCGACGACACTCTCGAGCAGCAGCGGCCAGAGCATGCTCCTCAGCTTGCGGACCACCACCACGCCGAGCGCCCCGAGCATGAGCGGGTAGAAGGCCAGATACGCCACATCCGCGAAGGAGGCGTAGGTCAGGGCGTCCTCGCCTGCCAGCGAGGCCGCATAGTAGGCGTCCCCGACGGTGTAGGCGGTGACAGCAGCACCGCCGAGCAGGATCTGGGGTTTCGCGAACCGGGTCCGCACCGCTGCACCGACGCACAGGCCCACGCCGGCCAGCTCCGTCAGGATGGACAGCCAGCCGTCCATGAGCGGGTCGAAGGTCTCGGGATCACCGAGGAGGAGCCCCGCGGCATAGATGGTCAGGAGGAGGAGCATCCCGGTCATCAGCGGCCTGACATGGCCCGACCGCGCGGTGGGGCGCCTGTCGGCGCGGGCATCGTCGCGCCGCATGCCACTCCCGTCCTCGCTGTGCTCCTGGTGTCGACAGCATAGGTGGGCGTCGCGGGAGCCGAAGGGATCTTCGGTCCCCGGTAACCGTATCCTGCGAGAATACTTGGCTTGGGGCAGCAATTCCCCGCCGTCGGTACCCTCCTCCTATGCCCAACATCGTCGACCAACTCCGCATGGTGCCCGAAGTGGCCCGCCTCGCCAAACTGGCGCCGCGCGATCCGGTCACGGCGTGGGAGGGGTACTGGAGCCGCGTGCGGACCACCGGAACCCAGGGCGAAGTGCTGTGGGACGCGGAGATCGGTGCGGAGGCCGAGCAGTACGCGCACGCCGTCGCCGGCTTCATGGACCGCGGTCTGCCCGTCATCGACGTGGGCTGCGGCAACGGGCGGTGGACACGCTGGCTGGCGGGCAGCTTCCCCTCGGCCCTCGGCGTCGACGTCGCCGACAGCGCCGTCGAGCGCGCGGCAACCGAATCCGCCGATCTGCCGACGGTCTCCTTCCGGACGCTCGACCTCACGGCGCCGGGCGCGGGCAGGCTGCTGCAGGAGGAGCACGGCCAGGCGAACGTCTTCGTCCGGGGGGTCTTCCACGTGCTGCGTCCACGGCAGCGGAAGGATCTCGGCAGGAACCTCCTGGACATCGTGGGCAGCCGGGGGCGCGTCCTGCTGACCGAGACCAACTTCCGCGGGAACCCCCTCTCCTACATGCACAGCCTCGGCGCGAGGCCGGGGAGCATCCCGGCGCCGCTCCGCCGGGCGATCGGCGGCATCCCGGTGCCGGGCCACTTCGGGCCCGCCGAGCGCCGCGCCGCGCTCCCCGACGGCTCCTGGACGGTGCTCGCGGACGGCCCCGTCATCATCGAGGCCGTGCCGATGAGCGGGCGGACCAGCACCGGCATCCCCGGATACTTCGCTATGCTGGACGCTCGCTGATCCTCGGTCTCACAGGGAACGCACGGCCCCCCGGCCCGGAAGTCTCAGCGCCGTCAGGAGATGGGCCATGACCGCACGACCGATCGGGGGCGGCAAGGCCACCCTCGTGCTACTGCCCGACGGCATCCTCCACCTCGAGTGGGACAAGGACTGCACCATCACCGCGGAGGACGCCGAGTCGGCCATGGCGGCCGTCAACGGGCTGGCCGGCGGGGAGGGACACCCCATGCTCGTCGACATGGAGACCACGCGGACCGTCACCCGGGGAGCGCGTGCGGTGTTCGCGATCCCCTGCTCCGCATCGCGGATCGCCCTGCTGGGCTCGTCGCCCGTGGACAGGATGATCGCGAACTTCTTCCTCGGCGTGAACTCGCCTCCCTGCCCCACCCGGTTCTTCACCTCGAGGTACCAGGCAGTCGCCTGGCTGCAGAGCGCGGCGCAGGAGCACCCCGCCAGCGCCTGACGCGTCGGCGCTGCCTAGCCGAGGTGGACTGCCTCGTTCGACGTCGTGAACGCGTCCCGCGGCACATTGATCATGAACCAGGCGATCGGTGACGCGAGCGCCAGGGCGATCGCGGCTGCGAGGAAGACCACGGAGTAGCCGTCCACGAGGGGCTGCAGCCCGCCCGCAGCACCCGTTGCGCTTCCCGCGCCCACCGTGTACAGCGCCGTGAAGACCGCCGTGCCGATGGATCCGCCGATCTGCTGGGTCGCGGTGACCGCGGCGCTGGCGACTCCGGCGTCGCGCGGGGCGATACCGAGGAGGGCGACGTTCTGGAGCGGCACGAAGACGAGGGCGAGGCCGATGCCGAGGAGGATCTGGGCGGGGAGCACCTCGAGCACGTACGAGCCGCCCACCGTGATGCGGCTCAGCAGGAGCAGCCCGGCGGCGGCGATCAGGGGACCGGACGCCATGAGGATGCGGGGACCGACCGTGGGCAGGAGCCGTGAGACGATGCCCGCGGACACGATGATGGCGGCCGTCATGGGCAGGGACGCCAGGCCGGACACGAGCGGACTCATGCCGAGGACGATCTGGAAGTGGAGCGTCAGGTAGAGCAGTGCACCCAGCAGCGCGGCGCCGACCGCCACGGAGGACAGGTACGCGCCGGCGCGTGCGCGGTTCGTGATGATGCGCAGCGGGAGCAGGGCATGCGCCGACCGGGACTCGACGAGGACGAAGAGGGCCAGCAGGACCACACCGAGGGCGAGGAAGCCGAGGGTGTCGGCCCGGATCCAGCCGGCCTCGGCCCGGGAGAAGCCGTACACCACGGAGGCGAGGCCGAGGCTGACGAGGACGGCGCCCGGTACGTCGTAGCGGGTGCTCCCGTCGGCACGGCTCTCCCGGAGCACCGGGATGCCGACGGCAAGGGCCACGACGGCGATCGGCACGTTCACGAGCAGGCACCAGTGCCAGCTGAAGTATTCGGTCAGCACGCCGCCGAGCAGCAGGCCGACGGCGGCCCCGCCACCGGCGATCGTCCCGTACACGGCGAAGGCCCGCACCCGGTCCCTGCCGCCCGGGAAGGTCACCGACAGGATGGCCAGCGCCGCGGGAGCCAGCAGTGCCGCGAAGGCTCCCTGGAGGCCGCGGGCCACGAGCAGCATCTCGCCCGAGGTCGCGACGCCGCCGAGGGCGGACGCGAGCGCGAAGCCGCCCATGCCGATGAGGAACGACCGCTTCCTGCCCCAGAAGTCGGCGATGCGGCCGCCGAGGAGAAGGAGGGCGCCGAAGGTGAGGGCGTACAGGGTCACCACCCAGCTGCGGTCGCCGTCGGACATGCCGAGCTCCGCCTGCGCCTGCGGCAGGGCGATGTTGACGATCGTCCCGTCGAGGACGACGGTGAGCTGGGCGAGCGCGACGATGGCGAGCACGAGCCAGCGGTTGGCGGGGGCCTTGGGGGCGGCGGCGCCCTCAAGGGTGGATGCGCCGGGCGAGCCCGGAGTGGGGACGGACATGGATCTCCTCGTAGTGGTGTCGCCTCCGACAGTAAAGTGGACGCGTTCGCAAAGTCAAACGAACTAGTTCGTTTGGGTATACTCGAGGAATGCACCCGACGACGGACGTACGCTCCCGCATCCTCCTGGCGGCGCGGTCCGAGTTCGCCACCTACGGGCTGGCCGGGGCGAGGATCGACCGCATCGCGAAGGCGGCCTCGGCCAGCAAGGAGCGCCTGTACGCGCACTTCGCCGACAAGGCCGCCCTGTTCCAGGCCGTCCTCGACGCCAATGCCGCCGAGTTCCACGAGGCCGTGGCGCTCGATCCCGCCGACGTCCCGGCGTTCGTGGGGGCCGTCTTCGACCACGCGCACGAGCACCCGGACATCCTGCGCATGCTCACCTGGGCGCGGCTCGAGGGGATCGACTACGACCTACCGGGCGGTGCCGGGCCGGACGCCAAACTGGCCGCCGTGCGGAGGGCACAGGATCTCGGACACATCGATGCATCCTGGACGCCGGAGGAGTTGCTCCCCATCCTCTTCGGCATCGCGCAGGCCTGGGTACAGGCCCCCCTCGTCGCGCACCGCAGCGCCGCCGAGACGCCGCTGTCGGCGCACCGCGCCTCCGCGGTCGAGGCGGCCCGGAGGGTCCTGGGGCGCACCGCCTGAGCCGGTCGCGACGCGCCGCAGGGTCAGGGCTCCAGGAGCCGAGACCCTACGGGTCACCCGCCCTGACCCGGCGAGCCTCCCCGGGTCAGGGCTGCAGTCCCAGGGTGGGCACGGGCAGCCCGAACTCGCGCTTCAGTGCGAGCCTCGCCGCAGCGAGGCCGGCCATGCCGTGGACGCCCGGCCCGGGCGGCGTGGACTGTGAACACAGGTAGACGCCCTTGATCGGCGTCGCCCAGGGCTGCAGGGACGGCACGGGCCGGGCGACGATCTGGCGCAGGTTCACGGCGCCGCTGCTGAAGTCGCCGCCCACGTAGTTGGCGTTGTAGGCCTCGAGCGCGCTCGCCGTCGTGGTGTGGCTCCGGACGACGACGTCCCGGAAGCCGGGGGCGAACCGCTCGATCTGCGCGGTGATGGCTTCGGCCATGTCCCGCGTGGAGCCGCGCGGGACGTGGCAGTAGGTCCAGAGCGTGTGCCGGCCCTCCGGCGCGCGGGTGGGGTCGAACGACGACGGCTGCGACAGGAGGACATAGGGGCTGTCCGGGTGCCTGCCCTGCCTGACCTGCTTCTCGCCGGCCGCGATCTCCTCGCGCGTCCCGCCGAGGTGCGCCGTCCCCGCCCGGTGCAGTTCGGGGTGCGTCCAGGGCACGGGACCGGACAGGATGAAGTCCACCTTGCAGGCCGCGTTGCCGTAGGTGAAGGCGGACAGGGCGGCCGCGTAGGCCGCCGGGAGCCGGCCGCGGGACATCGACCGGAAGGTCTTCGGTGCCACGTCGAGGAGGACCGCGCTTGCGTCCGACACCTCGGCGAGGGTCTCGATCCTGCTGTCCGTCACGATCTCGCCGCCGTGCTCCTGCAGATCGAGGGCCAGCGCGTCGGCGATGGACTGCGAGCCGCCGACGGGGATGGGCCACCCGACCGTGTGCGCGAGGAGGTTCAGCACCAGGCCGGCCCCGGCACCGGTCAGCGAGGGCAGCGTCCCCACGGGGTGCGCCATGACGCCGGTGACCAGGGCCCGGGCCTCGTCGGTGCTGAAGCGGCGGTTCCAGGAGGGAAGCCCTTGGTCGAGCACGGCGAGGCCGAAGCGCACGGCCGCCCCGGGCTTCTTCGGGATGCGCAGCACGGAGTTCAGCGTGAAGGCGAGGATGCCCTGCTCCCGTTCGGTGAGCGGCCCCAGGAGCCGGCGGTAGGCTTCGCCGTCCACCCCGAGCCCCGCAACGGTGTGCTGCAGGCTCCGGTAGGCGACCCCCGCCCGGCCGCCGTCCAGCGGGTGGGCGAAGGAGACCTCGGGGACCGCGAAGCCGATGCGCCGGCTCAGCTCGAAGTCCCGGAAGAACGGCGAGGCGAGGGCCATCGGGTGGACGGCGGAGCAGAAGTCGTGGAGATGCTCCTCGTCCATGAGCCGGAGGGACCGCGAGCCGCCGCCGATCGTCGGCGCGGACTCGTGGAGGCGCACCGAGAGTCCGGCGCGCGCCATGACGACGGCGGCTGCGAGTCCGTTCGGGCCCGCACCGACGACCACGACATCTGGCATGAGGCTTCCTCTCCCGCCCGCCGGGGTCCGTCCCCGCCGGGCCCTGCTAGCTGTGCCCGGCGGACGCGCCGACCGCGCCCCGCCTCCCCCCGATCCGCCACGCGAGACCCGTTGCACGCCGGACGGCGGCACGCGCGGCCCCCGGCGCCGCGCGGCGCGTGGCGAGCAGCGCTGCGACGGCGGTGTAGCGACCGGGATCCAGGGGGATGTCGTAGGTGGTGGGGACCACCACCACGTTCTTCGAGAAGTTGCGCTTGAAGGTGGTGACGTTCGCGAGCCCGGGGTAGTTCTCGCTGGCGATCCCCGTCAGCCCGCAGGCCGTGTTGCCGGCGGCCTTCAGCACGCGGAACGCCTCCCACAGCAGCAGGTAGGGCGCGAACGTGGAGCGGGCCTCGAGGGTGCTGCCGGCGAAGTAATACACGGAGTAGCCGCGGTACTCGGTGGTGATGAGCCAGCTGAGCGCCACCCCGTCGCGGTAGGCCACGAGGAGCCGAAGGTGGTCGCCGAGTACGGACAGCAGTGTCTCGTAGTAGGAGGAGTCGAAGGCCTGGAAGCCGTCCCGGGCCGCGGTCTCCTGCATGATCGGGAACAGCTCGGCCGCGAACACGTCCGTCCATTCCTCACGGGGAATGTTCCTGACCTCCACGCCGTTGCGCTGTGCCCGGCGGATGCTGTTGCGGGCGTTCGGGCGGAAGCTCTTCAGGAGATCGGCCTCGCTCGGCGTCAGGTCCACCACGATCTCCCGCTCGTACCATCCGTGCTCGATGGGCCCGGTGGCCGGCGCCTGCAGGGTGGCGACCTGCATCCGCACGTACAGGGGGGTGACCGCGGGGTGCTTCCGGAACTGCTCCCGTACGGTCTCCATCAGCAGTCGCTCGGCGGCGGGCGTGCGCTCGGCGAACCACACCGGGCCGTTGACCACCACCACGGACTCCCTGAACCGGCGCACCACGTGCACGAAGCTCGCCGTGGCCACGAGGGCCCCTGCTGCATCCGTGTACGCCCAGATACCCAGCGGTGCGCGTCCGAGGGCCCGCTCGAACTCGATCCACTGCGGGGTCTGCTCCAGGGGGATCGCCACGTCCGGATGGGCAGCGGCCAGGTCCTCGAAGGCGGAGGTGTCGAGGAGGGTGTAGGTCAGGGGTGCTGCGCTCACTGGTGATCTTCCGCTGGTCGGTGACGGTGGTCCTGCAACCCTAGCCGAGGAGGGCTGCCGGTCCCGGACGCCTGCGGGCGGAACCTCCAGCGGAACCTCCAGCGGAGCGTCGTCCGGTCCGGTGCCCGGTCGAAGGCCCCGCCCTGCGGGTCGTCGATGCCGATACGCCGCACGACGTCGCGGCGCGGGTCGAGGATCTCCCGCACCACCACACCCATAACGTATGCAGTCATGACTATATGGGCGATGACCGCCCAGGCATACAGCCCGAGGCCGAGATTGTGCTCGGCCGCGCCTCCGCTCGTCCGGGCTCCGAGGTAGAGCCAGACGGCCCACCAGTGGAGTACTTCGACGAGCTGCCACGCCAGGACCACGCGCCAGCGTGGCACGGCGAGCGCGATCAGCGGCACGAGCCAGAGGGCGTACTGCGGCGAGTAGACCTTGTTGCACAGGACGAAGGCACCGACGACCAGGAGGGCGAGCGACGCCAGGCGGGGACGCCGTCGTGCCCGCAGCGCGAGGACCGCGATGCCCAGGCAGGCGAGCGCGAAGAGGGCCGCGGCCCCCGTGTTGATGGCGTCCGGGGGGAGCACGGGGCCGCCGGCCTGACGGGCGAGGGCGTTGTACACGTACCAGCCCGAGGAGAACCCGGCGTCGCGCGTCTCGGAGAAGGTGAGGAAGTAGCCCCAGGCGGCCGGGTCGCGGAGCAGGAAGGGCACGTTCACCGCGAGCCACGTGACGGTCAGGCCCGCGAAGGCCGCGACGCAGGGCCTGTACCTGCCGGTGCGGATCGCCAGAACCAGGACCACCCCGAGCATGAGGACCGGGTAGAGCTTCACCGCCGTGCCGAGTCCCCACAGGACGCCCGCGAGCACCGGTTGGTTGCGTGCGAAGGCGAGCATGCCCGCCGTCGCCAGCAGGACCGCCCACAGGTCCCAGTTGATGGTGCCGGAGAGGATGATGACCGGCGAGACCGCCACGATCGCGGCGTCCCAGGGGCGTCGGCCGGCGAGCCGGAGCGTCGCCAGCACGGTCAGGATCCAGACCGCGGCGACGAACACGGCGTTCACGTCGAAATACACGAGCGACTTCGTCGTGGCTGACGCATCGCCGGCGACGAGGTCCACGAGGAATGCCGTCGCGGAGGCGATCAGGCCGAGGAGGACGGGGTACTCGAAGAGGGCGCCGGGTGTGATGAACGGGCGGATCCCCTCGCCCAGGCCCCGGCTCTGGTAGAGCTCGGTCCAGTCCGAGTAGCACGCGCGGTAGAAGTAGTCGGGTGCCGTCCATCCGTCGATGCGGCAGGGATTCTTGGCGATCACAGCGAGAACGGCCGAGAGGACAGTGAGGAGGATGAGCACGCGCTCCACCGTGAAGCGGTGGGGCGGGACACGCCCCGGATCGGCGTGCCGGCCGAGCGGTCCGCCGACTCCCTCGACGAGCGGCCGGAGCAGCGGGTCGGCCCGGCTCGGGATGCTGATGCGGTACGGTCCGCGTCGTCCCGCACCCGAGGTCATCCTCCGAGCCTAGCCGTCGCCGGTGCCTCGCCGCGGGATTCCGGGGCGTTGCCGGGCACCAGGCGTGGTCCGGTGGCGGGCCCGGGAATGGGAGAACCGCCACCGCGGTTGGAAACGGAACGTAGACTGGCATTTCCTGCCGACCGCACTGGGGCGATGACGGGCGGGGCATATTCAACGGCTTTCGAGGAGAACTGTGGGACAGAACCCCATTCGCGTGGCAATCATTGGAGTCGGCAACTGTGCCGCGTCGCTGGTGCAGGGAGTGCACTACTACCGGGACGCGGATGCGTCGGGTGCGATCCCCGGCCTCATGCATGTCGAGTTCGGCAAGTACCACGTGGGGGACGTGCAGTTCGTCGCGGCGTTCGACGTCGACGGCAAGAAGGTGGGCCACGACCTCGCCGAGGCCATCGGCGCCAGCGAGAACAACACCATCAAGATCGCCGACGTCCCGCCGACCGGCGTGATCGTGCAGCGCGGCCACACCCTCGACGGCCTCGGCAAGTACTACCGCGAGACGATCGTGGAATCCGACGAGGAGCCCGTCGACATCGTCGCCCAGCTCAAGGCCTCGAAGGCCGACGTCCTGGTCTGCTACCTGCCCGTCGGCTCCGAGCACGCCGCGAAGTACTACGCCCAGTGCGCCATCGACGCCGGCGTCGCGTTCGTCAACGCCCTTCCCGTGTTCATCGCCGGCACCAAGGAGTGGGCCGACAAGTTCACGGCGGCCGGCGTGCCGATCGTCGGCGACGACATCAAGAGCCAGATCGGTGCCACCATCACCCACCGCGTGATGGCGAAGCTGTTCGAGGACCGCGGTGTCACCCTCGACAGGACGTACCAGCTGAACGTCGGCGGCAACATGGACTTCAAGAACATGCTGGAGCGCGACCGCCTCGAGTCGAAGAAGATCTCGAAGACGCAGGCCGTGACCTCCAATGTCAAGGCCGAGCTGCGCGCCGATGACGTGCACATCGGTCCGTCGGACTACGTGGCGTGGCTCGACGATCGCAAGTGGGCTTTCGTGCGCCTGGAGGGCCGCAACTTCGGCGACGCCCCCGTGTCGCTCGAGTACAAGCTCGAGGTCTGGGACTCCCCGAACTCGGCAGGCGTGATCATCGACGCGATCCGCGCGGCGAAGATCGCCCTGGACCGCGGCATCGGCGGCCCCATCCTCTCCGCGTCCAGCTACTTCATGAAGTCCCCGCCGGAGCAGTACGCCGACGACATCGCCCACGAGAAGGTCGAAGCCTTCATCCGCGGCGAGATCGACCGCTAGACCCGGCGGGCTCGACCGCCGGGGCGCTTCCGCACGGCAGGGCCGGGACATGCTACGGCTGTCCCGGCCCTGCCGCGTCCCGGGCCCCGGCGGCGCCGTAGCGCCTGATGGACCGGCTGGCCTGGGCGAGGGCGACGATCTTCAGGATGAGCTGGTTGTGCAGATGGATGCCGACGGCCGCCGTCAGCACGACATCCTCCACGGAGTCCTGCAGATCGGTCGCGGCGAGCTGCACGGCGGCGATCGCGTCCGCTGCCCGCCCGTAGGCCTCGAGGACCTCGGCGCCCACCCCGACGCCGGCCGCATCCATCACCGCGAGGTGGTGGTCGACGGCCCTGCGCGCCTCGCTGTTCTCGTCCGGCCAGGCCATCGCCCGTACCAGCGCGTCACCCGCGGCGGAGGCTGCACCCGCATCGCCGTCGAGCCGGAGGACCACCGACTGCACCGTGGCCAGCAGCGCCAGCCGCTGCGCCGGCGAGTCCTCCGCACCCGCCGAGGCATCGATGATGCGACGGATGTCCTCGAGGCCGAGGCCCACCGTGGATCGCAGGCCCTGGATGAGGCGCAGCCGCCGCACATGCCGGTCGTCGTAGTCCGCCCTCGTCGGATTGATCACCGCGCCCGGCTGCAGGAGACCGGTGCGCAGGTAGAACTTGATGCTCGCGGGGCTGATGCCTGACACCTCGCTGAGTCGCGCGAGTCGCATGGCCTCTCCTCCCCGATCGAACCGTCACCGGATAGGCGATCCGATGGACACTATCCGGATACCCAATACCGGATAGTACAACTATCCTTCGAATATGGACTGGACCCCGCTTCTGGCGACCCACGTGATCGCCGCGCTGTACGCACTGCTGGTCGGACCGATCAACTTCCTCCGGCGCCGCCGTGACCGGACGCACCGCCTCCTCGGCTACAGCTGGGCGGCGTCCATGTACTACGTCTGCGGCAGCAGTTTCTGGATCGTGTCCGACGGGCACTTCAGCTGGCTGCACGGGCTCTCGGCGCTCACGATCGTCACGGTGAGCCTCGGGATCATGGCGGCGGTGAGGCGGGACATCCGGGCCCACGCGATGAACATGGCGGGCAGCTATCTGGGGCTCCTCATCGCCTTCCTCTTCGCCGCGACCGTCCCGTCCCGGTCCATCCCGGAGCTGCTGGGCAGCGACCCCGGCACGGCAGGGGTCACCGCGGCGCTCGTCGCCGCCGCTGTCTCCGCCGTCTACCTCACGGTCCGGCCCCGGCGTCCCACCGGCTCCCGCCCGCGCGCCGGGTCGCACGCCTAGGACAGCCCGACGGCGTTCCCCTCACCGTCCACGTCCATGCGGAGCGCGGCGGGATCCTGCGGCAGTCCGGGCATGGTCATCACCGAGCCCGTGAGGGCGACGATGAAACCGGCGCCCGTCTTCGGGATGAGGTCCCTGACGTGCACCGTGAAGCCCTTCGGGGCGCCGAGCAGGCTCGCGTCGTCGGAGAAGGAGTACTGCGTCTTCGCCAGGCACACGGGCAGCCCCGACCAGCCGTTCGCCTCGATCTCCCGGAGGCGGCGCAGGGCGGGCACGGAGAAGTCGACGCCGTCCCCACCGTAGATCTCCTGGACGATGATCCGGATCTTGTCCTCGACGGGCAGGTCGAGGGAGTAGAGGTGTGCGAACGTGCCGGGCCGTTCGAGGGCCGCGAGGACCTTCGCGGCCAGGTCGTCGCCGCCGGGCCCGCCGCCTCCCTGCCCCCACACGTCGGCGACGGCGGCATCGATGCCCTCCCCTGCGCACCATGCCAGCAGCCAGTCGAGTTCCTGCGGCGAGTCGGTGGCGAACCGGTTGATGGCGACGACGGGCGACGCGCCGAACTTCTGGATGTTCCGCACATGGCGGAGCAGGTTCGCGGTCCCCTCGCGGAGTGCGTCGAGGTCCGCGTGCGCCAGGTCGGCCTTCGCGACACCCCCGTGCATCTTGAGGGCCCGGATGGTGGCGACGAGGACGACGGCGTCCGGTGCCACGTCGGCCACCCGCGCCTTGATGTCCATGAACTTCTCCGCGCCGAGATCGGCGCCGAAGCCGGCCTCGGTGACCACGATGTCCGCGAGGCGCCGGGCGGTCTGCGTCGCGATGACCGAGTTGCAGCCGTGGGCGATGTTGGCGAAGGGCCCGCCGTGCACGAGGGCGGGCGTGCCGGCGATGGTCTGCACGAGATTCGGCTTGAGTGCGTCCCTGAGCAGCAGTGCCAGCGCCCCCTCGACCCGCAGGTCCCGGACGGTCAGCGGCGTACGGTCGAAGGTGTACCCGAAGGTGATGTCGGCGAGCCGCCGCTTCAGGTCGTCCAGGTCGGTGGCCAGGCAGAACACCGCCATGATCTCGGACGCCACGGTGATGTCGAAGCCGTCCTGGCGCGGGGTGCCCTGCGCGGGACCGCCGAGGCCGATCACCACCTCCCGCAGCGCCCGGTCGTTCATGTCCAGAACGCGTTTGAACGTGATCCGCCGCGGATCGATACCGAGCTCGTTGCCCTGGTGGATGTGGTTGTCGATCAGCGCGGCGAGGGCGTTGTTCGCCGACGTGATGGCGTGGAAGTCGCCGGTGAAGTGCAGGTTGATCTCGTCCATCGGCAGTACCTGCGAGTACCCGCCGCCGGTGGCCCCGCCCTTCATGCCGAGGACGGGCCCCAGGGACGGCTCGCGGAGCGCGATCATGACGCTGCGGCCGGCCCGGGCCAAGGAATCGGCGAGCCCGACGGTGCAGGTGGACTTGCCCTCACCGGCGGGGGTGGGGCTCATAGCGGTGACGAGGACCACCTTGCCCCGTGTTCCGCCGTCGGGCAGGAGCCGGGGGTCGATCTTCGCCTTGAAGCGCCCATGGAACTCGAGCGCCTCCCGCGGGATGCCTGCCGCGTCCGCGATGTCCTCGATGGGCTGGACCGCGGCGGCGCGCGCAATCTCGAGATCGCTCATGCGGCCAACATACCAGTGCGCGTCGTCATGCCGCCGGCAGTCCGGCACGTTCGAGGACGTAGGCGATGAGTGGTGCGTACTGTCCGGGGCATACGTTGTCATCGAGCGGGACCGCCACCTCCACCTGGCCCTGCGCCTCGGAGACGAACAACCCGGGATCGTTGCAGTCGGCGAAGCCGAGGGTGGGGATCCCCGACGTTGCGGCCTGTCCCGCCCACCCGTGATCGGCGATTACGAGGTCCGGTGCGTCGAGGCCGTGCTCGGCGAGTGTCTCGAGGCTCAGCCGCATGGGGTCGGGGAAGTGAGTGTGCATCAGGCCGCCGTGCTGGTGCCAGACGAGGACCCCGAATACCTGGCGGATGTCGCCGGCTCCGAAGTGCCGCCCCTCGGGGACCTGCACGACGTCCGCCCCCGCGGCGGCAGCGGCGCGGGCGAAGGCCGCATGGACGGGCAGCAGACCAGCCGGATGGCCGGTGGCGAAGAGGATGCGCTCGCTCCGGCGCGCCGACGCACCGAGGCGGTTGGCGAGACGGTCCAGGGCCGCGACGCATTTCGCCGCGTCGATGGTGTCCTGGCCGTCGGTGTGTCCGCGGTCCGGGCTCGTGCCCACGCGCTCGTGCATGAGGTCGAAGACGTCGTCGAAGCTCCATTCCCGGGTGAGCTCCACCCCGAACCCGAGGTGCTCGTTGCCCTCGAGGAACAGGCGCATGTGCTTCAGGTTGTCCTGCCGCGGTGTGGCCACCTGGCCGGTGATGCGGACGGAGTCGAGGTAGTCGGCAAGCTCGGCGGCATTCACCCCTCCATCCTAGGGGGGCCCGCGGCGGGCTCAGCGCGCGGCGGCGGGGGAGAAACGGTCGACGGCCGTGCGGTAGCTCTGCGCCGTCAGCAGGGCGGTGCGCTGCCAGCCGAACGCGAGCGCATGGGTCGCGGCGCCCTGGCCGAGCGTCTCCCGGAGCCGTTCGTCGTCGTACAGCCGTTCCAGGGCGTCCGCCCAGCGGCGTGCGGAGTGGCCGTGCACGAGGAGCCCGCTGCGACCGTCGCTGATGGCCTGCGGGAGCCCTCCCACGTTCGCGGCGATCACCGGGGTGCCGCAGGCCTGCGCCTCGAGGGCCACCAGGCCGAACGACTCGCTGAAGGACGGCATCACCACGGCGTCGGCGGACCGGAACCACTGGGCGAGATGCGTCGCGGTGACCGGCGGGTAGAGCCGCACGTCATGGGTGAGGCCCGCGTGGTCGATGACGGGCTGGAGCGCGAGCGCCTCGGAGCCGCTGCCCGAGCCGAGGATGCTGACGGCGAGGGGGATGTCCGGCCGGCGTCGACGGAGCTCGGCGGCCGCCGCGACCAGCACCTGCGGACCCTTGAGCTTCTGGATCCTGCCGGCGAACACCACGTGGAACTGGTGCGGCGGGACGGCGAGGCCGGCGCGCGCGGCGTCCCGGTCACCGGGATGGAAGGTGGACAGGTCCACACCGGGCGCCACCACGTCGATGCGGTCGGCTGCAGCCCCATACAACGAGATCAGCTCGGAGGCCTCGGTGGTGGTGTTCGCGATGAGTCGTGCCGCCCCGTCCACGATGTCCTGTTCGCCGGCCACCCTGTCCGCGGGTTCCGGCGAGGCGAGGGCCTTCATGCGCAGGTTCTTGACCTTCGCCATGGTGTGCATGGTGTGGACGAGCGGGAGGTTCATCTCCCGGCTGAGGGTGAGACCCACGGCCCCGGACACCCAGTAGTGGGAGTGCAGGACGTCGAAGTGACCGTCCGCGAGCAGGTCGGCGACGTCGGTGAACGCGTCGGCGAAGGTCCCGGTGAGGCCTGGGAGTGTCTCCTTCGGGATACGGCGGCGCGGCCCGGCTTCGAGGTGGTGGACCACCACGCCGTCGTGCAGAGTCTCGCGGCTGGGTCGGCCCTCTCCTGCATCCCGCGTGAAGATCTCGACGTCGATCCCCACCCCGGCCAGTTCGAGCGCCGTGCTCCTGACGTAGACGTTCATGCCGCCGGCATCGCCTGCTCCGGGTTGCTCGAGCGGGGAGGTGTGCAGGGACAGCATGGCCACGCGCCTGACGCCGGGCACATCCTCTCCTCTCCGACCGGCAGGATGGGCGCCGGCCGAGTCAACCCCACGACCATATAACGCACCGTATAACGCACCGTCGGCGCGCTACATTCCGGTCGATGCCTGCGTCAACGGGAGACGGCCGACACAGGGCGGTAGCGGTCGGGGCAGCGGAGCCCGCGCTGGAGGCGCGGGCTCCGCCGATCGACACGGACGCGGGTCGGGGACGGTCACTTGATGTACATCGAGTGGTTCGGCAGCAGCAGGCGCTCACGGGCCTCCCGGGAGCCGGGTGCCGGCGCCGAGAGGATCCGCCCCCACAGCGAGAGACCGTTCCTCCACCTCCTCAGCATCAGCTGCACCTCCTTCCTGCGGTGGAAGCCGGGCATGGGGTCCGCCGGGACGCCCTGCAGGTCCTGCAGGTCCTGCTCGGGATCGCTACCGGACGGGAGCGGAGTCAGGGCCCCACTCAGGATGAATTCACCCCGCGCGGGAATCGGTGCGACGGGTGGCACGGGTTTGTCGAGGAATTGGGCAGGAATGAGCCGGGAATCGGACATGATGAAAGTCTCCAGATGGAAAGAAGGCAGGAATGAGCCACGAATGGCGGAGAGAAAGAAATGCCGCCGGAAAAGGGATGGCGGAAGGAAGCCGCGCACGGGTGCGGGGTGATACGGGATCAGCCGGCTGGTGCCGGTGCGCCGACTTCCTAGTGCGTACGGATGACGAAGGCGGGATCGGCGCTGCGGGCAAGGGCTCCGGTGAGCAGGGTATTCACAATCTCCACCTCCATTTCGTCGATATCACGGTCGGGCGGCCGGGTCTTCCCTCGATGGTCGAGTTGGGAAGGCCCAATGGCACAAGACTCAAGCTACCCCATGAAATGGGTACGGGGATAGCCCTTCGGGAGAATTGATCGCGTTTATTTCCCGAAAGGGCGAATTCGGTGCGGAGGACCGCCGGCTAGAGGTTCCAGTGCACGATCGCCGGGGTGCGCTTGTCCCAGCCGAGGGCGCAGACGGCGGCGGTGCCGAGCACGAAGCGGCGACCCTCGACCGCGCCGAACTGCAGCCACCGGGCGGCGACGATCCGCAGGAAGTGGCCGTGCGCCACGAGGAGTGCGTTCTCCACGGGCTTCGCCCCTGGATCGCGGTCGGCGGGGGTGCCGCAGCCGGCCTGCACCCGGGCGATCACGCGATCGGCCCGCTCCGAGACCTGGTCCAGCGTCTCCCCGTTGGCGACGCCGTCGTTCCAGATGAGGTAGCCGGGGTTCTCCTCGCGCACCGTCGCGCTGTTCCTGCCCTCGTTGTCGCCGTAGTCCCACTCGTGCGCGAACGGCAGGACCTCGGCGTCGGGGAACCCTGCGAGCTCCGCCGTGCGGACCGCGCGCTGCAGGGGCGAGGTCACCACGAGGCCGAAGTCGATCCCCTCGAGGTGCTGGCGTGCGGCGAGCGCCTGCTCCTCCCCGTGCTGCGTCAGCGGGAGGTCCGTGAGTCCGGTGTAGCGGCCGTCCCTGGACCACTCCGTCTCGCCGTGGCGCAGGAGCCAGAGCTTCGGCAGGGGTGTGCCGCTGGGGGTGAGATCGGGTGCTGCTGCGCCAGTCATCGGCTTCAAGGCGTGCTCTCCTGGGATTCGGGCTGCTCGCTCCACCACTGGCGGAGCTTGGTCTCGGCCTGCGCGGGGTCGTGGGGCCCGTGCTCCATCCGTTCCTCGAGGAGGAACCGGTAGGCGCGCCCCACCACGGGGCCGGGACGGATGCCGAGGAGCGCCATGATCTGCTCGCCGTCGAGGTCCGGCCGGATGGAGGCCAGTTCCTCCTGCTCCGCGAGCGCGGCGATCCTGGCCTCGAGGTCGTCGTACGCGAAGGAGAGTCGCTCGGCCTTCCGGCGGTTGCGGGTCGTGACGTCGGAGCGGGTCAGGCGGTGGAGCCGCTCGAGGAGAGGACCGGCGTCACTCACGTACCGCCGCACCGCCGAGTCGGTCCACCCGGCCTCCCCGTAGCCGTAGAACCGCATGTGCAGTTCCACGAGCCGCGCGACGGCCTTGACCGTGTCGTTGTCGAACCGCAGCGCCCGGAGTCTCTTCGCCGTGAGCTTCGCACCGACGGCGTCGTGATGGCGGAAGCTCACGGCGCCTCCCGGCTCGAACCTCCGGGTGGCGGGTTTGCCGATGTCGTGCAGGAGCGCGGCGAGGCGCAGGACGACGTCGGGCGCGGGCACGGGGCCGTCGTCGCCCGTCTCGAGGGCGCAGGCCTGGCGCAGGACCGTCAGCGAGTGCTGGTAGACGTCCTTGTGGCGGTGGTGCTCGTCCGTCTCGAGGCGCAGCGCGGCCACCTCGGGCAGCACATGGTCGGCGAGTCCGCTGTCCACCATCACGTCGATCCCGGCGTCGGGCTCCGCGCCCCGGAGTAGTTTGACCAGTTCGTCGCGCACGCGCTCGGCGGAGATGATCGAGATCCGCTCGGCCATCGACCCCATGGCCTCGGCGACCTCCGGGGCGACGGTCACCCCCAGTTGGGACACGAAACGCGCAGCGCGCATCATGCGCAGCGGGTCGTCCGAGAACGACGACGTCGGCGTGCCCGGCGTGCGCAGGACCCCCGCGTGGAGGTCCCTGACACCGCCGAAGAGATCCACGAGTTCGAGGGAGGGCAGCCTGAGCGCCATCGCGTTGATGGTGAAGTCGCGCCGGACCAGATCCTCCTCGAGGCTCGTGCCGAAGGCGACCGTCGGGTTCCGGGACGCAGGATCGTAGGCCTCCGCGCGGTACGTGGTGATCTCGATCTGGTAGCCGTCCTTGCGGAGGCCGATCGTGCCGAAGGCCCGGCCGATCTCCCAGTAGGCATCCGCCCAGCGCTTGATGAGCGCCACGGTCCGGTCCGGGTCGGCATCGGTGGTGAAGTCGAGATCCGGCGACACCCTGCCGAGGAAGAGGTCGCGCACCGGCCCCCCGACGAGCGAGAGCTCATGCCCCGCGGCGTCGAAGAGTTCACCGACCTCGAGGACCACGGGAGGAAGGGGTGCGGTGAGTGTCGAAGTGTCCAGCAGGTGCGCCATAGTCCCTTAAGGGTGCCAGATCGGCACCGTTTCCCACACCGCGCACGGCTCTGCGCGGAAGCTGTACGAACCGGCGTCCACCGCGTCGCGCCGTCATCGACGCTCCTGAAAGATCGTTAGAGTGGACGCATGGACCGACCCGTTCCAAGTGCTCCCAAGCGCACTCCCTTGACTGTGTCAATGGGGACCACGGGTATGCCTGCCGTGCAGCACCAGCTGCCCACGGTGGAGGAGGTGTCCGCCGGCGGGATCGTCGTGGACACCACGAAGGAGACGCTCGACGTCGCCATCATCGCGCGCCTGAACCGCGGCGGCCGCCTCGAGTGGTGCCTGCCGAAGGGCCACCCGGAAGGCGTGGAGAACAGCGAGGAAGCGGCCGTCCGGGAGATCGCCGAGGAGACCGGTATCGAGGGAAGGATCGTCTCCGCCCTCGGCAGCATCGACTACTGGTTCACCGTCAGCGGCCACCGGGTGCACAAGACCGTCCATCATTTCCTGCTGATCGCCACCGGCGGCTATCTCACCATCGAGAACGACCCGGACCACGAGGCCGTCGACGTCGCCTGGGTCCCCCTGCAGGAACTCGGCCGCAAACTGTCCTTCCCCAACGAACGCCGGATCGCCGACCTGGCCCGTGAGGTACTGCCCGAGCACCTCTGAGCTCGTGCAGCACGCCGTCATCGTCCCCGCATGGATGAGACGATGGAGAACGATGTCTGACACCAACACAGCCTCGACCCCCCTGCAGGACGCCGCTCCGCCGGCCCGCGACGATCCCTCTGCCCCCCGCAACGGGTCGACGGCCCGTTCGAGCGCCATCATGGCGGCCGGTACCCTCGTCTCCCGGCTCCTCGGCCTGGTCCGGGTGGCGCTGCTCGCGACCGCCATCGGTGCCTCCGGTCAGGTGTCGGACCTCTTCACCTCGGCGAACAACCTGCCGAACTTCATCTACCTGATGCTCGCAGGCGGTGTGTTCAACGCCGTGTTGGTGCCGCAGATCATCCGTGCGAGCCGCCTGCCCGACCGCGGAGCGGACTACGTCAGCCGGCTCCTCACGCTCGCCGCAGCGGCCCTCCTCGTGCTGACCGTGCTCGCGACGCTCGCGGCCCCGGTGATCGTGTCCCTGACGACGAGCTTCACGGGCGCCAACCTCGCGCTGACCACGGTCTTCGCGTACTGGTGCCTGCCGCAGATCTTCTTCTACGGCATCTACGCCGTGACCGGGCAGATCCTCAACGCCAACGGGTCCTTCGGCCCCTACATGTGGGCGCCCGTCGTCAACAACATCGTGTCGATCGCCTTCCTGGTGGTCTTCATCGTGCTCATGGGGGGCGAGCAGGCGGCACGGCACAGCCCGGACACCTGGACCCCGACGCAGACCCTGCTCCTGGCGGGTGGCACCACGCTCGGCATCATCATCCAGGCGCTCGTGCTGTTCATCCCGCTCAAGCGCCTGAACCTGGGCCTGCGCCCGAGGTTCGGTGTGCGTGGGACAGGGCTCGGCCGGACCGGCAAGCTCGCGTCGGTCACGATCGTCACCATGCTCATCGGCAACGGCCTCTACCTCGTGAACCTGCGCGTCGCCACCATCGCCGCCGACGCGCGGCAGAGGTTCCTCGCACAGGATCCGCCCGTCCAGATCGCAGGATCGACCAACCTCGAGGTCGGCGCGATGGTGTACCAGCTGCCCCACGCGGTGATCGCGTTGTCCCTCGCCACGGTCATGTTCAACCAGCTCTCGTCCGCGCACGCCGACGGCGACCTGCCGTCGGTCAGGGCCACCCTCTCCCAGGGCCTGCGCATCATCGGTGTCGCGACGGTGTTCGGCGCGGCGGCCCTGCTCACCTTCGCGGGCCCTCTCGGCATGCTGTTCAGCGAGTCTCCCGAGATCGCAGCCATCAACGGGGTGATCATCGCGATCCTCGCCGTGGGAGCACCATTCCTCAGCGCCAACTTCTTCCTCACCCGAGTGTTCTACGCGAGCGAGGACGTCAAGACCCCGCTCAAGATCCAGCTCATCCTGTCCGGCGTCGGCGTGGTGCTCGCCCTGGTAGCGGCCATGTTCGACCCGCGGTTCATCGTGCCGATGCTCGCGGCCGCCTACTCCATCGGCAACGTGATCGCCGTCGTCGTCAGCCACCGCTTCCTCACCCGCAGCATCGGGCGGTACGGCGCCGGGCACGTCTTCGACGTCCACGTACGGCTCACGCTCGCCGGCATCGTCGCCGCCGTGGCCGGCACAGCGCTGAGCTGGATGTTCGGCGGCTATGACGCCGCGGGGTTCGTCTGGCAGTCGAAGCTCAATGCCGTCGTGGTGCTCCTGGCCGGCGGTCTGGTCATGTCGGTGGTCTACCTGGGGATGCTGAAACTGCTCCGGATCACCGAACTGGACGATTTCCTCGCACCTCTTCTCGCGAGATTCCGCCGGAGCGGCGCCCGGCCGTCCAGCCCGGGAAACGTGTGACCGACCGGTAGCATGGTTAGAAATCAGCCATGGTCCGCCGGGAGGAACACGTGCCAGAAGCAGTAGACGTCGGATCGGTGCTGGGTGGTCGCTACAAGGTGACCGCCTACGTGCTGGCCTCTGCTGAGAGGGACCTCGTGCTCGACGGCGTGGACCAGGTGCTCAACCGGCCCGTCAGCATCCTCGTGGCATCGGCGCGCAACGCCTCCCAGGTGGCGGCGAGCGCCCGTGAGCTGGCCACCGGCGACCGGAACGGGAACATCCAGGTCCTGGACCTCGGCATCACCGAGTCGGGCACCTACCTCGTCACCAATCGCACTCCCGCAGCGGACATGCTCGACCTGATCGTCCAGCAGGAAGCTCCCGTCGAACACGCACCGTACATCGAGCCGTTCTTCACCGACACCCTCGGCTCGGAGATCTTCGGCCGCCCTCGGTCCACCGAACCCGAGACGTACGGCGACGACGAGGACCACGAGGACGTCCGCCAGGAGCGGAAGCCCCGCCGCGCCGGTCTCACGCGGCGGTTCGGCCGGGGTTCGGGCGAGGCGAGGCCCGACGAGACCTCCGATCTGCCTCCGGTCGCCGCGGAACCCGTGGCCGAGCGCCGCCCGAGCCCGCATCTCGTGCCCCCGCCCCCGAGTCGCCGACCGGGTGGAGCTTCCACTGCGGACTCCCGCGACGAGAGTGCGCCCCAGGACAAGCGTCAGGACGCGCATCAGGTCGGGGCCGCCGTCGCCGGTGCGGGCGCCGTAGGAGCAGCGTCCGCCGTCACCGCTCAGCGCCCCGCCCGGGCTGCCTCGATCTTCCCGAAGTCCGAACACAAGGACGACCCCTCCTTCGATCCGGCGCACGACGGCTACGACGACGCCGATCGCGTCGACGACTACGACGACGACGACGGCGACTCCGGTGGCCGCAAGTTCACCCGCGTCCTCGTTGGCGTGGTGCTCAGTGTCGTCCTGGTGGTCGCCGTCGTCCTCGCCGCGACGCAGCTCGGCTCCCTCTTCGGAGGGGATCCCGTCGCCGGCGGAGGTCCGAAACCGGAGGCGAGCGCAGCCGCCACCGCGGACCCGACCACCGCACCGTCGGCCACGCCGTCGGCCGAGCCTGCGGCGGAGGCCGCGCCCCCCGTCGTCTCGGGCATCACGCGCGTGGTGCCCGACAACCAGGCGCTCGACGCCGCCAATGACGCGAATCTGCCCCTGATCATCGACGGCAATCCCACGACCTTCTGGGGCAATCAGGTCTACGCGAGCGACACCTTCGGTGGCCTGGCCTCGAGCCTGGCCCTGGTGGTGGAACTCGAGGAGGAATCAGCGATCTCGCAGGTGTCCATCGATCAGCTCAACGGAGCCGGTGGCAGCTTCTCCGTGCTCGTCAACGACCGGCCGACCCTCGAGGGCGCGCAGCAGATCGCCCAGAGCGGGTTCACCGCGCCGACCGTGACACTCCCCATCCCCGAGGGCCCCGACGGTGCCCGGACGGGGCGCTACGTCATCGTCAACTTCACCCAGCTGCCCCGGCTCTTCAACATCCAGGCCCAGTACCCCTTCGGTCTCCGGATCGCCGAGATCCGGGTCGGCTGACCCACCGCCTGCCCCACGGACGCCAACACCGGGATCAGGGCTGCCCCCGCACCCTCCGACGGAATATCTCTGCCCATGAGGCCGTTGACGGAAGTGTCCGCAGGTATGACCCGCACGGCCGTATCAGCGCATGAGAAGACAGAAAGGTCTTTGAACACGTGACAATGCAAACCGATGTCCAGCTGGACACGCCCCCTGCAGGGAGCCCCTCCGGGGAGCCGAAGATCCATGATGTCGTCATCGTCGGGTCCGGGCCTTCCGGATACACCGCAGCGGTCTACACCGCCCGGGCCAACCTGAAGCCCATCCTGCTCGCGAGTTCCGTCAAGGCCGGCGGTGAACTCATGAACACCACCGACGTGGAGAACTTCCCCGGGTTCGCCGACGGCGTCATGGGGCCGGACCTCATGGAGCAGTTCGAGAAGCAGGCTCGTCGGTTCGGGACGGAGATCCTGTACGAGGACGTCGTCTCGGCGGAGCTGTCCGGCGACATCAAGAAGCTGACCATCGCCACGGGCGAGGAGTTCCTCGCGCGGGCGGTCATCATCTCCACCGGCTCCGAGTACCGCGAGATCGGGCTCGATGACGAGAAGCGGCTCTCCGGCCACGGGGTCAGCTGGTGTGCGACCTGCGACGGTTTCTTCTTCCGTGACCAGGACATCGCCGTCGTCGGCGGCGGCGACTCCGCCATGGAGGAAGCCCTCTTCCTGACGAAGTTCGCCCGCTCCGTCACGGTGATCCACCGCCGGGACACCCTCCGCGCCTCGAAGATCATGCAGGACCGCGGGTTCGCGCACGAGAAGATCCGCTTCCTGTGGAACTCCGAAGTGGTCGGGATCCACGGTGCCGACAAGGTCACCGGCGTCAAGGTGGCGAGCACGGTCGACGGGAGCACGAGCGATGTCGAGGTCACGGGCATCTTCGTCGCCATCGGCAACGATCCCCGCGTGGACCTCGTGAAGGACCAGCTCGAGCTGACCAGCGAGGGGACCATCGCCGTCCAGGGGCGTACCTCCAAGACCTCGCTCCCCGGCGTGTTCGCGGCGGGCGACGTCATCGACCCGACCTACCGCCAGGCCATCACGGCATCCGGTAGCGGGTGTGTTGCGGCACTCGACGTCGAGCACTACCTCGCCGACACCGTCAATCTCTCGGAGACGGCGGCGCGCGTGCCCACGCCTCCGGCTGAAGCAGTCTCCGAATCAGCGTCCCTCTGATCGACCAACCTCAAGGAGCAACACAATGAGCAACGCAAAGGATGTGACCGACGCGTCGTTCGACGCCGACGTCCTTAAGTCCAGCAAGCCAGTGATCGTCGACTTCTGGGCGGAATGGTGCGGCCCCTGCCGCATGCTCTCTCCCATCCTCGACGACATCGCTGCCGAGCACGCGGAGAAGGTCGACGTCGTCAAGGTCAATGTCGACGACAATCCCGCGATCGCCGCGAAGTACGGCATCACGTCGATCCCGGCCGTCTACGTCTTCCAGGGCGGAGAGGTCGCTGCCACCTCCATCGGTGCCAAGCCGAAGCAGGTACTCGAGCAGGAATTCGCCGCATTCATCAACTGATCCGGTGTTCATCGAAAGAGCCCGTCGGTTTCCGACGGGCTCTTTCCATGTGAGGGCAAGAGCGGCGGGCCCGACGACCGGACTTGGACGTGTGCGGAGGTGGACGTACCGCCGCCTTTCCGTCCGGCCCGACGCATGACGATCCGGGAAAAGGCCCATAGGTTTCACGTGAAACCGTCGTCGGCGTCTGTCGCGAACGCCTCCTGTGGAGCGGGCACCAGCATCCAGATGGGACTTCTACACATTCGAACTCCTTGGTCATGCGGCCGCCAAGTGCTGCGCTGGGCGCATCATGGCGCGATCACCACTGGCAGGCGCCGGCAGGCAGGGACCGAAACATTGGCGTCCTGGCATCGGCGAGACCGCCGCCGGAGAGGCGTCGACCCGCGGGTCGGTTCTGCAGAGATCAGCGGGGCACGGCCGGAACGTGCCGGGCCCGCCCAGGTTCATCGTGGCGTAAGGGCCCCGATCCCGCCGCAAACAGCAGCGGATCCGGCCCATCGCGCGAGCTGCCCGCACCGCTCTGCAGGTCTAGGACAGGTGCAGGTGCTGCTGCTTCCCCTGAATGCGTTCCGGTGGTCGCCCGGGATGTCGCAGTGCACGGCAGCACACGTCTCGGTCAGGGGCCGCGCGGCGACCAGGATCATCGGGCAGCTCGGGCAGGTGGTTTCCATCATCCCATTCGTTGCGCTGTCCGACGCCGTACAGCGGCGCCGGACAGCGGGTGCCATTGCTCACACGCCGTTGCGCCTCATCATCTCGGCGTCAGGCCGGTCCGCCCCCTGGGCTGGGGCAGCCGTAGCCGCCCGCTAGGCGTGTTCGCACGCTGCATCAACCGTATTCGGTAGCGTGTAGATCAGAACCGGCCCTCGCCCGGTTGAGCGCTGTGACCTGCCGTTGGCAACGATGCCGCCGCCTCACTCGAGCGGGCGGCGAGGGGATCAACCAAGAAGGCAATCCATCCGATCGCCCGTGGGGTCCGAGGGTAATCACGCACGCCGGCTCGGCTCGTGCTCGTTTCACGTGAAACACGACGCCGATCATAGCCGGCAACGACTTCGTCCATTTTTGAGGCCCTCCTTGCAGATGTCCGCTTGGCTATCGTGCGCCAGTGCCCGACACGGCAGGAGCGCTGCGCAGCCCGGTGTCGGCCAGGGACGACTTCAAGGCCGCCGACGCGACCTCCCCAGGCAGCGCCGGACCCACCAGCAGATGGACGAGCGTGCAAGCGCAGTCCAGGTACAAGCGCCCTGCCCGAAGGTCCTGCACGCCTGGGCCGCCCGCGCATATCGGCGAGCGTCCGTGATGCGCGCCGCGTGGGCAGGTCGCTCCGTTCTGCGGTATCGCTGTCGGGGGCGCCGCGAAAGGCTATTCGTGCACACCTCGGTGGCACGCACGACGTGCAGCACGCAGATTCGCAGGGGAGTCAGAATGGACGTCTCCCGCGCCCGCTCGTCGGAGCCTCAAACTGGAGGTGGACGGCCGACAGCTGTTTCACGTGAAGCACGTCTGCTCAAGCCTCAATCGGCGTTGAGCTCCACCACGGCTCGAGCGGCACCTCGAGGGCGGGCGAGCCGATAGTTGTTTCACGTGGAACACGTCCGCGCCGCCAGGACCGGGTTGACGCTCTCACACGGTTCGAGCAGTACCCCCCCCGCTTGGGGGGCGCGAGTTCGCGGCCGGCACAGGGTCGCCGGCGGCAGGTGCGAATGCAGTGCAATACTACGAGGCTGTCCCGTAGGCTGGCCCCTCCGGACACTCCACCGAAGAGATCGACGCTCTTCCCGCGGTGAGGCGGCAATAATAGCGGTGAGGTTTCACGTGAAACACCGACACTGCTGCTCGCAGCAAACCTCGCCGACCTGTAAGGCGAATCTGCTGCGGGCGCGGCATCTGCTGAGCCCTTTAGAGCGAGCAGGACGATGTCACTCTGTCCATGGTCTCGAGGAGCTTAATGGGGCGACCCGGACACCATGGCGCAGCGCGCTCTCTCGGTCCATGAACGCGACGCGACGAGTCCTCCACCCACAGGGCCAGCGACAGCGACGAGCTATCAGCTCTTTTCGCGTTTCACGTGAAACACACCGGCCCGCGCGGACGGCACACCGCGAACCGTCGGAGCCGTCCACACCGGTCACTCCCGGGCGAAGTCCTGGGCTGGAGAAGGCCGAGGGGCTGCGCGGGTGGGATGCTGCGCCGCGATGGGGGCAAAGGACGGATGCTCAGCGGAGCGACGGTTCCAAGCCCGCACCGCGAGCAGCCGCAGAGACTGGGGATTTGCGGCAGCTGATTCCTGCCATCAACCCTACTCGGGACGAACCACCGCGCTTGCACGCGGTCCACGCGGGCACACGCAGGAGGGGCCGTGTTTCACGTGAAACACGGCCCCTCGGATTCAAGCTGGACTATTCGGACGTGGGTGACAGCACGCCGACGATCCGGTTCAGGTCGTCGACGCTGGCGAATTCGATGCTCACCCGTCCCTTCTTGGCTCCCAGGGTGATCTTGACATTGGTGTCCAGCCGATCCGAAAGAGACGTGGCGAGGTAGTCCAGGCGTTCGTGGCGTGCGCCAGTACTCGGCGCGGTCGGCTTGCTAACGCGCCGGAGGCCGCCGCTCAACGCTACGATCTCCTCCGTGGACCGGACGGACAGTCCCTCGGCCACGATCCTCTGGGCAAGCTTCTCCATGTCCGCGGCATCGCCCAGCCCGAGGAGCGCGCGAGCGTGGCCGGCACTGAGAACACCTGCCGCGACTCGTCGCTGTACCAGTGGGGGGAGCTTCATCAGCCGCAGGGTGTTCGAGATCTGAGGCCTCGATCGTCCAAGACGGCCGGCGAGTTCGTCGTGCGAGCAGCCGAAATCATCCAGGAGCTGCTGATATGCAGCTGCCTCTTCGAGGGGATTGAGCGCGCTACGGTGAAGATTCTCCAGGAGGGCGTCGCGAAGGAGGTCGTCGTCCAGCGTCGACCTGATGATCGCCGGGATGCTCGTCATCCCCGCCTCGCGGGAAGCACGCCAGCGGCGCTCTCCCATCACCAGTTCGTAGGTGGGCTCGCCGTCCTCCTGGGAGGGACGGACCACGACGGGCTGCAGTACGCCGATCTCACGGATCGAGTGCACCAGCTCCGCGAGTTCGTCCTCGTTGAACTCGACTCTTGGCTGCTTCCGATTGGGATGGATGCTGTCCAGCGGGAGGTCGGCGAAGGTAGCACCCGGTACCTGCACCAATCCGACACCACCGTCGTCGGACGCCTCAGCACCATTGTCACCGGAACCTTGGCGAGCATTCTCGCCGTCCACGGCGCTGTTGGCCGGGTGTGTTTCACGTGAAACAGCCAGCTCGCCCGCGTCTGCTTGTTCGACGCCCTTGCTCCCGCGTCCTTGCACCTCCTGCTGCGGCGGTTCAGCTGCTTCGTCCGACGCCGTCACCACGGGGTCGGAAGGCCGGGAGATCCTGACGGCGGATGGCGGAGAATCGGCCCCACCCTGCTCCGTCGACCGTGCATCCGTCGGTCGTCCGACAGTCCCATCGACGGCTTCCTCCGGCGACGCGGTCGGAGGAACTCCGGCGTTCGAACCGCCGGAAGCGTCCGCGCTGCTACGCGAACCACTCGACTTGCGCTGGGGCGTCTTGCCAACCCTTTTCGTTTGAGCCTCGAGTACGTTCCTGTTGATCCCGCTGCGGAGGGCTGACGAATACGAACGTGGCTGCTCGGCCACGTCGTCTTCCGTCACGCGCTCGAAGAACAGGTCGACAGGTCGGCCGCCCTGCTTCCGCGGCGCCTCTGTCGTCCGTGGGGCGACATCGTCCCGCTGGACAACGGGTTCGGCTTCGACCGGCTCGGGGGCCTCTTCAACCGGAGCACTCGGAATGAGTGCTCCCAATCCTCGGCCCAGCCCTCGGCGCTTTTCCGCCATGTCATTCCTTCCGATCGGTGGGGCACCGCCCCACCTCGACTTCTTGGTGGTCGAGCCAGACAGCTGGACCAGGTGCAGTTTACGAGCGGGAGGCGATCTCCGCCGCCGCTTCCTGGTAGGAGAGCGCACCGCTCGAGGACGGGTCGTACGTCATGACCGTCTGCTGGTAGCTGGGCGCCTCCGAGATCCGGACGGATCGGGGCACCACAGCCTTGAGTACCTGCTGCGGGAAGTGCTCGCGAACTTCCGCCGCCACCTGCGCCGCGAGGTTCGTCCGCCCGTCGTACATCGTCAGCAGAATCGTCGACACGGCGAGATCCGCATTGAGGTGCTTCTGGATCATCTCGATGTTCTTGAGGAGCTGGCTCAGACCCTCCAGGGCGTAGTACTCGCACTGGATCGGGATGAGCACCTCCTTCGCCGCGACGAACGCATTGACCGTCAGCAGACCGAGGCTCGGCGGGCAGTCGATGAACACGAAGTCCAGCCTGGGCTCACCCTTCTCCTCCCGCTGCTTCGCGTAGACGTCGATCGCCCGGCGCAACCGCTGCTCACGGGCCACCAGTGACACGAGCTCGATCTCAGCGCCGGCCAGGTGAATCGTTGCCGGAGCACAGATGAGGTTCGGGACGTCGGGGCAGGGGGCAACGACATCGGCCAGGGGCACGTCGTCGATCAGCACGTCGTAGATCGAGTCGACATCGGCGTGATGGTCGATATTCAGCGCCGTGGACGCGTTCCCCTGCGGGTCGATGTCTATCACGAGTACCTGCAGCCCGGCGGTGGCCAGGGCCGCGGCGATGTTGACCGTCGTCGTCGTCTTGCCCACCCCACCCTTCTGGTTGCTGATCGTCATGATGCGGGTACTACCCGGCTTCGGCAGGGGTTTGCCCAGCAGCTTCTCCCTCCGCTTCGCCTCACTGGCCAGCTCGCGACCCAGCGGAGAGGAATCATCCATCGTCTCCATGACGTTCCTCCCCCTGGGCTGTTTCCTGGAGGGAGGGGCGTCGACGGCGCCAGCGGCGACCTGGTCTGTTTCACGTGAAACGACTCCGGTGTTGGCTGGATCGGCAAACACTCCCGGTTGGATTTCACGGAGACCCACAGCGAGCGGGGATCCGGACACCAACAGGGGCTCGGGCTTGGTCGCGGGGGCGTCCTTGATGGTCACTCGGTAACTCACTCTCACATGCCAGACGTCGTTAGATACAAGGGTAGCCGCAAGTGCCGTCACGGATCGGGTGCAGCACCGTCCACATGGGAAGCGGGGATCAGCGGATATGTACGGGAATGCGGACGACGGTCGTCGGCTCCGGCAGCACTCCTGCACCGACAGTGAGGATCTCCGAGCTTCCGCCACCGAGCTTGCGGATGACCTTACGTGCCTTCTCGATCTCCTCCGCGGCGCTGCGTCCCTTGATGGCGAGGACCTCTCCACCGGCTTTCGTCAGCGGTATGGTCCATCCGGCGAGCGTGGAGAGAGCGGAGACGGCACGGGCCGTCACGTAGTCGCCGGCGATCTTGCCGATCATCTCCTCGGCCCGTGCCCGGTGGACGGACACGTTGGAGAGAGCGAGGTCGTCGATCACCTCGTTCAGCCAGGTCACGCGCCGTTCCAGGGGCTCGACCAGATGGAGCTGCAGATCGGGTCGGGCAATGGCGATCGCCAGCCCTGGAAGCCCGGCACCACTGCCGACGTCCACCACGGAGGCGTCCTGCGCCATCAGGTCCGCCACGACCGCACAGTTCAGGACGTGCCGGCCCCACAGGCGCGGGACCTCCCGCGGTCCGAGCAACCCGCGTTCGATCCCGGACGATGCCAGGTGGGCGACGAATCCGCGCGCCACAGGGAGCTGCGCTCCGAAGACGGCCTCCGCGGCGACCGACTCTCCGGTGGAGGGCTCGGGGGACCCGATGGTCGGCAGCGGTTCCTCAGTCATCGCTGGGAGACACGACGATGTGCCGCGCGGTGCCCTCGCCTTCGGACTCGCTCACGAAGCCGAGATCCGCGACGACGTCGTGCACGATCTTGCGTTCGTACGCCGACATCGGCGCGAGCGCGATGTCCTCGCCCGTCTCCTTGACCTCGGCGACGGCGTCCTCGGCGATCTTCGTCAGTTCACGGCCGCGTCGGTCGCGGTAGCCGTCGACGTCGAGCACGAGACGCGAGCGGGAGTCGGTGGCGGTCAGGACGCTGAGGCGTGTGAGCTCCTGCAGAGCCTCCAACACCTCACCGTCCTGGCCCACGAGCGAACTCAGCCCGGCGTCCGAAGTGTCCTCGGAGACGATCGAGATGTAGGTCCTACCGCTGCGCACCTCGATGTCGATGTCGCCGTCGATATCGGCGATGTCGAGCAGCTCCTCGAGGTAATCGGCGGCCACGTCGCCCTCCTCGTCGAGCCGCGAAGGCTTCGCCTCACTACCGGCCGCGACGTCGTCGTCGGACTCGGAACCGCGGAGATCAGGAGTGTGCTCTTCGTTCTCTACCGTCATCGCTTCTTCCTCTTCTTGCGCTGGGGCTGGACCCGCTGGACCCGCGGTTCTGGAACCGTCTCGATAGCCGGCTCGGTCTTCCGCTCACCCAGGAGCGGCACCGCGGGAAGACCCTTCTTCGCGCGTCGCTCCGCCAGAGCCTTCGCCGCCGGCGAACCAGGCGTCGGCATCCTCCGGATGACGTAGAACTGCTGCACCATCGTCCACACGTTGGTGGTGGTCCAGTACACGAGCACACCGATCGGGAAGTTGATACCGCCGATCCCGAACACCAGCGGAAGGATGTAGAGCATGATCTTCTGCTGACGCATGAAGGGGCTCTGCATGGCCTCCTCGGACATGTTCTTCGCCATGATCTGCTTCTGCGTGATGAACTGCGATGCCGTCATGGCGATGATCATCACGATCGACAGGAGGATGACGCTGAGGTTGCCGTCGGCGCCGAAACTGCCCAGGAACGTCGAGGAGAGGGGTGCGCCGAAGATGGTGGCGTTGTCGAACTGCCTGACCGATTCCGTGGACAACGCACCGATCGTCTCGCCCTCCTCGCTCGCCCGCGAGATCCCGTTGAGCACGGTGAACAGCGCGAAGAAGAACGGCATCTGGATGATGATGGGCAGGCAGGCAGCGAACGGGTTGGTGCCGTGCTTCTTGTACAGCGCCATCTGCTCCTGCGTCATCGCCTGGCGCGAGAGCTGGTCCGTCTTGCCCTTGTACTTCTGCTGGAGCTTCCGCAGATCGGGCTGCAATGCCTGCATTCCGCGCTGCGCCTTGATCTGCTTCACGAACACGGGGATCAGGGCCGCACGGATGACGACGACGAGCCCGACGATCGACAGCACCCAGGTCCACCCGGATGCCGGGTCCATCCCGAGGAAGGTGAACCCCTCGTGGAACATGAACATGATCCACGACACGAGCCACCGGAACGGTGCCAGGATCGTCTCAAAAAAACCCATAATCAGTTAGCTCCTCAAGCCGCCGGGCGGCTTTCGTCATCGGCCGGGATCACCGGATGGTTCAACACAACAATCGAGGGGACCTTCCCCGCCGGGAAGGTCCTGGACCCGGCGGGTACGTGGTCGACGCCCCCGTCGTTCCAGGGGTTGCAGCGGACGAGCCGCCTGGAGGCGAGCCAGGATCCACGCACGGAACCGTGAACAGTCACGGCCTCGAGTGCGTAGGCGGAGCAACTCGGATAGAACCGGCACACCGGCCCGTACAGCGGAGAGACGACCTTCCGGTACGCGATCAGCAGTCCGATCGCGGCCAGGCGGGGCAGCCCGACAAGGAAGGACAACGCACTGACAGCGACGCTCCTCACGATACTCTGCCTTGCCTTTCCGCCGTGTCGGGGCCTTCGAGCCTGCGGACCACCGCGGCCAGGGACCCGGTGAAGTCCTTCCGCAGGGCGGGCCAGTCGCTGTCCGCGGCCGCCGGCAGCGCGCGGATCACGACGTCGTACCCGGAGGGGTGCGCGGCTACCCACTCCGCCGAGGCATGGCGGAGCCTTCTCTTAACGAGGTTGCGCGTGACGGCGTTCCCGACGTTCTTGCCGACGATGAAACCGACGCGCGAGGGCACGGAGTCCGACGTCCTGGAGCCGTATAGCACAACGTTCCGGCGCCCTGAGCGGGCGCCGGAACGTACGATACGTGCAAAATCCGCTGCCGTCCGCACCCTGTGGATCATCGGAAGCACTGCGGGGTCCTGTCTGCCGAGGCTAGGAACCCGGTGCCGACGCGATCACCCGAAGGACGCATGGCGTGGGAGGAACCGCTTATGCCGAGAGTTCGGTACGGCCCTTGCCGCGGCGTGCCGACAGGATGGCACGACCAGCGCGGGTGCGCATGCGAAGACGGAAACCGTGCTTCTTGGCACGACGGCGGTTATTCGGCTGAAAAGTCCGCTTGCTCACTGTAGTTACTCCAGAACGATCTTGAGATGCGTCCGGCCCATTGCAACAAGGGGGAAGAACAGACTGACGCGATGAAGGTGTACATCCGACATTCGCGCTGGAGCTGTCACATCCCGAGGCCTCTTAGTACCCGGGAACACCTGTGATGGCATGCGAAATGCAGACATGTTGGACTACATAACGTTAGGGGACGCGACTCGGGGGCGTCAAACTCGCTGTCACCAGCCTGTGGGTCGGTTTTCCACCACCCTGTGGACAACTGGTGCCGGAGACACACTACACGCCGTTCCGGAGGCGCCGTGTGAGACCGTTCACGAAGCCCTCCGGGGCGCTCCAGTCCGCTATCTTCTGCACTTTTCATCCTCTAGTCTTGGCTGCGGTCCGTTTATCCACGACATGTGTACAACTCTGTGGATGACGGACCTTTCCGAGCGCGAGCAGTGCAGCCGAGAGAGGTTTTTGTGGGTACAGATGAGGTCAATGACGTCGGGAGCTCCTGGCGTAAAGTCATCCGGACCCTGGAACACGACGATCGGGTAACACCGCGCCAGCGCGGATTCATGGTGCTGGCACAGGCCCAGGGGCTCATCGGCACCACCATGCTCATCGCCGTCCCGAACGAGCTGACGCGCGAGGTCCTGCAGACCCAGCTCAAGGGAGCCCTGGACGAGGCGCTGCGCGAGGTGTTCCGCGAGGACATCCAGTGTGCGTTTGTCATCGACCCCGAACTCACGCCCGTCCGGGAGGAGACCCCGGAGCAGGAGCCCGTGCAGGTCTCGCCGGAACCGAAGGGCGAGACCAAGCCGTCCCCGACGCCGCCCAGCAACTCGTCGGAGTTCGGGCGGCTCAACCCCAAGTACATCTTCGACACCTTCGTGATCGGGTCGTCGAACCGGTTCGCGCACGCTGCTGCGGTCGCGGTGGCGGAGGCCCCGGCGAAGGCATACAACCCGCTGTTCATCTACGGTGACTCCGGGCTGGGCAAGACGCACCTCCTGCACGCCATCGGGCACTACGCCCGGCACCTCTACACCGGTATCCGTGTGCGCTACGTGAACTCCGAGGAGTTCACCAACGACTTCATCAACTCGATCCGCGACGACGAGGGGTCGAGCTTCAAGCAGACCTACCGCAACGTGGACATCCTGCTCATCGACGACATCCAGTTCCTCTCCGGCAAGGACCGGACGATGGAGGAGTTCTTCCACACCTTCAATGCGCTGCACAACCACAACAAGCAGGTGGTCATCACCTCCGACATGCCACCCAAGCAGCTCATCGGGTTCGAGGAGCGCATGCGGTCGCGCTTCGAGTGGGGCCTGCTGACGGACATCCAGCCTCCGGAGCTCGAGACGCGCATCGCGATCCTCCGGAAGAAGGCGATCAGCGACAGCCTGAGCGCGCCCGACGACGTCCTGGAGTACATCGCCTCGAAGATCGCCACCAACATCCGCGAGCTCGAGGGTGCCCTGATCCGCGTGACCGCCTTCGCGAGCCTCAACCGCCAGACCGTCGATGTGAACCTGGCCGAGATCGTCCTGAAGGACCTCATCTCCGACGACGGGGCACAGGAGATCACGTCGACGGTGATCATGGCGCAGACGGCCGACTACTTTCAGATCAGCATGGAGGAGCTCTGCAGCAAGTCGCGGACGAGGACGCTCGTGACGGCACGGCAGATCGCGATGTACCTGTGCCGGGAGCTGACGGACATGTCCCTGCCGAAGATCGGGCAGGAACTCGGGGGCAGGGACCACACGACGGTCATCCACGCGGATCGGAAGATCCGCGAGCTGATGGCGGAGCGCCGGGCGATCTTCAACCAGGTCACGGAGCTCACCAACCGCATCAAGCACAAGCAGCGCGAGGCCTGACGGCGCCGGTACCCGAATTCCACGGCTGTAATTAACAGGTGTGGACACAGCTGTGGATAACCAGGGGCGAATCGGCCCTCAACCTGAGGAAAACCCCCGTCCTGCCTGTGGATCCGCGGAATGACAAGGATTTCGCCCACAGACGCCACCAGCGGGCCGTCGCCCGGCCTCACACCTTATCCACAGCCCTGATCCGCGTCGGTGCGTCGATCAGGGCACTTATCCACAGTATCCACAGCAGTTATTAACACTACGAACCTTAAACTTCAAAAGTTCTTCAGATAACACTCCACGTTCCGTTCGTCCCCTGCCCCACGCCCGCCGTGCTCCCCGTCCTGCTTCGCCGGACGGCAACCCGGCTAAGCTGTCACGCAGTATGGTTGTAGTTTCCGTGCCCGGACACCTCCGTGGACGACCGCGACCCGACCATCCGCCGGTGATTCGCCGGGGGCTGTTTTTTTTGATCTGGCGAAAGGCGGCACTGCTCCGTGAAATTCAGAGTTGAGCGGGATGTACTTGCGGAGGCTGTGTCCTGGACTGCCCGGTCGCTGTCCCCCCGACCTCCCGTCCCCGTCCTCGCGGGACTGCTCATCAAGGCCGAGGGTGGCTCACTGAGCCTCGCCAGCTTCGACTACGAGATCTCGGCACGACTCGAGATCGCAGCCGACGTCCTCGAGGAAGGCACCATCCTCGTCTCAGGACGTCTTCTCGCCGATATCTGCAGAAGCCTTCCGTCCGCGCCCGTCGAGGTCGCCACCGACGGGTCGAAGGTGACGCTGACCTGCCGGAACAGCCGCTTCAACCTGGCCACCATGCCCGAGGGCGAGTACCCGGAACTGCCGAAACTCCCCGCCGTCAGCGGCGTGGTCGACGGCGAGGCGTTCGCACAGGCCGTCTCGCAGGTGATCATCGCGGCAAGCCGCGATGACACCCTCCCGATCCTCACCGGCGTCCGGATGGAGATCGAGGACGACCTGATCACCCTCCTGGCCACCGACCGGTATCGGCTGGCCCTCCGCGAGGTGTCCTGGAAACCGTCCACACCCGGGATCTCGACCAGCGCGCTCGTCAAGGCGAAAACGCTCAACGAGGTGGCGAAGACGCTCGGCGGCGCCGGCGACCTGAACATCGCGCTGTCCGACGATTCCGAGCTCATCGGATTCGAATCCGGTGGGCGCCGGACCACCTCCCTGCTGGTCGACGGCGACTACCCGAAGATCCGCTCGCTCTTCCCCGACAAGACCCCCATCCACGCCACGGTGCAGACGAGCACGCTCGTCGAAGCCGTGCGCCGCGTCTCGCTCGTCGCGGAACGGAACACCCCTGTCCGCCTGGCCTTCCAGCAGGGACAGGTCACCCTCGATGCCGGCACGGGCGAAGATGCCCAGGCGTCGGAAGCCATCGAGGCCACCCTCGACGGCGACGACATCACGGTCGCGTTCAACCCGCACTACCTCAGCGAGGGCCTCGGCGCGTTCAGCAGCCCCTACGTGCGGTTCTCCTTTACCTCACCACCCAAGCCCGCGGTGATCTCGGCCCAGGATGACGCCTCGGGCGAGGACAGGGAAGACTATAGGTACCTGCTGATGCCCGTCCGGCTGCCCAACCAGTAGCAGCCCCGGCAGGTATCCCGACCGGCCGGACCGCCGGCGGTCCCATCGTCAGAAAGAGAACCTCATGCACATCGGCCTCATTGGACTCGGCAAAATGGGATTCAACATGAGGGAGCGTCTCCGCGGCAATGGCATCGAGGTCACCGGCTTCGACCGCAACCCCGACCGCACCGACGTGCAGAGCATCGAGGAACTCGTGGCGGCGCTCCCCGCGCCGCGCATCGTGTGGGTCATGGTCCCCGCCGGCCAGGTCACCGATGCCGTGATCAAGGACCTCTCGGAGGCCCTGTCCGAGGGCGACCTCGTGATCGACGGTGGCAACTCCAAGTTCACGGACGACCAGATCCACGCCGCGCTGCTGGCGCAGAAGGGCATCCGGTTCCTCGACTGCGGTGTCTCCGGCGGGGTCTGGGGACTCGAGAACGGCTACGGCCTCATGGCCGGCGGCGTGCAGGACGACGTCGAACGCGCCATGCCCGTCTTCGACGCACTGCGCCCCGAGGGCGAACGCGCCGAGAGCTTCGTCCACGTGGGCGACGTCGGGGCCGGACACTACGCGAAGATGGTCCACAACGGGATCGAGTACGGCCTCATGCAGTCCTACGCCGAGGGCTACGAGCTGCTCGAGGCCAAGGACATCGTCAAGGACGTCCACGGCACGTTCGCCGCGTGGCAGAAGGGCACCGTGGTGCGGTCGTGGCTGCTGGACCTCCTCGTCAAGGCCCTGCAGGAGGACCCGGGACTGTCGAAGATCGCCGGTTTCGTCGAGGATTCGGGCGAGGGCCGGTGGACCGTCGAGGAAGCCATTGCCAACTCCGTGCCGGCCCCGGCCATCACCGCCGCCCTCTTCGCACGCTTCACCTCGCGTCAGGAGGACTCGCCGTCGATGAAGATGGTGGCGGCGCTCCGCAACCAGTTCGGCGGCCACGCGGTGAAGCCCGCCCAGCCGAAGTAGGCAGTTCCCGGTGTACGTGGAGCACCTCTCACTCACCGGGTTCCGGAGCTACGAACAGCTCGACACGGCGATCGAACCCGGCATCACGGTGTTCGTCGGGCCCAACGGCGTGGGGAAGACGAACATCGTCGAGGCCATCGGCTACCTGGCCACCCTGTCCTCGCACCGCGTCAGCGCCGACAAGCCGCTGATCCGTTTCGGCCAGGACCGGGCGATCATCCGGGGCCGATTCGTCCGCGGCACCCAGCGCACCGGCGTCGAGGTGGAGATCAACGCGGAGTCGGGGAACCGCGCCCGGATCAACCGGGCCAACCCCGTGCGTGCCCGGGATGCAGCCGGGATCCTGAAGACCGTGCTGTTCGCCCCCGAGGACCTGGCGCTGGTCAAGGGCGATCCCTCCGTGCGGCGCCGTTATCTGGACGAGGTCATGGTGTCCCTGCTGCCGCACCAGTCGGCACTGCGGGCCGACTACGAGCGCGTCCTGAAGCAGCGCAACGCCCTGCTCAAGTCGGCACGGGCCGCCGGACGGTTCTCCACCGGGCACGAGTCCACCCTCGACGTCTGGGACCAGCACCTCGCCGAGGCCGGGGCACGGTTGCTGTCCGCACGGCTCCTCCTCGTCGACCAGCTGCGCCCCCACGTCCAGCGTGCCTACAAGGAGCTGACGGACGGATCGAAGACCGCCGACATCGACTACGTCTCCAGTGTCTCGTCGTCCGAGCTCATGGCGGACGACGACGGCGCGGAGACCGCCCGTCCCGGGTCCGCTGCCGGCCTGCGCGACCTCGACCTGCCGGCACTCACCGCATTGTTCGTGGAGAGCCTCCTCCGCCACCGGAAGAAGGAGCTGGACCGCGGCATCTCGCTCGTGGGTCCGCACCGTGACGAACTCGGTCTCCTGCTGGGCCAGGCCCCGGTCAAGGGCTACGCGTCGCACGGGGAGACCTGGTCCATGGCCCTCGCCCTGCGCCTCGCCTCCTACTACCTGCTGCTCGAGGAGGACCACACGCCCGGCGCTGACCCGGTGCTGATCCTCGACGACGTCTTCGCCGAACTCGACACGCAACGCCGCACACGCCTCGCCGCCATCGTGGCACCGGCCGAACAGGTGCTGGTCACGGCGGCCGTGGGCGACGACATCCCCGCGGCGCTCCTCGGCCGCCAGGTCCGCGTGATCCCGGGCGCCCTGGCCGGAGGGGACGCCGAACCTGCGGACGAGGGTGGAACCGCCGGGGACGTTCCTCCCGCCGGGGACGAGCAGGCAGCTGCGGACCCGACCGTGGGAGACGCTCATGCCTGAGGACCGCCGGGAGGACACCATGGGGCCGGACGGGGAGCGGGGGGTACCACGGCGTCGCGAGACGGAGGAGGCTCGTGACACCGGTGACTCCGACGGCGGCCCGGCCCGGCCAGGGGCCGAGGACTTCCCCGAACAGGATGCTCCGCAGGCCCTCCTCAACCGGCTGCGCAGTGCATCCGAGGCCCGTGGCACGCCGCGCGGTCCGGCGCCGAAGCAGCCGGGGAAGACGTCCCGGC
Source organism: Arthrobacter sp. TJ-238 (assembly GCF_058269215.1). Taxonomy (NCBI): domain Bacteria; kingdom Bacillati; phylum Actinomycetota; class Actinomycetes; order Micrococcales; family Micrococcaceae; genus Arthrobacter; species Arthrobacter sp. TJ-238. Next base: position 540,562 of record NZ_JBZCNH010000001.1, on the reverse strand, counting down.
GCCGGTACTCGCCCGAGCCGGTCTACGGGGGACGCGACCCGGAAGGCGTGGGGAACGTGTTCTCGCGGATGCTCGCGGAGCGCGGATGGAAGTCCCCCGTGGCCATCGGATCCGTGCTGACGCGCTGGGACGAGATCGTCGGAGCGGATATCGCCGCACACTGCGTGCCCGAGAGCTTCGACGCCGACACGGTGCTCGTCCGGTGCGATTCGACCGCCTGGGCGACCCAGCTGCGGCTCATCACCCCGCAGGTGCTCCAGCGGTTCGAGGCCGAACTGGGCGCCGGCGTCGTGAAGCGCCTCTCCGTCGTCGGGCCCGCTGCCCCGAGCTGGCGCAAGGGCGGACGCACGGTCAAGGGACGAGGCCCGCGTGACACCTACGGGTGAGCTGACAGCGTATTCCCGGGTCCTCTGGACGGCCTGTAGCGCAATCGGGGGTCCCCCCGGCGTATCCGTCCTCATGGAAGGACCCGCTGTGGGCTCTGAACCCGGTTTATTGGCCGGTGAGGGGCGGTTGGTACGCTCTCGCAACCATCCGCAGGGTAGAATAGTAGGAGATTGATGTGGTCTATCCAGCTGAGGAGCCGTCTACGCCTGTGGCACACGAGAACGAGTTGAATGCAAGTGATGTGTTGATCGGCGAGGGTGAGTCCCCGATTCTGGAGGCCGCGACCGAGCACGCCTACGGCGCCAGTGAGATCACCGTCCTCGAAGGACTGGAAGCGGTCCGCAAACGGCCGGGCATGTACATCGGCTCCACCGGCCCGCGCGGCCTCCACCACCTCGTCTACGAAGTCGTGGACAACTCGGTGGACGAGGCTCTTGCCGGGTACTGCGACCACATCGAGGTCACGCTCCAGGCCGACGGCGGCGTCAAGGTCGTCGACAACGGGCGCGGCATCCCCGTGGACATGCACCCCACCGAGGGGCGTCCCACCGTCGAGGTCGTCATGACCATCCTCCACGCCGGCGGCAAGTTCGGTGGTGGCGGCTACGCGGTGTCGGGTGGCCTGCACGGCGTCGGCATCTCCGTGGTCAACGCCCTGTCGAAGCGCGTCGAGACCGAGGTACGTCGCCAGGGCCATGTGTGGCATCAGACGTTCGCGGACGGCGGCAAGCCCGTGGGCGAGCTGCGGAAGGGCGAGGAGACGTCCGAGACGGGGACCACCCAGACGTTCTACCCGGACGACTCGATCTTCGAGTCCACCGAGTTCGATTTCGAGACGCTGCGCGCACGCTTCCAGCAGATGGCCTTCCTCAACAAGGGTCTCCGCATCACCCTGACCGACGAGCACGTCGACGAGGTGGAGGACGAGGTCACGGCGGAGACGGGCGAGGATTCCACGCCGAAGCACCGCGAGGTCGCCTACCTCTACGAGAACGGACTGCTCGACTACGTCCAGCACCTGAACTCCTCGAAGCGCGTCGAGGTGGTCCACCCCGACGTCATCGCCTTCGAGACGGAGACGCCGGACCAGACGATGTCCGTGGAGATCGCGCTCCAGTGGACCTCGGCCTACTCGGAGAGCGTCCACACCTACGCCAACACGATCAACACGCACGAGGGAGGCACGCACGAAGAGGGATTCCGTGCCGCCATGACGACCCTGATCAATCGATATGCGCGTGAGAAGAACATCATCAAGGAGAAGGACGACAACCTCACGGGTGACGACATCCGCGAGGGCCTGACGGCCGTCATCTCGGTGAAACTCTCCGAGCCGCAGTTCGAGGGTCAGACCAAGACCAAACTCGGGAACTCCGAGGTCAAGGGCTTCGTGCAGCGCGTCGTCACCGACCAGCTCGGTGACTGGCTGGAGCGCAACCCCGGCCCGGCCCGCGACGTCATCCGCAAGTCGATCCAGGCGTCCCAGGCCCGACTGGCCGCCCGCAAGGCGCGTGAATCCACGCGGCGCAAGGGACTGCTGGAGTCCGGCGGGATGCCGGGCAAGCTGAAGGACTGCCAGTCCAAGGATCCTGCGCGGTCCGAGATCTACATCGTGGAGGGCGACTCGGCCGGCGGTTCGGCCGTCCGCGGGCGCAACCCCGAGACCCAGGCCATCCTCCCCCTGCGCGGGAAGATCCTGAACGTCGAGCGGGCCCGCCTCGACCGCGCCCTCGGCAACAGCGAGGTCCAGGCCATGATCACCGCGTTCGGCGCGGGGATCGGCGAGGACTTCGACGTGGACAAGGCCCGGTACCACAAGATCGTGCTCATGGCCGACGCCGACGTGGACGGCCAGCACATCACGACCCTGCTGCTCACCCTGCTGTTCCGCTACATGCGGCCGCTGATCGAGAACGGCTTCGTGTACCTCGCGCAGCCGCCGCTGTACCGGATCAAGTGGTCGAACGCGAAACACGACTACGTGTTCAGCGACCGCGAACGCGACGAGGTCATCAAGATGGGCATGGCCAACAACCAGCGCCTGCCCAAGGACAACGGGATCCAGCGCTACAAGGGTCTCGGTGAGATGGACTACACGGAACTGTGGGACACCACCATGGACCCGGACCACCGCACACTGCTCCAGGTCACCATGGACGACGCCGCCGCCGCCGACCAGGTGTTCTCGGTGCTCATGGGCGAGGACGTCGAGTCCCGCCGCAACTTCATCCAGCAGAACGCCAAGGACGTGCGTTTCCTCGACATCTGACGGGTGACCCGGCATCCTGCCGGCGCAACGAAAGTAAGAGCGGACCCAGGGTCCCTCCCCGAGCTTGCAGGGGAAGGGGACAGTCCGATCGAGCGCCTACGCAGGACGCGGGGACGACCCTTGCTCAGATTCGCCAGTACTGCGGGCACAACATGACGAACGGAACTGATTCATGAGTGACGACATCACCGGCAACGGACCGGACGAACCCATCGAGGGCGAGGTCCTGACGGACCGCGTCGAGCAGGTGGACCTGCAGACCGAGATGCAGCGGTCCTACCTGGACTATGCGATGGCGGTCATCGTGGGCCGGGCGCTCCCCGACGTCCGCGACGGACTGAAGCCCGTCCACCGGCGCGTCCTCTACGCGATGTTCGACGGCGGCTACCGTCCGGAACGCTCTTTCAACAAGTGCGCCCGCGTGGTCGGCGAGGTCATGGGCCAGTACCACCCGCACGGTGACTCCGCGATCTACGACGCCCTCGTCCGCCTGATCCAGGACTGGACCATGCGGTACCCGCTCGCGCTCGGCCAGGGGAACTTCGGTTCGCCCGGCAACGACGGCGCGGCGGCCCCCCGGTACACCGAGACGAAGATGGCCCCGCTCGCCATGGAGATGGTGCGGGACATCGACGAGGAGACCGTCGACTTCCAGGACAACTACGACGGCAAGAACCAGGAACCGACCATCCTGCCGTCGCGCTTCCCGAACCTGCTCGTCAACGGATCCTCCGGCATCGCCGTGGGCATGGCCACCAACATCCCGCCGCACAACCTGCGGGAAGTCGCCGACGGCGTCCAGTGGTACCTCGAGAATCCCACCGCCACGAAGGAGGAGCTGCTCGAGGCCCTGATCGCCCGCATCAAGGGACCCGACTTCCCCACCGGGGCGCAGATCCTGGGGCACAAGGGCATCGAGGATGCCTACCGGACCGGCCGCGGCTCCATCACGATGCGCGCCGTCGTCAACGTCGAGGAGATCCAGAACCGCACCTGCCTCGTCGTCACGGAACTGCCCTACCAGGCCAACCCCGACAACCTGGCGATCAAGATCGCCGAGCTCGTCAAGGACGGCAAGATCAGCGGCATCGCAGACCTGCGCGACGAGACGTCAGGACGCACGGGCCAGCGCCTCGTGATCGTGCTGAAGCGTGACGCCGTCGCGAAGGTGGTGCTCAACAACCTCTACAAGCACACGCAGCTGCAGGACAACTTCAGCGCGAACATGCTGGCGATCGTCGACGACGTCCCCCGCACCCTGAGCCTCGACGCGTTCATCCGCCACTGGGTGACCCACCAGCTCGAGGTCATCGTGCGCCGCACCCGCTACCGGCTGCGCAAGGCCGAGGAGGAAGCGCACATCCTGCGCGGCCTGCTCAAGGCCCTCGACGCACTGGACGAGGTCATCGCCCTGATCCGTGCATCGGCGACCACCGAGGAAGCCCGTATCGGCCTGATGGGTCTGCTCTCCATCGACGAGCTGCAGGCGAGGGCCATCCTCGACATGCAGCTGCGGCGCCTCGCGGCCCTCGAGCGGCAGAAGATCCAGGACCGCCACGCGGAACTCGAATCGATGATCACCGAGTTCAACCGCATCCTCGCCTCCGAGGACGTGCAGCGCGGGATCGTGAGCACTGAGCTCGCGGACATCGTCACGAAGTTCGGCGACGACCGCCGCACCGAGATCCTCATGGGCTACGACGGCGACATGAGCATGGAGGACCTGATCCCCGAGGAGGAGATGGTCGTCACCATCACCCGCGGCGGGTACGTCAAGCGCACCCGCAGCGACAACTACCGCCAGCAGGCCCGCGGTGGCAAGGGGATCAGGGGCGCCCAGCTGCGCGGCGACGACGTCGTCGAACACTTCTTCGTGACCACCACCCACCACTGGCTGCTGTTCTTCACCAACCTCGGCCGCGTGTACCGCGCGAAGGCATACGAGCTCGTGGAGGCGGCGCGCGACGCGAAGGGCCAGCACGTCGCGAACCTGCTCGCCTTCCAGCCCGACGAGACCATCGCGCAGGTCCTGGATCTGCGCGACTACCAGCAGTCACCCTTCCTCGTGCTCGCCACGAAGCGCGGACTGGTGAAGAAGACGCGGCTCGAGGACTACGACACCAACCGCACCGCCGGCGTGATCGCCATCAACCTCCGCGACAACGACGAGCTCGTCTCCGCCCAGCTCGTCTCCAGCGAGGACGACATCATGCTGGTCTCCCGCAAGGGGCAGTCGCTGCGCTTCACGGCCGACGACGACGCCCTGCGGCCCATGGGCCGCGCCACCTCGGGCGTGACCGGCATGAAGTTCCGCGACGACGACGAACTGCTCGCGGCCAACGTGGTCACCGACGACTCGTTCGTGTTCATCGTGACCGAGGGCGGTTTCGCGAAGCGGACGAGGGTCGACGACTACCGCGTCCAGGGCCGCGGCGGGCTCGGCATCAAGGTCGCCAAGCTGGCAGAGGAGCGCGGCGACCTCGTGGGCGCCCTCGTGGTGCAGGAGGAGGACGAGGTGCTGGTGGTCATGGGCGGCGGCAAGGTCGTGCGCTCCGCCGTCGCCGGTGTGCCGGCCAAGGGCCGCGACACCATGGGTGTGATCTTCGCGAAGCCCGACAAGACCGACCGCATCATCGCGGTCGCCCGGAACAGCGAGCGGAGCGTCGCCGTCGAGGAGGGACTCATCGAGGACCCCTCGGAGGCGAGCCCCGACGTCGACGTCATCGACACCGTGACGCCGCAGCAGGATCCTGCGGAGTTCACAGCCGATGAAGTACGGTTGTCGACAGAGGAAACGGCTGAGCCTGACGCTGAGTCGCCGGAACACGGAGGTACTGAGTGAGCTCGGCCAACACCAACCCGCGGTCCCCCAGCGGACAAGTGCGGACGCCCGGTGCTCCTCCGCGCGTGAATGCACCCGCACGCCCCACGCAGCGCCCGGCTTCGGCCGGTGGCCAGGCAGGGCGTCCCGGGCAGCGTCCGGGGCTCGTGAAGCCGGCGCCCAAGGCCAAGGCCCGCAAGGCCCGCCTGCTCGTGAGCAAGGTGGATCCCTGGTCCGTCCTCAAGATGTCCTTCCTGCTCTCGGTCGCGCTCGGTATCGTGACCGTCGTCGCGTCCTTCGTGATCTGGACGGTCCTGGACCTCACGGGCATCTTCGACGGCGTCAACGCGCTGCTGCGGGAGATCGCGGGATCGGAGAGCGGCGGGTTCGACCTCCGCCAGTTCGCCTCGCTGCCGCAGGTCCTGTCCTTCGCGACCATCATCGCGGTGGTGAACGTGGTACTCCTGACGGCGTTGGCCATGCTCTCGGCCGTGCTCTACAACATCTCGTCCACCCTCGTCGGCGGTATCGGCGTCACGCTGACCGACGACTAGGAGACCGGCCCCTACGGCGCCCTCGGGGCGATTTGAAGAATGCCGAGACACTACTGTAAAGTCGTGTCTCGGCCCGAAGAGGTATCGGGGCGTATAGCTCAGGCGGTTAGAGCGCTTCGCTGATAACGAAGAGGTCCCAGGTTCAAGTCCTGGTACGCCCACGGATCCACCACCGCAGGGAACTGCAAGGAGGCGAATGTGAAGAAGTTGCTCATCGCGGCAGCGGCTGCAGCAAGTCTCCTCGTGTTCAAGCGGTGGCAGGATTCAGAGAAGAGCAAGAGCGTCTGGAGCAACGCGACGGACGACATAGCGTAGCAAGGAACCCCGCCCGGCGGACGAGCCGGACAGGGTCCCACTCGGGGGCATGGCGCAATTGGTAGCGCACCTGCTTTGCAAGCAGGGGGTTCGGGGTTCGAGTCCCCGTGCCTCCACCGAACGGAAGTCCCGGTCATCGACCGGGACTTCCTGCGTTGGCGACCGAATTGCAGGGCTGCCTGCGGCGTGCCATAGGGTTGCCGCGTGACCATCTTCCTCTCGATCCTCGGTGTCATCGGGGTCTCGGCCTCCGGGCCGATCATGGCGGCGACCGCCGCCCCGGTGCTCGCGATCGCCTTCTGGCGGAACCTGCTCGGGGCTCTCCTCATGGGAGGGCCGGCTGCCGTGTCCAAGAGGGCTGAGTTCGCAGCGCTCACCGCTGCGGACTGCCGACGCCTGGCCGTCGCCGCTGTTGCCCTGGCCCTGCACTTCGCATGCTTCATCACCGCGCTCAAGCTCACCTCCGTCGCGGCGGCCACGGCCCTCGTATGCCTGCAGGTCGCATGGATCGCCCTCTTCGATGCGCTGCGGGGCTCCCGGCCCCAGCGAGCGGTGGTAGTGGGGCTGGGGGTGGCGTTCGTCGGCGTCGTGATCATCACCGGGTTCGATCTCTCCCTCTCCCGGGACGCGCTCCTCGGCGACGTCCTCGCCCTCGCGGGCGGCGCGCTGGCCGGGGTCTACCAGATGGCCGGCGCCGCTGCCCGGCGGACGATGTCCACGGGCACCTACACGACGCTCTGCTACGGGGCCTGCGCCGTGATCCTGCTGGTGCTCTGCCTCGTCACACGCCAGCCCGTCGTCGGCTTCTCGACCGCCGCCTGGGTGGGGATCCTCGCCGTGACCCTGATGGCGCAGATCATGGGCCACTCGGTGTTCAACCATCTGCTCGCCGTGATGAGTCCGCTCGTCGTCTCCATGATCATCCTGCTCGAGATCCCGGGAGCGGCGATCCTCGCGGCCGTCTTCCTCGACGAGACGCTTCCTGCAGGGACCTATGGCGGACTGGCACTGATCCTCGTGGGCCTCGCCGTGGTGATCCGCGGGCAGCAGCGGCGCCGGTCACGCCGCTCCCTGGCCGAAGAGGCTGCAGCGGGTCCGCCGCCGGGCCTCGGCGGAGAGTAGTACCGCCCGGAGCATATGTTCTGAATAGAATACGACAGCACGAAAAAAAGGAACCCCCGGCGTCGAGCCGGGGGTTCCTTCTTCTTGTGGTCGGCGGTCAGACCTTCGGGTCCTCCGTAGGTTCGGCGGCGTGCTTGGCGCCGTCGGTGTCCTTGGCGGTGTCCTTGGCGGTGTCCGAAGCGGACGGCGAGGCGGCAGGGACCGCATCGACGGTGGCTGTCGGGACCTCTCCGGACGACGCCGCAGCACGGTCCGCCGCTTCCTTGATGCTGATAACGGTATTCTTCGCGTCCTGCGGCTTCTGGGTCGACGCCGGGCCCGCGGTGGCCTTGATCGGGGCCGGGGTCTTCCAGGGATCCTCGACGGGCCTGGACGCGCGCCATGCAGCGACTCCCGCGACGATCGCGGCCGCGATGATGCCGAGGACCAGCCAGCCCTTACCGGACTTGCGGGCCTGGCTCTTCTTCAGATCCTTCGACGCCTGCATGGTCGCGGCGACCAGGCGCTTCTGGGCGTTCTTGACGGCCTTCTTGTCACCGGTCATGCGGATCACGGCGTTCTCCACGGCGGGCGGGACGGTCGCGGCCGCCAGGGAACGGGACGCCGTGTCGGCTGCCTCGCCGAGCCTGGTGGACAGCGCGGGCAGGTACTCGTCCACAACCTTGCCTTTCGCGGTGGTCAATGCCGGGGTGGCCTTGTCGAGGGTTCCCTGGATCTTCGGGGTGGTCTCGTCGACCACGTGCGTGATCGAGGAGCCCACCTTGTCGATGCTCTCCTGAAGGAGGGGGGTCACGACGGCGACGCCTCCGGCGATCCCCTCCGAGGCCTTGCGGACGGTGTCCTGCAGAGCGGGCCTCGCGGTCTCGAGGCCCTTCTCCCAGCGGGGCTTCGCCCAACCGTAAGCGGCATCGACGCGCGGTGCCGCCCAGTCCCGTGCTGCTGCTACTCCGGCGGCGGCTGCCAGCCCGAGAGCGACGCCCTCCTCGAGTTCATGGGTGTTGCGTACGTTCTTCTTCACAAAAACCTCCAGGGGGTGGTTGTTCGTTTTGATCAGCCTACGTTGCATGCGTGGGGGGTGCTATCCGACGCGGGCGCAGGTGCGGGTCCTGGGCCGTGTTTCACTGTGCGCGGAATGGGACCACTCCAGCTTATTGTCAGGGGGCGCGTGGAAGAATGGCCCAATGACTGCTATTCCGACAGCAAAAGCGACCATCCACACCAACCAGGGCGATATCGAGGTCAACCTCTTCGGCAATCATGCCCCGAAGACGGTGAAGAACTTCGTGGGCCTCGCAACGGGCGAGATCACCTGGACCCACCCGCAGACCGGCGAGGAGAGCAACGCGCCCCTCTACAGCGGCACCGTGTTCCACCGGATCATCAAGGACTTCATGATCCAGGGCGGCGATCCCCTCGGTCAGGGCATCGGAGGGCCGGGCTACAAGTTCGACGACGAGATCAACCCCGACCTCACCTTCAACGAGCCCTACAAGCTCGCCATGGCCAACGCGGGTCTCCAGGGCGGACGCGGCACCAACGGTTCGCAGTTCTTCATCACCTCCGTGCCCACCACCTGGCTGCAGGGCAAGCACACCATCTTCGGCGACGTCACCGACGAGGACTCCCGCAAGGTGGTCGACAAGCTGAACGCCATCGCCACGGACATGAGGGACAAGCCCCTCGACGACGTCGTCATCGAGAGCATCACCGTGGAACAGCTCTAACCGAATGTCCTACGGTGTCCCCGCGCCCGACGCCGGCAGCCAGGAGGCGCCGGTCTGCCCCCGGCACCCGGATCGCGTCAGCTATGTGAGGTGCCAGCGGTGCGGCCGTCCGGCCTGTGCCGAGTGCCAGCGTCCTGCCCCGGTCGGGTTCCAGTGCGTGGACTGCGTCCGTGAGCAGGCCGCCGCCATGCCGGCCCGCAAGAACGCCTTCGGCGGCGTCTCGCGCGGGGACACCCCCGTAGTGACCTACACGCTCATCGGGATCTGCGTGGCGATGTTCCTCCTGCAGCTCGTGATCCCCGGGATCACCCGCTCGTTCGTCTACGCGCCGGTGTTCACCGCCGGTGCCGGGGGTGTGATCCCCGCGGAGCCGTGGCGGATGCTCACAGCCGCCTTCCTCCACTCGGAGCGCTCGTTCCTGCACATCGCCTTCAACATGTACGCGCTGTACATCCTCGGCAAGGTGCTGGAGCCCGCGATGGGCCGGGCGCGATTCCTCGCGCTGTACCTCATCTCCGCCCTCGGCGGGTCCATCGGCGTCCTGCTGCTCAGCGGGAACCCGTTCCAGGGAGTCGTCGGAGCATCCGGTGCCGTCTTCGGGCTCTTCGGGGCGCTCCTCATCGTCCAGCGCAAGCGAGGCGGGGACGTCCGCCAGATCGTCGTCCTGATCGCGATCAACGCGGTACTCGGGTTCGTGGTGCCGGGCATCGCCTGGCAGGCCCACCTCGGCGGCCTCGTGGCGGGCGCCGCTTGTGCGGCTGCCATCGCCTACGCGCCGCGCGGGAGTCGGCAGACGAGGACGCAGGTGCTCGGGCTGGGCGTCGTCGTCGTCCTGCTGGCCCTGCTGACCTTCGCGGGTGTCGCCCGCCTCCCGATCTAGCACTGCCCGAGGACGAAGGGGCCGGTGCCCGCGGACCGGCTCCTTCGTCGTTTTCCACAGCCCTTATCCACATGGGGGATAACTTACACACATGTAATTCCACATCTGTGGATAAGCAGGGCCCGGAATCCCGCGGCGATTCCCGAATGATCAACAATCCCGTGCACATCTGTGGATAACTTCATGCACAGCGTGTGTATAGAGCTCCCCGGACCGTCCTGGCCGGTTCAACAGCCGAGGATCGAGCGCCGGATCGGTGTCGCGAGAGTCTGGGCGAAGGAATCGGTGACCCGGGGCGGCGTGGAGGCGGACGGGGTCACCGCGCCGCCCACGAACCCGGGCGGCACACGACGCGGGAGCTCCGCCGCGCACCGATGCATCGACGCGCGCAGGGCTGCAGCCCTGCGGCCGGGAGTGCCCGGCCGCAACCAGGGTCAGCGCCAGCGCGTCGTCATCAGGAAGCCGACGATCGCGATGCCGAAGCCGGCGAGGATGTTCCAGGATCCCCACGCGGCGACCGGCAGGGTGGCCTCGGAGATGTAGAACGTGATGATCCACAGCAGGCCGATGATCATGAGCCCGAACATCACCGGCTTGTACCAGACCGGGTTCGGTTTCGGCTGCGACTTCGCGGCGGGGGCGGCGCCGGCTCTCTTGCGGGGCTTCGACTCAGGCACTGATTCTCCTCGACGGGGTGCGACTGGGGTCAGTGGCACCGGTGGTTCGGTGGCGGCCCCGACGCGCTCCTCCCCGCAGGTTATCCTGTGGGGAGAATTTCATCCGGCCGGTTCTCCGAACGATTCTAGCCAAGATCGCTCGGGTACCGGTGCATCCCCAGTGGCAGGAGCGGTAGTGGCCAGGTCGACCATGGACGCCGCACCCGACCAAGGGGTGGGACGACCGACGCGGGCGCGCCCCCGCCGGACGCCGATCCAGCTGGTCGGACAGGTGTTCGGGGAACTCCTGGTCACCGCCGGCATCGTACTGCTGCTCTTCGTCGGCTGGGAGCTCTGGTGGACCAACATCGACTCCGGCATCAAGCAGGAGCAGGCCCTCGAGGGGTTCTTCTCCGACGCACCGCCCGTCACGGCTCCCGGTGCCTTCGATCAGGGATCGGAGGTACCTCGGCCCGAGGACTTCGGTGAGCCTGCCGTCCTCCCGCAGCAGGACCTCGTAGGTACCTTCGGCGTGGTCTACATCCCTCGGTTCGGTGAGGACTACTCGCGGCCCGTCACGGCCGGCGTCGGCACCGACGTGCTCGACAACCTCGGACTCGGCCATTACCCGGGAACGGGCGCGCCGGGCGAGGTAGGCAACTTCGCGCTGGCAGGCCACCGCCAGACCCACGGCCAGGTGCTCGACCAGATCCACACCCTGGTCCCGGGAGACCGGGTCTACGTCCAGACACGCGACGGGTACTACACCTACGTCTTCCGGAACACCGAGATCGTCCTGCCCGACCGCGTGGACGTCATCGCGCCGGTGCCCACCCAGCCGGACGCACGGCCTGTGGACAGGATCCTGACGCTGACCAGCTGCAATCCGCGTTTCGGCGCCCAGGAGCGTATCATTGCGTACTCGGTGCTGGAGTCCTGGCGCCCCGCCGACGCGGGACCACCCCCCGAGATCGCGGAGAACGTGGCCCGCGCAGCAGGACAGGGGTAGCTGAGATGTACGGATGGATCTTCCGGGCCCTGCCCGGTCCGCACTGGATGCGCATCATCCTCTCCGTGATACTGGCCCTCGCGGCCGTCATGGCGCTCATGGTCTTCGTGTTCCCCTGGGTCTCCCAGTTCAACCCGCTCACAGATTCAACGATTGGTTCCCCCTAGCTCATGGCTGACACCACCCGCATCCTCGTCGTCGACAACTACGACAGCTTCGTCTACACGCTGGTCGGCTACCTGCAGGAGCTCGGCGCCGAGACGACAGTGGTCCGCAACGACGACGTCACTCTCGCCGAGGCGCAGGACATGGCCGCATCCCGCGACGGCGTCCTGATCTCCCCCGGTCCGGGCACGCCCGGGGAGGCCGGCGTGTGCGTCGACCTCATCCGGTGGTGCGGCGACCACGGCAAGCCGATGCTCGGGGTCTGCCTCGGTCACCAGGCGCTTGCCGAGGCCTACGGCGGCACCGTGACACACGCACCGGAGCTCATGCACGGCAAGACGTCCCTCGTGGAGCACGACGCGACGAGCGTCTTCGCCGGACTGCCCTCCCCCGTCACGGCGACGCGCTACCACTCGCTGGCCGCGGTGAGCGACGACGTCCCGGCCGAGCTCACCGTCACTGCACGGACGGCCAGCGGAATCATCATGGGTCTCGAGCACAGGACGGCACCTCTGTGCGGCGTCCAGTTCCACCCGGAGTCGGTGCTGACCGAGGGCGGTTACCGGATGCTGGGCAACTGGCTGGAGTCCCTCGGGCTCGAGGGCGCCGCGGCCACGGCCGCAGGGCTCAGCCCGCTCATCGCGCGGTAGCCGCCGTCGTTCCCGGGTCCCGCCCGGACGATGCGTGTCCGGACGCGACCCGCCGGGTCGCCGGCTGAAGCGCTGCGGGAGCCGGGAACGGTGACCGGGCAGGTCCTAGTCGGCGCCCTCGGTGGGACGCGGGTCGGACTGTTCGCCGGTGGCCTCCGTCGGCTGGCCGGTCGGTAGGGCGGAGGGCTCGGGGGCCGGCGGGGCCGGCGGTGCCTTCGCGACCGTGAGGACGATCTCGGTGCCCTGGTCCACCTCGGACCGCGCCTGCGCGGATTGCCCGGTGACGATGCCCGGAGCAACCACGCTGTTCTCCACCTCGCGCACCGAGGACGGCAGCTTCACCGCCGGGTCGGCCAGCAGGGCCTGTGCCTGCTCGAGCGTGAGGTCCGTGAGCAGGGGCACGGTCACCTTTCCGTTGGACAGCACCAGGTCCACCGCGCTGCCCACCGGCACCGACTGGCCTGCCTGAGGGCTCGTGGTGATGACCCTGCCCTCCGCGACGTCGGCACTGGTCTCCTCCGTGACCTGCCCGCCCCGCAGACCGAGCTCCTCGAGCGCGTCGCGGGCCGACGACTCGGTGAGCCCGGCGAGTGTGCCGGGCAGCACCACGTTGGCCGGTCCCCGTGAGACGGTGATATTGACGCGTGATTCCCGGTCCACGGACGTCCCCGCGGCGGGATCGGAGGCGATGACGTCGCCCTCCTCCACGGTCGCGTTGAACTCCTCGTCGGTCGACGGTCTCAGGCCGGCGTCCACGATGGCGTCGGTGGCATCCGCCTCGGTCAGACCCACGAGTCCGGGCACGCTGACGGTGACGACCTCCTGGGAGCTGCGGTCGTTCGCGACGTCGTTCAGGACCACGTAGCCGCCCGCGAGCACGAGCAGGACCGCCACGAAGAAGACGGTGATCCAGGCGGTCCTCGAGGACCTGCGTCGCCGGTCGTGCCGCGGGTCCACGGCATCGTCAGTCCTCAGGACGTCGAGCCGCCCGTCGTCGTCCTCCGGGCGGTTCGGCAGGGACTGCCCCGCCGCGACCCTGTCCATCGCGCGCGTGTGCGGATCGGCGGCGAACGCCGCGGCACTCGCGACGCCGGCACGTGTGCGGGGCGCCACGGCGTCCAGTTCCGCCGTCGGCACGCCTGCGGCACCGGGCACGGAGATGCCGCGGGCGGCGTCGAGCAGTGCCCTGCGGAAGGCGAGGGCGTCCTGGAAGCGGTGGTCGCGGTTCTTCTGGAGTGCTCGGGCAAGGACGGAGTCGAGGGCGGGCGTCACCTCGGGCTTGAGGCTGCTGGCGGCGGGGGGTTCCTCCCGCACGTGCTGGTAGGCGACGGACACGGGACTGTCCCCGATGAAGGGCGGCCGGCCGGTGAGCAGTTCGAACAGCAGACAGCCCGCCGAGTACAGGTCGCTGCGGGCGTCCACGGTCTCGCCGCGGGCCTGCTCCGGCGAGAGGTACTGCGCCGTGCCGAGGACGGCCTGCGTCTGGGTCATCGTGGCCTGGGAATCCGCCATCGCGCGGGCGATGCCGAAGTCCATGACCTTCACTCCGCCGTCGGGCGTGATCATGACGTTGGCCGGCTTGATGTCGCGGTGGACGATCCCCGCCTTGTGGCTGTAGTCGAGGGCGCCCAGGACACCGGCCAGGTAGGTGATGCTGTCCTCGGCCGTGAGATCGCCGGCCTTCACGTGATCGCGCAGCGTCCGCCCGGCGACGTACTCCATCACGATGAACGGGACCCTGACCTCGTGTTCCGGCCGGTCGGGGATCTCCTCCTCGCCCGTGTCGTACACGGCCACGATGTTGGGGTTGTTCAGCCCGGCCACGGCCTGGGCCTCCCGGCGGAACCGCGACTGGAACAGCGGATCGCGTGCGAGGTCCGAACGCAGCACCTTGATGGCGACCGACCGCCCCAGACGGAGGTCACGGCCGAGATGCACGTCGGCCATGCCGCCGCGCCCGATCAGCTCGCGTACCTCGTACCGCCCGTTCAGGATGCGGTCGGTGGTCATCACTGCGCGCCTTCCCGATCCGGGTTCGTGCGGATCATGACGTGGGGGTCGCCGTGGGGGTCGCCGTGGGCGACGCCGACGGGCTCGGCGTCGGGCTCGGCGGCGGTGTGGTGGGCGCCTGGGTGGGGGGCGGACCGGTGGAGACGATGTAGCCGACGTCCGACCCTGCGGTCAGGACGGTCCCGGCGCCGGGGCTCACGGACACGACCGTTCCGGCCGGCAGTTCCGATTCCTGGGAGCCCGTGTTGACGGGTACGAGGCCCAGGTCCACCAGAGCGGCCTCGACCTCGGCGACGGTGCGTCCCTGCAGGCCGGCCGGCACGGTGGCCTGCTCGGGCCCGGCCGACGACGTCACGGTGATGGTCTCGCCGGGGCTCAGGGTGCCCACGGGGTCGATGCCGATGACGTAGCCCTCGGCGATCTCCGCCGACGGCTCGCGCTGGGTGATGACGCGGAAGCCCAGCGAGCCGAGTTCCGCGGCGACCTCGGCCTCCGCCCGGCCCAGATACTGGCTCGGCGTGATGACCACCTCGGCCGCCTCCGTGGTGCTCGGGGACGGCGTCGGTGAGGTGGACGACGGCGAAGGCGACGGGGTGCTGGACCGCGAGGGGGTGGCGCTCGCGGGCGTGCTCGTCGCGACGGGCACGCCGTCCGGGTCGCCCGCCAGCAGGGGCTGGAGGATCAGGAAGGCGATCGCCGCCAGCGCCAGCAGGAGCAGGACGATGAGCGGGATCAGCCAGGGGCTCCGGCGGTTCTCCTCGTCCGGTCCGTACGGCTGGTCCGGTTCCGTCGCGTCCAGGTCCTCCTGCGACCAGTCCCGGGACGCGGCGATCCCTGCCACTGCTCCGGCGGCCGCGGGAGCGGCCACGGTGGGCAGGGCGGACGTGCTCGGTGCCGGGACCGCCGTGGTGGCCTGGGTGTCCTGGCGGGGGATGGCGGCCGTCGCGGTACCTGACCCGGTGCCGAAGGCGAGCATCCCGGGTACCGCCGCCTCGGCGGCGCGGATGTCACCGGCGCGGATGGCGTCGACGGCGCGTGCGAGCGCCTCGGCGTCGCGCGGACGCTCGGCAGGGTCCTTGCCGAGCATGGAGCCGATGAGGGCGCGGACCGGTTGCGGGATGGACTCCGGCAGAGGGGGCGGTGCGTCGTTGACCTGCGCCAGGGCGATGGCGATCTGTGATTCGCCGGAGAACGGCCGGCGTCCGGCCAGTAGTTCGTACCCGATGACCCCGAGTGCGTAGATGTCCGAGGAGCCGGTGGCGGGTTGGCCCGTGGCCTGCTCGGGTGCGAGGTACTGTGCCGTCCCCATGACCTGCCCGGTGGCCGTCAGGGGAACCTGGTCGGCGAGCCGGGCGATCCCGAAGTCCGTGATCTTCACCCGTCCGTCGGGCATCACGAGGATGTTGCCGGGCTTCACGTCGCGGTGCACGAGGCCCTGCCGGTGCGCGACGGCGAGGGCCGTGGCGGTCTGCCCGATGATCGAGAGGGTGCGGTCGGGTGAGAGGACCTGCTCCTTCTCGATCACCGCGGACAGCGGCTGCCCCGGCACCAGCTCCATCACGAGATAGGCCGAGCCCGCCTCCTCGCCGTAGTCGAACACGTTGGCGATGCCCTCGTGGTTCAGCAGGGCCGTGTGGCGCGCCTCGGCCCGGAAGCGGTTGAGGAAGGCCGGGTCGCCCGAGTACTCCTCCTTGAGGATCTTGATCGCGACGACGCGCCCGAGGATCTGGTCCCGTGCTTTCCAGACTTCGCCCATACCGCCGATGGCGATGCGCTCGGTCAGTTCGAATCTGCCGCCCAGGGTGATTCCTGACGTGGGCCTCATCTGTTCAACACCGCCTCTATGAGTCTCTTGGCACTGGGTGAGGTCAATTGCTGACCAGTAGGGATGTCCACGTTCTCCATCACGATCGATATGGCCACCTGCGGGTCGTCCGCCGGCGCGAACCCGGTGAACCAGGCGTTGTCACCGGTCTCGAAGACCTCCGCGGTGCCCGTCTTGCCGGCCACCTCGATGCCCGGGACCTGCGCCCCGGTCGCCGTGCCGTTGTCCACGACGTTCACCATCCAGTCGGTGAGCTGGCTCGCCGTCGCCTCGCTGACCGACTGCCGGAGCACCTCGGGCTGGGGTGACTCGATCAGTTCGAGGTCGGCCGCGCGGATCGACTTGACGAGCTGCGGCTTCATCAGCTGCCCGTCGTTGGCGATCGCGGAGGACACCATGGCCATCTGGAGGGGTGTGACGCGCGTGTCGAACTGCCCGACGGCGGCCTGCGCGAGTTCAGGCTCCGACAGATCCGAGGGGAAGATGCTCGCGATCACCTGCGTGGGGATGGTGAGTTCCTCGCCGAAACCGAACTTGGCGGCCTGCTCCTGGATGGCGTCCTCGCCGAGATCCAGGGCGATCTGCGCGAAGGGGGTGTTGCAGGACTGCTCCAGCGCGAATTCGAGGTCCGCCGTCGTCCTGCTGGCGCACCCTCCGGTCACGAAGTTGGGCAGCGCGTAGTCGATGCCGGGGAACTCCAGCGCGGGCGGGTTCGGGATCTCCGACTGGGCGTCGTACTTCCCGGACTCGAGGGCCGCGGCGGCGTCGATCAGCTTGAAGACCGATCCGGGTGCGACGAGGGACTCCGTGGCGGGGTTCGTGTAGATGGACAGGCCCGGCTGCTCGGAGAGCCTCGCGGCGTTCTCCTCGATCACGGCGGTGTCGTGGCCCGAGAGGAGGTTGGGATCGAAGGTCGGCTTGGAGACCATCGCGAGGATGTTGCCTGTGGAGGGTTCCATGACCACGATCGAACCGCGCTGCCCGTCGGGGATCAGGTCCGACGCGAGCTGCTGGATCTCCGGGTCGATCGTCAGCTCGACGGAGGCGCCCTGGGGGTCGACACCCGAGAACAGCCGCACCAGCCGGTCGTAGAACAGGGAGCTGCTGGTGCCGGAGAGGATCTCCGATTCGGCGCGCTCGAGCTGCGTGGATCCCAGCGACAGGGAGTAGTAGCCCGTCAGGGCGGCGTACAGCTCGGGTTCGGTGTAGACGCGCTGGTAGTTGAACTCGTCGTCGGAGGGCACGGACTCGGCGATGGCGCGCCCGTCGACCAGGATGGCGCCGCGCTGCCGGCCGAAGTCCTGGTACAGCTGCCGGCTGTTCCAGTCGTTGTCGTTCAGTTCCTGCGCCTGGAAGAACTGCACGTAGGTGAGCGCGCCGAGGATGAGGGCGAACATGCCGACCGCCACGACCCACGCACTGCGGATGGCCTGGTTCATCGGGTTGCCTCCTTCTCGGATCTCTTCTTCACGGGCTT
This sequence comes from Arthrobacter sp. TJ-238, assembly GCF_058269215.1. Lineage (NCBI taxonomy): Bacteria > Bacillati > Actinomycetota > Actinomycetes > Micrococcales > Micrococcaceae > Arthrobacter > Arthrobacter sp. TJ-238. Next base: position 522,698 of record NZ_JBZCNH010000001.1, on the reverse strand, counting down.
CCCGTTCACCCCGAGCGCCTCGGGGAACGAGTCCTTCATCGGCCCCGTCGGTGTCGGGCGCCGCGCCGTCTCGGAGATCAGCAGGAGCAGGGCCACAATCAGCCAGTTTGCCAGCAGGGAGGACCCGCCCGCGGACATGAACGGCGTGGTGAGTCCGGTCAGGGGGATCAGGCGGGTGATGCCGCCGATGACCACGAAGCACTGGAGGGCGATGGTGAAGGCCAGACCGCACGCGAGCAGCTTCCCGAAGCCGTCCTTCGTGCCGAGCGCGGCACGCATTCCGCGGGACACGAGGATCACGTACATCATCACGATGGCGACGACACCGATGAGCCCGAGCTCCTCGCCCAGCGCCGCGATGATCATGTCGCTGTTGGCATAGGTGACCAGGTCCGGACGCCCCTCACCGAATCCCGTGCCGATCAGGCCGCCGTTGGCGAGGCCGAAGAGGCCCTGCACCACCTGCCGGCTCCCGCCCGGCGCGCGGTCGTAGACCTCGGGGGAGAAGGCGTTGATCCAGGAATCGAAGCGGAGCGCCACGTGGCTGAACAGTTCCAGTGCAGCGACGACGCCGACACCGATCATCGCGAGGCCGATCAGCACCCAGCTGACCCTGCTCGTCGCCACGTAGATCATGACCATGAAGAGGCCGAAGAACAGGATCGAGGATCCGAGGTCACGCTGGAAGATCAGCACGCCGATGCTGACCAGCCAGGCCGCCGCCATGGGGGCCAGGTCCCGGAAGCGCGGGAACTGCAGCGGTCCGATCTTCTTGCCGGCCAGCAGGATCAGGTCGCGGTTCGTCGATAGATACCCGGCGAAGAATATGGCCAGCGTGATCTTGGCGATCTCGCCGGGCTGGAAGGTGCCTACCCCTACCGAGATCCAGATGCGCGCACCATTGATCTCGAGGCCGAGGGGCGTCAGGGGCAGCAGCAGCAGGATGGCGCTGACGATCAGGGAGATGTAGGTGAACCGGCGGAGGATCCGGTGATCCCGGAAGAGGATCAGCAGGACCGCGGCCGCCCCGATGGCCACGGCCGTCCAGAGCACCTGCTGTGGGGCGACGGGGGTGAAGTTGGAGGCCGCGGCGGCTGAGAGGTCGAGGCGGTGGATCATCGCCAGCCCGATCCCGTTCAGCGCGACGACCAAGGGAAGAATCACCGGGTCAGCATATTTCGCCCGGAAGCGGAGGATGACGTGGATGAACAGGCTCATCAGGCCGAGCGTCAGGGCGACCGACCAGAAGTAGTCGTTGAAGGGTTCTTCCCGCCCGATCCCCGCCAGATAGTTGGCGCCGACGGCAACGGCGAGGGCCAGGACCAGCAGCACGAGTTCGATGTTGCGCCGCGACCGCGGCACGGTCAGGACGTCACTCATTGGCTGCACCTCCACAGTCGATGGCAGGGGACGGACTCGGTTGCGGCGACGGAGCAGGCGACGCGCCTGCCGACGGAGCGGGGGCGCTCGGCGAGGCGCTGGGCGACGGAGCCGACGAGGCACCCGGGGAGGGTGCCGCCGCACCGGACGGTCCCGCGGTCGGGGAGGGCACCGGTCCGCCGGATGATCCCGCCGTCCCGGACGGGCCCGGAGACGCGGTGGTTCCCGCGACCGGGGGGTCGCAGGTCACGGCCCGCAGTTCGCTGCGCAGATCGCTGACGATCCTCTCCGCCTCCTCGAGGCTGGCCGCGGGAAGCGTCTTTGCCACCTGGGACCGCTGGTACTGGGGAAGGTTGGAGACGGGGATGTCCGTCATCTCGTAGAGCTCACTGAGGTGGATCGGCCCCACCATCTGGGGCACGCCGGTGAAGATGGCGACACGGTTCTCCGCCTCGGCCACGTAGTAGCGGGTCTGCGTCCACGTGTAGCCGAGGCCGAGGACCGCGACGAGGATGAGGGTCATGAGGGACAGGAACGCCGGGACGAGCCAGCGCCGTCTCGGACGTTCCGTCTCCTGGCCGGGATCCTCCCCGGCGTCGCCGTTCTCCGGCTCGGCCCTGTGCGTGAGCATCATCGCGGCGCGGCGCTCCGTGGAGCGCTGCGTCACGATGGGGATCTGGCCGGTCTCCGTGGCGAGTGCCGCGGATCCCACGAGGACGTGGGGTCGGGTGAGGAGGTCCTGGCGGATGACGTCGGCGCGGATCGCGGCGCCGGGGAGGTCTCCGTTCCGGTCGATCCCGTGCGCCGCGGCCGCGTCGCCGGGCTTGTCGCGTTCCCCTGCGGCCTGCCGCGCAGGGGGGATCGTCGCCGGGGGCACGGCGTCGTCGTCGTCCGCCTCGACGACCTCGACGACGGCGATGGTGATGTTGTCCGGCGAGCCCCCCGCGAGGGTCAGCTCGACGAGCGTGTTCACGCACTCCCGGATGTCCTTCGTCTCACGCATGACCTGCTCGACGACGCGGTCGTTGAGCACCGCGTTCAGTCCGTCCGAGCAGAGCAGCCAGCGTTCGCCGGGCTCGGCGTCGAACTCCTCGAGGTCCAGTTCGGGGCTCGCGTCGACATCACCGAGAACGCGCATGAGCACGTTCTTGTGCGGGTGGATCTCCGCCTCCTCCGGCCGGAGGCGTCCCTCCTCGATGAGGCGCTGGACGAAGGTGTGGTCGGTGGTGATCTGGGCGAAGACCCCGTCCTTGAGTCGGTAGGCCCGCGAATCGCCGATATGTGCGAGCTGCAGCTTCGTGTCCTCGAGAAGGATCGCCGTCACGGTGGTGCCCATGCCCGCGAGCTGCGGGTTGGTGGCGACGAGTTCGGACAGCAGCGAGTTGGCGGTCTGGATCTCGTCCGCCAAATGGGTGGCGGCCTCGCCGCGGTGAGCGCCGTGGTCGAGGTGGACCAGGTCGAGGACGGTGGAGGCGGAGGCCACGTTGCCCCCGGCGTGTCCGCCCATACCGTCGGCGACGACGGCGAGGTACCGGCCCACGTAGGCGGAGTCGTCGTTCTTGGCACGCACCATGCCCACGTCGGAGCGGGCGGCGAACCTCAGGGCGAGCGGCACGCCTACGGCCTCAATTCGATGACCGTCTTACCGATCCGGATGGGGACGCCCGGCTCGACGGGCAGGGCGCGGGTGAGCTGGGTGCCCGCGAGGTAGGTGCCGTTGGTGGAGCCGAGGTCCTCGACGAACCACCGACTGCCCTGTGGGAACAGGCGCGCGTGGCGTCCCGATGCGTAGTCGTCCTCGAGGACGAGGGTGGCCTCCTGGGCGCGGCCGAGGAGGATGGGGCTCGCGGCGAGGTCCAGTGTGGTCCCGGTGAGAGGGCCCTCCGTGACGACGAGGCGCCGCGCGGAGGGGCGTGCCGGCGCCGGTTCCTCCACGAGTTCGGGGTTCCTGCGGATCTCACGCGCCGTCGGTGTGCCGACCTTGTTGCGCCGGCCCACCACGAGGTCGCGGCGCAGCGCTCCGACCGTGCTGAGGACGAGGACCCACAGCAGGAGCAGGAAGCCGAAGCGCAGGAGCGTGACGGTCAGTTCCCCGGCCTCGCTCATCGCTGGAGCCCCCCGTTCTGCGTGGCCACCAGGCGGAAGGTCAGGCGGGAGCGCCCCATCGTGATGGTGGAGCCGTCCGTGAGTTCCGCGCGCCCGTCGACGCGCCGGCCGTTCACGTAGCTGCCGTTGGTGGACCCGAGGTCGACGGCGAAGTAGCGTCCCTCGTGCGTGCGGATCTCGAGGTGGCGCCGGGAGACGCCGGTGTCGTCGACCAGGATGTCAGCCTCGGAGGACCGTCCGAGCACGATCGACCCGGTGTTGATCGAGTAGCGCTGCCCGTCGATCTCGAGGACGGGCTGGTAGCGCGTGGGCTGGCGCCGCGGTGCGGCGGGGGCAGCCGGCCCGGCGGGCCGGCGGGCGGCGTCCTGCTTCTCGATGGACGAATCGATCTCGAAGACGCCCGCCTTCAGGTCGGGATCGTGCTCGAAGGAGACGCGGACCGGTCCCTGGAGGCTGTACTGCTGGCTGTTGACGTGCGCGATGACGACGTCGCACAGTTCCTCGGCGAGGGCGGACCCCCACTGCTGGGCGAGTTCGAAGTCGGAATCGGACAGGCGCGCCGTGAAGACGTTGGGAGCGAGGGTGCGGCCCTGGGACAGGACGAGGGACCTGTTGTCCAGTTCCTTCCGCAGGGCGCTGGCGATCTCGAGGGGTTGCACCTGGGACCGGGAACCCGTGGTGAAGGCTCCCCGGACCAGCTTCTCGAGCCCACGCTCCACGTTGTCGAGAATGCCCATACGTCGCCTCCTCCCTCTTGTCGCACTGTGGTGTGAGACCCCGCCAGCGGTGTGCTGCGGGGCTTGCCCCGGTCCTGGAAACGGCGATGTCCGGCCGGGCATGTTCCATCCGATACTACTGGGAGCCTCTGGGAATGGGCTTCACCGGCGGGCCCGGAGCATTACTTTGTCCTAACGATCCCTGCCCGCGGCCGCCGGGACGAAGGCGGACCCGCCCGGGAGGACGGCGCCGTTTAGGTGATTCCAGCAGGGCTCCGCTATGCTTGACTCTGCTGTTCACAACACCGGCGCTATGCGTCCGGAGTTGGATCTCGATATTGCGCGAGTGGCGGAACGGCAGACGCGCTGGCTTCAGGTGCCAGTATCCGAAAGGGTGTGGGGGTTCAAATCCCCCCTCGCGCACACGTGGTAGACGACGAAGGGCCCCCGCCCAGCGGGGGCCCTTCGTCGTATCCCTGCCGGGGCGCCGGACCGGCACACGTCAGCGGAAGTCGCGGGACCTGGTGGTCGCCTTGAGCTGCAGGACCTCGATGCGGTCGGCGACGACGTTGACGACCCCCTCCGAGGACCGCTCGAGGACGCCGCGCACGATCACGCTACTGGCCTCCCGCGCCACCCGGCGGTAGCGCTGCCACACCCCCACCGAGCAGATGACGTTCACCAGCCCTGTCTCGTCCTCGAGGTTCATGAACGTGATGCCGCTCGCCGTCGCCGGCCGCTGCCGGTGCGTCACCACTCCCGCCACCTCGATCCGCCGGCCGGACTCCGCCGTCCTCAGCTGTACGGCGGTCAGGGCACCGCGGCGCTGCAGCCGTCCCCTGGCGTGGCGTACCGGGTGATCGTCCGGGGTGATGCCCGTGGACCAGAGGTCGGAGCCCACCTTGTCGATGTCGGAGAGCTCCGGCATCAGCGGGGGCTGGATATAGACGGCGGTCCCCTTGATCTGGCCCTCACGCTCCGTGGCTGCGGGGCCGGCGTTCCACAGTGCCTCCCGGCGGCTGAGGCCCATCGAGTCGAAGGCACCCGATGCCGCCAGGGCCTCGAGCTGGCCCGCGTTGACGCCGGTGCGGCGCGCCAGGTCCGGCATGTCCTCATAGGGCCCGTTCCGTTCCCGCTCCGCGACGATCCTCTCCGCGAGCTTCACCCCGAGGGAATCCACGCTGGCGAGTCCCAGCCGCACGGCGTAGTTGCCGTCGCGGCGGTGGGGCGTGGAATCGAACGGCGTGTCGGGGTCGAAGTACCCGACGGGCGCCTGCTCGTCCTCGACGCAGCAATCCATTCCGGTGGTTCGCGCGCGGGGATCCTCCGGCGGGTCGTAGCCCTCGATCGGTTCGAGATCGGCGTGCACCCCCGAATGCAGGATGTCGGGGCGCAGGACGACGGCGCCGTGGCGCCGGGCGTCGGCCACGAGCGTCTGCGGCGAGTAGAACCCCATGGGCTGGGCGCGCAGGAGCGAGGCGAGGAACGCGCCCGGGTAGTGCAGGCGCAGCCAGGCGCTGACGTAGACCAGCAGCGCGAAGCTGATCGAGTGGCTCTCCGCGAACCCGAAGTTCGCGAAGGCATGGATCTTGTTGTAGATGGTGTCGGCGACGTCGCCGGTGATGCCGTTGGACGCCATGCCCTCGTACAGCTTCGCCTTGAGGGAGTCGATCCGCTCCTCGCCCCGCTTGGATCCCATGGCGCGGCGCAGGAGGTCCGCGTCCGCTCCCGAGCAGCCACCCACCACCATGGCCATCTGCATGAGCTGCTCCTGGAAGAGCGGCACCCCGAGGGTCCGTTCGAGGACGGGCTTGAGGTCGGGGTGGATGTACCGGACCTCCTCCTCGCCCATCTTCCGCTTGATGTACGGGTGCACGGCGCCGCCCTGGATGGGGCCGGGCCGTACGAGGGCCACCTCGATCACGAGATCGTAGAACTGGCGGGGCTGCAGGCGCGGGAGCATGCCCATCTGGGCGCGGCTCTCCACCTGGAAGACACCCACCGAGTCCGCGAAGCACAGCATGTCGTACACGCCCTGCTCCTCCTTGGGGATGGTGTGCAGCTCCCACGCCTCGCCGAAGTGCCGGTCCGCGAGGTCGAAGTTGTACTGGATGGCCGCGAGGATGCCGAGGCCCAGCAGGTCGAACTTCACGAGTCCCATCCAGGCGCAGTCGTCCTTGTCCCACTGGAGCACCGTCCTGCCGTCCATGCGACCGTGCTCGATGGGGCAGACCTCTCCCACCGGCCGGTCCGTGAGCACCATCCCGCCGGAGTGGATGCCCAGGTGGCGCGGGAACCTCAGGACCTCCTGCGCCAGGTCCACCACGGCGTCGGGGATGTCGTGGTCGCTGCTCGAGACGAGGCCGCCCCACCGCTCGATCTGCCGCGACCAGGCATCCTGCTGCCCGGGACTGTGGCCCAGGGCCTTGGCCATGTCCCGGACCGCGAACTTGGGACGGTAGGTGATGACGTTGGCCACCTGCGCGGCATTGAAGCGCCCGTACTTGCGGTAGACGTACTGGATGACCTCCTCGCGGCGGTCCGAGTCGAAGTCCACGTCGATGTCCGGTTCCTCGTCACGCATGCTCGAGAGGAACCGTTCGAAGGGCAGCTGGTACTTGATGGAATCGACGGCCGTGATCCCGAGCAGGTAGCAGACCGCCGAGTTGGCCGCCGACCCCCGCCCCTGGCACAGGATCCCGTTGCGGCGCGCGTAGTGCACGAGGTCGTGGACGATCAGGAAGTACCCGGGGAAATTCTTGTCCTCGATCACCTCCAGTTCGCGTTCGATCCGCTCGCGGACATCCTCCCTGCCCCCGTAGAGCCTGTCGGCGCCCTGCCGGACGAGTTCACGGAGATAGCTCATCTGGGTGTGACCCTCCGGGAGGTCGATGTTCGGTAGTCCCGGCTTGACGCTCCGGAGGGTGAAGGCGAGATCGGCGGCGATGTCCACGGTGCGCTCCACCGCGCCGGGGTAGCCCCTGAACCGCCGCGCCATCTCCGCGCCGCTGCGTAGGTGCGCGGCACCGGCCGCGGGCAACCAGCCGTCCATCTGGTCCAGGCTCCGGCGGGCCCGGACGGCAGCCAGGGCCGAGGCGAGGCGGTGCTGCTTCGGTGTCGCGTAGTGCACGTTGTTGGTCGCCACAGTGGGCAGGTCCAGGCGGGCCGCGAGGGCCGCCAGGGCGTCGTTGTGGGCGGTGTCGAGCGGGTTGCCCTGGTTGATGAGCTCGACGGCGACCGAGTCCCGGCCGAACAGGTCCACGAGCACCCGCAGCTCGGCCTCGGCCGCCGCCTCCCCGTCCGAGACCAGCGCCGAGCGGACCTCCCCCTTCCGGCAGCCCGTGAGGATCAGCCACTGCCCGGCGGCATGCCCGGCCAGGCGCTCCAGGCCGTAGCGGGGCTTGCCCTTCTCGGCGTCGGCGGCGAGCTGGGCCTCGGTGATGGCAGTGGACAGGCGGTGGTAGCCGGCCGATCCGCGGGCGAGGACCAGCAGGTGCCGCCCTTCCGGGTCGGCTTCGCCGTTCTGCGGCTTGGACAGGCCGAGGGACAGCTCCGTGCCGTACAGGGTCGAGAAGCCCGGGTACTTCTCGGCGGCCTCCGCGAAGTGCACCGCACCGTACAGGCCGTCGTGGTCGGTCAGGGCCATACCGGTGAGGCCGAGCCGCCGGGCCTCCTCGGCGAGGTGCTCGGGGCTCGACGCGCCGTCGAGGAAGCTGAAGTTGGAGTGGACGTGCAGTTCGGCGTACGGCACCACCGGACCCTCCGGGGCGGAGGCCTCCGCGGGAGCCGTGTAGGGCCGGCGCTTCCGGGACCAGGCGGGGCTGTCGCCGCCGTCGGCCCCGAGGGGCGGCGCTCCGGGCCGGGTGGCCGAGAGGTTCCGTTCGAAATCCGACCAGGGGATCGGTGGATTGTTCCAGCCCATGGCGTCCCTCCCTGTCTGGATGTCCTGTAGTTGTCGCGGGTGGCGGGGTCCCGCCGTCAGTCGTAGCCGGCCTCCAGCCACCACGCGTGGTCCTCGAGCAGCAGCAACCAGGCGGATCCCGAGTGGTCCACCAGCTGGAAGCGGTTGAGCACGCGCCCCTTCGGGTCCCACCAGCGTTCGTTGATCGGCCAGGGGCCGGCCCAGGAGTGCACGGCCCGGCGGCCGTCGTCGGGCCCCGCGCTGAAGAAGGCCGGATCGGCGCTCAGGAGGCCGCGCGGGTCCACGTCCACCGGGTTGCCGTGCGTGTCGACGACGGCGGCGGGTACGGGCTCGGCGAACACGGTGGCGGGGGCGGGGCCGGGCAGCCGGCCGGGCCAGGGCTGGTCGCGGTCCTTCGCCGGAACTTTCGCGGACCGGCCCGCCGGGGCGTCCCCCCACGGGATGTACACGCGGCGGTCCGCCAGGAGACGTCCTCCCGCGATGATGGCGGTGAGTACGGCGCCGTGACCCAGCATGCTCTGCACACGGGCCAGCCCGTGGTGGATCCCCTCGTCCGGTCCCGTCCCCCAGAGCCCGTCCGCGTGGTCGCCGAGGTCCTCGACGATGTCCGGGACGAGGTGGACCCGGGTGATGCCCGAGGTGAGTCCGTGGTCGGAGGCGTTGGTGCCCTGGAGCTGCCAGCGCACGCGGTCCACGACGTCGTCGGCGTCGAACCAGCGCGGGTGCTGCCACCGGCGCGCGGACGTCTCGCCCGCTTCCGTGTGCAGCGAGACCTGCAGCGCCGTGCAGACGAGCCCGGCCTCGCGCAGCGTGTCGACGAACTCGCCTGCCCGGGCCCTGAGGGCGAAGGCGAGCTGGTCGATACGGGCGAGGGGCGGCTCGAAATCGGCGATGGTGTCGAGGTGGGGCGGGGGTGTCCGGGCCACCACGCTCCGGTGGTCGAGTCCGCTGGCCTGGCGGTGGGCGATGGCCCCCTCGATGCCGAAGCGGTTGCGGACATCGGAGGCCTTGAGCGCCGCGAAGTCGCCGAGGGAGCGGATGCCGAGGCGTTTGAGCAGTACGGCGAGTCCGGGCTGCTCGAGGACCTCCAGGGGGTAGCTGCCGAGGAACCAGGGCGAGCCGCCCGGCGGGATGACGACCAGCTGCTCGACGTCGTCGTCCAGCTGGTCGGTGGCCCGGGCCGCCTGCTCGGCGGCGAACGGCCCGTCCGCGATGCCGATCCGCACGTCGGTGAGGCCGATGGCGGCCAGCGTCTGCTGGACCACGGCTGCGGCGTTGCGCTCGCTCCCGTAGTAGCGTGCAGGGCCCTTGACCCTGATGGCGCACAGTCCCGGGCGGAGTACCTGCACGCCGGGCAGGATGGCCTCCACGGCCGCGGTCACGGGCTCGAAGGTGCGCTCGTCGAGCGACGGGTCGTACGGGAGGGCCATGAGCCCTGTGCAGCGGGCCTGGGCCTCGCGGATACGCAGCCCGCGCTTCACGCCGTCCTCCCGGGCCGCCGGGGAGGACGCGAAGACCTCCCCGCGGTCCACGAGGACGAGCGGAGTCTCGGCGGGCAGCGCGTGCTCGCGCAGCGCCGCCGTGATGGGCCAGTCGGGGCACCAGAGCACCATGGTCCGGGTGGCAGGAACGGGCTCCGTGGGTTCCGCGGGCTCCGTGGGCGTGGCCGGCGGGGACGTCATGAGGATTTCATGAGCCGGGGCTCGAACAGGGTCCCGGCCGCCCCGGCCGCGTTCGGGGCGTCGTGCTGCAGATGCTGGTGCGTGGTGCCCGGGAACGTGGTGCCCGCAGGGGTCCCCTGCAGGTCGGCGAGTCCCACATAGGCGTGGCGGAGCCGCCCCGAGGGCTGGGTGGCGGTGATCTTCATGGAGCGCGCCCGGAGGTGGCCCGTTCCCGCGCCGAGCCCCTCCCACGCGCTCTCGGCCACGCCGATCGTGGAGTCGCTCTGCTTCCAGTTGCCGAGGGTGATCAGGGCCGAGCCGCGCTGGCGCAGCCTCGCCCTGAGGCGGGCCCATTCGGTGGGGGCGAGGTGTTCCGGTGAGCGGGTCAGGACGATCGAGACGACGTCCACGAGTGCCGCCGTGACCGTGAGCCACTGAGGCCCGGGATCGGGGACCAGGATGAGGCGTTCGAGGTTGATCCCGAAACCCTGCGCCGCCTCCACGCTGAAGTCCGGCATACCGACCACGCTGCACCACGCGCCGGTCGCGGAAGGACCGGCGAGCAGGGCCATGGCGAGGAAGGTCGAGTTCCGGACGGTGTAGGAGCCGCCGGACTGGAGGCCCCCGCCGGGCAGGATCCGCGCGAGGGCAGGGACCGTGGGCAGTAGGCGGGAATCGAGCTTGCGGGCCTGCATGCTGTTGATGCGGGCCTGGAGGCCGAGGGTGACATCCGCCGTGGACGCTCCCCGGCGGTCGGCGGGGTTCGGGTGGTGTGTGTCCTCGGAGTCGGGGGAAGGCTCATCCCATGCGAGGGAATGGCCGGCGGCTGGAGGTGTCACTCCCTAATATTCGAATACGTGTTCGATTAAGTCAATCGGCGTGTCGGCGCAGGAAACCGCCTCTCCTGTGGTATTGAGAACGCCCAATCAGGACCCGATGCCGGTGTGCCCTTCGCCCGTGCGAAGTCCTCCGGCAGCTCCAGGAGATCGGGCAGTCCGCGGAGATCGGGCGGCTGGGCAGCCCGGAGGAATCCACCTCAGGCGTCGGTCTCCTTGCGCGCGGTGTCGCGCTCCTTGACCCGTGCGGCCTCAGCGCGGACCGCGGCCTGCGTGGACCTCTCGGCGACCAGCCAGGCGGGCGGATCCTGCAGCAGGGCGGTGATCTGCTCGCTCGTCAGGGGGTCGGTGATCCCGCCGCGGGCCAGCCCGCTGATGGAGATGCCGAGCTTCTGGGCGACGACGGGGCGTGGGTGCGGGCCGGTGCGGCGCAACTCGGCGAGCCACTCGGGCGGGGTCTGCTGCAGCTCGTTGAACTCCGCACGCGTCAGCTCGGTCTCCTGGAAGCCCTGGGGGGCGGCGGGCAGGTAGATGCCCAGTTTCTTTGCCGCGGTGGCGGGCTTCAGGGTCTGGGGGGTCTTCGGGGGATTCATGGTCCCAGCTTAACGGCCACGTCCGCGGCGGAGGGGCAGGCGCTACTGTGAGGAGGTGCCCGCCGACCAGCCCCGAATCCTGTCCGTCGGCTTCGTCCCGGGTGTCACGCCGGGCAAGTGGGTGGCCCGGTGGCGCGAGCGGCATCCGGAGATCCCCCTGGAGCTCCACCAGCACGACGACGCCCTGGCGGCGCTCCGGGACGCCTCCGACGACGTCGTCTTCGTGCGGTTGCCCGTGGACCGCACCGGGCTCCACCTGATCCCCCTCTACGAGGAACAGCCCGTGGCCGTCATGTCGCGGGAGAACGAGCTCTCGCTCTACGAGGACGTGCCGCTCGAGGAGCTCGAGGGGGAGACCCTGCTCGACGTCGTCGGGTGCGGTGGCCCGAGGACGGCAGTGGAGGTGGCGGCCTCGGGTGCCGGCGTCGTGGTCCTGCCGATGTCCCTGGCCCGCCTGTACGCGCGGAAGGACGCCGTGCACCGGCCCGTCCCCGGCCTGCCCGTCACCACGATCGGCATCGCCTGGCGGATGGAGGACGAGTCCGACGACGTCGAGGAGTTCATCGGCATCGTCCGCGGACGGACGGCCCAGAGCTCGCGGCAGCCCTCGCAGCGCGAGGCACCGAAGAAGAGCGCGTCGCAGAAGGCGGCAGCGAAGAAGGCCGCGGCCGGGAAACAGCAGCCGGCGAAGCAGCAGGGGAAGCAGCAGGGGAAACCGGCCCGCCCGTCCGGCACGCGGGGCAAGCGGCGCTGACGTCCCATGCCGAAGCGGCGGTGCAGAAGGGACCTTCCTCGGTGGGTGCATCTTCTCCGGCCGCACCGTGGGCCGTTCGCTCGCGGCGCTGCTGCAGCGCCGGGCCGACGGGTCGTACCGGACGTCGTGGACCTCTCAGGCCTGGGCCGGCTGCCCGTTGCTGGCCATCGTGCCGCCGTCCACGGGGAGCACCACGCCGGTGATGAAGCGCGCGTCGTCGCTCGCGAGGAAGGTGATGGCGGCGGCGACCTCCTCCGGCAGGCCGCCGCGCCCGAGCGCGATGCGCGCGGCGAACTCGTCGGAGAGCTCGTGCGGCTCGCCGTCATCGCTCGTGAGGTCCGTCCAGATGAAACCGGGGGCGACGGCGTTGACCCGCACGCCGTCCTTGCCGTGGTCCAGGGCGACCGCGCGGGTGAAGTTGCTGACCCCGCCCTTGGCCGCGTTGTAGGCGCTCATGCGCCAGTCCGCGGCCAGGCCGGAGACGGAGGAGACGTTGACGATGCACCCCTTGCTCTCCACCAGGTACTCCAGGGCCGCCTTCGTCCCGTAGAACACGCCGGAGAGGTCGGTGTCGATGACGCGGTGCCAGTCCTCGACGGTCGTGTCCTGGACGGTGCCCTGGGTGATGGTGCCCGCATTGTTGACGAGGACATCGAGGCGGCCGTACCGCTGCACGGTCTCCTGCACCATGACGGCCACCTGCCCGTAGTCGGCCGAATCGGCGGCCACCGCCGTCGCCTGCGCGTCGGGCAGGGACGCGACGACGGCGTCGATCTTGTCCGCGACGGAATCCGTCAGGACCACCCGGGCCCCCTCGGCGACGAAGCGCCGGGCCGTCGCCTCGCCGATGCCCGAGCCGGCGCCGGTCACGATGACGACCTTCCCGTCGAACCTCTGCTGCATGACCGCGCCGCCTGGTCCGGGGTCCATTGCCATGCTCCTCTCGTTCCCTCCACCGTGGCATCGGGCCCATGCTCCCGCAACAACCGCAGGTGCTCCCCGCAGGAGCGCCGGACCTGCTAGCGGTCCTGCCGGCGGGTGCGGGGGGCTACCGGCACCCGGACACGAGATCGAGCCTGTCGATGACGGTGGCCGTGACGGCGTCGGGCGTGCCGGTGTTCTCGATCCGGGCGCCCTGCTCGTCCGGCTGCAGGGGCTCGAGGGTGCTGACCTGGGAGGGCAGGAGTGATTCCGGCATGAAATGGCCGCTGCGGGTCTTCATGCGCTCGAGGATCAGGCCGGTGTCGCCGAGCAGGTGCACGAACCTGACGCTGCCCTCGGCCTGCAGGAGGATGTCCCGGTAGGAGCGCCGCAGGGCCGAGCAGGTCACCACGGTGCTGCGGCCCGCACGGGCCTGGGCGGTCATCCAGTCCCGCAGGGAGCCCAGCCATGGCCAGCGGTCCTCGTCGGTGAGCGGCGTCCCGGAGCTCATCTTCGCGATGTTGGCTGTCGGGTGGAATTCGTCGGCCTCGGCGAAGGTCCAGTCGAGCTGCTCGGCGAGGCGCGTGGCGATGGTCGTCTTGCCCGATCCGGAGATCCCCATGACGACCACGTGGCAGGGACGTGCTTCCATGTGCGGTGTCCTTCTCTGGTGGCGGGACGGGCGCGGGAACCCCACCCCGGACGCGGGAAGGGAGGCACCAGTCGGTGCCTCCCTTCCTATCAGACGAAGGATGCCGTGCGTCAGACGGTCGCGTTCTCCGTGCCGACGGGCGTGACGACCTCGGCGGTCGGCTCCATGTTCTCGGCGTCGACCATCCAGGCGTACTGCTCGAGCTTCGCGATGAATCCGTGCAGCAGGTCCGCCGTCGTGGGGTCCTCCTCGTCGATCTGGTCGTGGACGTCGCGCATGGTGTTCACGGTGGCGTTCAGCATGTTGACCACGAGGCCCACGGTGTCCTTGGTGGAGACGAGCCCGGCCGGGAACGGCTGGATCTTGGTGCCCTCGGCGACGGCGACGCTGCGGCCGTCGGGCACGGCGTGCAGGGCGCGCATGCGCTCCGCCATCTCGTCGGCGAAGGCACGGGCGTCGTCGATGATCTCGTCCAGCTGCAGGTGGAGGTCGCGGAAGTTCTTGCCGACCACGTTCCAGTGGGCCTGCTTGCCCTGCAGGTGCAGTTCGATGAGGTCGACCAGGACGGCTTGCATGTTGTCCGTGAGGGTGGGTGAAGCCTTCATGAATCCTCCAGTGCTAGATTTCCTGCTCCGGGCGGGTTCCGGACACGCCGATTCCCGCCGTGTGGACTCCTTTCACCCTAGACCTGCGCGTTGGTCAATTCCAACCGATCTGCCTACGCTAAGGGGACTTATGGTCAGCCGTGCTCGGCCCCTGTACAGGGGCAGCGACGGCGCCGGAGTCTCTACGAGGAGGAACCTTTTGGCTTCAGTGCAGGAATCTATCGACGTAGCAGTACCGGTCAGCACGGCGTACAACCAGTGGACCCAGTTCGAGAGCTTCCCCCAGTTCATGGGAGGGGTCGAGTCCATCACGCAGACCTCGGACACACGGACACATTGGGTGACGAGCATCGGCGGGGTCCGGCGCGAGTTCGACGCCGAGATCACCGAGCAGCACCCGGACGAGCGCGTGGCCTGGAAGAGCACCGACGGCGAGTCCCACGCCGGCGTGGTGACCTTCCACCGCCTGGACGCGAACACGACGCGGCTCATGGTGCAGATCGACTGGCACCCCGAGACCTTCACGGAGAAGATCGGCGCCGTGGTGAACGCCGACTCCGCCCAGGTGAAGGGCGACCTCAAGAGGTTCAAGCAGTTCATCGAGAAGAGCGGTGGGGAGACCGGCGCCTGGCGCGGGAATGTCGACGCCCCGCCGACAGGTGGCGGGGACGCCGCGCCGGCGAACGATGCGCTGCCCGACACGTCCACGAACGACCCCGATTCGGGAGGGCCGCGCGTCGGCTGACGCACGTGCCCGAGGACGAGGCGGATCCCTGCGGGGGTCCGCCTCGTCCGCGTCCTAGGGGATCTCGCCGACCTCCACCGACGCGATCGCCTCGGTGGCCAGCTGTGACAGTTCGGGCGAGAGGGGGGAGCTCTTCGCCGCGTCCGCGGCCGCGGCCTGCCCCTCCGTACTGACCGCGTAGGTGCCGAAGGCGCGGACGACCTCGGCCGTCGCCTCGTTCTCGTAGCGCGAGCAGTACACGTGGTAGGAGACGAGGACCAGCGGGTAGACGCCGGGGGCAGTGGTGGCCCGGTCGAGGTCGAGTGCGATGTCGTAGTCCGCGCGGCCGGGGACGCGGCTCGCGAGGTCGACGGCGGCCGCGGCCGCTTCGGGGCCTGCCGGGACGTGGGCGTCGCCGACCTTCAGGGACACGCGGCCGAGGGGATCCCCGACGGCGGAATCGTCCGCGTAGGTCACGGCTCCCGCGGTGGCTGCCACGGTACTGACCACGCCGGCGTTGCCCTTGGCGTTCTCGTTCCCTAGTGCGGACGGCCAGGAGCCGTCGGGCTCCTCGGTCCAGATCTCCGGCACCACGGCATGCAGGTAGTCCGTGAAGTTCTCGGTGGTGCCGGAGTCGTCGGACCGGCTGACCGCCGAGACGGGCAGCGCGGGGAGGTCCACGTCCGGGTTCTGGGCCGCGATGGCGGGATCGTCCCACGTCGTGATGTCTCCCCGGAAGATCCGCGCCACGGTGGCGGCGTCGAGCTCCAGTTCCGTGATGCCGGGCAGATTGAACGCGATGCTGATCGGGGAGATGTACGCGGGGATGTTGAAGGCACCGCCCGGCCCGCAGGCCTGTGTCGACTCGGCGAGCTCCTCGTCACTGAGGTACGCGTCCGAGCCGGCGAACCCCACGGCCCCGGCGAGCAGCGCACCGCGTCCCGCGCCGGAGCCGTCGGGCGAGTACTGCACCTGCGCGCGCGGGTGGAGGGTGGTGAATCCCGAGCGCCAGGCGTCCATGGCCGGTCCCTGGGCCGAGGATCCCGCGGCGGTCACGGCGCCCTGCAGGCTCGTGTCCCCGCGCTGGGCCGCCGCTTCCTGCTCCGGGCCCAGCGGGTAGTCGGAGCCGCAGGCCGTGAGACCGAGGACGACGGCGAGGGACAGCGACAGGGGTGCACGGGTTCTCACCTCCGCCACGTTACAGGTGGCGAAAAGGTGAACCCAAGATGGACATCAGGTGGACGGGGTGTTCGGTCCCCGGATCAGCCGCGGCGCAGGCGGTAGCCGTCGCCCCGGTGCACGAGCCGGCGGCCACCACCGTCATTCAGCTGGATCCACACCACGGACGCGTCGTCGGTCCTCATGTCCAGGACTCCGCGGAGCTGCGTCCCCGCCGCGTGCTGGAGCGTGACGTGCTCGCCGCGCTTGAAGCCCGACCAGTCCTGCAGGTCGGCATCACTGGCAGGGGGGAGGGGGGTGTCCATGGCGGGCCTTTCGCAGGGGTACGGGACTCCCACGCTAGCCACGCCTCCTGAACGCGGCATGAACGTGCGCTGAAGACTGTGGTGTTCCTCACACTTTCCTGATCAGAGAGTGCGCCAGTCCCCGCTGGTGAGGTGCGATCCGGCCTGCGGGCCCATCAGGAGCATGCCGCCGTCGACGACGAACGACGCGCCGTTGACGTAGCTGGAGGCGCCGGATGCGAGGAAGGCGACGACGTCGGCGATCTCCTCGGGCGCTCCCGGCCGGCCCACGGGGATGCCCGGGCGGTCCATGGTGCGGGGATCCTGGTCCGCCGACGCATTCATGGGGGTGTTGATCTCTCCGGGCAGGACGGCGTTCGCCGTGATGCCGCGGTCGGCCAGTTCGAGCGCGATGGTGCGGATCAGCCCGCCGAGGCCGTGCTTCGAGGCGTCGTAGGCCGCCGAGCCGACGCGCGGCTGCTCCTGGTGGACGCTGGTGACGGCGATGATGCGCCCACCCTTGCCGCCATCGATCATGTGCCGGGCTGCGCGCTGGATGCAGACGAACGCGCCGTCGAGGTTGGCGCCCATGGTGCCGCGCCAGGTGTCCCAGTCGGTCTCCATGAACATGGTGCCGCCGTTGACGCCCGCGTTGTTGATGAAGACGTCGAGGCCGCCGAGCTCCTGGGCGAGCTGATCGACGACATCGCCGCACGCCGGGGCGTCCGTGGTATCGAGCTGCGCGACGGCGGACCGGACGCCCTTCTCCCGGACGAGACGCGCGGTCTCCTCGGCACCTTCCTGGTCGGAGTGCCAGGTGATGCCGACGTCGCAGCCGGCCGCTGCGAGGGCGACGGCCGTGGCCCGGCCGATGCCGGAATCGGAGCCTGTGACGATTGCTTTGCTGGGTGTGAAGTCCATGACCCCATCCTTCGTGCCCGGCGCGTACCCCCGCAAGAGGGCTCACGACGAAGTACCCCCGGGCGGGAAGCCCGGGGGTACTGGTATGGGTGCCGGTCGGGGGTACTCGCGGCGGGGGTCAGGACTCGACGGCGCCCTGGGTGCCGGAGTCCGAGTCCTGGACGGCGCCGGCGTGGAGCGGGGTCGACGCCTCTCCGCTGACGATCTCGATCTTGCGCGGCTTGGCGCGCTCGCTGACGGGGATCATCACGCTCAGGACACCGTTCTCGTACCGGGCGGAGATGCCCTCGGTGTCGACGCCCTGGCCCAGGCTGAGCTGGCGGAGGAACGAGCCGCTCTCGCGCTCGCGGGTCAGCCATTTGACACCCTCGGCGCTGCGCAGGGTGCGCTCCGCGCGGATGGTCAGGAGCTGGCCGTCCACGTCGATGTCGACCGAACCGGGATCGATGCCCGGAAGATCCGCGGCAAGGACATAGTGGTCCTTCTCGCGGTAGAGGTCCATCGGCATGAGGCGGAGTCCGGGACGGCTCTCGAGGAGGGCGCCGGCAACGCGGTCCAGCTCGCGGAATGGATCGAACTTCATGGCCACTGGAAACAACTCCTTCGCGTATGCCACCGGTGGGTGGATTCCTGGAGTTGAGCGTCCTTCGCTCAACTACGAAAATATTAGCACTCGACCCCTATGAGTGCTAAGCCCCGGTCCGTTCGCCCAGAACGAACACGCGGTCCGCCAATGCAGAAGGCCCGCACCGACGAGTCGGTACGGGCCTTCTGTGGTGCTGTCTCCAGCTGATCCCCGTGCCTGCGCGGGGCCTCGATCCCCGGGCCTTCCGCGTGTGAAGCGGATGCTCTACCAGACTGAGCTACACAGGCAATTGGTTCTCCAACAGCTTAGGGCATCCGGGCGCCGCGCCAAATTCCCCTGCGACGCCTTTCCGGCTCCCGGGCACGTCGGTGATCGTGCTGGTCAACCGTCCGCGGCCTCAGTAGCCTGAAGGAAAGCCTGCTGATCATCCGGCACGCCGGGACGGCGACGACGAAGGGACGCACCATGGACAACCAGGACATCCTCCAGCGCATCCAGGCACTCGTGCAGGAGGAGCACGAGCTCCGCGAGCAGCCACAGGACGCCGGCGCCGCCGAGGCCCACCAGGACCACGCCGCGCGCCTGAAGAAGGTGGAGGAGGACCTCGACCAGTGCTGGGACCTGCTCCGCCAGCGCCGCGCGAAGGCCGATGCGGGAGAGGACCCCGCCGAGGCCGACGCCCGTCCCATCAGCCAGGTGGAGGGGTACCGCCAGTAATGGCGCTGCCGGTGGTGCTGTTCGACGTCAACGGCACCCTCTCGGACATGGATCCCCTGTCCCAGCATTTCAAGGAGATCGGCGCGCCTCCGCAGCTGGCCGCGCTCTGGTTCGCCTCGGTGCTCCGGGATGGTTTCGCGCTCACCGCAGCCGGGCGGAACCCTGCGTTCAAGGAGGTCGCCGAGGGTGCACTGCGGGCGGTCCTCACGGACGAGATCCTCAACCGGGACCTCGACGACGCGGTCGCCCACATCCTGTCGTCGCTGCAGGGGCTCGCGGTGCACCCGGACGTGGTGGAGGGCATCCGTACCCTGGCTTCCGCAGGCTTCGGCGTCGCAGCGCTGACCAACGGCGCGACGGCGACGGCGGAGGCACTCCTGGACCGGGCCGGTGTCCGGGATCAGGTCCTCGCCGTCCTGTCGGTCGAGGACGCGCCGCGCTGGAAGCCCGCGCCCGAGTCCTACGCCTTCGCCCTCGGTGCCCTGCAGCGGGAGGCGGGCGACGTCGTGCTCGTCGCCGTCCATCCCTGGGACATCGACGGTGCTGCGCGTGCCGGGCTCCGGACCGCCTGGCTGAACCGCGACGGCTCGCCCTATCCCTCCGCCATGGCGGCACCCGATCACGAAGTACCCTCGATCACCGAGCTGCCCGGCGTCCTGCGGGCCTGAGGGCCGACGGCCACCCATCGCACGGTGGCCGTCGCCGAATCCCCCACGACCGGCCTGCACGCCTGCGGCCGCGATTCCCACCAGGAGGAGTACCCATGCAAGGCCTGACCGCGTTCGCTCTCATCTGCAGCCTCACGCCATCCCCCGCACCGTCCAGTTCCGACCTGATGGCCCGGCACATCCTCGACCGGTTCGCCGAACGGGGCATCGCCACATCCAGCGCACGTGTGGTTGATCACAACGTCGTGCCCGGGGTGCAGAAGGACATGGGCAACGGGGACGAGTGGCCGGTCCTCCGCGAGAAGATCCTCGCCGCCGACATCCTCGTACTGTCCACCCCGATCTGGGTGGGCCACCCCTCCAGCCTCGCGCAACGGGTGATGGAACGGCTCGACGCCGATATCGCCGAGACGGACGAGGAGGGGCGCCCCGTCATGGCCGGCAAGGTCGCCGTCGTCGCCGTGGTGGGTAACGAGGACGGTGCCCACAAGACGGTCGCCGACATGATGCAGGGACTGAATGACATCGGCTTCTCCCTGCCGTCGCAGGGCTCCACCTACTGGGTGGGCGAGGCCATGCAGTCGGTCGACTTCAAGGACCTCGCCGAAGTGCCCGAGGTGGTCGCCACGACGACGGCGGGTGTCGTCCGGAACGCCGAGCACCTGGCGAAGTTGCTGCGCCGGGAGAACTTCCCCCTGGAGTGACGGGCGGGCCCTGCTACCGGCCGATGTCGCGACGGGACAGCCCGACGACGGCGGCCAGCACCAGGGCGCCGCACAGGCCGAGGATGAGGGCCATCCCCCCGCCGGCGCCGTTCCCGAGGCCGTTGGCCAGCGGCGCCGGGGAGAAGGCCCAGTCATAGGGTGAGAGGTTCTTCATCCACCGTGCCGCCTCCGCCTGGTTGCCGAGCGCGTTGAAGGCGTAGCCGAGGACCGCCACGGCAGCGCCAGCCGCGACCGACGCCGTCCGGGAACCGGTCAGCGCGCCGGCGGTGATCGCCGCCAGCCCGCTCAGCAGGGTCAGCAGGTACAGGGCGAACGTCCCTGCGACGGCATGGCCCGCCGGGATCCCGAGCTCCGCGGGGCCGTCGAGCGCGAGGATGGCCACGAGCAGCACTGCGCACACGACGGCGAGCCGCAGGCCCAGCGCGAGGGCCGCCTCGAGCGCGACCTGCTCACGGGTGACACCGTGCGCGAGGGTGAGTTCGAGGGCGCCGCTCTCCTCCTCGCCGCCGATCGCCGCCGCCCCCCAGCCCACCGCGGCGATGGTCAGCAGGACGAAGCCGATCAGCCCCAGGAGGGTGGCCTGCGCGTAGCCCGCGCCGGTGGTGATCAGGTCGAAGCCGAGGGTGGAGACGAGTTCCGGAGGCAGGGACGAGATCATGGACTCGAGCTGCCCCGAGGCGCCCATGGACGGATAGATCGGCAGGTAGAGCAGGCTCGCCGCCACGAGCCCTGCGGACCAGCCGGCCAGTCCGACGCGGGAGCGCTGAGGGTGTGGCGCACGAGGGGCAGGGTGCTAGTGGCCATGGTGTGCTCCGGCCGGCACGGGTCCGGGCCGCCCGTACAGGCCGAGCACGGCCTGTTCGAGGTCCGGTTCCTCGATCACGATGTCCTGCAGCGCGAGTTCGGCCACGAGCGGGATGAGGGCGGCCGGCGATCCCGAGAGCCGACCCTCCACGACCACGCGTCCGCCGGGAGCAGCGGGTGCGCCCATCGAGAGGATCTCGAGACCGGCGAGGTCCAGGGCCCGGGCCTGCGCCTCGGTCAGGGTGCGGTCCAGCTCGATCCGCACCGAACGGGGGGCCTCGTCCCGCAGGTCCGCGACCCGCGCGGAGCGGACGAGGCGTCCCTCGCGGAGGACGGCCACGTGGTCGGCGCCGTGCTGTACCTCGGAGATCACGTGGGAGGACAGGAAGACGGCCTGATCGAGGGCCTTCGCCTCGCGGACGAGGGCGAGGAACTCGCGCTGCACGAGGGGATCGAGGCCCGAGGTCGGCTCGTCGAGGACCAGCAGCTCGGGCCGGTGCATGAGCGCCTGGACCAGGCCCAGCTTCTGCTTGTTGCCCTTGGACAGGGCGCCCACACGAGCCCGAGGATGAGGCGCATGGTGGTGGTCTTGCCGGCACCGTTGGGTCCGATCACCCCCACCACGCTGCCGGGCTGCACGGTGAGCGACACGGCGTCCAGCGCGGAGCGCGTCCCGTAGCGCTTGGTCAGGTCCCGTAGCTCCAGTGCATGCTGCATGGTTCCTCCGACGGACGGATGCTGCCGGCGGCCGGGACATCGGGATCCTCGACGGTGGCGATGGAGCCGTCGAGGAGCATGCTAGACCCGTGGTCGGGACTGGACAAGGGAGCTGCCGCCCGTCGTTTCAGCGGGCCTTACGGGAGAGCCAGGACAGGGTCAGCGCACCGGAGCTGCGCCGGAACCCGCTCTTCCCGGAGATCACCTCGAGCGCGGCCCAGACGGCCAGGCAGAGCGAGCTGGCGAGGCGGAGGCGCTCACGGTTCCGTTCCTCCAGGGCCATGAAGGACGCTGCACCGAACAGGGCCCATCCGAGGATCGGCGCGTTCGGTGTCTGCACCACGGTCTGGCGGCCGAGGCTGTCGGTGAAGAATCCCATCACGCGCCCTTCTTCTTGGAGGCGCCGGTGGCCTTCGTGCCGCCGGCCTTCTTCTCGCGGTTCTTCTCGACGCTGCGGCGCAGGGCCTCCATGAGGTCGAGCACGTTGTCGCCGTCGTCGTCCTCCCTGGCCGCACCGAAGGTCTCCTCGGTGTCGATCGTGTCGCCCTTCTCGATCTTCGCGTCGATCAGGGTGCGCAGCTGGACCTGGTAGTCGTCGGTGAAGTTCTCGGGGTCGAAGTCGGTGGAGAAGGAGTCGACGAGCGCCGCGGACATCTGCTTCTCCTTGGCGGAGATGCGCACCTTCTCCTCGAGGGCCGGGAAGGAGGCCTCCCGCACCTCGTCGTCCCACAGCAGCGTCTGGAGCATGAGCACGTCCCCGCGGACACGCAGCGCCGCCAGGCGGCTCTTCTGCCGGAGGGAGAACTGCACGATCGCGGTGCGGTCCGTCTCCTGGAGCGTGCGCCGCAGCAGGACGTACGCCTTCGTCGAGGTGCTGTCGGGCTCGAGGTAGTACGCGCGGTCGAACATGACCGGATCGATCTGGTCGCTCGGCACGAACTCCACCACCTCGATCTCCCGGCTCCTCTCGACCGGCAGGGACGAGAGGTCCTCGTCGGTCAGCACCACCGTGTGCTCGCCGTCGTCGTACGCCTTGTCGATGTGCTTGAAGTCGACCACCTCACCGCAGATCTCGCAGCGGCGCTGGTAGCGGATGCGGCCGCCGTCCTCGTCGTGGACCTGGTGGAGGGGGATGTCGTGGTCCTCGGTGGCGCTGTAGACCTTGACGGGCACGTTGACCAGCCCGAACGCGACCGCTCCCTTCCAGATGGCTCTCATGGGTCAAGTCAACACCAAGCAGGCTTAGTGGGCCAGAGGGTGCCGGCCGCCCGCCCTAGACTTGGGAGGTGACCTCCGAGACCGTAGAGCCCATCGTCAGCAAGACCACCAGCGACGACGGCGCCACCGTGCTGCGCCTGGAATTCCAGTTCGCGTTCCCGCCGACCGTGCTGTGGAAGCACCTGACGGAGGCCGAGAAGCTGAAGTACTGGTTCCCCTGCGAGATGGAGTTCGAGCCGCGCGCAGGAGAAGAGATCCTGTTCCGGTACGCCGACCAGAAGCCCCTGCGCGGCGAGGTGCTGGAGGCCGAGCGGCCCACGGTGCTCGCCTACACGTGGGAGCGGGACAGCCTCCGCTGGGAACTTGCGCGGACCGCCGACAACGGATCGCAGCTCGTGCTGCTCCTGACCCCGGGCAGTCCGCGGCACTCGGCCACCATGGCCGCCGGCTGGCACCTCACCATCGCCGGACTGGACGACTTCCTGAACAGGCGCAGCCTCGGGCAGGACCCGGCGCTGTGGGACGTCTACGTGGCCCGGTACCGCGAGCAGTTCGAGGACCGCGACCAGGGCTAGGGCCCGGCGGGCGCCGTAGGGGTGCCCGGCCGATTGGTACTGGACCGCCCCCGGGCCCGCGGTCGAGACTGGGGGCATGGCTCCTCCGCGCACGGCCCGGCAGCAGACCGTCACCGTGGACGGACGCACGCTGCGCCTCTCCAATCTCGACAAGGTGCTCTACCCGGTCACGGGTACCACCAAGGCGGACGTGCTCGCCTACTACGCCGCCGTGGCGCCGCACCTCATCCGGCACGCGCAGCACCGGCCGGTCACCCGGAAGCGCTGGGTCCACGGCGTCGGGACCCCCGAGGAGCCGGGCGAGGTGTTCTTCCAGAAGAACATCGACGACAACGCTCCCGCCTGGGTGCCGCGCCGCGCGATCCAGCACAAGGACCACACGAACGTCTACCCCCTGGTGGAGGACCTCGCAACGCTCACCTGGCTGGGGCAGATCGCCGCGCTCGAGGTCCACGTGCCGCAGTGGCGTTTCACCGAGGACGGCGGCCGGGGCAACCCGGACCGCCTCGTCCTGGACCTCGACCCCGGGACCGATGCAGGGCTGGCCGAATGCGCGGCCGTGGCGCTGCTCGCGCGGCCGATCCTGCAGGGCATGGGCCTCGAGCCGTTCCCCGTGACCAGCGGCGCCAAGGGGATCCACCTCTACTGCGCCCTGGACGGCCGGCAGACCTCGGAGCAGGTGTCCGCCGTCGCGCGTGAACTCGCCCGGGCCCTCGAGGCCGACCACCCCGACCTCGCCGTCAGCGACATGAAGAAGGCGCTGCGCCCAGGCCGGGTGCTCGTCGACTGGAGCCAGAACAACGCGAACAAGACCACCGTGAGCCCCTACTCGCTCCGTGGGCGCTTCGAGCCCACCGTCGCCGCTCCGCGGGCGTGGGAGGAGCTCGACGGCGAGGACCTGCGGCAGCTGGACCACGCGGAGGTGGTGCAGCGCCTCCAGGAGTCCGGGGACCTCCTCGCTCCCGCGACTCCGCCCCTCACGGCGAGCGACGAGCAGGTCCCCGGCCGTGCCGCTGGTGCGCCGTCGGACCGCCTGTCCACCTACCGTGCCATGCGGGACGCCGCGAAGACGCCCGAGCCCGTCCCCGACGCGGTAGGCCCTGCCGGGGGCACCAGCTTCGTGATCCAGCAGCATCACGCACGCCGCCTCCACTACGACTTCCGCCTGGAGCACGATGGCGTCCTCGTCTCGTGGGCCCTTCCGAAGGGACCGCCGCTGACGCCGAGCAGGAACCACCTGGCGGTCCAGACGGAGGACCATCCGCTGGACTACGGCTCGTTCGAGGGAACTATTCCCCACGGGGAATACGGCGCGGGTGAGGTGACCATCTGGGATGCGGGGACGTACGAGTTGGAGAAGTGGCGTGAGGGCAAGGAGGTCATCTGCACGCTCCACGGGCGGGCGGACGGCGGCCTGGCGAAGGGCGGGACGGCGATCCGCCGCTACGCGCTCATCAACACGGGTGGCGGATCGAACGGCAAGAGCAATTGGCTGATCCACCTCATGAAGGACCAGCCCGCGGAGGCGCAGCAGAACAGGGGCGGCGGCGGGCCGGCGTCCCCGGACACGGAAGCCCAGGAGACGCGGCAGACGCGGCAGACGCCGGTTCCCGCCCGACCCGGACCGGCGGTCCTCCGGCCCATGACGGCCACCCTCGGTTCCGAGGAGGCCATCCCCGACCCCGATGCCTGGTCCTACGAGATGAAGTGGGACGGGGTGCGCTGCATCGCCGTGGTCAGGGACGGCGCGGTGACCCTGACCAGCCGCAACGGCATCGACACCACGCCCGTCTACCCGGAGCTGGGGGACCTCGGGGACCTCGTCCATGCCGGGAGCGCCGTGCTCGACGGCGAGATCGTAGCCCTCGACCGCCGCGGCCGGCCGGACTTCGGTCTGCTCCAGACGCGCATGAAGCTCACGCACCGGGCCGAGATCGACGTCGCCCGCGGGGTGACGCCCGTGCGCCTCATGCTGTTCGACCTGCTCGAGTTCGACGGCACCGACCTGACCGGGCTGGAGTACCGCCAGCGGCGCGAACTGCTCGAGAGGGCGGTGGACCCCGCGGAGGACGGTCACGTGCAGGTCCCCCCGGCCCTCGATGCGACCCTCCGGGAAGCCGTCGAGGCGAGCCGGCAGCTGGGGCTGGAGGGGATCATGGCCAAGCGCCTCACGAGCGACTATCAACCCGGTGCGCGGTCGTCGTCGTGGGTGAAGATCAAGCACCTGCGCACGCAGGAGGTCGTGGTGGTGGGCTGGCGGCCGGGCAAGGGAACCCGCGCCTCGAAGGTCGGGTCACTGCTCGTGGCCGTGCCCGACGGCGTGGACCTGCGCTACGTGGGCCGCGTGGGCTCCGGCCTGACGGAGCGGGACCTCGCGGAGGTCGGAGCCCGCCTGAAGAAGCTGGGCCGGAAGACCGCCCCACTCACCGACGTGCCCGGGATCGACGCGTCGGACGCCCACTGGGTCCGGCCCGCCCTCGTGGGTGAGGTCCAGTACAGCGAACACACCGGCACAGGCCGCCTGCGACATCCCGTCTGGCGGGGCTGGCGGCCGGACAAGACGCCGTCCGACGTCGTCGTCGAACTCTGAATCCGCACGCACCGGAAGTATCACCTAGGAGGCATACATGAGCGGTCTCGATATCCAGGGGTTGGACGCGTGGTGGCGGGCAGCCAACTACGTCTCCGTCGGCCAGATCTACCTGCGGGACAACGCGCTGCTGACGCGCCCGCTCGCCGGTGAGGACGTGAAGGCGCGGCTGCTCGGCCACTGGGGCACCACGCCCGGGCTCAACTTCGTCTACACCCACCTCAACCGCGTGATCGCGGAGCGCGGGCAGGAGATGCTGTTCATCGCGGGCCCCGGCCACGGTGGGCCCGCGGTGGTGGCCAACGCCTGGCTCGAAGGGACCTATTCCGAGGTCTACAGCAGCATCGGCACGGACGGCGCGGGGCTCAACGCCCTGTTCCGGCAGTTCAGCTACCCCGGCGGCATCCCGTCCCACGCCGCACCCGAATCCCCCGGGTCCATCCACGAGGGTGGTGAACTGGGGTACGCGCTGATGCACGCCTACGGGGCCGTCTTCGACAACCCCGGTCTCGTCGCGGTCGCGGTGGTGGGTGACGGCGAGGCGGAGACCGGGCCGCTGGCCACGAGCTGGCACTCGCACAGCTTCGTGGACCCGGCGGTCGACGGCGCCGTGCTGCCGATCCTGCACCTCAACGGCTACAAGATCGCCAACCCGACCGTCCTGGCCCGCATGCCCGAGGACCAGCTCCGACAGCTGATGTACGGGTACGGGTACGAGCCGCACTTCGTCACGGTGACCGACCCGTCGGCCACGGAGGCCGCGCACCGGGACTTCGCCGCCGTCCTCGACGCCTGCATCGACGACATCCACGCCATCCAGGACACGGCCCGCACCTCCCCGGCCGGGACCGATGAGGGCGCCGCCCGCTGGCCGATGATCGTGCTGCGCTCGCCGAAGGGCTGGACCGGCCCGGCGGTGGTCGACGGGAATCCCGTGGAGGGGACATGGCGCTCCCACCAGGTGCCGCTCTCGGAGATCCACAGCAACGAGGAGCACCTGCACCAGCTCGAGGACTGGATGCGGTCCTACGATCCGGGGTCGCTCTTCACGGAGGCCGGGGAGTTGCGCCCCGAGATCGCCGCGCTCGCCCCGGACGGCGACCTGCGGATGAGCGCCACGCCCTACGCCAACGGCGGCTGGCTCCTCCGCGACCTCGTGCTGCCCTCCTACGCCGACCACGCCGTGGAGGTGTCGCGCCCGGGCGCGGAGAAGGTGAGCCCGATGATCACCGTGGGCGGCTACCTCCGCGACGTCATCGACCGCAATCCGCACAACTTCCGCCTGTTCGGTCCGGACGAGACGGCGTCGAACCGCCTCTCGGCCGTGTACGAGGTGACGGACAAGGTCTGGCAGCCTCGCATCGAGGACGTCGACGAGCACCTCGCGCGGTCCGGCCGGGTCATGGAGGTGCTGAGCGAACACCTGTGCCAGGGGTGGCTCGAGGGCTATCTGCTGACGGGACGCCACGGGGTGTTCAACTGCTACGAGGCGTTCGTCCACATCGTCGACTCGATGTTCAACCAGTTCGCGAAGTGGCTGAAGGTGCACCGCACCCTGCCGTGGCGGCAGCCCATCGCCTCCTTCAACTACATGCTCTCCAGCCACGTCTGGCAGCAGGACCACAACGGCTTCTCCCACCAGGACCCCGGCTTCATCGACCACGTGATGAACAAGAAGGCGGACATCATCCGCGTCTACCTGCCACCGGACGCCAACACGATGCTCGCGGTGACCCGGCACTGCATGACGACCCGGGACACCGTCAACGTGATCGTCACGGGCAAGCAGCCCACCCCGACCTGGCTCGGCCCCGAGGAGGCGCTCCTGCACGTCACGCGCGGCATCGGCATCCTCGACTTCGCCGGCTCCGAGGAGCCCGGCGTGGAGCCCGACGTCGTCCTGGGCTGTGCGGGCGACGTGCCCACGCTCGAGGCCGTGGCCGCCGCGGGACTGCTGAGGGCAGCCATCCCCGGGCTGAAGATCCGCGTGGTCAACGTCGTCGACCTCATGCGCCTGCAGGACAGCTCCGAGCATCCGCACGGACTGTCGGCGCGGGACTTCGACACGCTGTTCACGACGTCGAAGCCCGTGGTCTTCGCGTTCCACGGCTATCCGTGGCTCATCCACCGGCTGACCTACCGGCGCACCAACCACGCGAACCTGCACGTGCGCGGGTATAAGGAGGAAGGGACCACAACGACGCCGTTCGACATGGCGATGCTGAAC
The DNA here is from genome assembly GCF_058269215.1 of Arthrobacter sp. TJ-238. NCBI lineage: Bacteria > Bacillati > Actinomycetota > Actinomycetes > Micrococcales > Micrococcaceae > Arthrobacter > Arthrobacter sp. TJ-238. The sequence goes on along the minus strand of NZ_JBZCNH010000001.1, from coordinate 494,617 downwards.
CAGATCGACCGGTTCCAGCTGGCCATGGACGTGATCGACCGCGTGCCGGCCCTCGGCGCCACCCAGGCCCGGTTCCGGCAGGACCTCCAGGACCAGCGGCAGCGCGCCTGGCAGTACACGCGCGACGCCGGGAAGGACCTCGAGTCCATCACGGGGTGGACCCTCGACGAGTCCTCGCCCGACGACGCCACGTAATGCCCCGACGGCCCGGCGGGGGACCGGCCGCCGTCGTGTAGCGTGCAACAGAGCCCACCACCTGCTCACCACCTGCTCATCGCCCGCTGGAGGATAACGATGTCCGCTCCACTGCTCTCGATCATCATCCTCGCGGCGATGTTCCTGATCGCCACCCTGCTGCCCATCAACATGGGCGCCCTCGCCTTCGTGGGCGCCTTCCTGCTCGGCGCCGTCGTCCTCGGGATGGATACCGACGACATCATCGCGGAGTTCCCGGGCGGGCTGTTCCTCACGCTCGTGGGGGTGACCTACCTGTTCGCCATCGCGCAGAACAACGGCACGATCGACCTCCTGGTCAACGGCGCCGTGAAACTCGTGCGAAACCGCGTGGCCCTCATCCCGTGGGTCATGTTCCTCATCACGGCCGTCATCACCGCCGTCGGCGCGCTCGGCCCGGCGGCGGTGGCGATCATGGCGCCCGTGGCGCTCGGGTTCGCGGCTCGCCACAAGATCTCCCCGCTGCTCATGGGCATGATGGTCGTGCACGGTGCGCAGGCCGGCGGCTTCTCGCCCATCGCCGTGTACGGCGTGATCGTCAATGACATCGTCGGCGAATCGGGCTTCGAGTCGAGCCCGCTGGCCGTCTTCCTCACCAGCTTCATCTTCAACCTGCTCATCGCCGTCGTCCTGTTCGTCGTCCTCGGCGGACGCAAGCTGATGTCGTCCCGGATGGGCGAGTTCATCGAGGAGGCCGCGGAGGCCCGCCTCCAAGCGAGCCCCGGCATGCGCCGCGCGGACGTCGCCTACAAGGGCACGGGCAGCGGCACCTACGGACCCCGCGACCCCGCGGGCGACGGCGTCGTCGCCACCAGGACGCGCGAGGACCGCATCTCGCAGCCCGCCACGATCCTCGGCCTGATCGCCCTCGCCGTGATCGCCCTCGGTTTCAAGGTCGACGTCGGCTTCGTGGCCATCACGGTCGCCGTGATCCTCGCGCTCATCTCCCCGAAGGCCCAGAGCGGTGCGGTCAACAAGATCGCCTGGTCCACCGTGCTGCTCATCTGCGGCATGCTCACCTTCGTCGGGGTGCTGCAGGCGGCGGGAACCATCGAGTACGTGTCCGACGGCGTCGCCGGCCTCGGCATGCCCCTGCTCGCAGCCCTGCTCATCTGCTACATCGGCGCCGTGGTCTCCGCCTTCGCCTCCTCCACCGCCATCCTCGCCGCCCTGATCCCGCTGGCCATCCCGTTCCTCGAGACGGGCGCCGTGAGCGCCGTCGGCGTCGTCTGCGCCCTCGCTGTGTCCTCGACGATCGTGGACGTCTCGCCGTTCTCCACCAACGGTGCGCTCGTCCTGGCGAACGCGCCCGAAGGCACGGACAAGGACCGCTTCTACCGGCAGATCCTCGGCTACGGGGCCATCGTCGTCGTGGCCGGACCGCTCATCGCCTGGCTCGTCCTCGTGGTACCCGGCTGGCTCTGAGCCGCCCCATCGACCCCACCAGCACCCCACAGCACCCCACCGGAGGAAGCATGAGCGCCGAACCGACCGCCGCCGGCACGACCGATCGCGGGGGGCCCCTGGCCGGGCGCCTCGTCGTCGACCTCAGCCGGGCGCTCGCCGGGCCGCACGCCGGCATGATGCTCGGGGACCTGGGCGCGCGGGTGATCAAGGTCGAGACGCCGGGCACCGGCGACGACACGCGCGGGTGGGGCCCGCCGTTCGTCGGTCCCGAGGACGACCGCCAGGCCACCTACTTCCTGTCCTGCAACAGGAACAAGGAGTCCATCGCCCTCGACCTCAAGAGCGACGACGGCCGGAGCGTCCTCACGGAGCTGCTGCGCCGTGCGGACGTGGTCGTCGAGAACTTCCGGCCCGGCGTCCTTGACCGCCTCGGCTTCTCCACCGATGCCATGCTCGAGTTGAACCCGGGCCTCGTCATCCTCTCCATCACCGGGTTCGGCCACGACGGCCCCGAGGCGACGCGCAGCGGGTATGACCAGATCGTGCAGGGCGAGGCCGGGCTGATGTCCGTCACAGGGCCGGACCCGGACAACCCCCAGCGCGTCGGCGTGCCCATCGCCGACCTGCTGTCCGGCATGTACGGGGCGTACGGGGCCGTCGCCGCGCTGCTGGAGCGGGAACGCACCGGCAGGGGACAGGTGGTCCGCACGTCCCTGCTGGCCGCGATCATCGGTGTCCACGCGTTCCAGGGCACGCGCACCACCGTCGCGGGCGAGGTGCCGCGCGCACAGGGCAACCACCACCCGTCGATCGCACCCTACGGGCTCTTCAACTGCCGCGGCGGCAAGGTGCAGATCAGCGTGGGCAGCGAGAGGCTGTGGGCCACGTTCTCCAGCACGTTCGGCATCGGGACGCGCCCCGAGTTCGCGTCCAACGCCGACCGCGTGCGGAACCGGGACCAGCTGATCGGCGTCATCGAGGACGCGTTCTCGGCCTACGAGGCGGAGCCGCTGCTCGCGAAGCTCAACGAGGCAGGCATCCCCGCGGGCAAGGTGCGGACCCTCGACGAGGTCTACGCCTGGGACCAGGTGCACTCGCAGGGTCTCCTCCTCACCGTGCAGCACCCGGTCCTCGGTGACATCGCCCTGCCCGGGCCGCCGCTGCGTTTCTTCGACGGCGCCGCCGAGACCACTCCGGCCGGCCATACCGCGCCGCCCCTGCTCGACGGCGACGGCGACGCCATCCGCGCCTGGCTCGCCTCCACCTCCGGCGGACCCAGGGCGTGAGTACTCCCGCACGGCACCTCACCGCGCGCGAGCTCATCGGCGCCGTGCTCGACGCCGGGTCCTTCACCTCGTGGGACGGCCCCGCCCCGACCTCCGCCGGCGCCGCCTACGAGGAGGAGCTGCGACGGGCCCGGGAGAAGAGCGGCGAGGACGAGTCGGTATTGACCGGGGAAGGCCTCATCCACGGCCGTCGGGTGGCCGTCATCGTCTCGGAGTTCACCTTCCTGGCGGGCTCGATCGGTGCCGCCGCGGCGCACCGCATCACGACGGCCGTCCGCCGCGCGACCGCGGAGCGGCTGCCGTTGCTCGCGGGCCCGGCGTCGGGCGGCACACGCATGCAGGAGGGGACACCCGCGTTCCTGTCGATGGTGGAGATCACCGGGGCGGTCCGTGCGCACCGGCAGGCCGGGCTCCCGTATCTCGTGTACCTCCGGCATCCGACGACGGGCGGTGTCATGGCGTCCTGGGGGTCGCTCGGCCACGTCACGGTCGCCGAGCCGGGGGCGCTCCTCGGTTTCCTCGGTCCGCGCGTGTACGAGGCGCTCTACGGGGAGCCCTTCCCGACGGGCGTGCAGACCGCGGAGAACCTCTTCGACCAGGGCCTCATCGACGCCGTCGTGCCGCCCGGGCAACTGGCCGGGATCGTGGACACCGCGCTCGCCGTCCTGCTCGCCGACCCGCCGGAGCTCCCCGCGGAACCCTCGACGTCGTCCGTGCAGCCCGGCACCGCGGACGCCTGGACCTCCATCCTGATCTCGCGCAACCGCCGCCGACCGGACCTCCGCCGCCTCCTCGCCTACGGTGCCCGGGACGTCCTGCCGCTCAACGGCACGGGCCAGGGGGAGAAGGACCCCGGACTGCTGCTCGCGCTCGCCCGCTTCGGGAGCCGGCCCTGCATCGTCCTCGGGCACCAGCGGCCGCGGAAACCCGGCGATCCCGGGATGGGCCCGGCGTCGCTGCGCGAGGCGCGCCGCGGGATGAAGCTCGCCGAAGAGCTCGGACTGCCGCTGCTGACCGTCATCGACACCGCCGGCGCGGACCTCTCGAAAGCGGCGGAGGAGGGCGGGCTCGCCGGGGAGATCGCCCGGTCCCTGCACGATCTCATCGGTCTGGCCTCGCCGTCGGTGTCCGTGCTGCTCGGGCAGGGCGCCGGCGGAGGGGCGCTCGCGCTGCTGCCGGCGGACAGCACCATCGCCGCCGAGCACGCCTGGCTCTCGCCCCTGCCGCCCGAGGGTGCGAGCGCGATCGTGCACCGCACCGTGGACCGGGCGCCGGAGATGGCGGAGGCGCAGGGCGTGAAGGTCGCGGCGCTCATGGCACGCGGCGTCGTCGATCACGTGGTGGACGAGCGTCCCGATGCCGCCGAGGAGGGCCGGGCGTTCTGCGAGCGGATGGCGACGGCGATCGAGTACGAGCTGGCGCGGGTCAGGACCCTGCCGGCCGCCGACCGCCTCGAGCGGCGCGCGGGGAAGTATCGGGCCGGAGCGGGCTGACGCCCCGGCGCCGGTCGGTCGGACCCGTCAGCGGGCCGGGTGCTGCGCCCGGTACAGCTCCATCTGCCGGTGCCGGCGCTGCAGGCTGTCCCGGCGGGGTGTGTTCTCCGCGTCGGCCGGCTCGGCTGTCAGGTCGATGTGCCGCTCGCCGTAGTGCCAGAGCAGCATGTCGTCGAGGAGCCGGTCGGGGCCGGGCGAGTACCGGTGGTCGAGGGCCTTGCGCACCGTGGTGATGGTGTCCGCCTGCAGCAGGGACACCAGTTCCAGCGTGGTCCTGAGGTCGTGCGCGGCGAGCAGTTCCGCCGCCCAGCCCCAGTTGTCGTCCGTCTTCCGGTCCACGTGCGGCAGGAGGGTCTGCCAGATGTCCCGGATGCGGTTCGGCGTCAGGGGCGCACTGCCCTCGCCGTCCTCGTCCCAGAACCCCGTGACCGTCTCGTACCGCTCGTGGAGTTCCGCGAAGGCCGACTCGACCGTCTCGAGCATGGCAGCCGTCCCGGTGAACTGCCGGTCGAAGTAGGGGCTCCAGGCCTTCGGGTTGGAAGCCTTGAAGCGGATGTCGTGCTCGATCTCAGACCAGGCGTGCGCGAGCACGGTCCGCACCTGCACCTCGAACAGGTAACTGCCGGCGGCCTTCGTCTCGGGGTCCACGGTCTGCTGGAACGCGCGGACCACATCGTTGTGGATGGTGCGCATGATGAGGTGGCGGCTCGAGTAGCCGTAGGTGCCGGACTCGATGGACCCGATGTCCTTCTCCCGGTCGCCGCGGCAGTCGAACTCGTGGCGCTGCCGCTTGAGCAGGTTCGCCGCGAGGTCCACCTCGTGCGGGAGCGTGGTGATGATGCGAACGCCCACCAGGTCGGTGAGGTTGCGCAGGGGATCCGGGAACACCAGGATCGGGGTCGCTCCGGCCTCGGGGGACGGCAGGGTGCGGGACGCCTTGTCGCGGAAGGACTCCACCGTCTTGGTGCGGGCCGTCACGAACAGAGGCTTGAGGTCCGTGCCGTCGAAGATGCGCTCGATGCTGTCCCGCATGGCCGAGGTGACGCGGTCGAGGGCCGGCCGGACGCGCTCGTACTCACGCGTATGCGCCTCGACGGCCGGCCTCAGCCGTTCGTCGAGATCGTCCCAAGTGCCCATGCACCGTGCCTTTCCTGAGGAGAGACTTCATCGTAGCCAACGCGGGCGACGGTTACGCTTCAGCTGTGAATCCGGTGAGGCCCGTGGGCCGACGCTCCCTCCTCGACCTTCTCGCCGCCGCCGGTGCCGCTGTGCTGACCGCCTGCGGCATCAGGGGCACGGGGTCCGGGAGCGGGTCCGCCAGTGGTACGGCTCCCCAGCGGTACGGCTACGGCGGCGACCCCAGCCAGTTCGCCGACCTCTACCTGCCCGCACCCGATCATAGGGTCCGCGGCGGCGTCGTCATCATCCACGGCGGGTACTGGCGCTCCACCTACGGCGCGGAGCTGGGGGAGCCGCTCGCCCGGGACCTCGCGGGCCGCGGATACGCCTGCTGGAACCTCGAGTACCGGCGCGCGGGCAACGGAGGCGGCTGGCCCGCGACGTTCGACGACGTCGCCGCCGGCATCGACGCGCTCGGGAGGGCCGCGGCGGAGCACGGCCTGGACCTCGGGTCGACGACAGCGCTCGGCCACTCGGCGGGCGGGCACCTCGCGGTCTGGGCCGCGGGCAGGGCCCGTCTGCCCTCCGGAGCACCCGGCGCCGGGATCCCCGCCGTGCCGCTGACCGCCGTCGTCAGCCAGGCAGGGGTGCTGGACCTCGGCGAGGCGCGGGAGCTCGGACTGAGCGACGGCGCGGTGGAGAACCTGCTGGGAGCCTCCGGGGACGCGGAGCGGTACCGGCTGGCGGACCCGATGACGGCGATCCCCCTCGACGTCCCCGTCCACGCGGTCCACGGCACGGAGGACACCACGGTGCCGCTCAACCAGGCCGAGAACTACGTCGCGGCGGCGACCGCGGCGGGCGCGGCAGCCGAACTGGTCCTGGTCCCGGGGGACCACTTCGCCGTCATCACCCCGGGAACCGAGGCCTGGGAGCGGATCGTGGGCCTGCTGGACGCCGCCGCGGACGCAGCGGACCCCGGCCCGCCCGAGGGCTGACCGGGGTCCGCTGCGTCCGTCGAAGCGCGCTCAGTTGAGCGGGAGCGTGCCCTCGGGCAGGGCGCCGTCGGCGAGCAGTTCCCGTGCGGAGTTCGCCAGGGCGGTGAGCGCGACGCGCTGCGTCCACGGCCCGTAGGAGATGCGGGCCACGCCGAGCTCCTGCAGGCGCGACGGCGCGAGGCTGCCCGGAACGTTGATGACGCTCAGGCGCTGCGGGCCGAAGGCCTCCACGAGGGCGGTCACGGTGTGCTCGTCGAGCAGGCCGGGGACGAAGACGTTCGTGGCGCCGAGGTCCAGGTACGCCTTGCCGCGCTCCACGGCGTCGGCCAGGACGTCCGCCGGATCGCGCTCTCCCGCCTTCACGAAGGCATCCGTCCGCGCATTCAGCACGAAGTCGACACCCTCCGATGTCCCGGCCTTCAGGACCGCCTCCATCTGCGTGATGGCGTCGGCCAGCGGCCGCATCTGGTCCTCGATGTTCGCGCCGACGATCCCGACGCCGATCGCACGGCGGACCGTGTCCTCGGGGTCACCGTAGCCGGCTTCGAGGTCGGCGGAGACGGGCAGGTCCGTCGCTGCGGCGATCCGCCCGACGGCGGTGATCATCTCCTCGAGCGGGATGTTCTCGCCGTCCGCGTAGCCGAGCGACGCGGCGATGGAGTGGCTCGCCGTGGCCAGTGCCTTCGTGCCCGGGATGCCGGCGATCGTCTTCGCGCTGATGACGTCCCAGACGTTGACGACCTGGAGGAGCTCCGGGGCGGAGTGCAGCTGGGCGAGAGTGGTGGCCTTCGCTGCGAGATCGGTGCGTGCTTCAGTCATTGAGTACCTTCCGGGTATGCGAGGCGATCCAGGCGGCTGCGCCGTCCACCTCGGTGGGATGGATCCCGTGACCGCCCTCGCGGACGTTCCGGTCTACTTCGGCGCCACGGCTCTCGAGGATCGAACCGACACGGATCACGCTGTCGATCGGGGCCATGGCGTCGGACTCCCCGTTGAACAGGGCGATCGACGAGCCGGAGAGGTCCGCGTCGATGGTACGCCCCTCCAGCGGGAACATGCCCGAGAACGCGACGGCGCTCCGGACGGCGTCAGGGTGGAGCAGCGCCGTGGCGAGCGCGATGTTCGCCCCGTTGGAGAAGCCGACGGCGACGAGCGGACGGTCGGCGATCCCGTAGTGGTCCCGCGCCCAGCCGATGAACGCCGCGAGTCCACCCGCGCGGCGCACCACGTCGTCGACGTCGAACACGCCTTCGCCGAAGCGGCGGAACCAGCGGTTCAACCCGTGTTCCTGCACGGGTCCTCGCGGGGCGAGGTAGCCCGCGCCGGGGGCGAGGCGCTCCACGAGCGGCAGGAGGTCGTGCTCGGTGCCGCCCGTGCCGTGCAGGAGCAGCAGCACGGGCGTGCCTGCTGCTCCTGCCGCGAACAGGTGCGGCCAGTCGGAGGGTGTGCTCATGTCAGCTCCTGAAGAAGGCCTGGACGGCGGGGTTGTTCTCGGCCGGCAGGTCGATCTTCGCGACCGAGTGCGCGATGGCCTCGCGGTTGGGCTCGAGCCACGGCGGCAGTTTCAGGGAACGGCCGAGCTCCAGCAGGGGCTCGTCGATGTCGAACCCCGGGGTGTCGGTGGCGATCTCGAGGAGCGTGCCTCCCGGCTCGCGGAAGTAGATCGAGGTGAAGTACTGCCGGTCGAGGATCGCCGTCACCCCGTAGCCGCGCTCGGCGAGCTCCTGGCGCCAGAGTTCCTGCGTCTGCTGGTCGGGGACGCGGAACGCGATGTGGTGCACCGTGCCGCCGGCCACGAGGCCGCGCTCGCCGCGCGGGTCCGTGACGACGTCGACGACCGTGCCGGGCTCGCCGGCGTGCGTGCTGAGGCGGTAGCGGCCGTCCTTCTCGGCGAGGACGGTCATGCCGAGGTCGCGGGTGAACGTCTCGAGGGTGGCGGTGGGGTCCTGGACGGTCAGGACGGAGGAGTGCTGGCCGCGCACCGCGTACTCGGCGGGTACGGAGGCGGAGTCCCAGGGGTTGCGCGGGTCGGAGAGGGAGGAGGCCACCAGATCGATCTGCAGGCCGTCGGGGTCGCGGAGCGAGAGGCGCTCCTCCTCGGACGACGCGCGGGCGATGGTGGACTCGACGCCGAGGGCCTTGAAGTGCTCCTGCCACCAGCCGAGGGTGCCCTGCGGTACGGAGAAGGCCGTGGTGGTCGACTGTCCGCTGCCGATGCGCCCGCTGCGGATGCCCTGCCAGGGGAAGAAGGTCAGGAGCGAGCCGGGGCGGCCGGATTCGTCGCCGTAGTACAGGTGGTAGGTGCCGGGGTCGTCGAAGTTCACGGTCTTCTTGACGAGCCGCAGGCCCAGCCCCTTGATGTAGAAGTCGATGTTCTTCTGGGGGTCACCGGCGATCGCGGTGACGTGGTGGAGACCTTCGGTTTGTACAGTCACGCTGTCCTCCTTGGTATGGCCGGCCGGGCGGGCGCCGGCATGTCCATGCAAACGCATGAATGATGGGTTTTGTTCCCCGGCCCGGAGCTCCGGGTGCCGATCGGCAGCCTGCTGACCGTCGTGGGCCGTCAGCTTCCTGTGTCATCCTGTTCGCATGGCAGCGAGAGAGCGGGTCTCCGGGTGGGTCCGCCGCACCGGCATCGAAGTGGTCGGCTGGACCCTCGTGGTACTCGGTGTCGCGGCCCTGGTGCTGCCCGGCCCGGGGCTCCTGATGCTCGCCGCCGGCCTCGCGGTCCTGTCGCAGCAGTACCACTGGGCCCGCCGCTACCTGACGCCCCTGAAGCAGAACGCCTACCACGCAGCCGCGCTCGGGGTGAAGACCATCCCCCGGATCGCCGTGAGCTGCGCCAGCGCGCTCGTGATCATGAGCCTCGGTGTGGTCTGGATCCTCCAGCCCGGCGTGCCGGCCTGGTGGTTCCTCGCGGACCGGTGGTGGCTGTTCGGGGGAGCGGGTACCGGCATCAGCCTCATCGCCTCCTCGATCATCGCCCTCGTGCTGATCGTGTACAGCGTGCGCCGGTTCCGCGGCCGTCCGATCCCCGCGCGCCCGCGCGGATTGCGCGCGGAGACGGAGTAGGCCCGATCCCTCGACCGGGGTCGGTGGCCGCGGAGCGCCGGGTCCTCCCGCCGACCGGCGGCGTCCGCGGGGCGGGGTCGAGGCGGAACTGCCCTGATGGCGGGGGTGCGGCGGCTGGTACGTTGAGGAAGTGCTCACCGTGATCGGGGAAACCCTCATCGACGAAGTCGTCAGCGACACCGCTCCCATGCGCGCTCATGTGGGCGGCAGCCCGATGAACGTGGCGGTGGGGCTCGCGCGCCTCGGGCATCCCACCCAGTTCGTGGGTCGTTACGGGGACGACGAGTACGGGCGGATGATCGAGAAGCACCTCCGCGACAACTCGGTCCCCTTCCCCGTGGAGCCGGACGCCTCGCCCACGAGCGTGGCCACCGCGCGCCTGGACCCGGCGGGAGGGGCGTCCTACGCTTTCCGGCTCGTGTGGGACCTGCCGGGACTCGCGGCGCAGAAGGACAGGCTCCTCGACGGCACCACCCTCCTGCACACCGGGTCGATCGCCACGATGCTCACACCCGGAGCCGACGACGTCCTGGCCCTCGTGACGGCGGCCCACCCCCTCGTCACCGTCACGTACGACCCCAACTGCCGGCCCACCATCATCCGCGATGTCGCGTTCGCCCGGGCCCAGGCCGAGAGGTTCGTCGCCCTGGCCGACGTCGTCAAGGCCTCCGACGAGGACCTCGAGTGGCTCTACCCCGATCGCAGCCCTGAGGACTCCGCCCGCGCCTGGCTGGCCGCCGGCGCCGCCGTCGTCGTGGTGACCCGCGGCTCCGCCGGACCCTGGGGCGTGAGCCGGGCCGGCGAGGCCGCCGTCCCCGCCCCCGTCACCAGCGTGGTGGACACCGTGGGAGCCGGGGACTCCTTCATGGCCGCCCTGGTGGGAGCCCTCGTGGACCTCGAGCTCGACGGCGCCCATCGGCGGGAGGAGCTGCGCCGAATCAACCTCGGACAGCTGACCGCCATGCTGCAGTACGCGGCCCGGGCTGCGGCCGTCACCGTCTCCCGCGCGGGTGCCAACCCGCCGTCGCGGGACGAGATGGCACCCCCGGCCTGACCGCCGCGCACCACGACGACCCGAGGAGCACACCCATGACCCGCGACCCCTACGCCGACCTCCCGCAGGTACCCGCGTTCACGCTGACCAGCGAGACCGTCACGCACAACCAGCCTCTCGACCCCGCGCAGGCATCCGGCGTGATGGGTGCGGGCGGCAGGGACGAGTCGCCACAGCTCAGCTGGAGCGGCTTCCCCGACGGCACCAAGAGCTTCGCCGTGACCGTCTACGATCCGGACGCCCCCACTGCGAGCGGCTTCTGGCACTGGTCCGTCGCCAATCTTCCCGTGACCACCACGTCCCTGCCCGCGGGTGCGGGGACCGACGGTTCCGGGTTGCTGCCCGAGGGCGCCGTGCAGCTGCGCAACGACGGTGGTTTCGCGGGCTTCGTGGGTGCCGCACCGCCGGTGGGCCACGGCCCCCACCACTACCACGTGGTGGTGCATGCCCTGGACGTCGAGTCCGTGGACATCTCGCCCGAGGCCTCACCCGCCTACCTCGGCTTCACCCTCTTCTCGAGCACGATCGGCCGGGCCCGGCTGATCGGCACCTTCGAGCAGTAGGCCGGACGCCGGTAGGGTGGTAGTCCGGAACCTGAAGGAGTCAGCGATGCGCCTCGTGGCGAGCGACATGGATGGGACCGTCGTGGGCCACGACGGCAGGATGAGCGAGCGCACCGTGCGTGCGTTCCGCGCGTGTGCGGAGGCGGGGGTCGACGTCGTGTTCGTCACGGGCCGCCCTCCGCGCTGGCTGCAGCCCCTGCGGGACCAGCTCGGCCACACCGGGACGGTCATCTGCTCCAACGGAGCCCTGACCTACGATCTCGAGGCCGAGCGCGTCCTCGATGCCCAGCTGCTGGACCCGGAGGCCGTCTACGCGGCCCGGGACATCATCCGCAAGCTCTTCCCCGCGGCGACGTTCGCCGCCGAGACGGTCACCGGGTTCAAGATCGAATCCGGATTCGCAGAGGCGGCCACCTCGGAGCTCCTCGGCGGGATCTCGGCGCAGCCCTTCGAGGAGTCCCTGCCGGGCGAGCACGTCGTGAAGTTCCTGGCCAGGGAGAGGGCCGTCTCGCCCGACGAGTTCCTCGCCGCCGTCCGGCCCGCCGTGGCCCACCTCGTCTCGACGACGCACTCCGCGCCCAGCATCGCGCTGCTCGAGATGGCCGTCCCCGACATCAACAAGTCCGTCACCCTCGCCCGGTACGCGGCGGAACGCGGGATCGACGCCGCGGACGTCGTCGCCTTCGGGGACATGCCCAACGACGTGCAGATGCTCGACTGGGCGGGCCAGGGGTACGCCATGGCCTCGGGCCACCCGGACGCGCTCGCCGCCGCGAACCTCATGGCACCGCCGTTCGAGGAGGACGGCGTGGCGCAAGTGCTGGAGGAACGGCTTGCGGCGCTCCGCACGGCCTGACCCGGGCCGCTACCACTACCTGGTCGACCGCTCCGCGCCGCACGACGGCGCAGTTCCTCTCGCGTTCGCGCACCGCGGGTTCGCCCCGGACGGCGGTGAGAACACCATGGACGCCTTCGCCCGCGCCGTAGGGCTCGGCTTCCGCTACCTCGAGATCGACGTCCGCGCGTCCAGTGACGGCGTGGTGATGGTGTTCCACGACGAGACCCTCGATCGCGTCACACCGGCGCATGGCCCGGTCGCGGCAAGGGCCGCCGAGGATCTCGCGGCCCTGCCGGTCGGCGGGACCGGTGGCATCCCTCCGCTCGAGGACGTCCTGCTGCGCTGGCCGGAGCTCCGCCTGAACATCGACATCAAGAGCGACGACTGCGTGCGGCCCTTCGCGGAGCTCGTCAACCGGCTCGGCGTGCACGACCGCGTGCTCGTGGCGTCCTTCTCGGACAGGCGTCGTGGACGGGTGCTGCGCCTCCTGGACGCGCCGACGGCGTCGTCCGCGGGCATGGCGGTGAACGCCCTCCTGAAGGTGGCCGCGCCGCTGGGGCTGGCGGGACCGATCGGCCGGATGGCCCGCGTCCAGGCCCTCCAGGTCCCCGAGACGTACCGCGGCGTGCGCGTGGTGACGCGACGGTTCGTCGCTGCCTGCCATGCGGCCGGCCTCCAGGTGCACGTCTGGACCGTCAACGCGCGCGACGACATGGACCGGCTGCTCGACCTCGGCGTCGACGGTCTCGTCTCCGATGCCGCCGATGTGCTCGCCGCCTGCATGCGCGACCGCTCCGCCTGGCCGCAGGGCGGTCCGCGCGACCGTTAGGAGCGGATGGGTCGGACCAGCAGGGGGCTTCCGACATGCGGAAACCCGGTTGCGGCCACTCCCGCAACCGGGTTTCCTGTATCGATGCATCATCGGGGTATCGCGCCCACCGCTGACCCATCGAGCCTGATGACTGCGGCGCCCTGGTGCATGGACGCCGCAGGGTCTATGGGCGGCCCTTGCCGGGTTTCGGACTCACGGTCAGCTCCACGGGGTCCGTGGTCACAGTGCCGTGGGGATTGGAGAAGGTCGCCCGGAACAGCCGCCCGTCCTGCGCGGCCAGGGCCTTCTTGACCTCGGCCGTCGACGTGTACGTCCCGTCGTCGTTCCGCTCCGCACGCTGCGTGACGTCCGCGGTCTGCCAGGTGGCGCCGTCGTCGTCCGAGCTCTCCCACACCGCCACCGGCTCAGGAGTGCCGGTGGCGCTCGCCGTGAAGTGTGCCTTGTGTCCCTCACGGACCGTCGCCGCCGCGGGGGCGGACACGAGGGCGGGCAGGTCGACCGTCTGGTCGACCGTCGGCCAGCCGTCCTCCCAGCCCATCTTCTGCAGGCCGAGGGTCGGGATGTACGGGGCTGCTGCGTTGTCACGGTCGTAGTAGTGGAACGCGAGGTAGTCGCCGAACACGGACTGTCCGCCGAGGCCGTTCATGGCCCCGTGCGATTCCATGAGGATGGTTCCTCCGCCGCCCATCATGTCGCGGCCCTGCTTGTCGAGATACGGGCCCGTGATGGATTCCGAGCGGGCCACGGCGATCTTGTACGTGGAGTCCGCGCCGCGGCAGCAGAAGTCGAAGGACGTGAACAGGTAGTAGTAGCCGTCGCGCTGCATGATGTAGGGCGCCTCGATGGGGTTGCCCGGGATGAAGCGGTCAGCGAGGTTGACGGTCTGCGACTGCCAGTTCTCCACCGGCTTGCCGCTCGGCCACTCGAGCGGCACCAGGAAGATCCCGTACCAGAAGGAACCGATCGACATGTAGGGCTTGCCGTCCGCGTCCTCGACGATGCCGGCGTCGATGGCGTTGAAGGTCTTGCCGGGATTGTTCGGGTCGAGGCCCGTGACGGGGGAATCGACGACGAGGCCCTGGTCCACCCACTCGTAGTCGGGGTCATCGGGATCGAGGGTGGTGTTCGTCGCCAGGGCCGTGAGCGAGTTGTTCCCGCCGAACTGGGACGCCGAGTAGTAGAGGTAGTAGGTGCCGTCGTTCTCGTAGATCTCCGGAGCCCACAGGTTCTCCGGGAGGACACCGCCGGCATAGCGCTCGTCGATCCAGGCGGGGATGCGGTCCCACACCGTGCCGCGGTATTCCCAGGTGGTTCCCTCGTCCTTCGAGGACCAGGCCTGGATGGTGCCGCCGTTCTCGCGGGCCAGGAGACCGGTGGAGTAGACGTACCAGGTGCCGTCGTCGTCGATGATCAGGGCGGGGTCGTGGATGGGGCTGGTCTCGCCGACCACGGACTTGCCGCCGACGAGGTCGTCGAGGCTGCGTGCGGCCGACTGCTGGGTGAGGGTGGCCGGTTCACCCGTAGCCTTCGGGCCTGCCGAGGCGGGCACCGCCGCGCCCGTGAAGGCGAGGGCCAGGACGGCGATGACACTTGCGGAGCGAGACCAAATCTTGTGACGTGACGTCATTATCACGTGTCCTTTCGATGGGGAGAAAGCAGCGCGAGGACCTCGCACCGCCCGTTTACATCGTTGTCTACATCGTTGTAGAACACTCGCATGCGCACGAGGGGCCGTCAAGGGGGATCGCCGTTTATCGGAGGACAGGATCCGAAAGCGTCCGCAGGTGGTCGAGCGTCGCCGGTGCGTAGGTGCGCATCGACGCGTCGTCCGCGTACACCAGCAGGCGCAGCCAGGAGCCGTACCGATGCGCCCGGGCCAGTTTCAGGGCGGGCTCGACGGCGGCTCGCAGCTCCGGCAGGGAGGCGTGGTCGGTCCATCGCTCGAGGTAGGCGCTGACGACGGCCTGGATCCGCGGATCGTCCGCCGTCGTGCTCCACTGCGCCCGCATCTGCTCGATGGGCACCAGCAGGGCACTGAACGGGTGCGCCCAGTACGCGTCCGCGAAGTCGAAGAACCGCAGCGGCTCGTTGCCCGCCCCGGGGAGGAAGCAGTTCCGGGCGTGCAGGTCGTTGTGGTCCAGGGAGAGGGGCACGCCCACGCCGCGGAGCACCTCGACCGCGCGGTGGATGGCGGGGAGTCCGCGTACGACGTCGTCCGCCTCCTCCGCGGACAGGTACAGCGGGTGCCCGGCCGGCAGGCCTGTGTGGAGCAGGAGCTGGTTCTCGACGAAGTTGGCGGCCACCTCCGGGTTCATGAGGACCAGCCCGGCCTCGGCGAGCCGCTCGCCGTACGGGGCGACGAGCTGCTGGAGATCGGCGAAGTCGCTCGTGATGCGCGCCCAGATGGCAGGATCGTCCGATTCCAGGCTGTCCAGCGTGGCTCCGTGGTCAGCGGTGAGCATCCATCCCCGGGACGGTTCGATCGCCAGGGGCGCCGCCACGTGGTCCGGCACCAGCTCGCCGAGGAGGGACATGACGGAGGCCTCCGGCAACTGGCCCAGGTTGTTCTCCTTGAACCACAGCATCCCGTGATCCGTGGGGACGGTCAGCTGGGTGGACCAGAAGCGGATGCGCGGCTGCTCGGCCGGACCGAGCCGCCGCAGCCCGAAGGCCTCGAGCGCGGCGTCGATCCACTGCTCCGCCCCGCACCGCCACTCGGGGGAGGCCCAGATCTCGAGGGAGTTGTTCATCGAGCGCAGGGGGTGGGGATGTGACGCATGTGATCATTGTTACATCGGGTCAGCCGAGCTTGGAGGGCCTGCTCCCGTGGTCGCTCGACTCCAGTTCCTGCGGACCGGCCACGTGTTCGCTGCCTCGTGCCCGGGCGATCCCCGTCATGCCGTGGAAGACGAGGAGCGCCGCAGCGGTGCCGAGGGCGATCCCCGCGAAGGTCAGGTCCCCGATGACCCAGGTGAAGTCGGCGATCCCGATGACCAGCGCCACTCCTGCCGTCGACAGGTTGATGGGGTTGGAGAAGTTCACCTGGTTCTGCACCCAGATGCGGACACCGAGGATGCCGATCATGCCGTACAGCACCACGCCCGCGCCGCCGAGCACCCCGGGCGGCACGGTGGCGATGAGCGCCCCGAACTTCGGGAAGAGGCTCAGCAGGATGGCGACGATCCCCGCCACCCAGTAGGCGGCCGTCGAGTAGACGCGGGAGGCCGCCATGACGCCGATGTTCTCGGCGTACGTGGTGGTGCCGGACCCGCCTCCGGCGCCGGCGATCATGGTGGCGAGCCCGTCCGCCATGAGTGCGCGCCCGGTCAGGGGGTCGAGGTCCCGATCGGTCATCGCCGCCACGGACTTCACGTGGCCGATGTTCTCCGCGACGAGCACGAGGACCACGGGGACGAAGAGGCCGACGACGGAGAGGTGGAACTCTGGGGTGGAGAAGTCCGGCAGACCGATCCACGCGGCATCGCCGATCGCGGCGAAGTCCACCTCGCCGCGGATCATCGCCACGACGTAGCCGGCGAGGACGCCGACGAGGATCGAGAGCCGCCCGAGGATGCCCTTGAACAGCACAGTGACGAGCAGGATCGCGATCACGGTGACGAGAGCGGTGAGCGGTGCCTGCTCGAAGCTCGCCTTCGCGGTCGGTGCCAGGTTCAGGCCGATCAGGGCCACGATGGAGCCCGTGACGATCGGCGGCATGGCGACCTGGATCCACCGGGCGCCCGCGGTGTGGACGATCAGCCCGATGACCGCGAGGGCCGCCCCGGCCATGACGATGCCGCCGAGGGCGCCCGCCGGTCCGTACTGGCCCTGCGCCGCGGCGATGGGCGCGATGAAGGCGAAGCTCGAACCGAGGTAGCTCGGCACCTTCCCCGCCGTGATCACGAGGAACAGGATGGTCCCGATCCCCGAGAACAGCAGGGTGGTCGACGGCGGGAAGCCGGTGATGAGCGGGACGAGGAAGGTCGCCCCGAACATCGCGACGACGTGCTGGGCGCCGATGCCGATGGTCCTCGGCCAGCTGAGGCGTTCCTCCGGAGCGACGAAGCGCCCCGGGCGGACGTTCCTGCCGTCCCCGTGGAGGGTCCAGCTCATACCTCGTGCGCTCATGGACATGCCTTCCGGAGGGGGTGCGAGGGGCTTCCCGAAATCCTATCGGCCACGCATGACGGGCATGTTACGTTGCTGGTTCTCGAGGAGAAGGGCAGGAGATGGTATTCACGGTCCGAGGGCGCACCGTACTGGTCACGGGCGCGGGAAGGGGCATGGGCCGGCTCTACGCCGAGCGCGCCGTCCGGGAGGGTGCCGCCGCCGTCGTGCTGTGGGACGTGGACGGGCAGGCCCTCGAGGAGGCGGTCACGGGCCTCGCCTCCGAGGCGAGCGCGCTCCACAGCTACGTGGTGGACGTCGCCTCGGTGGAGTCCGTCCGGTCCGCTGCAGGCGCTGTCCTGGACGAGGTCGGCGTGCCGGACGTGCTGGTGAACAACGCGGGGATCGTGCGCGGCAAGTACTTCTGGGAGCACGACCACGACGCCGACATCGACCTCACCCTGCGCATCAACACGGGCGGCCCGATGCACGTCACGCGCGCCTTCCTCCCGGCCATGATGGAGCGGGGTGCCGACGCCCGGATCCTCAACGTGGCCTCGGCGTCGGGCACCCTGTCCGTCCCGAGGATGAGCGTGTACGCGGCGTCCAAGTGGGCCGTGATCGGCTGGAGCGACTCCCTGCGCCTCGAATTGAAGACCGCGAAGCAGCCGATCGCCGTGACCACCCTGATTCCCAGTTACATCAGCACCGGCATGTTCGAGGGTGCCCGCGGGCCCCTGCTGACACCGCTCATGGAGCCGGAGTACGTGGTGGACCGGGCGTGGCGCGGCATGCTCCGGGGGCGGGCGCGGGTCCAGCTTCCCTGGACCGTGCAGCTCGCCGGCACGCTCCGCGCCCTGCTGCCGCAACCCGTGTGGGACGTCGTCGCCGGACGCATCTTCGGGGTCTACAGCTCCATGGACCATTTCACCGGGCGCCAGGGCGGCGCCGCCTCCGAGACGAAGGACGGGCGATGAACGCCACAGCACTCCTGGACAGCCGACGTCGGTACTTCCGTACCGGCGCCACCCGACCCGCCGGCTGGCGGCGCGGTCAGCTCGAAGCTCTACGCCGCCTCCTCGTCGAACGTGAGGAGGACCTGACATCCGCGCTGGAGGAGGACCTCGGCAAGAGCCGCACGGAGGCATTCCTCTCGGAGATCGCGGTCGTGCGCGCCGAACTGGACTTCGCCCTGAAGCACCTCGAACGATGGATGGCCCCGGAGAGGATCCCGGTGCCGGACGGGCTGCGGCCGGCACGCGCGTGGACCCAGGCGCGACCGCTCGGGGTCGTGCTCATCATCGGCCCCTGGAACTACCCGATGCAGCTCGTACTGGCCCCGCTCGTGGGGGCGCTCGCGGCCGGCAACACGGCCGTCCTGAAGCCCAGCGAACTGGCCGCCTCGACGTCCCGGGTACTCGCCCGCCTCGTCCCGCAGTACCTCGACGCCGAGGCGGTGGCCGTCGTCGAAGGCGGCCCCGAGACGAGCACGGATCTGCTGGCGCAGCCGTTCGACCACGTCTTCTACACCGGTGGCGAACGCGTGGGGAAGATCGTGATGAAGGCGGCCGCCGAGCACCTCACGCCCGTGACGCTGGAGCTCGGCGGGAAGTCGCCGGCTGTCGTCGTGGGCGGCGACCTGCGGGTCGCCGCGCGACGGATCGCCTACGGCAAGTTCATGAACGCGGCCCAGACCTGCGTGGCCCCCGACTACGTCCTGACGACACCGGAGGCCGCTCCCGTCCTGGCGGACGCGCTCGCGGACGCCGTCCGCGAGTTCTACGGCAGTGACCCGAGGGCCTCCGCCGACTACGGGCGCATCATCAACGAACACCACTTCGACCGCCTCGTGGGGCTCCTGTCCGGCGGCACCGTCGTGTCCGGAGGGCGGCACGAGCGCGCCGAGCGCTACCTCGAACCGACCGTCCTGCGCGACGTGGACCCCGCGTCCGCGCTCATGCAGGAGGAGATCTTCGGCCCGCTGCTGCCCATCCTCGAGGTGCGGGACCTGGCCGAGGCGATCGGCTTCATCGGCGCGCGGCCGCACCCCCTGGCCGCCTACCTGTTCAGCGACCGCGACGAGGACCTGCGTGCCTTCACGGACGGTGTCCAGGCGGGCGGGCTGGCGCACAACGTCTGCACGATCCAGCTCGCGGTCCCCGGGCTGCCGTTCGGTGGCGTGGGCGCGAGCGGCACCGGCAGCTACCACGGCCGCCAGTCCTTCACGACGTTCAGCCACCTGCAGCCCGTGTTCTCCAAGCCCTCGGGGCTGGACACGCTGCGTCTCGCGTACCCGCCCTTCGGGCCTTTCAAGAGGAGGCTGCTGCGCAGACTCCTCTGAAGGGTCAGCTGATGACGCCGTCCACGAGGGCCTTCGCCTCGGCCTGCACCTGCTTCAGGTGCTCCTCGCCGCGGAACGATTCCGCGTAGATCTTGTAGACGTCCTCGGTGCCCGAGGGACGCGCTGCGAACCAGGCGTTCTCGGTGGTGACCTTGAGCCCTCCCACGGGCGCGCCGTTACCGGGGGCCTCCGTCAGCCGCGCGGTGATCTCCTCGCCCGCGAGGGTCGTCGCGGTGACGTCCGACGGCGAGAGCCTGCCCAGCGCCGCCTTCTGCTCGCGTGTGGCCGCGGCGTCGATCCGGGCGTAGACCGGGGCGCCGAAGCGCTCCGTCAGGCCGGCGTAGTGCTGCGACGGCGTCCGCCCGGTCACGGCGGTGATCTCGGAGGCCAGCAGCGCAAGGAGGAGGCCGTCCTTGTCGGTGCTCCAGGGCGTGCCGTCGAGGCGCAGGAAGGAGGCTCCGGCGGACTCCTCGCCGCCGAAGGCGAGCTCACCGCTGAGCAGGCCGGGCACGAACCACTTGAAGCCCACGGGGACCTCCTGCAGCACGCGGCCGAGGTCCGAGGCGACCCGGTCGATGATCGACGACGACACGAGGGTCTTGCCGATCACCGCGTCCGCCCGCCAGTTCGGGCGGTTCGCGTAGAGGTACTGGATGGCGACGGCGAGATAGTGGTTCGGGTTCATCAGGCCGGCGTCGGGGGTGACGATGCCGTGGCGGTCAGCGTCGGCGTCGTTGCCCGTCGCGATGTCGAACTCCTTGGCCCGTCCGATCAGCGACGCCATGGCGGACGGGGACGAGCAGTCCATGCGGATCTTCTCGTCCCAGTCCAGCGTCATGAAGGCCCACTGCGGGTCGACGGTCGGGTTCACCACCGTGAGGTTCAGGTTGTGGCGCTCGCCGATGGCACCCCAGTAGTCCACCGAGGCGCCGCCCATGGGGTCGGCGCCGATGTGCACGCCCGCGGCCCGGATGGCGTCGAGGTTCAGCACGGACGGGAGGTCGTCGACGTAGTGCTGCAGGAAGTCGTAGCTGCTGATGCCGGCCGATGGGCGGGCCTGCGCGATCGGCAGGCGCCTGACCTCGCGCAGGCCGCCCTCGAGGAGTTCGTTGGCGCGGTCCGCGATCCAGTTCGTGGCATCCGAATCGGCGGGTCCGCCGTGCGGGGGGTTGTACTTGAAGCCGCCGTCGCCCGGCGGATTGTGCGAGGGCGTGATGACGATGCCGTCGGCCCGGTCCGTGCGCGTCGCGTTGTAGGTGAGGATGGCGTGCGAGACGGCGGGAGTGGGGGTGTAGGCGCCGCGCGCGTCGATCAGGACGCTGACGCTGTTGGCCGCCAGCACCTCGAGGGCCGTGTTCTGCGCCGGCTCGGAGAGGGCGTGCGTGTCCTTGCCCATGAACAGCGGGCCGGTGATGCCCTGCCCGGCGCGGTACTCGACGATCGCCTGCGTGATCGCCGCGATGTGTCCCTCGTTGAAGGAGGACTTGAGCGACGACCCGCGGTGCCCGGAGGTCCCGAAGGCCACACGCTGTGCGGGGTCGCCCAGGTCGGGTTCGACGTCGAAGTACGCGTCGAGGAGTTTGGTCACGTCGACGAGGTCGCTGGGGAGGGCTACGGTGCCCGCTCGGTTAGCCATGGCCCCAGCATGCCAAAGAACGCCCGTGATTACACCAGCCGGTTGCCCGCCCTCCGGTCATCAGTAAGCTGAGTATCAGCACCCAGCCAGGGGCAGACGGATCACGGGAAGGCACCACCATGAGCGAGAATCCCAGCGACACCCCCACCGGCGACCCCGAGGAGCAGGGCTCGCAGGACGCCGGCAAGCTCGAGGAGCAGGACGCCGGCGGCTACGGCGGACCCGGCACGGAGGACGAGATCGCTCCCGACTTCGAGGTGGACAACGACGGCGGATCGAACGACGGCGGATCGGGCGACTGACAGGACCTGGCGGGCTCCCGCGGGGACAGCGGCTCCTGCCGGTCAACGGCTAGGGTGAGGGCGTGACCACGCCCACGCCCCTCCGCCCGCTCCGGATCGTCCTCTCACCGGACTCCTTCAAGGGCAGCCTCCCCGCAGCGGAGGCTGCCCTCGCCATGTCCGCGGGCGTGACGGCCGCTGCCGCGCGCCTCGGCCATCCCGCCCCCGACGTCGTCCTGGCCCCGCTCGCGGACGGTGGGGAGGGGACGCTGGACGCGCTTCTCGCGGCCTGGTCGGTGGCACCGCGGACCACGGCATGCCATGACGCCGCAGGCAGGACGCGGACCGCGCGCTACGGCATCTCCGCGCCGGACACCGCGTCCGGCCTCCCGGTCCGGGGCGTTCTCGAGGCTGCGGAGGCCAACGGTCTGCCCCTCGTGACCGACCGTCCCCTCGGTGCCCTTACCGCCACCAGCTACGGCGTCGGCGAGATCGCCGCCCGCCTCCTCGATGACGGCGCGGAGGAGATCCTCCTGTGCATCGGCGGATCCGCCACCACCGACGGCGGGACCGGCCTGCTCTCCGCGCTGGGCGCCCGCTTCCTCGACGCCGACGGCGAACCCCTGCCGCCGGGTGGAGGCGCCCTCACAGCCCTGGCGTCCATCGACACGGGCGCCCTGCACCCCCGCGCCCGCAGCGTGCGCTGGCGCATCGCGGTCGACGTCGACAACCCGTTGTGCGGGCCGCGCGGCGCCGCCGCAGTCTTCGGTCCGCAGAAGGGCGCGGCGCCGGACGACGTCGTCGTGCTGGATGCCGGTCTGGCGCACCTGGCGCGGATCGTGGAGGACGCCACGGGCACGTCGATGCTCGGGGTGCCCGGTGCGGGCGCCGCGGGCGGGCTGCCGGCGGTGCTCGTCCCGTTCCTCGGCGCGGAGATCGTGCTGGGGTCCGCGCTCGTCGCGGACGCCGTCGGGCTTGCCGGCGCCCTCGTCGGCGCGGACCTCGTGCTCACAGGGGAGGGGTCCCTCGACGCGCAGTCGCTCGGCGGCAAGGTGGTGCAGGCCGTGGTCGGTGCCGCGCCCGAGGGGTGCGCCGTCGTCGCGATCGCCGGACGCGTGCAGCTCACGGCGGCGGAGGTGCAGGACGCAGGTCTGGCGGCGGCGTTCTCCCTCGCGGCCGGCCCCGCGGCGCTCGAGGAGCTCATGCGGGGGGCGGGAACGCTGATGGAGGAGGCCGCCGGGCAGGTCTACGGCGTCTTCGGTGCGGGCCGTCTGGGCTAGACCGAGATCTCGCGCTTGAGAATCTTCCCGGTGGGACCCTTGGGCAGGGCGTCGACGAGCACCACGCGGCGCGGGTACTTGTAGGCGGCGACGCGCTCCCTGGCGAAGCCGACGATCTCGGCGCCGAGCGCCTCACGGGCGGCGTCGTCGGCCGGTGCGTGCTCGGCCTTGATGCCGATGACCGCCACGATCTCCTCGCCGTGCAGGTCGTCCGGGACGCCGATCACGGCGGCCTCGGCCACCGCCGGGTGCTCGTAGAGCACCTCCTCGACCTCGCGGGGGTAGACGTTGTAGCCGCCGCGGAGGATGACGTCCTTCTTGCGGTCGACGATGAAGATGAGGCCGTCCTCGTCGATCCGGGCCAGATCGCCCGTGCGGAACCAGCCGTCGGGGATCGCGGCGGTCGTCGCGTCCTCGTTCTGCCAGTACCCCTTCATGACGCAGTGCCCCCGGACGGCGAGCTCTCCGACCTCGCCCTGCGGGACCTCGGTGCCCTCCGGGTCCAGCATCCGCACCTCGACGCCGTCAACCGGCGTGCCGATGGAGCCGGGCTTGCGCAGGTGACCCACCCGGTTGAAGCTGACGATCGGGGAGGTCTCCGACAGCCCGTACCCCTCCAGGAGGTCCGCGCCGAAGACCCGCTCGAACTCGTGCAGTACCTCGACCGGCAGCGCCGAGCCGCCGGAGACGGCGACGCGGACGGAGGACAGATCCGTCTCCGTCACGGATCCGTGGCGGAGCATCGCGATGTACATCGTGGGGACGCCCTCGAAGATCGTGACGCGATCGCGGGCGATGATCTCCAGTGCCTTGCCGGGCTCGAAGCGCGGCAGCAGTGTGACGGTGGCGCCGGTGAGGACGGCCGCGTTGAGCGCACAGGTCTGCCCGAAGATGTGGAAGAACGGCAGGCCGCCGAAGAGCACCTCACCCTCCGCGGTGCCCATCAGGTCCCGGGAGATCTCCGTGTTGCGGGACAGGTTGGCGTGCGAGAGCGTGGCGCCCTTGGGTCGGCCGGTAGTGCCGGAGGTGTACAGCACGACGGCGGTGTCCTCGCCGTCCAGCTCGACGACGCCGGGCATGGGCTCCGCGCCGGACACGCGCTGCATGAACGTGGTGCTGTCGACGGCGATGACGGTCACGGTGTCGCCGGTCGCGGCGCCGGACTCCTCGGCCCCTGCCTGCGCCTCGGCGAGGACGCCCTCCCAGGCGAAGACGAGCCGCGCACCCGAGTCGGTCAGGTGGTACGCCACCTCGCGGCCCTTGAGCAGCGGATTCAGGGGCACCACGACCGCACCGGCCCGGAGCACGCCGTAGTAGACGAAGGCCATCTGGGGGATGTTCGGCAGGATCAGGGCCACCCGGTCGCCCCGCTGCACGCCCTGCTCGGCGAGGAGTGTCGCGACCTTCTGGCTGAGCACCTCCAGCGCCCCGAAGGTGACCTCCACGTCGTCGAGCTTGATGGCCACGGCCGAGGGGCTCCTCGTCGCGGTGGCCACGAGGTTGTTGGCGAGGTTCGGCACGCGATCTCCTTCGATCTCCGGTACGGCTGCAGCAGCGTCCGGTACAGATGTTACCGGTGGGTAGAAGTCTGTTGGATCAGGGGCGTACACGCAACAGGACCCGCCCGGTGGTACCGGACGGGTCCTGCGGTCTGACGGGTGGGCCGGCGCTACCGGACGCCGCTCATGCCCTTCCGGATGGCCGGGGCACCCACGAGCAGCGCGCCGCCGAGGACGATCGCGGTGACCCCGCTGAACGCGAAGTACGGTACCTCGTTCTGCTCGGAGTAGAAGCCCGCGAGGAGCCCGGACACCGTGGTGCCGAGTGAGATGGACAGGAAGAACAGGGCCAGCATCTGGGTGCGGAAGGCCTCCGGTGCCAGCTTGGTGGTCACTGACAGGCCGATCGGCGAGATGAAGAGCTCGGCCCAGGTGAAGAGCAGCAGGATCGCTGCCAGGCCGATCAGCGGCGTGCTGTTGGGTCCGCCACCGGCGAAGGGGATGAACGCGAGGAACGCGAGGCCCATCACGATCAGCCCGAAGGAGAACTTCACGGGTGACGACGGCTGACGGCTGCCGAGGCGCGTCCAGAGGGCCGCGAAGACGCCGGCGAAGAGGATGATGAAGATCGGGTTGATGGACTGCACCATGCCCGGGGGCATCTCCCAGCCGAGGATGTCCCGGTCCAGCCGGCTCTCGGAGTACAGCGCGACGACGGTGAACTGCTGCTGGAACAGGGACCAGAACGCCGCGCTGGCGACGAACAGGGGCATGAAGGAGTAGACGCGGCGCCGCTCGACGGCCGTGACCTTGCTGCTCGTGAGGATCACCGCGAAGTAGGCGATGGTCGCCGCGATCGCGGTGTAGGCCATGACGTCGGCCAGGTTCCCGGCGTCGAGAAGACCGGTGGCCAGGGCCGCGCCGATGATCACGACGGCGACGACGGCGATGATGGCCCAGCGCGGGTAGGAGGCGCGGGGGAGGGGGTTCTCGATCTCGTGCGCGGCGGCCGGCAGGTTCTTGCGGGTGGCCGCGTACTGGATGAGCCCGGCGGCCATGCCGATCGCAGCCAGGCCGAAGCCCACGTGGAAGCCGTAGATGTCCCAGGCGAGGTTGGTGAGCAGCGGACCCACGAGGGCGCCGATGTTGATCCCCATGTAGAAGATGGAGAAACCGGCGTCGCGGCGGTCGTCACCGGGAGCGTACAGGGTGCCGACGAGCGAGGAGGCGTTGGCCTTCAGCCCGCCGGAGCCGAAGCCCACGAGGACGAGACCGATCGCGAGGCCTACCACGCCGGGGAGCAGGGCCAGGGCGATGTGCCCGCACATGATGATGATCGCCGAGTAGAACAGCACACGCTCGGACCCGAGGACGCGGTCCGCGAGCCAGGCGCCGACAATGGTCGAGAGGTACACGCCGCCGCCGTAGGCTCCGACGAGCCCGGCCGCCGTGATCTGGTCGAACGCGAGGCCGCCCTCGGCCAGGGAGTAGGTCATGTAGTACAGCAGCAGCGCCTGCATGCCGTAGAACGAGAACCGCTCCCACAGTTCCACGCTGAAGAGGTTCGCCAGCATCCGCGGGTGACCGAAGAACGTTTTCCCGCCCGTGGCGGGGGTCTGCTTGGTTGTACTCACTCACTCCATGGTGCCACCGGGCACAGGGGGTGTAAATTCGGCAGCGCCCTGCCGGAGGGCCTCGATCTGTGCGGTCACGGCGAGTAGCTGCGCCTCCTCCCCGGGGCGTCCGATGAGCTGCACGCTCATCGAAAGGCCGTCGGGCAGGCGCAGCGTGGGGACGGTCACGGCCGGCAGGCCGCACACGTTGACCATCGACGTGTAGGGCGAGTACCGGCACTGCCGGCGGTAGTCGGTGTCGCCGTCGGCGTCGGTGTACCAGCCGATGGGGCGGGGCGTCATGGCCACCGCCGGGGTCAGGACCATGTCGTAGCGGGAATACTGCTCGATGCTGTCCTGCTCGAACCGCCGCAGCACCTCGACGGCGCCGACGAGGTCCGCGGCGGACCGGCCCAGGGCACGACGGCGCAGCACGCGCGTGATGTCCGTCAGCCGGTCCTCGCGGTCGTCCGGGATGGGCGCCGCGGCCAGTCCGGCGGTCCAGACGAGCTGGAAGGCGTCGTGGTACCGGTGGTCGTAGGTCAGGTCCGCCGCGACGACGTCGTGCCCGGCCTGCTGCAGCAGCTGGATCCCGGCGTGGAACGCGTCCGTCGCGGCGGCGTCCAGGGTGATGTCCATCGCGGCGGAGAAGGGCGAGGCGGTGCTCACGCCGATCCGGAAGCGGCCCTCGGCGCGCAGCGCGGCCTCCGTGAAGGACCCCGGGTAGCGGGACGCGGCACTCGTGGGCCGGTAGTTCGGCTCCCGCACCAGGGCGTCGAGGAGCAGTCCGGCGTCCACGGCGGACCGGGCCAGGGGACCGGCGACGACGAACTGCCCGAGATCCGCCTGCCCCGAGCCCGAGGGCACGCGGCCGCGGTTCGGCTTGAGGCCCACCAGCCCGGTCGCGGCCGCGGGGATCCGGATGGAACCGCCGCCGTCGGTGCCGGGCGCGAACGGGATCATCCCCGCAGCGACCGCCGCCGCACTGCCGCCGGAGGATCCGGCCGGGCTGAGGCGGTGGTCCAGGGGGTTGCGGGCCGGCGGTGCCAGGAGGTTCTCGCTGTAGCAGCTCAGCCCGAACTCGGGGACCTGCGTCTTGCCGAGGCTGATGGCTCCGGCGCGTCGGAGCACCGCCGCCAGGGGTGCGTCCTTCTCGGCGACGGCGTGCTCGAGCGCGACGGTGCCGAGCGTCGTCCGCACACCGGCCACATCCGTGAGGTCCTTGTGCGCCAGAGGCAGGCCGTGCAGCGGTCCGAGCGCAGCACCGGAGCTGCGCAGGCCGTCCGCGTGGTCGGCGGCCCGGATGGCGTCGTCGTGCGTGACGGTGACGAAGGCCCCGAGCTCCGGGTTCAGGGCGTCGATCCGACGGAGGAAGTGCTCCGTGGCCTCGCGGGCGCTGACGGCCCCGCGCGCCAGGGCGTCCCGGAGGGTGAGTGCGGAGAGGTCGTGCAGTTCGCTCATGGGGCTCCAGTCGGCAGCGGGCCGTCGCGGGCCATCCCGCCCGAAGGCCCTGACGAGACAACCCTGACGAGACAACAAGGACAACTATAGGAGCGTCGGTCACCCGGCCGGACGGGCGTGGTGATGGCGGTGCCGCGTCCGGCCGTGAAAGGGTAGGTGCATGAGCGAACCCCAGAACGTACCGGTGACCGCCGTACCCGGCGACGCCCGGATCCTCGATGTGCGCGAGGACTACGAGTGGGAGGCGGGTCACGTGGACGGGGCCCTGCACATCCCCCTCGATCAGTTGCCCGCCCGGCTCGACGAACTGGACCCCGACGAGGACCTGCACGTCATCTGCCGCGTCGGGGGGCGCTCCCGGCGCGCGGCGGACTGGCTCGAGGCCAACGGCTACACCGCCATCAACGTCAGCGGCGGGATGGGCGCGTGGCTCGAGGCCGGCAAGCCCATGGTGTCCGAGGCGGGGAGCGAGCCCACGGTCCTGTGACCGGCCCGTCCAGTTCCGACGTGTTCTCCGATGCCTCCTCCTACGCCTACCTGGGCCCGGAGGGCACCTTCACGGAAGCGGCCCTGCTGCAGGTGCCGGGCGCCGGATCGGCCCGCCGTGTCCCGGCGTCGACCGTGGGCGCGGCGCTCGACGCCGTCCGGACGGGAACGGTCGATGCCGCGATGGTACCGATCGAGAACTCGGTGGAGGGTGGCGTGAGCGCCACGCTCGACGCCATCGCCGTGGGCGATCCGCTGCGGATCCTCCGCGAGGAACTCGTGCCCATCACGTTCGTGCTCGCGGCCCGGCCCGGGGCCTCCCTGGGCACGGTCCGCCGCATCGCCACCCACGGCCACGCCTGGGCGCAATGCCGCACCTGGGTCGATACGCATGTACCGGGCGCGGAATACTTCCCTGCGTCCTCGACCGCGGCAGCCGCCTACGGCCTCGTGGGCGGGCCCGGCGGTGGAGCAGCCCAGGGCGATTCGCCGGGCCCCGGCGGGTACGACGCGGCAATCTGCTCCCCGCTCGTGGCCGAACGCCTCGGCCTCGCGGTCCTCGCGGCGGACATCGGGGACGTCACAGACGCCGTCACACGGTTCATCCTCGTCGGCCGGCCGGATGCGCTTCCGCCGCGCACCGGCTCGGACAAGACCACCCTCGTGATCCCCCTGCCCGAGGACCGCCCCGGCGCCCTGATGCAGATCCTGGACCAGTTCGCCGCGCGGGGCGTCAACCTCAGCCGTATCGAGTCGCGGCCCACGGGCCAGTTCCTCGGCGACTACTTCTTCAGCGTGGACGCCGACGGCCATGTGGAGGACGCCCGCATCGCCGACGCCCTCAAGGGGCTGCACCGCATCAGCCCAGGGCTCCGGTTCCTCGGGTCGTACCCGCGTGCGGACCGCCGCTCGCCCGCCGTCGAACGTCACACCTCCGACGGCGCCTTCGGTGCCGCGGACACCTGGCTCGCCACCATCCTCCGCCCCGCGCCGGACGCCGCACCGCCGGGAGCCGAAGCACAGTAGGCTTACTATCGAAGGTCCTCCTCCGATCGAAGGCTGGTTCCACGATGGCTCGACTGCGCCGCAGTAACACGCGTCGGCCCGGCATCACCCGACGCCGCCACGGCAAGGGCTTCAGCTACCGCGCCCCGAACGGTGAACTGCTGCAGGACCGCGACGAGATCACGCGCATCAGGGACCTCGTGGTCCCGCCGGCATGGAAGGACGTGTGGATCGCCCCGTACCCCAACGGGCACGTCCAGGCCATCGGCACGGACGACGCCGGACGGCGCCAGTACATGTACCACCCCGCCTGGCGTGAGCAGAAGGACCGCGAGAAGTTCGACCGCGCACTGGATTTCGGCGCCAAGCTCCCGAGTGCACGCCGCGCCATCACGCAGCACCTGCGCAACGACGGCCTCTCGCGGGAACGGGCGTTCGCCGCGGCCCTGCGGATCGTGGACTCCGGCGCCCTCAGGATCGGGTCCGCGCAGTACGCGGAGGCCAACGGGTCCTTCGGTGTGACCACCCTCCTCGTGGAGCACTGCAGCATCGATGGGCACACGATCGCCTTCGACTTCCCCGGTAAGAGCGGGCAGCACTGGGACACCGTCCTCGAGGACGAGGACCTCGCAGACGCGCTCCGCCCCATGATGGAACGCGAGGACGCCGACACGGTGCTCGCGTACCAGAGCGACGACGGCAAGTGGCACCACGTGGACGGATCGCAGCTCAACGAGTTCCTCCGCCAGGTCACCGGCGGCCCGTTCACGGCCAAGGACTTCAGGACGTGGCAGGCGACCGTCGTGGCTGCGATGGCCCTCGCCAAGGAGGACATCAAGGCCACGAGCCGCACGGCCCGCCAGAAGGCCGTCACGGCCACCATGAAGGCCGTGGCCGACCACCTCGGGAACACTCCCGCCGTGGCCCGGAGTTCCTATGTGGACCCGCGGCTGGTCGACCGTTTCATGAGCGGCGAGGTCATCCCCATCACCACCTATTCGGCCTCCGAGAAGGCCGTGCAGGAACTCCTGCGCGACTGAACCCGGCGCATTTCCAACCATCCCGTTCGTCAGTACGCTGGCAGCGGGCGCCCCACGAGGAGCGCATCCTTCGACGAAAGGCAGAATCATGACCGAGAAGGCTCATGGAGGACACATCGTCAACCCCGACGAGGGCGACGCCAACCGCAACGAGGGCGACGGCTCGACGTCGGATCCGAACTGGCGCGGCGACCTGGGCGACCAGGGCAACGACGTCCGTTTCGCGGAGGAGCAGACCCTGATCGAGGAGCAGGCCGGGCGCGCCGACCGCGACACGACCGAGGACGTGGACGCCGCCGAGGAGGGCAGCTACACGAGCGCCGAGCCCGCAGGCGATGCCGGCGGGTACACCTCCGCGGAGGACCCGGCCCAGGAGGGCGAGTACACGGACGTGGACCGGCCCCTCATCGATGAGCCGGAAGGCCAGGGCGGGTACACCGACACGGACCGCTAGGACCGCTAGGACCGCTGGGATCCTCCCTCAGGGATCCTCCGGTCACGGACAGGACGGACCGCGCGCTTGGGACGGCGCGGGACGCCCGACCGGAAGGCCGGTACCACCGATGGTCCGGGCGCCGAGGCAGGCACCCGGACCATCAGTGCGTCCGGATCCACGCGGGCCGTCATCGACGTGATCGACCCGGACGGGTCGCCGTCGAGCTGGGTTGCGATCGGGTCACCGGACCACACCGAGATCTCGCGTGCCCGGTAGTAGCTGATGACGGGGATGCCGCCGCGGTGCCGCAGGAGGATCTTCGCCGCCATCCACGTCCAGCCGAGGAGGCTGCGCGGACTGAGCACCACCACGTCCAGGAAGGCGTCGTCGATCACCGCGTCCGGCACGAAGTCGACGCCCGCCGGCAGTTTCCCGCAGTTCGCCACGAGCAGGCTACGGACCTTCCGGCTCTGCGGCGGCTGTCCGTCGAGGCTGATGGAGATACGGCGCCGCCGGCCCGGCAGATGCCGGACGCCGGCCTCGCTGTAGGCGAGCCACCCGAACCTGTCCTTCAGGTCCTGCTTCGCGTCGGTCATCACGCTCGCGTCGAAGCCCACGCCGCCCATCACGAGGAACGGGTGCTCCGAGGAGGCCCCCGTCCGGTCGTTGCGCAGGCTGATCCGCGCCATGTCGATCCGCCGCTCATGATCGTGCAGGGCGACCCGCAGGCACCCGGCGATGTCGTTGTACGGCAGGCCGAGATTCCGTACGAGCAGGTTCCCGGTGCCGAGCGGCAGCAGGCCGAGGGCCGCCGGCTGGTGGGCGAGGGCCTGCGCCACGGCGCGCACCGTGCCGTCGCCGCCGGCCGCGAGGACGACGTCGGCCCCGGCCCGGAGCGCCTCCTCTGCCTGGCCCGTCCCCGGGTCCTCGATGGTGGTCTCGAGCACGAGGGGGGCCTCCCACCCCGCCTCGGAGCAGGCCTGCTCCACGAGGGCGCGCGTCGGGCCCGCCTGCAGCTTCGACGGGTTGAGCACGAGCGCGACACGCTGCGGCCCCGGCGGCACCGGCACCGGCGGGTACACGGAGGCGGTGGGTGTGCGGGTCTGCTGCAGCCGCCGGACGGACCAGTAGCTCTGGACGGATGCGACGGCGGCGGAGGCCGCCGCGGTCCCGGCGAGCAGTTTGCGGCGCATGGTCACCCACAATAGCGGCACGGCACCGCCGTGCCGGCGGGCCCGCGGGCTTGGGTAGTCTTGACCGTGTGATCGACGTCAACGACCTCCGCCTCAATCCCGAGCAGTTCCGAGCATCGCAGCGCGCCCGCAGGGCGGACGAGTCGCTCATCGACGCCGTCCTCGCCGCCGACACCCGGCGCCGGGAGGCCGTCACCTCCTACGAGACCCTCCGTGCGGAGCAGAACGCCTTCGGCAAGAAGGTGGCCCAAGCCAAGGGCGAGGAGAAGCAGGCCCTCCTGGCCGAGGTGAAGGAGCTCGCCGCGGCGGTCAAGACGGCCGCGGCCGGCTCGGAGGAGGCCAAGGCCGAGCAGGAGGCCCTGCTGCGCCGGCTGCCGAACCTCGTGCAGGAGGGTGTTCCCGAGGGTGGCGAGGACGACTACGAGGTCGTGAGGACGGTCGGCACCCCCAGGGATTTCGCCGCGGAGGGATTCGAGCCCCGCGACCACCTCGAGATCGGCGAGCTGATCGGCGCGATCGACATGGAGCGCGGCGCGAAGGTCTCCGGCTCACGCTTCTACTTCCTCAGGGGCGTCGGTGCCCGGCTGGAGCTCGCGCTGCTGCAGATGGCCATGGACCAGGCCATCACGGCGGGCTTCACCCCGATGATCACCCCCACCCTCGTACGCCCCGAGACCATGCAGGGAACCGGCTTCGACATCGCGCACGACGCCGAGATCTACCGGCTCGAGGCGGACGACCTCTACCTCGTGGGCACCTCGGAGGTGGCGCTCGCCGGGTACCACTCGGACGAGATCATCGACCTCTCCGCGGGTCCCGTCCGCTACGCGGGCTGGTCCTCCTGCTACCGCCGCGAAGCCGGCTCGCACGGCAAGGACACCCGCGGCATCATCCGGGTCCACCAGTTCAACAAGGTGGAGATGTTCACGTACACGACCACCGAGGACGCCGCCGCGGAGCACGAGCGACTGCTCGCCTGGGAGGAGGAGATGCTCGCGAAGGTCGAGCTGCCCTACCGCGTCATCGACACCGCCGCGGGCGACCTCGGGATGTCCGCCGCGCGGAAGTTCGACTGCGAGGCCTGGGTCCCCACGCAGGGCGACTACCGGGAGCTGACGTCGACGTCGAACTGCACCACTTTCCAGGCCAGGCGCCTGAACATCCGCGAGCGTCCGGAGGGCGAGGGGCAGAAGGGCACCCGCGCCGTCGCGACCCTCAACGGGACGCTCGCGACGACGCGCTGGATCGTCGCGATCCTCGAGCACCACCAGAACCCGGACGGCTCCGTGACCGTCCCGGCCGCGCTGCGCCCGTACCTCAACGGAATGGAAACCCTCCCGGTATTGTGACCGTCGCCCTACCGGTGCGTCCGCGGAGTCTGGTTGACTGAGGTATGAGTACCCTGAGCAACCTCGGCGGCGTGGACGACCGGCAGGAGAACCGCAAGCACCACCTCGTAGCCCTCGACGTCGACGGCACCCTCGTGGACCACGAGGGCTCCATGACGGAGGAGGTCCGCGACTCGGTACGGGCCGTCGTCGAGGCCGGGCACGACGTCATCATCGCCACGGGCCGGTCCCTCGGCGCCACCCTCCCGGTCATCGGGCTCCTCGGGATCACCCGAGGTCTCGCCGTGTGCTCCAACGGCGGAGTCACCCTGCGGATCGACACCACGCTGCCCGGGGGTTTCGAGATCCTCGAGCGCGTCACCTTCGACCCGAAGCCCGCCCTCACGGCCCTGCGCGAGCGCCTCCCCTCCGCGAAGTACGCGCTCGAGGACGACCGCGGCCGCTTCCTGTCCACGGAGAGCTTCCAGGACGCGAGCTTCGGCTCCGAGGCGCAGAGCGTGGACTTCGAGGAGATGCTCGAGAGCCGTGCCGTGCGCGTCGTCGTCTTCAGCACCGACAGCTCGGCGGAGGAGTTCGGCCACGCGGTGGCAGCCATCGGGCTGCACGGCGTGACCTACTCCGTGGGCTGGACCGCCTGGCTGGACATCGCCGCCTCCGGCGTCACGAAGGCGACCGCGCTGGAGGCCCTCCGGCAGCGCCTCGGGACGGACCGGGCGCTCACGGTCGCGGTCGGCGACGGCCGCAACGACATCGAGATGCTCCAGTGGGCCGGCCGCGGCGTGGCCATGGGACAGGCTCCCCTGGAGGTCCGTGCCGTCGCGTCCGAGGTCACGGGCAGCGTGCTCGACGACGGCGCCGCGAAGGTCCTGCGCTCACTCGTCTGACGCAGCCCGCGGGACTAGTAACCGGCCCCGAGTTCGATGAGCAGGACACCCGCCATGATCAGGCCCAGGCCGAGCACCATCACGCGCGTGAGCGGCTCGCCGAACAGCACGCGCCCGGCCACCGCGGTGAGGGCCACGCCCGCGGCCGCCCAGATGCCGTACGCCACCCCGAGGCCCATGCCCTCCCTGAGCGCGAGGGTCAGGAACGTGAAGGCCAGCAGGTAGCCAGCCACCACGGGCGCGTACCAGGCGCTCCGGCCCTCGGAGGCGACCCGCAGGCTGAGGGTGGCGGCGACCTCCGTGAGGATGGCTCCGACCAGGAAGATCCACATCATGCGCCATCACCCGCCGGGGCAGCGGGAGTCCTCGGAACCGGCGGGTGGGACCCGAGTTCCACGCACAGGACCCCGGCGATCACCAGGGCGATGCCCGCGAGCATGGTCGGCGTGAAGGTCTCCCCGAACAGCGCCGCGGAGAGCAGTGCCGTGGCCGCGACCCCCATGGCCGCCCAGACCCCGTAGGCCACGCCCAGCGCCATCCCGCGGCGGAGCACGGCCGCGAGCAGGACGAAGGCCGTGACGTACCCGATGACGACCACGACGAAGAACGCGGGCCGCTCGAGGGCGGCCTTGAGGGACAGGGACGCCGTCACCTCGCTCACGATCGCCCCGGCCAGCAGGATCCACCTCATGGGCGTCCGTCCTCCGTATGTCCTGCGGGCCGGCCGGTGCCGGTCGGTGCCGGTCGGTGCCGGTTGGTGGGTCCTCATTCAGTACGCGAGGCTCGCCGTGGGGAGCGACGCCGGTCCGTGCGTGAGATCCAGCAGGCGGGCGGCGGCCGGCCGCGTGGCCCACTCCTCCATCCAGTGCGAGCGCACGACGGCGCGGCTCACGGCCTGCGTGGTGATGCCGAGTTCCTGTGCGACGTACTTCTGCTGTCCGCGCGCGCCCGGCGTCATGAGGTCGAGCACCGCCCATTCGGCGTCGGTGCGCGTGGAGACGATCTGCCCCAGCAGCCGGAGGACGGCCTCCGCCTCGGCGGCGATCCCGCCGTCCGGCCCCTCGACCGCGAGGGGGATCCGCTCACCGGTCCTGCGTGCCCGGTCGACGGCCCGTCGGGCGTAGACCAGTCCGTAGCCCTCGGCGTCGACGATCCGCTCGGGGACCGGGGGAGTGAGGCCGCCGACGCCGATCCCCACGTGCCAGCGCCGCTGGCGGACGGCCCGCAGTGCGGCGTCGACCGCCGTCGTGGCCGAGTCCACCACGCCCTGCACCTCGTCGCCCACCGAACGCTGGAACGGGACCGCGGCGGGCAGGTAGCGCAGCGCCCGCAGCAGGTCACCCGTGAGATCACCCACCTCGCGCGAGTCACGCTGGTTGATGGTCAGGACATAGTGCATGGGTCAAGTATCGTCGCGGATCCGGTGTATCGGGCGATGCGCGGCGCTTCAGCGCGCCCGGCGAGACCTCGGGGGTGATGCCCGCGGCCGCCGATCGTGCAGGAGCCCCCGCAGGTCCAAGGACCTGCGGGGGCTCCTGTCCGGTGCGCCCGATGTTCTCCGATGCCGGTACTAGCGGCCCTCGGGTGTCTGCGTCGCATTGTCCGCCTCGACCTCGACGGACCGGCCCTGCGGCTCGTCCTGCGCGCTGCCCTCACCGATGGCCTGGAAGCGCTTGAGGGACGCCTCGACCTCGGCCTCGGCCTCCTCCCGGCCGGCCCAGTCGGCGGCCTCCACCCACTTGCCCGGTTCGAGGTCCTTGTACTTGGTGAAGAAGTGCTTGATCTCGTCCAGCAGGAAGTCGGAGACGTCCGACAGCTCCCTGATGTGGTCGAAGCGGGCATCCACCGGTACGCAGAGGACCTTCGCGTCGCCGCCGCCGTCATCGGTCATGTTGAACACGCCGATGGGGCGGGACTCCACGAGGACGCCCGGGATCAGGTCGAAATCCTGGAGCAGCACCAGCGCGTCCAGCGGGTCGCCGTCCTCGCCGAGGGTGTTCTCGAAGTAGCCGTAGTGCGTGGGGTACTGCATGGACGTGAACAGGACCCGGTCCAGGCGGAGTCGGTGGGTGTCGTGATCGATCTCGTACTTGACGCGCGAGCCCTTCGGGATCTCGATGGTGACGTCGAGCTTCATGGCAACTCCTGGGGTAGGTCGGGGGTGACAGGGGCCGCGCCCTTTCGGAGAAGGGGCTCCGCGCCGGTCTACTGTTAATCGTCAGCCCTAACATATCGGTCGGCCGCCGGTACCCGAACATTTCCCCAAGGTTTCGGTGCTGCCCGCGAACGCTTGAGAAAGGACACCCTGTGCGCCCGCTCCGCCTGCTGACGGGTCTCCTCCTCGTCCTGGTCATGGCGGCGCTCGCGGTACCCCTGGCCACGCACCTCGTACCGGCCGTCCTCGCCGCCGTCGATCCGCCCCCTCCGGTCGAGCCTCCCGTCATTCCCGCGCTGCAGATCCCGCCCACCGCGGTGGCCGTGCCCGACGTCGTTCCTCCCCTGCCGCCGACGGCGCCCGCACCGGACCCTGCGGTGCTCGGTGCGCAGCTCGACGCCGCCCTGCAGCTGGCGGGTCCGGGAAGCTTCGCCGGGACCGTCGTCGACTCCTCCACCGGCACCGTCCTCTACGCGCGGGACGCCGGGCGCGTACAGCCCCCGGCCTCCAACATCAAACTGTTCACCGCCGTCGCCGCCCTGACGTTCGGGCAGCCCGGGAGGACGCTGACGACGTCGGTGCTCGCCTCGGACACCAGGGCCGGTGCCCTCTACCTCCACGGCGGCGGGGACGTCCTCCTCGGTTCCGGGGCCTCCGATCCGGGCTCCGTCGTGGGCCGTGCCGGCCTCGGCACCCTTGCCGCTGATGCAGCCGCCGCCCTGCCCCACGGCTCCGGACCGTACTCCGTGCAGCTCGATGATTCCCTGTTCGAGGGAGCCACCCTGAACCCCACGTGGGCCGCGGGCGACATCGAGGCCGGGGAGATCGCCCCGCTGCACGCGCTCGCCGTCAACTCGGCCTGGCTTGAGGAGGGACACTCCGGCGGGCCGCGTTCGCAGGACGCGGCGCTCGATGCGGCCCGCATCTTCACGGCGGCGCTCGTCGGCGCGGCCGCGGAGCGTGGTATCGAGGTCAGCCCCGACGTGCAGCGGTCCACGGCACCGGAGGATGCCGAACCGATCGCGGCCGTCGAGTCGGCACCGCTCGAGGGCCAGGTGCGCCGCATGCTGGAGATCTCCGACAACTACCTGGCCGAGGCACTGGCGCGTATCGCAGCCCTCGACAGCGGACGCCCGGCGTCCTTCGGGGGAGCCACCGAGGCCCTCACCGCCGCGGCCGCCCGGCTGGGCGTCCCCCAGGAGGGGCTCCTCGTCGGGGACGCGGCGGGGCTGTCCGTGCGCAACGCCGTCTCGCCCGAGCAGCTCGCGGTGCTGCTCCGCGGCACCACCACGTCCGACGAGCAGGGGCTCGCCGCCGTCGCGGAATCCCTGCCCGTCGCCGGCGCGACAGGCACCCTCGCGACGCGCTTCACCGCCGACGACGGCCCGGCCCGGCCAGGAGCGGGAGTGGTGCGTGCGAAGACCGGGACGCTGAACGCCGTCACGGGTCTGTCCGGGCACGTGGTCACTGCCGACGGCCGCCTGCTCGTGTTCTCCTTCCTCGCCCTGGGCCTCGAGGGCAATACCGTCGAGGCACGCGGGGCGGCGGACGGCGCCGCCGCCGTCCTCGCAGGATGCGGCTGCCGCTAGCCGTCCTGTCGGGGACGAGCACACTCCAGGCGGCCGCGGGCCCTCCGGCACCTGGGAGCCGCCGTCAGCGGGATGTGATCGAATAGGCGCATGTCCAGGAACGAGTCCGCAACACCCCGCCCGCAGCTGGTCAACTGGGACGTCGCGGCCTCGACCGCCGCATCCCTGACTCCCGCCGGACCCACCATGAAGCCGGCCGACATCGCCCGCGCCGTGCAGAACATGCGCGAGCTCGCCGATGCCTCGGTGGGCCACGTCCACGCCATCTCCCGGCTCGACGCCGCACGCGACCTCCGCGACTCCGAACTGCTGATCGTCGACCGCGCGTCGTGGTCCAAGGCCAACTCGCAGAGCTTCCGCACCCTCATGGAACCCGCGCTGGACCAGCTCGCGTCGTCGCGCCCCGAGGCCCTGAAGTCCGCGTCCCTCGTGCTCGGCGGGGCCGTCACCGGCGCCCAGCTCGGCGCCATCCTCGCGTTCCTCTCCAGCAAGGTGCTGGGCCAGTACGACCCGTTCGTGCCCTCCCGCAACGGGCAGGGCGGCCGGCTGATGCTGGTGGCGCCGAACATCATCTCGGTCGAACGGGAACTCAACGTCGATCCGTCCGACTTCCGGCTCTGGGTCTGCCTCCACGAGCAGACGCACCGCGTGCAATTCGCAGCCGCGCCCTGGCTGAAGGACCACATGACCGGCCACATCGGGGAACTGACCTCGGGACTCATCGACAAGGCCGATTCGCTCTCGGACCGCCTCGGCGCTGCCGTGAAGAACATCACCGCGGGCAGGGCACGCGCACGCGGCGAAGGTACGGCGGCGGACGTCCCCGCGCAGGAGATGGGCGTGCTGTCGATCCTCCAGGACCCGGACGACAAGGCCCGCCTCTCCCACCTCACCGCTGTCATGAGCCTCCTCGAGGGGCACGCGAACGTGGTGATGGACGGCGTCGACGGAAGCATCGTGCCGTCGGTCAAGACCATCCGCCGCCGCTTCAACGCCCGCGGCAAGTCCCGCGGCCCGCTCGAGAAGGTCATCCGGCAGCTCATGGGCCTCGACGCGAAGATGCGCCAGTACAGCGACGGCTCCAAGTTCGTGCGGAGGGTGGTCAGCCAGACCGGCATGGAGGGCTTCAACGCCGTGTGGGAATCGGCGTCGCACCTGCCCACCGAGCGCGAGATCCACGCACCCGACGAATGGATCGACAGGATGAGCCTGCGCCGTGGGTAGGCGCCCCCGCCTGCTCCCGGCCGTCGGTGCTGCCCGCAACCTGGTCACGGCCGCCCTCGAAGGGATCCTCGCGGAGCCGACGCCCCGCCGGGGCTCCGGTGCGCCGGGGGAGGATGCGGCGGACCCCGCGCCCGCGCGGGACCTGCCCCTCGTCCTCGTCGCCTGCAGCGGAGGGCCCGACTCGCTGGCGCTCGCCGCCGTGGCCGTGCACCTCGCTCACGTCGGACGCTGCCGGGTCGGCGCCGTCGTCGTCGACCACGGACTCCAGCCGGGCAGTGCCGCGACGGCGGAGCAGGCCGCCGCCGCCGCACGCGGCCTGGGCCTCGATCCCGTGGAGGTGCACCGCGTCACCGTGGACGGTCGACGCATGGGCCCGGAGGCAGCGGCCCGGAGTGCCCGCTACGCTGCACTCGACGCCGCCGCGGCGCGCCTCGGTGCTGCCGCCGTCCTGCTCGGGCACACGCTCGACGACCAGGCGGAGCAGGTGCTGCTGGGCCTGGCCCGCGGCTCCGGCACCCGGTCCCTCGCCGGGATGCCCGCCCGCCGCGGCCTCTACCTCCGCCCGCTCCTCGAACTCCGCCGCGCCGACACCGAGGCGATCTGCGCCTTCTACGGCCTCGATCCCTGGCACGACCCCGCCAATCTCGACCCCGCTTTCGCCCGCTCCCGGGTACGCGGCGAGGTGCTGCCGTTCCTCGAGGACCGGCTCGGCCCGGGGATCGCCCAGGCACTCGCGCGGACCGCCCGCATCCTCGGACAGGACGCCGACCACCTCGAACAACTGAGCGCCGAAGCGTACGCCGCGCTGCGGATCCCGGGCGACGACGGCGCCGTGCTCCTGCCGGAGGACGGCCTGCGGGGACTGCCCGCGGCGCTGAGGCAGCGTGTCCTCGCGCTCGCCGCCCTCGAGCTCGGCGCGTTCCAGCCGAGCTTCGAGCGCCTGCGCGCCGCGGAGGCACTGCTGGAGCGGAAGGGGTCCGCCGGACCGGTGCAGCTGGGCGGGAAGGTGAGCGTCCACCGCCAGGTGCGGGGGCGCACGGTTCTCCGGGGGCAAGCAAGCTATGGCAATCTTGTCCTTACTAGCAATGGCAGCAACGACGGCCCCGGTGTGATGCACTCGCGCCGTGAACCCCAGGAGTAATCGGTGGATTCCAACGACGTCCAGTCAGATCTCAAGCACGTCCTCTACACCAAGGAGGAGATCCAGCAGCGGATCAACGAGCTGGCACAGCAGATCGATGCCGACTACCAGGGCCGGGACATCCTCCTCGTGGGCGTCCTCAAGGGCGCGGTGATGGTCATGGCGGACCTCGCACGCGCGCTGCACTCCCACATCACGATGGACTGGATGGCCGTCTCGTCCTACGGGTCGGGCACGCAGTCCTCCGGAGTGGTGAGGATCCTCAAGGACCTCGAGACGGATCTCATGGGCAAGCACGTCCTGATCGCCGAGGACATCATCGACTCCGGGCTCACGCTGTCCTGGCTCAAGGCGAACCTCCTGTCCAGGGGCCCGGCCTCCGTCGAGATCTGCACGCTCCTGCGCAAGCCGGACGCCGCGAAGGTGGACATCGACGTCAAGTACGTGGGCTACGACATCCCCAACGAGTTCGTGGTCGGCTACGGTCTCGACTTCGCGGAGAAGTACCGCAACCTCGACTTCATCGGCACCCTGGCACCGCACGTCTACGAATAGGACAACCTCCGCTGCATGCGGGCAGTACGCCAAGAGGGAACTATCGGCCAGATCCACGCGTGGGGAATCTGGGACGGTGTATATGTTGAGGTGTTCATCCAGCACCCGCACGGCACTGCGCCGGCACACTTTTACTTGCATCAGCAGGAGGGACAGGGCTTGCTGCCCTGAGACGAATGAAATTCAAGAACATCTTCAAGGGGCCCATCTTCTGGATCGTCCTGGCGGTCGTGGCGCTCCTGCTGGTCCTCCCGAATCTTTTCGGGACCGGTAGCTCCCGCGTCGACACCAACGTCGGGCTCCAGCTCCTCGAAGATGACCAGGTCTCGCAGGCCAAGATCTACGACGGCGAGCAGCGCGTGGACCTCACCCTGCGCGAGGACTACGAGGACAAGGGCAAGAGCGTCCAGTTCTTCTACAGCTCCGCGCGCGCCGAGGGCGTCGTCGACGCCATCAACGCCTCGGACACGGACGGCTTCACAGACCAGCCCGCCGAGAGCAACTGGCTGCTGAGCCTCGCCGGGCTGATCTTCCCGATCCTGATCCTCGGCCTCATCTTCTGGTTCCTCCTCAGCCGCATGCAGGGCGGCGGCTCCAAGGTCATGCAGTTCGGCAAGTCCAAGGCCAAGCTCATCTCCAAGGACATGCCCCAGGTGACCTTCAACGACGTCGCCGGTGCCGACGAGGCCGTGGAGGAGCTCCTGGAGATCAAGGAGTTCCTGCAGGAACCCGCGAAGTTCCAGGCCCTCGGTGCCAAGATCCCGAAGGGCGTGCTCCTGTACGGGCCTCCCGGTACCGGTAAGACCCTCCTCGCGCGTGCCGTCGCCGGCGAGGCCGGCGTCCCCTTCTACTCCATCTCGGGCTCCGACTTCGTCGAGATGTTCGTCGGCGTCGGAGCGTCCCGCGTCCGCGACCTCTTCGAGCAGGCAAAGAACAACTCGCCCGCCATCATCTTCGTGGACG
Source organism: Arthrobacter sp. TJ-238 (assembly GCF_058269215.1). NCBI lineage: Bacteria > Bacillati > Actinomycetota > Actinomycetes > Micrococcales > Micrococcaceae > Arthrobacter > Arthrobacter sp. TJ-238. The sequence continues at coordinate 453,483 of NZ_JBZCNH010000001.1, read as the reverse complement.
AGATCGACGCCGTCGGACGCCACCGCGGCGCCGGCGTGGGCGGCGGCAACGACGAGCGCGAGCAGACCCTCAACCAGCTCCTGGTCGAGATGGACGGCTTCGACGCCACCACCAACGTGATCCTCATCGCGGCCACGAACCGTCCTGACGTCCTCGACCCGGCACTCCTGCGCCCGGGCCGCTTCGACCGGCAGATCGGTGTCGAGGCGCCGGACATGAGGGGCCGCGAACACATCCTCAGCGTGCATGCCAAGGGCAAGCCGATGGCGTCCGGTGTGGACCTCAAGGGTGTCGCGAAGAAGACCCCGGGCTTCACCGGCGCGGACCTCGCGAACGTCCTCAACGAGGCCGCGCTGCTCACCGCCCGCTCCAACGCCCAGCTGATCGACGACCGCGCCCTCGACGAGGCGATCGACCGCGTCATCGCCGGCCCGCAGAAGCGCAGCCGCGTGATGAAGGAACTCGAGCGGAAGATCACCGCCTACCACGAGGGCGGCCACGCCCTGGTGGCCGCGGCGCTGCGCAACACGGACCCGGTGACCAAGGTGACCATCCTGCCGCGCGGACGCGCCCTCGGCTACACCATGGTCATGCCGAGCGACGACAAGTACTCGGTGACGAGGAACGAACTGCTCGACCAGCTCGCGTACGCCATGGGCGGCAGGGTGGCCGAGGAGATCGTCTTCCACGACCCGTCCACGGGTGCCTCGAACGACATCGAGAAGGCCACCGGGACCGCCCGCAAGATGGTCACCCAGTACGGCATGAGCGAGCGCATCGGCGCCGTGAAGCTCGGCCAGGGCGCCGGCGAACCGTTCCTCGGTCGCGACATGGGCAGCGACCGCGACTACTCCGACCAGATCGCCCTCGTGGTGGACGAGGAGGTGCGCCGCCTGATCGACAACGCGCACGACGAGGCGTACCAGATCCTCACGGAGAACCGCGATGTGCTCGACCACATCGCCCTCGAACTGCTCGAGCGCGAGACGCTCAACCAGGCCGAGATCGCCGAGATCTTCTCCGCCGTCCGGCAGCGGGAGCTGCGCGAGGTGTGGCTGTCCAAGCAGACCCGCCCCGTGCATTCCCTGCCGCCCGTCACTTCCGCCAAGGAGCGCGCGGAGGCCCTCGAGAGCGGTCGTCCCGCACCCGAGTCCGTGGCACCGCAGGACCAGATCGCCGACGCGAACATGCCGGGCGACTTCGACGTCAAGGACTCCGAACTCCCCTCACCCGCCTCGAACGAGGGCGCCCGGGAGACCCGGGACAGCTAGACAGCACGACGCCGGCGGCCATGGGGCCGCGGCGGTGCCGATGAAGGGGGAGATGACCCGTGACAGATTTCGACGACGAAGTGGTTGATGCGGCCCTGGTCGCCACCGGATCGCCCGTCGACCAGCTCCGCATCCAGCGGGCGGTCCGGGAGATCCTGGCGGCGATCGGTGAGGATCCCGACCGGGACGGCCTGCTCGAGACCCCGAAGCGGGTCGCCAAGGCGTACGCGGAGATGTTCGCCGGCCTCCACCAGGATGCCGCGGAAGTCCTCTCGACCTCCTTCGACCTGGACCACCAGGAGCTCGTGCTCGTGAAGGACATCCCGTTCTACTCGACCTGCGAGCACCACCTCGTGCCCTTTCACGGGGCCGCGCACGTCGGCTACATCCCCTCGGTGGACGGCCGTGTGACAGGCCTGAGCAAGCTGGCGCGGCTCGTGGAGGTCTATGCCCGCCGGCCGCAGATCCAGGAACGGCTGACGACGCAGATCGTCGATGCGATGATGGAACACCTGAAGCCCAAGGGCGCGATCGTCGTGATCGAGTGCGAGCACATGTGCATGTCGATGCGCGGGGTACGGAAGCCCGGCGCGAAGACCGTCACGTCCGCCGTCCGCGGCCAGATCCGCGAGACAGCGACGCGCGCCGAGGCCATGAGCCTCATACTCGGAAGGTAGGACCACCCTGATGGATTCTCTCGCAGCAGCGCCCGGGACGGGACCGGCCACGTCGCCGCTCCCGGTCATCCGGCCGGTCCGCAGGGCCAGGACGGTGAGCGACCTGCCCGTTGACCGCACCGTCGTCATGGGGATCCTCAACGTCACTCCGGACTCCTTCAGCGACGGCGGCAGGTACGCCGGCACGGACGACGCGATCAGCCACGGCCTGCGGATGCACTACGGCGGTGCGGACATCATCGACGTCGGCGGCGAGTCCACACGGCCCAACGCCCGCGAGGTACCCGTCGAGGAGGAACTGGCCCGGGTGCTGCCCGTCGTCGCGGCGCTCGTCAAGGCCGGCGCCCTCGTCAGCATCGACACCATGCACGCCGAGACGGCCCGACAGGCCCTCGACGCGGGTGCCGCCATCATCAACGACATCTCCGGCGCCGAACTCGACCCGGCGATGCCCGCCCTGGTCGCCGAGCGCGGCGTCCCGTACGTCCTCACCCACCGCCGGGGTACCGCGGCCACCATGGACGGCCTGGCGGAGTACGACGACGTCGTCGCGGAGGTGGCCGCCGAGCTCGCCGCGTTGCGCGACCGCCTCCTCGAGGCCGGTGTCGCAGCGGAGCGGATCATCCTCGATCCGGGACTGGGCTTCGCCAAGACCGACGAGCACAACTGGGCCCTCCTCCGTCACCTGGACACCTTCACCGGCATGGGGCACCGCGTGCTGGTCGGCGCGTCCCGCAAGCGCTTCCTGGGCACACTGCTGACCTCCGCCGGGAAGGCCGCCACACCGGACGAGCGCGGACACGCCTCGCTCGCCGTCGCCACCCTCGCCGCCGCCGCGGGCGCCTGGGGCGTGCGCGTCCACGACCCGGCCGCGACGCTCGACGCCGTCAAGGTCGCCGCCGCCGCCGGTCCGCGCCCGTGACGGTCCAGGCCGCCCCAGCCCGCCCCGGCTCTCCCTCCGGAGACCTCGACACCGTGGTGCTGAAGGGTATCGCCGCCACCGGCTACCACGGCGTCTTCGACCACGAGCGCCGCGACGGGCAGCCCTTCGTCGTCGACGTCGTCCTGCACCTGGACCTGCAGCCCGCCGGGACGAGCGACGATCTGACGCGGACCGCCCACTACGGCGAGGTCGCCGGACTCGTGCACGGGATCATCGAGGGCGAGCCGTTCGACCTCATCGAGGCCCTCGCGGAGACCATCGCGGCGTCCGTCCTCCGGTCCTTCCCGGTCGCGGCCGTCGACGTCACCGTCCACAAGCCGCAGGCGCCCATCGAGGTGCCGTTCGGTGACGTGGCCGTCACCCTGCGCAGGAGCCGGGCATGAGCGGCACCATCCGGTCCGTGCTCGCCCTCGGCAGCAATCTCGGCACCAGCAACGACACGCTGGTCCGCGCGGTCGCGGACCTCGTGGAGTCGGACCGCGTGCGCCTGCACGCCGTCTCGCCCGTGGTGTGGACCAAGCCCGTGGGCGGACCCGAGCAGCCCGACTACCTGAACATGGTCATCGAGGTGGAGACGGATCTTGGTCCGTACGAGCTCCTCGAGCACTGCCAGGCCGTGGAGGAACGGCACCACCGCACGCGCACGGTGCGCTGGGGGCCGCGGACCCTCGACGTCGACATCATCACCTACGGGTCGTGGACATCGGACGACGAGACGCTGACCGTCCCGCACCCGCGTGCGGCGTCGCGCGCGTTCGTCCTGCAGCCCTGGGCGTGGATGGACTCCGGGGCCGTGCTGAACGGCCGGCCGGTGGCGGAACTCGCTGCGGAAGCCGAGGACCTTGCGGGCCTGGTGCCCTTCGAGGGAGTCTAGGACGCTGTGAGCACACTTCGGTTCCGCTGGCTGGCCCTGGTGGGGCTGGTGGCCGGCTTCACCGGGTGGCTGGTCAACTGGCTGGCGACGCGGAACGGCTTCGGCACGCCCACCCTGCCCCTGACGTCGCTCGTCACGACGGCGGTCATCATCGGGATCACCCTCGTGTTCGGTCGGCGCGTGCTCCGCTGGCGCAACGGCGATCACGACCGCCCGCTCGACCCGATCCTCGCCACGCGCACGCTCGTCCTCGCGCAGGCGTGCGCCTATGCCGGAGCACTGAGTCTCGGCTGGCACGCGGGCATCTTCGTGGATCAGGTGGCGCTTCTCTCGGTACGCTCCACCACGGCACCCCTCTGGGGGTCGGCCGCCCTGATGGCGGGCGGGATCATCATGATTATGGTGGGATTGGTTGTCGAGGACTTCTGCCGGCTGCCGCCCGACGACGACGGCTCGGGCGCCGCGGGCTCCAGCGAGGGGGAGTATGCGTAGGGAACCGATCGATCCGTCCGGGCTCGAGTGGTCCAGGGTGTCGCCGAAGTACCTGCGCGTGAGGGTGATCGGGTGGCTCATCGGGTCGCTGGTCTGGCTCGTCCTGGCGAGCATCCCCCTGGCCCTGCGCCTCACGGGGATCTGGGACTCCTTCCCGCCCCTCTGGATCGCCTGGGGGTTGCCCGCCGCCGTGCTGGTCACGGCCGTCTGGCGCGGTGTCCTGCTGCCGCGACAGGTCGCGGCGATCGGCTACGCGGAGCGCGACGACGACCTCCTGGTGCGCCAGGGCCTCTTCTTCCAGCGCACGCTGGTGGTGCCGTACGGCCGCATGCAGTACGTCGACGTCGCCGTCGGCCCTCTGGAGCGTGCCTACGGGATCTGCACGCTCAAGCTGCACACCGCGGCGCCCGCCACCAACGCCCTCATCCCCGGGCTGCCGGCCGAGGAGGGTTCGCGCCTGCGCGAGCAGCTCTCCGCGCGGGGAGAAGCCAGGCTGGCGGGGCTGTGATCCCCGAGGGCGGATCCTCCGGGGCGCTGCCGGCGCCCCCCGACGGTGCGGGCGGCACCGTCGGCACGGGCTGCGCGAAGGGCGCCGGCGACGACGCCTGGCAGCGCGTCCACGTGATCTCGCCGCTCGTGCGGGGCTGGATCGTGCTCGTCGCCATCCTCTACTTCGTGGGGCGGGACTGGTTCGAGGGAATGTTCTCCGCCGAGACGCGCGGGCGTGGCCCCCTCCCCGAGGGTGTCGGCGTCCTGCTCGCCGGCGGGGTGCTGCTCGCCGTCGTCCTCCTCGTCGCCGGCGCCTTCCTCGTCTCCTGGTACTTCACGCGCTACCAGGTGACCGCCGACCACGTGCGTGTGCACTCCGGCGTCGTGTTCCGCCAGCAGCGCCAGGCGCGGCTGGACAGGGTGCAGGCGATCGATATCGTCCAGCCGTTCCTCGCCCGGATCTTCGGCCTGGCCGAACTCAAGTTCGAGGTGGCCGACGCCGGCGAGTCCGCCGTCCGGCTCGCCTTCCTGAAGCTCGACGACGCCCAGAAGCTCCGCGCCACGATCCTCGCGCGGGCCGCAGGCGTGTCCGCGGACCCCGACCACCCCGAGCAGGTCGCCGAGGCGCCCGAGCGCGAGGTGGTGGCGATCCCGCCCGGCCGCGTGATCGGCGCGGCCGTCCTGTCCGGGATGACCGTAGCGCTGGTGGCGGCGGCCGCCGTGATCGTCACCCTCGGCGTCGTGTTCGACACGCCGTTCATCGCGACGTCCTTCATCCCCATCCTCATCGGCGTGATCGGCGGCTACTGGTCCGCCCTCAACACCGGCTACAACTTCCGGGCCGCCACCTCCCCGGACGGCATCCGGATACGCTACGGCCTGCTCGACACGAGGGCGCAGACCGTCCCCCCGGGCCGGGTACAGGCGCTCGGCATCGTGCAGCCGCCGCTCTGGCGCTTCAAGGGCTGGTACCGGATCACCGTGAACGTGGCGGGGTACGGCGCCTCGGCCTCCAGCGAGGGCCAGGCCCGCGCCACCCTGCTGCCGGTCGGCACCAGGGACGAGGTGCTGCAGATCCTGGCACTGGTCCTGCCCGACCCCGGGACGGAGCGCCCCGTGGAGGTCTTCACCGCGGGCGTGGTGGGCAGGGACGGCGGCGAGGGGTTCGTGACCACGCCGCGCCGCGCCCGGTGGCTCGCACCGCTCGCATGGCGCCGCAACGGCTTCGCCGTCACGCGGACGGCGCTGCTCCTGCGCTCCGGCGTGCTGTGGCGCCAGCTCGTCGTCGTGCCGCACGAGTGCACCCAGTCGATCTCCCTCCACCAGGGGCCAGTGAGCCGACGCGTCGGCGTCTCCGACCTGCAGCTCCAGACCACCCCCGGCCCGGTCAACGCCCGCGCGGTCCTCGCCGACTCCGCCACCGCCTGGCAGCTCTTCCACGGCCAGGCGGCGCGCGCCGCGGAGGCGCGGCGGCGCAGCGGCCCCGAGCAGTGGATGAAGCCCGTCCCCGCGGCCGCCGTTCGGGCCGGCGGTCCCGACAGCGTTCCGGACAGCGTTCCGGACAGCGCTCCGGACAGCGCTCCGGCCAGCGCCCCGGACGATGTCCGGCAGGGCGCCACGATCCCTGCCGCGCTCGCCGCGCCGCCGGCCGACAGCGAGGCCGGCACCGGCGCGCCCGATGACGCCGAGGCCCCCGCCCACCGCGCCGGACACGCCTCCAGCGCCGTCGGCCCCGATCCGACCGACCGGACCGGCCCCACCGGGACCCCCGGAGCCCTCGGGACAGCCGCCGGGGCCGCCGCCGGGCCCGCCGCGGAGCAGGTGCGCGGGGTCATGCCCGACGTGCCGCGTTACGTCCCGGCACCCTCGGAACGTGAGGTGTCCGCCGATGGCCCGCAATGATGCGTCGAGGCGCCCCGGACGGCTCGGCGTCGGCGTGGTGGGTGCCGGCAGGGTCGGCGCCGTCCTGGGTGCTGCCCTGCGGTCGGCCGGCCACGCCGTCGTCGGCGTCTCCGCGGTCTCCGACGCGAGCCGGGAGCGCGCCGAGAACCTGCTGCCCGGGGTCCCGGTGCTGGAGGTCCCCGACGTCATCGAGCGCGCCGAACTGGTGCTGCTCACCGTGCCCGACGACGCCCTGCCAGAGCTGGTGGAGGGACTCGCGCGGCTGGGTGCATGGCAGGCGGGGCAGCTCGTGGTGCACACCTCCGGCCGGTACGGCACCTCCGTGCTCGGCCCGGCCCGTGCGGCGGGCGCCATCCCCCTGGCCATCCACCCGGCCATGACCTTCACGGGGCTGAGCCTCGACCTCGGGCGCCTGCCGGACAGCATGTTCGGCATCACCGCCCCCGCCGCGGTCCTGCCCATCGCGCAGGCGCTCGTGGTGGAGATGGGCGCCGAGCCCGTGGTCATCGAGGAGGAGTCCCGGGCGCTGTACCACGCGGCCCTCGCCCACGCCTCGAACCACCTCGTCACGATCGCCGCCCAGTCCGCGCAGCTCCTGGCCGACGTCGGGGTGCAGCACCCCGACCGCCTGCTCGGTCCGCTCATGAAGGCGTCGCTCGAGAACGCGCTGTCCTCCGGCGAGAGCGCCCTGACCGGCCCCGTGGCCCGCGGTGACGCCGGGACCGTCCGCGCACACCGGGCGGCGCTGGAATCCCACGACGCCCCCGACACCCGGCAGGCGTACCTCGCCATGGCACGCGTCACGGCCCTGCGCGCCCTCGAGCGCGGCATCCTCTCGCCCGCGCAGGGACAGGCCATCCTCGCCGTGCTCGCCGACACCGTCGCCGACGAACCCCCCGGGGGGCCGGACGCCCCGCGTCCCTGACACCTCCGGGCCCTCTCCGGACCACCCCGCCCGCCCGAACTCCGCCGCAACCCCGCCAGACCGCCTCCGTCCCGGAAGGACCTCCCGTGACCTCGACCGGCACCCCACGCCCGGCCACCCCGCTCCTCGTCTCCACGCCCGCCGACCTGCGGGCCGCGACCACGGCCCTGCTCGACGACGCCCGGCCCCCGCGTGGCGCAGTGGCCCGCCGACCGTCGCTCGGTCTCGTGCCCACCATGGGCGGCCTGCACGAGGGCCACGCGGCGCTCGCCCGCACCGCCCGCGAGGCCAACGACGTGGTCGTCGTGTCCGTCTTCGTGAACCCTCTGCAGTTCGGCGACCAGGCGGACCTCGACCGCTACCCGCGCACGCTCGACGACGACATGCGGCTGCTCGCCGGGTGCGGCACCGACGTCGTCTTCGCCCCGTCCGTGGAGGACATGTACCCCGGGGGAGAGCCGCTGGTCCGCGTGAGCGCCGGCCGGATGGGGGCGGTGCTCGAGGGGGCATCCCGGCCCGGCCACTTCGACGGCATGCTCACCGTCGTCGCCAAGCTCCTCAACCTCGGACTGCCCGGCACCGGGGCCGACTACCGCGCCTACTTCGGCGAGAAGGACGCCCAGCAGCTCGCGCTGATCCGGCGCATGGTGCTCGACCTGAACGTGCCCGTCCGCATCGAGGGCGTGCCCATCGTGCGGGACGCCGACGGGCTGGCCCTCTCCAGCCGCAACCGCTTCCTCGCCGCGGACGAGCGCCGCGCGGCGCTGGTGCTCTCGCGCGTGCTCGGGACCCTCCGTGCCGATGCGCGCGACGGCGCACCCCTGGACCTCCCGGCGGCCCGCGCCGAGATCCTGGCCGAGCGCGGAGTGGACCTCGACTACCTCGAGATCGTCGACCCGTCGTCGTTCGCGCCGGCCGGTCACGACGACGCGCGGACCGCTCCGGCCCTCGCGGTCGTCGCCGCGCGGGTGGGCGCCGTGCGCCTCATCGACAACGCCTTCCTGCCCCCTGTGGCCTGACGCACACCGTGCACCCACCGCGGGCCCGGCGGGGAGCCGTAAACTTGTCTTCCGTGACCCCTGACGACACCCTCTCCCCGGACGACCTCAACGAGCAGATGCGCTTCCGCCTGCAGAAGCGCGCGGCCCTCCTCGACGCCGGGATGGAGCCCTACCCGGTCAAGCCGGAGCGGACCCACTCGCTCGCCGCGGTGCGGGAGCAGTTCGCCGACCTCTCCACGGGCGAGTCGAGCGGCCACCAGGTGGCCGTCGTGGGCCGTGTGGTGTTCATCCGCAACTCGGGCAAACTGTGCTTCGCCACGCTGCAGGAGGGCGACGGCACGCGCCTGCAGGTCATGCTCAGCCTCGCCGAGATCGGCGAGGACGGCCTCGCCGGGTGGAAGTCCCTCGTGGACCTCGGCGACCACGTCCAGGTGCGCGGCGAGGTCATCAGCTCCCGCCGGGGCGAGCTGTCCGTGATGGCGGCCTCCTGGACCATGGCGTCCAAGGCTCTCCGCCCCCTGCCCACGCTGCACACCGGCGTGAACGAGGAGACGCGCGTCCGCCAGCGCTATGTCGACCTGATGGTGCGTGAGGAGGCCCGCCAGATGGTCCGTACCCGCGCCGCCATCACCCGGACACTCCGGGAGACGCTGAACCGCCGCGATTACATCGAGGTGGAGACCCCCGTCCTCCAGCTCGTCCACGGCGGCGCGACGGCCCGCCCGTTCGAGACGCACCTGAACGCGTTCGACCAGAAGATGACCCTGCGGATCGCGCTCGAGCTGTACCTGAAGCGCGCCGTGGTCGGAGGGATCGACCGCGTCTACGAGATCGGCCGGATCTTCCGCAACGAGGGCGTCGACTCCACGCACAGCCCCGAGTTCACGATGCTCGAGTGCTACGAGGCCTACGCCGACCAGTTCGTGATGGCCGAGCGCATGAAGGAGATGATCCTCGCCTGCGCGGATCTCCTCGGCTCCCGCACCATCGAGACCGCCAAGGGCACCATCGACCTCGACGGCGACTGGGCCTGGCTCGCGGTGTACCCGGGGCTGTCCTCGGCCGTGGGGCAGGAGATCACGCCGGAGACGGGGGTGGAGGAGCTGCGGGCCGTCGCCGAACGGCACGAGGTGCCGCTGAACCCGGCCTGGGGCGCGGAGAAGATGGTCCTGGAGCTGTTCTCCGAGATCGTCGAGCCCACCCTCCTGCAGCCGACCTTCGTCTACGACTACCCGCCGTCCGCCCAGCCACTGGCACGGCCCCACCGGGAGGACCCGCGCCTCATCGAGGCGTGGGACCTCATCATCGGCGGCATGGAACGTGGCACCGCGTTCTCCGAACTCGTCGATCCGGTCATCCAGCGCGAGCGTCTGACGGAGCAGTCGCGCCAGGCGGCCGCCGGTGACGACGAGGCGATGCAGCTCGACGAGGATTTCCTCCGGGCCCTCGAATACGGTGCTCCGCCCATGGGCGGCATCGGGCTCGGAATCGACCGCCTCGTGATGCTTTTCACGAACGCCGGAATTCGCGAGTCGATACTCTTCCCCATTCTCAAGCCCGAGGCGGGTCAGTAGCCGTGGAATACGTGGCAGTGCTCCTGCCGTCCTTCTGCCTGGCCGTCCTCTTCTACTTTGTGATCAAGGCCATATTCAACGCGGACCGCGCGGAACGCGAGGCCATGGCGCGGGCGGAGGAATTGCAGGACGCCGAGGACGCGCGCCGGCGTGCATCATCGGACGAGGAAAAAGGAAATCCGGAAATAAACCCGGGGTGAAATCCTTTTTGACCTCGATTCAATTGTGGCCCATAATTATCCGGGGACACCGATATCGAGGAACAAATAGGAGATCATTGTGGCGCAGAAGGTAAAGATAGTCCTCATCGACGACATCGACGGCGGCGAAGCCGATGAGACCGTGCGCTTCGGCCTGGACGGCGTGCAGTACGAGATCGACCTCTCCGGAACGCACGCCGCGGAACTCCGCGCCGCCCTCGGTGACTACGTGGGTGCCGCGCGCCGCAGCAACTCCTCGAAGCAGCGCTCGGGCGCCTCGGGTGCAGCAGCGCCCTCGCGCAACCAGGAGGCGGCGCAGATCCGCGAGTGGGCCAGGGAGAACGGCTACGACGTCTCCTCCCGCGGGCGGGTCAACAGCGAGATCGTCGAGGCGTACCGCGCCGCCCAGCGCTGACCATCCCCACCGGGCGCCGGAGCGGAAGCCCCTCCGGCGTTATCTCGCCTGTGGCGAACACGCGCCCAAAGCACACCCCGGCCCCGTAGCATCGAATTACGCGTTAGCTAGGAGTGTGTTCCTCATGTTCGAGAGATTTACTGATCGTGCCCGTCGTGTTGTTGTGCTGGCCCAGGAAGAGGCCCGCATGCTCAACCACAATTACATCGGCACCGAGCACATCCTGCTTGGCCTCATCCACGAGGGCGAGGGTGTAGCCGCCAAGGCCCTGGAGTCGCTCAGCATCTCGCTGGGCGCCGTGCGGGAGCAGGTCCAGGAGATCATCGGGCAGGGCCAGCAGGCCCCGTCCGGTCACATCCCCTTCACCCCCCGGGCCAAGAAGGTACTGGAGCTCTCCCTCCGGGAGGCCCTCCAGCTCGGCCACAACTACATCGGCACCGAGCACATCCTGCTCGGTCTCATCCGCGAGGGTGAGGGTGTCGCAGCGCAGGTGCTCGTGAAGCTCGGAGCGGACCTCAACCGTGTCCGTCAGCAGGTCATCCAGCTGCTGTCCGGCTACCAGGGCAAGGAGCCTGCAGCAGCCGGCGGCCCGCAGCAGGAGGGGACCCCTGCCGGTTCCGTCGTGCTGGACCAGTTCGGCCGCAACCTCACGCAGGCGGCGCGCGAGTCCAAGCTCGATCCCGTCATCGGGCGCGAGCAGGAGATGGAACGCGTCATGCAGGTCCTCTCCCGCCGGACCAAGAACAACCCCGTCCTCATCGGTGAGCCGGGCGTCGGCAAGACCGCCGTCGTCGAGGGCCTCGCCCAGGCGATCGTGCGCGGCGACGTCCCGGAGACCATCAAGGACAAGCAGCTGTACACGCTGGACCTCGGATCCCTGGTGGCCGGTTCGCGCTACCGCGGTGACTTCGAGGAGCGGCTGAAGAAGGTCCTCAAGGAGATCCGCACCCGCGGCGACATCATCCTGTTCATCGACGAGATCCACACCCTCGTCGGAGCGGGTGCCGCCGAGGGCGCCATCGACGCCGCGTCGATCCTGAAGCCCATGCTCGCGCGTGGCGAGCTCCAGACCATCGGTGCCACCACGCTCGACGAGTACCGCAAGCACATCGAGAAGGACGCCGCCCTCGAGCGCCGCTTCCAGCCCATCCAGGTCGCCGAGCCCTCCGTGGCCCACGCGATCGAGATCCTCAAGGGCCTGCGCGACCGCTATGAGGCACACCACCGCGTCTCCATCACCGACGGCGCCCTGTCCAGCGCTGCGACCCTGGCCGAGCGCTACATCTCGGACCGGTTCCTGCCGGACAAGGCGATCGACCTCATCGACGAGGCGGGAGCGCGCCTGCGCATCCGCCGGATGACCGCCCCGCCGGAGCTGAAGGAGATCGACGAGCGCATCGCCGACGTCAAGCGCGAGAAGGAGTCGGCCATCGACTCCCAGGACTTCGAGGGTGCCGCATCGCTGCGCGACAAGGAGCAGAAGCTCCATGACGAGCGCAACGACAAGGAGCGCCGCTGGAAGTCCGGCGGACTCGACGACATCGCCGAGGTGGATGAGGAACTCATCGCCGAGGTGCTCGCCAACTCCACCGGTATCCCCGTGTTCAAGCTGACCGAAGCCGAATCCTCGCGACTGCTCAACATGGAGGCCGAGCTGCACAAGCGGGTCATCGGGCAGAACGAGGCGATCAAGGCCATCTCCCAGGCCATCCGCCGCACGCGTGCCGGCCTCAAGGACCCGAAGCGCCCGGGTGGCTCGTTCATCTTCGCCGGACCCACGGGCGTCGGCAAGACCGAGCTCGCCAAGGCCCTCGCGGAGTTCCTGTTCGGTGAGGAGGACGCCCTCATCACGCTGGACATGTCCGAGTACTCCGAGAAGCACACCGTCTCGCGGCTCTTCGGTGCCCCTCCGGGCTACGTGGGCTACGAGGAGGGCGGTCAGCTGACCGAGAAGGTCCGCCGCAAGCCGTTCTCCGTGGTCCTGTTCGACGAGGTGGAGAAGGCGCACGCCGACCTGTTCAACTCGCTCCTGCAGATCCTCGAGGACGGGCGCCTCACGGACAGCCAGGGCCGCATGGTGGACTTCAAGAACACGGTGATCATCATGACCACCAACCTCGGTACCCGCGACATCTCGAAGGGCGTCATGACGGGCTTCCAGTCCGGCTCCGACACCACGACGAGCTACAACCGGATGAAGGCGAAGGTCACGGAGGAGCTCAAGCAGCACTTCCGCCCCGAGTTCCTCAACCGCGTCGACGACACCGTCGTGTTCCCGCAGCTCACCCAGGACGAGATCGTCGAGATCGTGGACCTGTTCCTCGAGCGCCTGAGTCGCCGCATGGCGGACAAGGGCATGACGATCCAGCTCACCCCCGCGGCCAAGGTCCTCCTGGCCACCCGCGGTTACGACCCCGCGATGGGTGCGCGGCCGCTGCGCCGCACCATCCAGCGCGAGATCGAGGACCAGCTGTCGGAGAAGATCCTCTTCGGCGAACTGAAGTCGGGCGAGCGCGTGGACGTGGACGTCGAGGGCGAGGGCGTGGATGCACGCTTCACCTTCGTCGGCCACGGAGCGCCCAAGGAACTCGAGGACGCACCGGCCGCGCTCGAGGCCGTCCTCCCCGAGTAGCACCGGTCCGGCACCGGTCAACGGAAGAACCCGCCCTGCACACCAGGGCGGGTTCTTCCGTTAACAGGCGTCTCCAGCAGGGATTCGGTGCCCGCAGCAACAAGATTCCTCCCGTAGTGAATCTCTGTGATCCGCCCCACAGGCGGTGATAGAGATGACGCATGACCACTCCCTTCTCCTCGCTCGAGGACTTCGTCGCCCTACCACGCCTCAGCGGACTCGTCCTCAACAGGGAGGGCACACGCCTGGTGACCGCCGTGGCCACCCTGGACCAGAAGAAGACCGCGTACCGGACGGCGCTCTGGGAGGTGGACCCGGCGGGTGAGCGGCCCGCCCGGCGCCTGACCCGCAGCGCGGCCGGTGAGTCGGGAGCCGCGTTCCTCGCCGGCGGAGACCTGCTCTTCACCTCGGCGCGGCCCGACCCGGACGACGCCGAGGGCGAGAAGCGCGCGGCGCTGTGGCGGCTGCCGGCCACCGGCGGCGAGGCATCCCTGCTTCTCACGCGCGAAGGCGGCGTGGCAGGCGTCGCGACGGCGGACGCGGCCGACGTCGTCGTCGTCACCGGCAACGCGCTCACCGGCTCCGCGAGCGAGGAGGACGACGCCGAGCGGCGCAAGGCACGCGCGGAGTCCGGAGTCGCCGCGATCCTCCATTCCGGGTATCCCGTCCGCTACTGGGACGCCGACCTCGGCCCGGACGAGCCCCGGTACTTCACGCTGCAGGACCCGGCCGGGGACGGCGACCACCCGCTCGAGGACCTCGTCCCGTCGCCCCGGGGCGGGCTCCGGGACGCCCACCCCGTGCTGACCCCCGACGGATCGGCCCTCTTCACCGCCCTCACCGTCCCCGAGGACCACGGATCCCAGCGGACGGTCCTCGTCCGCGTGGACCTGGCGACGAAGGACCTCGCCGTCCTGCTCGACGACCGCGAGAACGACTACTCGCCGGGACCCGTGAGCCCCGACGGCCGCTTCCTCGCCGTGGTCAGGAACCGCCGCACCACCGCCGACCTCGCGCCGCGTACCAGCCTGCTCCTGCTCCCGCTCGACGGCGGCGACCCCACCCCCCTGGCCGAGGACTGGGACCGGTGGCCCGACCCCGCGGCGTGGCTGCCCGACGGTTCCGCGCTCGTGGTCACGGCGGACGACGACGGCGGCGCGCCGGTGTTCGTGATCGACGTCGGGACCGGGTCCGTGCGCCGCGTCACGCAGGACGCCGCCGCGTACTCCGACGTCAGCGTGGCGCCGGACGGGGCGACCGCCTACGCCGTCCGCAGCTCCTACCTGTTCCCCGCCGAGGTGGTCCGCATCGATCTCTCCTCCGGCGCCACCGTGCGCCTCGCGAACCCCGCGGAGCGCCCCGAGGTGCCGGGCACGCTGGAACGCGTCGAGTCGGTGGGCGAGGACGGACAGCCGGTGAGGTCCTGGCTCGTCCTGCCAGAGGGCGCATCCGCCGAGGCTCCCGCCCCGGCGCTGCTGTGGATCCACGGCGGACCCATCGGCTCCTGGAACGCGTGGACGTGGCGCTGGTCGCCGTGGATCATGGCGGCCCGCGGCTACGCCGTGCTGCTGCCCGATCCCGCGCTGTCCACGGGCTACGGCCAGCACATGGTGGACCGCGGGTGGGGCCGGTGGGGCAGTGCCCCCTACACCGACCTCATGGCCGCGGCCGACACCCTCGTGGCGCGCGACGACATCGACGCGACGCGTGTGGCGGCGATGGGCGGTAGCTTCGGCGGGTACATGGCGAACTGGATCGCCGGCCACACGGACCGCTTCTCCGCGATCGTGACCCATGCGAGCCTATGGGCGCTGGACCAGTTCGCTCCCACGACGGACGCGGCCTACTACTGGCAGCGGGAGATGACGCCCGAGGCGATGCGCGAGAACTCGCCGCACCTGCACGTGGCGGAGATCGGCACGCCCATGCTCGTCATCCACGGCGACAAGGACTACCGGGTGCCGATCGGAGAGGGGCTGCGCCTGTGGTACGAACTGCTGTCCGCCTCCAAGCTCGCGGCTGACGACGAGGGCCGCACACCGCACCGATTCCTCTACTTCCCTGACGAGAACCACTGGATCCTCAAGCCCCAGCACGCGCGCATCTGGTACGGCGTGGTCGAGGCGTTCCTCGCCTCGCACGTCCTCGGGGAGGAACGCGGGCTGCCCCCCGAACTGGGGCTGTAGGCAGGCCGGTCGGACCGGCTCGGTAGAGTGGAACGGGTGACTGCACCCTTCACCATCCGCCGCGCCCGCACCTCCGATGTGCCCGCCATCAAGGCGCTCGTCGAGCCGCTCGCCCAGGAGCGCATCCTGATGGCCAAGGAGACGGTGGCCTACTACGAGGGCCTGCCCGAGTTCCGCATCGCGGAAGCCGACGGCGGGGAGGTGCTCGGCTGCGGGGCGCTGCACATCATGTGGGAGGACCTCGCGGAGGTGCGCACCCTCGCCACGTCCCCCGTTGCCCGGGGACGCGGCGTGGGACATGCGCTCGTCGAGGAACTGCTCGAGGAAGCCCGCGGCTTCGGGGTCAGCCGCGTGTTCTGCCTGACCTTCGAGGTGGACTTCTTCCGCCGCCACGGCTTCGAGGTCATGGCGGACCAGTCCGCCGTCGATCCGCGGATCTACTCGGAACTCCTGCGATCCCACGACGAGGGTGTCGCGGAGTTCCTCGACCTGGCCCGGGTCAAGCCCAACACCCTCGGCAACACGCGGATGATCAGGGAACTCTGAGCGGGACGACTGGCTTCCTCCGGACCAGGGGGGATAAGGTAAGACTGCTTAGCATTCCCGTCGGGATGCGGGCACGCCACCGGATCCGGTGGCCGTACACCGAGCTGAAGGAGGTCCGACTCATGGGACTGGATGACAAGATCGGGAACAAGGGCGAAGGCCTGGGCGGCAAGGTCAAGGAAGGCCTCGGCAAGGCGAGCGGAGACGAGAGCCTCGAGGCCGAGGGCCACAAGGACCAGGCGACCTCGAAACTGAAGGACGCCGGCGAGAACGTCAAGGACGCGTTCAAGGGCCACTGACCCGCCCCGGCCGCACCTTTCGATCGAGCGGCCAGGCCACCTGAGGGAGGCGCCCGTGACGGGCCCCTCCCTCAGGCGTTCAACGGGCTCCGGAGGGGTCCGCCCGGGCGGTCCCCGCCTATAGGCAGGCGCAGGAACGGGCGGTAGTGTTCCGAGTGGCCGACGTGGTCCATGGAAGGCGGGCTGCAGTCTGTCAAACCGTCCGTTCGCAGTCTTCGCAGTCAAGGAGCAGCCGCCGTGAAGAAGCTCATCAACGACCCCAGAGCCGTGGTCAACGAGTCGGTCGAAGGATTCGGCATCGCGCATGCCGATCTCGTGGCCGTCCACCCCGATCCCCTCTTCATCACCCGCAGGGACGCCCCCGTCCAGGGCAAGGTAGGTCTGGTCTCCGGGGGCGGAAGCGGCCATGAACCGCTCCACGCCGGCTTCGTGGGACGCGGCATGCTCGACGCCGCCGTGCCCGGCGCCGTGTTCACCTCGCCCACACCCGACCAGATCATCCCCGCCACCACGGCCGTCGACGGCGGCGCGGGTGTGCTGCACATCGTCAAGAACTACACGGGCGACGTCCTCAACTTCGAGACGGCCGCGGAGATGGCCGAAGCCGAGGGCGTCACCGTCCGCTCGGTCCTCGTCAACGACGACGTGGCCGTCGAGGACTCCCTGTACACGGCAGGCCGGCGCGGCGTCGGCGGGACCGTGCTCGTCGAGCGCATCGCCGGGGCCGCCGCCGAACGCGGCGACGACCTCGACGGCGTCACGGCCGTCGCCCAGCGCGTGGTCGACGGCGTCCGCTCCATGGGTGTGGCGCTCGCCGCCTGCACCGTACCGCACGCCGGCGTGCCCAGCTTCGAGCTCTCGGACGACGAGATCGAGATCGGTATCGGCATCCACGGCGAGCCCGGCCGGCACAAGATCGCCATGGAGGACGCCGACGGCATCACTCAGCGGCTCCTCGACCCCATCGCCACCGACCTCAAGCTCACCTCCGGCGACCGCACCATCGTGATGGTCAACGGGATGGGCGGTACGCCCGCCAGTGAGCTGTACATCGTGTTCCGCAAGGTCGCGCAGCTGCTGGAGGGACTCGGCGTGAGCATCGAGCGCTCCCTCGTCGGCAACTACATCACCGCGCTCGAGATGCAGGGCGCCTCACTGACGATCCTGCGGGCCGACGACGAGATGCTCGAACTCTGGGACTCGCCCGTGCACACCGCCGCGCTGCGCTGGGGGGCATGAGCGTGGCGGAGGTCCTCGACACCGGCTGGGCCGTGCGGTGGATCCACGAGACCGCGCGCGTGGTCGCGGAGAACCGTGCCCTCCTGATCGACCTCGACAGGGTCATCGGCGACGCGGACCACGGGGAGAACCTGGATCGCGGGTTCAGTGCCGCCGTCACGAAGCTCGACGCCGGGGAGACACCGCCGACGCCGGCGGCGGTCCTCAAGCAGGTCGCCATGACGCTCATGTCCACCGTCGGGGGAGCCGCCGGGCCGCTGTACGGCACGGCCTTCCTGCGCGCCGCGGCCTCCCTCGGCGATGCGGCGGAGATCGACGCCGAGGCCGCCGCCGGGATGATCCGGGCCGCGCGCGACGGCATCGTCGCCCGCGGCAAGGCGGAGGTGGGCGACAAGACCATGGTCGACGCGTGGACCCCGGCCACCGAGTCTGCGGAGACCGCCGCCCACGCCGGTGCTACACCTCCGGAGGTTCTCGCCGCCGCGGCGAACGCCGCCCACGCCGGGGCGGTGGCCACAGAACCCCTCATCGCACGCAAGGGCCGGGCCAGCTACCTCGGTGAGCGCAGCGCCGGGCACCAGGACCCCGGCGCGGTGTCCACCGCCCTGATCCTGACGGCGGCCGCGGCGGCTGCCGGGGGAGAAATCGCGTGAGCATCAGCCTCGTGATCGTCTCGCACAGCGAGAAGATCGCCGAGGGCGTCGTCGAACTGGCCGCCCAGATGGCGCCCGACGTCCTGCTCGTCGCCGCCGGGGGAGTGGAGGACGGCGCCGGCCCCGCCCGCATCGGCACCAGCTTCGAGCGTGTGCAGGCGGCCCTCGAGCGGGCATCGGCGGGGGACGGCGTGGTGATCCTGACCGATCTCGGCTCCGCGGTCATGACCGCCGAGATGGTGCTCGAGTTCCTCGAACCCGACGCGCGGGAGTCAGTCCGCCTCGCCCAGGCGGCCCTGGTGGAGGGAGCCGTCGCCGCCGCCGTGCAGGCCCAGGGCGGCGCATCCCTCGACGAGGTGGCCCTGGCGGCGGAGCGGGCGGTGGTGTCCATTCGTCCCGTGGAGCTCGAGCCCTTCGTGAGTCATGCCGCGGCCGCCCCGGGGCAGGCGGCATCCGCGGATACCGACAGGGCGGCGGGGGCGACGGCGAGCGGGTCGTGGACGTTGCCCAACCAGATGGGCCTGCACGCCCGGCCCGCTGCCACGCTCGCCACCGGGCTCACCGATCTCGACGCCGAGGTGACGGTGAACGGCGTGGACGGCAAGTCGGTGATGCTGCTGATGAGTCTCGGGCTCGGCCAGGGCAGGACGGTGACCGTCGAGGCGAGCGGCCCCGACGCCCAGGCAGCGGTCGACTTCGTCGGGCAGGCGGTCGAGTCGGGGTTCGGCGAGCCGGCCTGACCCCTTCGGGGGACGGGGGCCGCGGAGACGAGTCCCGGCGCCCGTCCTAGCCCGGCAGGCGGAGCCCGCCGTCGGCCTCCTCCGCGAGGCCGTCGGCGAGGAGGCCGGCGAGGGCGCGGTCGAGCTGCTCGGCGGGAGCCCGCAGGCGGTGCAGGGCGGACAGCGGATCCGGCGCCACCGGGATCCGTACCCCGTCGGCGCCCATGACGAGATCCACCGGGGCCTCCAGGAGCACGGATCGGGGCACAGGGGTGTGGGCCTCGCGCAGCACGGCGACGATGGCCCCGCGGACCTGCCGGTCCGTCCCCGCCCATGCCTGGCCCTTCGGCACGTAGTCGGGCGCCGGCCGTCCCGCGGCGACCCACGCGCACGCGTCCAGCACGGGACACGCGTCGCACAGCGGGCTCCTGGCGGTGCAGACGACTGCTCCGAGTTCCATCACGCCGGCGTTCCAGCGCACGGACAGCGCGTCGTCATCGGGCAGCAGCTCGGCGGCCCGTCGGGACTCGGCGGCCGTGAGCGCCGGCGCGGGGAGGGCGGTGCCGCCGAAGAGCCGGGCGTGGACGCGGCGGATATTGGTGTCCACGACGGTCTCGCGGCGGCCGAAGGCGAAGGCGGCCACGGCCGCGGCGGTGTAGGTGCCCACCCCGGGCAGCGACAGCAGCTCCTCGTAGGTGCGCGGCACCTCACCGTGGTGCTCGGCCACCATGGCCGTGGCCGCGGCGTGCAGGCGGAGGGCGCGGCGCGGGTAACCGAGCCGGCCCCAGTGGCGGACGGCGGCACCGGCGGGTTCGGCGGCGAGGTGGGCCGGGGACGGCCAGCGTTCCAGCCAGTCGCGCCAGATCGGGAGGACCCGCACCACGGGGGTCTGCTGCAGCATCACCTCGCTGACGAGGATGCCCCACGGGGAACATGAGGGTTCCCGCCAGGGCAGCTCCCGTGCGGCCCCCGCGAACCAGTCGGTGATCCGCAGGTGGAGATCGGGCAGTGGTGCTGCCGCGTGGCGTTCCTTCCCTCCGGATCCGGCGGGGCGCGCCGGATCGCCGTGCGTCGCACTGCCTGAGGTTCGGGGGTGTTCCTGGATCATCGTCGTGAATACTCTATCCACCGGCGTGGTGGCCGGAGGAATGCGCGGAGCGCTCCCTAACCTTGATGGATGGAACCAACGGGCGGGCACGACGACGACCACGGCAGCAGCGGACGCACCGGCAGCAGGCGGCGGCCCAGTCCTGCTGTCTACCGTCGACGCCGCCTGTCCGTGACCATCCTGGCGCTCCTCGTGGTCGTGGCCCTCGCAGTCGGCGCCCTGGCCATCGCCGGCGTCCTCGGGCGTGGGGCGGATGCGAACGCGGACGGTTCGCCGACGCCGGAGACCACCGCGGCACCCGCGACCGAGGACCCGGCCGCAGCGACCGACCCGGCGACACCGACGCCCGGTGCTTCCGCGACCCCGTCGCCCAGCCCGACCGCGACCCGTCCACCCAGCCCCACAGCTGCCGCTTCGGCGAGGCCGTCGGCCTCCTCGAAGGCATGCGACCCCGACGACGTGGTGGTCGGGGCGGAGACCGACCGGCAGGGCTACGGACCGGACGACATCGTGACGCTCGCCCTCGTGGTCCGCAACGTCGGCGACACGGCCTGCGCCGCGAACGTCGGCACGTCCCAGATGGAGTTCCTGGTGACCAGCGGAGACGAGCGCGTGTTCTCGTCCATCGACTGCCAGCAGGCCTCGCAGGACCTCGAGCTCACCATCGAGCCGGGCGCCGAGCAGCGGGCGGAGTTCGAGTGGTCCCGCAACCGCAGCATGCCGGGCTGCACGGCCGTCACGGAGGAGCCCGGGGCGGGGCAGTACACCGTGACCACCAAGCTCGGCGTCCGGAGCAGCAGCCCGGTGGACTTCACGCTCGAGTAGGGCTCACCATGCCGTGCTTCAGGCTCGCGCCGGGACCGTGGACGTCACATGAAGCGGTCGAGGAGGCTGGTCTCGGCGATCCGGGACAGGCCCTCGCGTACGGTCCGGGCGCGCTGCTCGCCGATGCCGTCCACGGCCATGAGGTCCTCGATGTTCGCTGCCATGAGATTCTGCAGGCCGTCGAAGTGCTCCACGAGCCGGTTCGCGACGGCGGGAGGTACCGCCTTGATGCCGGACAGCAGGCGGAAACCCTTGGGCTGTATGACGGCTTCCAGCGAGTCCAGTGACGGATTGAAGCCCAGCACGCTCGCGATGGTCCCCAGGTCGATGAGATCGGTGGAGCTGAATCCCTGCAGGGTCGCGACCCGCTCCTCGACCGGCGCCGTGCTGCTGCCGAGGTCCATGTAGTCACGGAGCACCATCTCGCTGCCCGGCCCGAGGCCCGTGGTGAGCTCCTCGACCTGCAGGGACAGCAGACGGCCGTCCACGCCGAGTTCCAGCACGTACTGCGAGATCTCCTCGGAGATCCGTCGCACCATCTCCTGGCGCTGCAGTGTGACAGCGACATCGCGGACGGTCACCATCGCCTCGATCTCCAGGGCGGACAGCGAATTCGTGACCTGGTCGAGGCGCGCACGGTACCGCTCGAGCGTCGCGAGGGCCTGGTTCGCGCGGGCGAGCACGGGCTCGGAACCCTCGAGGACGAACCGGAGTCCGTCGATGTAGAGGGCGATGATCTGCATGGACTGGCTGACGCTGATCACGGGGAAGCTGGTCTGCTTGGCCACGCGCTCCGCCGTGCGGTGGCGTGTCCCGGACTCCTGCGTCTCGATGGTGTGGTCGGGTACGAGCTGGACGGCCGCGCGGAGGATCCGGCTCGCGTCCTTGTCGCAGACGATGGCGCCGTCCATCTTGGCCAGTTCCCGCAGGCGCGTAGGCGAGAATTCGATGCCGATGTCGAAGCCGCCCGAGCAGATCGAATCCACGGTGCGGTCGGAGCCGAGCACGATCAGCGCGCCCGTGCGACCCCGCAGGATCCGCTCGAGCCCGTCACGCAGCTGGGTCCCCGGGGCTACTCTGGCGAGGGTGGCTTTGAGCGAGTCCTCCGGACTACGAACCATGGCCTATCCTTTCGCCGCCCGCGCTGTCGATGGCCCGGCGCAGTCGGGCGGCCGCCGTCGAGCGTCGGACAGCGGTCAGGAGCTGCGGGATTACCCGCGCAGCCGAACATAATACTACTGGCGCGCAGGAATTCCTCCGTATCGGCGCCGTCGCAGATCGGTAACGCTCCGAGTCGACGGCACCGCGCCGACGGCGGCGGTCGCGGTCTCCCTGTCTTCCCGGTGGCTTCCCGGTCGCTCTCCTAGAAGAGGAGGGCGAGCGCCTCGGCGAGGGTGGAGACCTCCCGCACGGAGAAGCCCTTCGGTACGGGACCGGTGCCACCGGGTGAGGACGGGACGATCGCATGCGTGAACCCGAGCCGCTCCGCCTCCTGGATACGCCGCCCGATGCCCGGGACGGGGCGCACCTCCCCGGCGAGCCCCACCTCCCCGAACGCGATGAGCCGTGCGGGCAGGGGGTGGTCGGTCTTGGCGGACGCGATCGCCAGGGCGACGGCGAGGTCGGTGGCGGGCTCGGTCAGGCGCACGCCACCCACCGTCGCCACATAGCTGTCGTCCTTGTGCAGGCTGACGGAGGCTCGGCTCTGCAGCACCGCGAGCAGCATGGCGACGCGCGAGCTGTCCAGGCCGCTGGTGGCCCGGCGCGGCTGCGAGTTGGGGGATTCGGCCAGCAGTGCCTGCACCTCCGCGAGGAGCGGCCGCCGGCCCTCGAGCGTCACCGTGATGCAGGTTCCCGACACCGGGTCCTTGGTGCGCGAGACGAAGAGCCCGCTGGGATCGGCGAGTCCCTCGATGCCGCCGTCCGTCAGGTCGAAGCACCCCACCTCGTCGGTGGGGCCGTACCGGTTCTTCACCGCACGCAGCAGGCGCAGGCGCGAGTGGCGCTCGCCCTCGAACTGGCAGACGACGTCGACGAGATGCTCGAGGAGCCTCGGCCCGGCGATCGAGCCGTCCTTCGTGACGTGGCCGACAAGGAGCGTGGTCATGCCGCGGGCCTTGGCCGCCCCGATGAGGGATGCCGCCACCTCGCGGACCTGCGTGACACCGCCGGCGCTGCCGTCCACCGCAGCGCTGCTGAGGGTCTGCACGGAGTCGACGATCAGCAGCGCCGGGTCGATCGACTCCACCTGGCCGAGCGCCTGGCCGAGGTCCGTCTCCGCGCTCAGGTACAGCGAGTCGGCGACGGCGTCGATCCGGTCCGCCCGCAGCTTCACCTGGGCCGCCGACTCCTCGCCCGTGACGTAGAGGACGTCCTTGCCCAGCCGGGCCACCCGCGCGGCGACGTCGAGCAGCAGCGTCGACTTGCCGACCCCGGGCTCGCCGGCGAGCAGGATGACGGCTCCCGGAACCAGCCCGCCGCCGAGGACGCGGTCGAGCTCGTCGATCTTCGTCGGCTGGAACCCGGACAGGGTGGCATCGACGTCGGCGATCCGCCGCGCCGGAGTGGTGACGGCGGCCGCGGCCGTGGTCCGCGCGACCACCTGACCCGTCTCCTCGACCGTGCCCCACGCCTGGCATTCGCCGCACCGCCCCACCCATTTCGCGGTCGTCCAGCCGCACTCGGCGCAGCGGTAGTTCGGGGCGTTGCTGCGGCTCGCGCGTGCGGCGGCGGAGGTCTTCGTGGGCATGGTTTCAGGCTACCGGCGCACACCGACAGCATGGCCCGCCCGGTCCTACCGGGTCAGAGGCGGGGCAGGTAGCCCGCGGCGTCCTCGTGGGACAGGCCCGTGGCGCTCAGGAGGTCGACGACGAGCGGGCGCAGGAGGAGCACGAGCCCCTCGCCCTCGAGGCGGCTGATGTTGAGGGTCTCCGGGTGGAGGTCCGTGGCGACGGCCGCGAGTTCGTTGCGCGCCTGCCGCAGGTTCAGGCGCCGCTCGGCCGGATCGCCCGCCGAGAGGGCCCGGCTCAGCACGTCGACGGCGTCGGCCGTGTCCTCGAGCGACTGGCTGAGGGCCTCGATCGCCTCGTCGGTCAGCGCCGCGTGGTTGATGGCCGACGTCAGGCGGCGCGAGAACACGCGGCTGTTGCGGATTGCGAGGTCGATCAGGTCGATGGCGGTGCGCAGGTCTCCCAGCTCGTCGCGATGGCGCCGGTACGCGGGCGAGATGCGTGCCACCTCCTGCGCGGCCTTCATGCCGCCCGTCAGGGTGTCGAGTTGGGACTGGCAGTTCCGGGCGCGGACCAGCGCGTGCCACGCCAGGGTGGAATCGCTCTGCCGGAGGGCCGAGGCGCCCTCGCGGAGCACGCCGGAGAGCTCGCCCAGGAGCCCGCGCACGTTGGACTTCGGTTCGCGGCGCGGGTCCCGGGGCAGGAGTACGGTGATCACGAGCGCGAAGAGGCCGCCCACGATCGCGTCGACGCTCCGTGTGAACGGGCCGCCCTCCGGGGCGGGGAGCAGCACCACGAGCAGGGACTGGAGCCCGAGCTGCGTGGTGAAGATGGTGCCGCTGTCCAGGAACCGGGCCAGCAGGATCGAGATGAACAGCACGACGGCGGCCTGCCACAGGCCCGTACCGAAGAGGGTGAGCAGGAGATCGCCGACGGCGATGCCGAGTGTGCAGCCGATCGCCACCTCGAGCACCCGCCGGATGCGCGGGTCCCGGGAGAAACCCAGCGAGATCATCGACGACGTCGCTGCGAACAGCGGCCCGCTGTGGCCGAGGACCTGCTCGGCGAAGGCGTACGCCCCCACCGCGCAGACCGTCATCTGCAGTGCCGGGACCACCGAGTTGGAACTCCGCTTGAGGCCTGTGCGGGAACGCTTGCGCAGGAAGGCGAGGGTTGCGGAGACTCCCTGGAGCGGCGGCATGCCCCCAGTCTAGGAGGTGCGCCGGAGCGAGACGTTCGTCTCATTCACCTGTGCGAACCGGCTACACAGGCCAATGGCCCTGCGCTGTTCACCTTCCGTTAATGTCGCTTGGTCAGTCTCGTTACCTGCACTGCCTAGCTTCGAGGATGTACAAGAACGCGTACACCTCTACCGAGTGCCACTCGTGCACCGATGAATACATCCCTGGAAGGGGCAAAATTTCGTGAAGGCTCTTCGCTTTGGCCGCGCTGCGGCAGTTATCTCCGTAGCCGCGCTGGCGCTGACCGCTTGTGGTTCCGACAACGCCACCGGTGAGCCCGCTGCAGAGGGACCCGCGTCCTCCGCCGCCGGCACCGCTGTGTCCGGGACCCTGACCGGCATCGGCGCCTCGTCGCAGAACTCTGCGATGGAGGCCTGGAAGGCCGGTTTCGAGTCCGCCAACCAGGGCGCCATGGTGCAGTACTCCCCGGACGGATCAGGTGCCGGCCGCAAGGCCTTCCTGAGCGGCGGCGCGCAGTTCGCCGGCTCGGACGCCTATCTCAAGGACGAAGAGATGACCCAGGCCATGGAGGTCTGCGGTCCCGACGGCGCCATCAACATCCCGGCCTACATCTCGCCGATCGCGATCGCCTTCAACCTCGAGGGCGTCACCGAGCTGAACCTCGATGCCCCCACCATCGCGCAGATCTTCGGCAAGAAGATCACCACCTGGAACGATCCCGCCATCGCGTCCCAGAACGAGGGCGTCGATCTCCCCGACACTCCGATCACCGTCGTGCACCGCTCGGACGAGTCCGGCACCACCGAGAACTTCGTCGAGTACCTCGCCGCCGCGGCTCCCGAGGACTGGACCTACGAGGTCAGCGGCGCCTGGCCCGCAGAACTGCAGTCCGAGAACGCCAAGGGTACCTCTGGTGTCGTCCAGACGGTCACGTCGACCGTCGGCGCCATCACCTACGCCGACGCCTCCGCTGTGGGAGACCTCGGCAAGACCAAGGTCAAGGTCGGCGAGGAGTACACGGAACTCAGCTCCGACGCGGCCGCCAAGGCCGTCGAGGTCGCCACCCCGGTCGAGGGCCGTCCCGAGACCGACATGTCCCTCGAGCTCGAGCGCGACACCACCGAGTCCGGCGCCTACCCCGTCGTCCTGGTCAGCTACCACCTGTACTGCACCTCCTACGACAGCCAGGAGACCGTCGACCTCGTGAAGGCGTTCGGCTCCTACGTCATCAGCGAGGAAGGCCAGGCAGAGGCCGAGGCCTCCGCCGGCAACGCCCCGCTGTCCGCGTCGCTCAGCGAGAAGGCCAAGGCCTCGATCGAATCGATCAAGGTCGCCTCCTAGCGAGATCTCCCGGTCCCGTCTGGTCTAATAAGGACCGGGCGGGACCGTCCGCCGTTCACGGCTGGCATCAGCAGTGACGCCCCGTCGGTCCGATCCCGGGCCGTCACTGCACTCGAAATCGACCGCCCTGGAAGGCAGAGACGTGTCAACCAATTCGCTGAAAGCGACGATGGATCGAGGCCGCGCAGGCGACAAGATCTTCTCGGGAATCTCCCTCACCGCCGGTGTCCTGATCCTGGCAGTGCTCTTCAGCGTCGCAGTGTTCCTGCTGGTGCAGGCAGCACCGGCCTTCACGGCTGATTCCACCGAGATCACCGGCGGCAACGGCTTCACCGCGTACATCCTGCCGATCGTGGTCGGCACCATCATCGCCGCGGTCATCGCGCTGATCATCGCGACGCCCATCGGTATCGCGGTCGCCCTCTTCATCTCGCACTACGCGCCGCGCCGCCTCGCACGGGCCTTCGGGTACGTCATCGACCTGCTCGCGGCCATCCCCTCGGTGATCTACGGCGCCTGGGGCTATATCGTCCTCGCGCCGCAGCTCGCCAAGGGCTACACGTGGCTCGCAGAGAACCTCGGCTGGATCCCGATCTTCGAGGGACCCGCCAGCCAGACCGGCAAGACCATGCTCACCGCCGGGATCGTCCTCGCGGTCATGGTCATCCCCATCATCACGTCGCTCAGCAGGGAGATCTTCCTGCAGACACCCAACCTCCACGAGGAGGCGGCGCTCGCGATGGGCGCCACGCGCTGGGAGATGGTGCGCATGGCGGTCCTGCCGTTCGCACGCCCCGGCATCATCAGCGCCACCATGCTCGGCCTCGGGCGCGCCCTCGGCGAGACCATGGCCGTGGCCCTGGTCCTCTCACCGGGCGCTCTCGTCGCGAGCCTCATCAAGACGGGCAACCAGACGATCGCGGCCGAGATCGCCCTGAACTTCCCGGAGGCCTTCGGCCTGCGCCTCAACGAGCTGATCGCGGCGGGGCTCGTGCTCTTCGTCATCACGCTGATCGTCAACATGATCGCCCGCTTCATCATCACGCGGCACAAAGAATTCTCGGGAGCTAACTAATGGCAGCGAACCAGACCCTGCAGCGTCGCCAGTCCCAGCTCACGCGCGGCCACCTCCCCTCCTACGCCGTGTGGGTGGTCCTCGCGGCCGCCGTCATCCTCGGTGCGGCGCTCTCCTCCCTGATCGGGTTCAGCGTCGTCGGCTGGGCGGTCATCTCCGCCGTCGTCTTCGTCATCGCGGCCACCATCGTCACCGCCGTCGGCGAGGGCGAGCGCAAGGCCAAGGACCGGCTCGTGACGTTCCTCGTGTACGGGGCCTTCCTGATCGCGCTGCTGCCCCTCGTCTCGGTCCTCTGGACCGTCCTCGAGCGGGGCGTCCCCGGCCTCAACTACAACTTCCTGTTCACGTCGATGAACGGCGTCACCGGAGCCGTGGACAACCAGGCCGTGGAGAACGGCACGCCCGTGCTGGGCGGCGCCTACCACGCCGTCCTCGGCACGCTGCAGATCACCCTCTGGGCGACGCTCATCTCCGTGCCCATCGGCCTGCTCACCGCCATCTACCTGGTCGAGTACGGTGCCGGCAAGAACCTCACCAAGGCGATCACGTTCTTCGTGGACGTCATGACCGGCATCCCCTCGATCGTGGCCGGCCTGTTCGCCGCCGCGCTGTTCGCGCTCCTGTTCGGACCGGGCACCCGCACCGGGTTCGTCGCCGCCGTCGCCCTGTCCGTCCTCATGATCCCCGTGGTGGTCCGCTCCACCGAGGAGATGCTGAAGATCGTCCCGAACGAACTCCGCGAAGCCTCCTACGCGCTAGGCGTCCGCAAGTGGCGCACCATCACGAACGTGGTGATCCCGACGGCGATCTCCGGTATCGCCTCTGGCGTAACCCTCTCGATCGCCCGCGTGATCGGCGAGACCGCCCCTATCCTTGTAACGGCGGGATTCGCCAGCTCCATCAACTGGAACGTCTTCAGTGGCTGGATGAGCACGCTCCCCACCTTCATCTACTACCAGATCCTCACGCCGACCTCCCCGACGGCGCCCGATCCGAGTACACAGCGCGCCTGGGCCGCAGCGCTCCTGCTGATCCTCATGGTGATGCTCCTGAACCTGGTCGCCCGGTTCGTCGCCCGCATGTTCGCCCCCAAGACCAGCCGCTAAGCGCCCGCGGTACCCCACCCGAAGGAAGCAATGTCCAAGCGAATCGACGTCAAGGACCTCAACGTCTACTACAGCAAGTTCCTTGCGGTGGAGGACGTCAACATCAACATCGAAGCCCGTTCCGTGACGGCGTTCATCGGTCCCTCCGGCTGCGGCAAGTCCACGTTCCTCCGCACCCTGAACCGCATGCACGAGGTCATCCCCGGCGCGCGGGTCGAGGG
This sequence comes from Arthrobacter sp. TJ-238, assembly GCF_058269215.1. NCBI lineage: Bacteria > Bacillati > Actinomycetota > Actinomycetes > Micrococcales > Micrococcaceae > Arthrobacter > Arthrobacter sp. TJ-238. Next base: position 424,839 of record NZ_JBZCNH010000001.1, on the reverse strand, counting down.
CGAGGTGCTGCTCGACGGCGACAACCTGTACGACGGCGCCGTGGACCCCGTGACGGTGCGCGGGCAGATCGGCATGGTCTTCCAGCGTCCCAACCCGTTCCCCACCATGTCCATCCGCGACAACGTGCTGGCCGGCGTGAAGCTCAACAACAAGCGCATGAGCAAGTCGGACGCGGACGATCTCGTGGAGAAGTCACTCAGCGGCGCCAACCTGTGGAACGAGGTCAAGGACCGCCTGGCCCGGCCAGGATCCGGCCTGTCCGGCGGCCAGCAGCAGCGCCTGTGCATCGCCCGCGCCATCGCCGTATCCCCCCAGGTGATCCTGATGGACGAGCCCTGCTCCGCGCTGGACCCCATCTCCACGCTTGCCATCGAGGATCTCATCAACGAGCTCAAGTCCGAGTACACGGTCGTGATCGTGACGCACAACATGCAGCAGGCGGCGCGCGTGTCGGACAAGACGGCGTTCTTCAACATCGCCGGCACCGGCAAGCCGGGCAAGCTCATCGAGTACGACGACACCACGACGATCTTCAACAAGCCCTCGATCAAGGCGACGGAGGACTACGTCTCCGGTCGCTTCGGGTAGGCACACGCCCCAGGCACGGCACGACGACGACGGCGGCTCCCTACGGGGGGCCGCCGTCGTCGTTCCGGCATCCGTGCCCCACCGAAGGCTGACACCGAAGGGTGCCGCCCATCGGACAAGGCGTCTACAGCAGCGGGCTCAGGGCCAGGAGGAAGACGGCGCCCAGCAGGGCCGTCACCGGTGCCGTTCCGAACCAGACGGCCAGGATGCGCGCCACCTGCGGCCGCTGGACGGAGGAGAAGCGCTGGTTCGCGCCGGCCCCGACGATCGCCGAGGTCATGGTGTGCGTGCTCGAGAGCGGGAAGTGCAGCGAGATGGCACCGATGAACAGCATCGCCGAGCTCACCCCCTGGGCCGTCATGCCGCGCAGCGGGTCGATGTGCACCAACCGGTGACCGAGGGTGTGCGTGATGCGCCACCCGCCGAGGAGCGATCCCGTGCTCAGGAGGACGGCGGCGAACACCTGCACCCACAGCGGCATGTCCGAGCCCGTCGCGTAGCCGGATCCGACCAGAGCCAGCAGGATGATCGCCATGGTCCGCTGCCCGTCCTGGAGCCCGTGCCCGAGGGCGAACGCCCCGGCCAGGACGGACTGCGCCATCCGGTTGCCCCGGTTCACGCCCCCGGGCGAGCGGTGCCGCAGCAGCCAGGTGGCCGGGAACACCGCGGCGTAGGCCAGCAGGTAGGCGACGATCGGGGAGAGCAGGAGGGGCAGCACGATCTGCAGCAGGAGCGCCTCGCCCGCACCGCTCATCGCCGGCCCGTCGGTCAGCAGGGACGCGCCGCCGGCGCCGAGGACCCCGCCGAGCAGGGCATGGGTGGACGACGACGGCTTGCCGCGGTACCAGGTGAACACACCCCAGGCACCGGCCGCCAGCAACGCCGCGAGGAGGATGCCGAGCCCGGTGGTGCCGGGGGGAAGCCCGAAGCCGGCGTCCGTGAAGAAGAGGGCCAGCGAGGTGCTGAGCAGTGCGCCGACGAGGTTGAACAGTGCAGCGAGCAGGACGGCGATGGTCGGGGTGAGGGCGCGCGTCCGGACCGCGGTGGCGACGGAGTTCGAGACGTCGTGGAAACCGTTGAGGAACGCGAAACCGCCCGCGGCGATGATCACCGTGCCGAGGAGGAAGGGCTCCACCTACGATTCCTTGACGAGGATGCTGCCCACCTGGGTGGCAACCCGCCGGATGTCCTTGGTGACGTCGACGAGCTGGTTCGCCACGTCACGGTGCCGCGCGTACACGAGCGGCTTGTGGTCGTTCAGGAGCTCCGCGCACCAGCTGCGATGGGTGCGCTCGGCACGCCGTGCCAGGCGCAGGATCTCGATCCAGTACTCCTCGAGATCCTCCATGGAGTTGAGCCGCTGCATGGCGGTCGCGGTCAGCTCGGCCTGCCGGTTGATGACCTCGAGCTGGTCGGCCGCCCGCCGGCTGAGCTTGTTCAGCTTGTACAGCGCGATGAGCTCTCCCGCGCCGTCGAGCTTCTCGATGGCCTCATTGAGCAGACGGGACAGCGCGTAGAGGTCCTCGCGGGGCAGGGGGTTGATGAAGGACGTCCGCATGGACGTCAGGAGCGCGAAGTGCAGGTCCGTCGAGACCGATTCGTGCTGGTGCAGTTCCTCGGAGAGGCGGTCGTACTCCTGGGTGGAGGCGCCGAGGATGGCGGACATCGTCCCGACGCCGAGGACGAGTTGCTGCGCCATGCGGGCGAGCAGCTCGAGCCCAGCGTTCTCCTGCGGGAAGAGGCGTAATTTCACGGAGTCTTCCTCGCAGCATATGGACGTATCAGCAAGCAGGCCGCGAAGGCGCTGGGTGCCGGAGGGCAAAGTAGTGGCGCCGAACCGGGAGCGCCTCTCGGCGGAAGGCCGCTCGAAGCGGCTGAGTGTTGAAGCCCGGGGGTTCCACGGTCCGACGCCGTGTTAAGTCTTGCCCTCCCCGGAGCCGCTGTCAACACGGGCTATCGGAGGCCCGAGCGGATGGATCAGTCGAGCTCCCCGCGCCGCCAGGACGCTGCGGCGTGCTCGAGGTCCTCCGCGGTCTTGATGAGCTGGTGCGAATTGCGCGTCAGCTTCGAGGCGTGGGGGCCGTTGGCGAGCTCGGCGTCGTCGGCGTGATTGGCCTGCCCCAGCGCGACGACGCGACAGAAGGCGGCGAAGCGTTCGAGGGCCACGTCGAAGTCGCCCTCGAAGGCCCCGGAGAGGATGGTGTTGGCCATCGTGGTCATCTCGGTGGCCCCCGGGGGTTCGGCGACGCCGGCCACGACCTTCGACACCTGAGCCACTTCCTTGCCCGAGGCGAAGTAGGCGGCTATCCGCTCGGGGTTCTGCTGCGTGGCGGCCCGCAGCGCGTACAGACGCCACAGGGCCCCGGGCAGGGACCGCGCCGGGCTCTCCGCCCACATCTCCGCGATGGCCTCGAGCCCCTGCTGGTCGGCGAGCTCGACGAGGCGGCGCGTGACGTCCGGATCGTCGGTGTCGCGCCCGTGGTGCACGAGGGCGTGCGCCGCCATGTGGGCGGCCTCGGAGACCCGCGAGGGGTCCACCCCGCCGGCGAAGACCTCGAAGTCAGCCGGAGCGAAGGGCTTCGGCTTGTGGGGCCTTGGGCTCTTGTTGGTGTAGTCGCCGTCCATGGAACGAGGATACTCCTGCGGAAAATCGGGCCGGAAGGAGGGGCGCAGGGGCAGTCCTCGGAGTGGGAGCGATTGCGATAAAGTAGGCGGGTCATCGCTCCGCGCCGGCGGATCCTCCTCGGATGCTCCGGACAGGGCGGTGTGGCGGGCCCTTAGCTCAGTTGGCTAGAGCAACGGACTTTTAATCCGTGGGTCGTGGGTTCGAGCCCCACAGGGCCCACCAGGAAGGACCCCGGGACTCCCGGGGTCCTTTCCCGTTCCCGGGCTACCCCGACACCTCGTGGACCACGAAGGCCGTGAGGAAGCCGAGGGCGGCGATGAGCCCGGTCAGCATGCGCTGCTTCTCGAAGGCCTCGGGGATCATGGTGTCGGCGACCATGGCGAGGATGGCGCCGGCGGCGATGGCCGTGATGAAGGCGACCGTGACGCCCGAAGCCCCGTCCAGTAGCGCGTACCCCACGAGCGCGGCCAGTCCGGAGACCAGCGCGATCCCGCCCCAGAGCCCGAACACGTAGCGCGAGCTCCGCCCCGCGTTCTTCATGCCTGCGGTACTCGACAGCCCTTCGGGCACGTTGGAGATGAAGATCGCCACCAGCACGGCAGGGTTCACGGAACCTCCCGCCACGAGTCCGAGTCCCAGGACGACGGACTCCGGGATGCCGTCGAGCAGCGCCCCGAGGGCGATCGCGTTGCCGCTGCCGGCAGTGTCGGACTCCGAGGGCTGCTGCCCGCCGGAGCGCTTGCGGTGCTGCGCGCCCTTCCGCGCGAGGGCGGCGTTGGCGCCTACGTAGGTCACCGCTCCGACGAGGAAGCCGAGAGCCGTGGGGACGAGCCCTCCGATCTCCTGGGCCTCGGCTACGAGTTCGAAGGAGAGGGCCGAGATGAGCACGCCGGCTCCGAACGCCATCACGAAGGACACGGTGCGCGGCGGCACCTTCCACTTCCAGGCGATGGCGCACCCGATGAGCAGCGCGCCGCCGGCAATGGCGCCCCAGGCGAATGCTTGCAGCCACAGTGGCACCGGTCGCTCCTGTTCCCGCGCCCCGCGGCGCGACGACGAAAAACCTGGCCCAGCCTGCCACACGACACGTCCGGGTAACGGAGTGGATCCCGGCCGGGCCGGGGATTGACTAGCCGCCCCGGCTCGTCTGCACTGGTAGTAGGAACTGGGTGCCGCGTGCGCCGGAGGGCGTGACGCGGCCGAGCAGAGAGGTTGCCCATGGACGCCGTCGCCATGACCGGAAGCCTGGCCGCATGTGCCGTGATGGCGGTGGCCGCAGCCCTGACCGGCTGGCGTCTCGATGCGGTCTCGCGCCGGGGCGGTGGGGCGGACGATTATTTCTGGGTCGGCTTCGGCGGGACGGTCGTCCTCGCGGCGGCGGGCATCGTCGGCGGGTCGCTCGGCGGTGGGGCAGCAGTCCTGGTGGTGGGCCTCGTGTCGGCGGGTGCGGTGGCCGCGTGGACGTGGCGTCGCCACGACCGGCGGAGCGTCGAGGCCGCCGAGGCCGCACGCACGGCGGCGTCGGCGGAGCTGCGACGGCGCCACGCCGAGGTGGTCCGACGGTGGGCGGAGTACGACCTCGACCCTGCCAGGGCGATCAGCTTCCCGGCCATGCACGATCCCCGCCACCCCGTGGGGAGGCCGGTGGTCCGCGCCCTGCGTGCGGCCGACGCCGCGCGCGACGACGGCGCCGCCCCCGACCTGGACCGCTATGCAGCGGCGGTCCACCGGCTGGAGGAGGCGTTCCGCGCCGCCGAACATGGGCTCGTCACTGACGGCAAGAACCACTCGGCACGACATCGGGCATCCCTTGACCCTGAATCGTTACCTTCCATTCGGTTCCACGGAACCTTCCACGACTAGGCTTTAAGTTACCGAGACGAACAACTGGGGGAGGGTCATCGTGCGCGTCCTGACGCACTGCTGTGCAGGCCTGCTGGCCGCTTCCCTGCTCGTCACCGCCGCGCCGACAGCCCTGGCGGCACCCCCTGGCGACTCCCGGAGCGCGGCCCTCGACAGCAGGTCGGGGAACCGGCAGGAGGTCCGCTTCGCGACCTACAACGCGAGCCTCAACAGGCTCGCACCGGGCGAACTGGTCCGCGACCTCGGCACCCCGGGCAACGCCCAGGCCCGGGCCATCGCCGAGGTGATCCAGATCAACCAGCCCGACGTCGTCCTCCTCAACGAGTTCGACTACGTCCCGGGTAACCGGGCCGCCGACCTGTTCAACGAGAACTACCTCCGCGTCAGCCAGAACGGCAAGGCTCCCCTGGACTACCCGTACGTCTACACCGCGCCGTCCAACACGGGGGTCCCCAGCGGGTTCGACCTGAACAACGACGGCAGCGTCGGCGGGCCGGACGACGCCCTCGGCTTCGGCGCGTTCGAGGGCCAGTACGGGATGGTCATCTACTCCAGGTACCCCATCGAGACGGAGTCGGTGCGGACGTTCCGGAACTTCCTGTGGAAGGACATGCCAGGCGCACTCCTGCCCGCCAATCCCGCCACGGGCATGCGGGACGACTGGTACTCCGAGGACGAGCTCGCCATCCTGCCGCTCTCCAGCAAATCCCACTGGGACGTCCCCGTGAGCATCGGCGGCCGGACGGTCCACGTCCTTGCCAGCCATCCCACTCCTCCCGTCTTCGACGGCCCCGAGGACCGCAACGGCCGGCGCAACAGCGACGAGATCCGCTTCTGGTCGGACTACGTCACGGGTGGGGCCGGGGCCTCCTACATCTACGACGACGACGGCGGGTCAGGCGGCCTCCGCCGCGGCGAACGCTTCGTCGTGATGGGCGACCAGAACAGCGACCCGCTCGACGGGGATTCCCTACCGGGCTCGATCGGACGGCTGCTGGAGAACCGGCTCGTCCAGGATCCCCTGCCTGCGTCGCAGGGCGCCGTCGAGGCATCCGCCCTGCAAGGGGGCGCGAACGCCGACCACGACGGCGATCCGGCATACGACACCGCCGACTTCGAGGACAGGATCGGGGGGAACCTCCGCGTCGACTACGTGCTGCCGTCCCGCAACCTGAAGGTGACCGGCTCCGGCGTGTTCTGGCCTCGAGCAGGCACGCCGGGTTCCGAGCTGACGGGGATCTTCCCCTTCCCCACCAGCGACCACAGGCTGGTCCACGTCGACGTCATCCTGAACGGCGCCCGGCAACGCTGACCTTGTCGGGCCGCGGGCCCGGGTGTACGGTCGAGTCCATGAGGACGATCCTGTTTCAGTAAGCGAGCCGGCTTTCGCCGTGCTCAGCGCCACTTGTCGATGACATTCTCCAAGGGCGCCTGCTGAAGCTGTCCGATCCTTCCCGGCACTCCCGTCGCAGGTCTTCCCGCGCGTCGTAGTGCCCGGTCGGGCGCGTTCCGTGGGCGCAGCCACCAGAAAGGAACACCATGACCAGCACACCCCAGAAGAAGCAGTCCCAGCCCGGCCCGCAGCCTGCAGGGAACCAGCCCGCTGATAACGCGGTCGAGAACGGCACACCGCCGAAGCAGCCGCAGGGCCGCAGGCTTCAGGACGACCCGCGTGCACAACTCGCGCTCGCGAAGAAGAATCACGCAGCCAATCCGACGGCCGCCTCAGGGGCCGCGCATGTCAAGGCGGCGCACGAGAGCAGCAAGCAGGGAAAGAAGGAGAAGAAAGTGCGCTGGTAGGCACTTTCCGATACCGGTCGTCCGGCTGCCGGTGATAACCGGCTTAATTGGAGCTGGCTCCGAGTTCTGCGTATGGGGGAATCGCAGAAATCGGAGCCAGCAATCTCAGTATACTTCTACGCGAGCCCGAAAAGTCCAATCGAAAGGTGATGATGGCCGTCACAGCCAAAGCTTTTCAGCTGTGGCGTTCCCGAATCGCTCCGCAGGACACGCTGGCCGATCTCTGCAGGATCGCCGGCATCAAACGGTCCACCCTCGCCCAGCAGCTGGTCCGCGGCAAGGTGTCGGTGCCCACCATCGTCGCTGTCGCCCGCGGGTACGACCAGTCGCCCGTCGGCGCGCTCGCCCTGTTCGAGGGCTTCGAGGATCTTGAGCGCGGCACCACGCTGCCCACGGACGCCGAACTCGTCAGCCAGGTCTCGCACACCGACATCCTGCGCCTCCTCGTGGCCCGCAGTGAGGACAGCGAGCCCCCCTGCACCGATGTCCAGCTGCGTCTCGCGCCGTTCCCGCACCGCAGTTCGGTCCGCGCGTGGATCGAGGCGATCGATCCCGGGGACCTCCGTCAGCAGCTCGCGCTGAGCACCGGCGTGGCCCGGCAGAACCTCTCCGCGCAGCTCACGGCGGGCCGCCTCGCCCCGGAGATCGCGGTGCAGGCCGCACGCCTCGCGGGGGTGTCACTGACCAGCGGCCTCGTGGTGACGGGGCTGCTCACCCAGGCGGAGGGCGGGTGGCCGGAGGACGGCCGCGCCCGGGCACTGTGCGCCCTCAGCGATCTGGACCTCGTCTTCCTCGCACGGGACCGGCTGGACGTGCTCGGCAAGCAGCTCCGGCGGGCTGAGCTCGACGACGGCAAGGATCGCGCGATGTGGGAGAACCTCGGATGACCACCACGACCATCCAGTGGCTCGCGCTCGGACTGTGTGCTCTCGGCGCGGCGGTGCGGGTCCCCGGCGCGCGGAGGGGGCACGGGCGGACGGTCTTCATCGCCCTGGTGCTGCTGACCCTCGCCGTCGGCCTGTCGATCGCGCCGATCTACGAGGCCGTCGACGGTTACCTGGGAGCGGTCAATCTCGCGAACCTGATCCTCCGGCTCACCCTGTACACCGTGTTCGTGCTGCTCGGCATCCGCATGGCGGCGGCCTTCGATTCCCCCCTCGCCCGCCGGCTCATCGTCGGGCCCTTCGGCGTCGCGGTCCTCGCGGTGACCGTCGCGGCGACGCTGTACTTCTTCGTGGCCAGCGAGCTGCCCGGCAGTTCCACAGCCCTGATCGCGTTCGCGGACCAGGACACGGTTCAGCAGTACGCCACGGTGGGCCGCCTCTATCCCGGCTACGTGGCCGGTTGCCTGGTGATCCCCGCGATCGCCTCGGCGGTCGATCGACGGGCACGCACCATCCACCGCGTGGCGTGCGCACTCCTCGCCGGCGGCTTCTTGCTCGTGGTGGTGTTCGTGCTGCTGCGGCTGACCGCCGTCGACCTGATGGCCTGGGACTACCTCCTGCCGTTCTCGGCCATCCTGCTCACCGTGCTGGGACTGTTCCTGATCTGGCTCAGTCACATCCTCGGCAGAAGGCGCCGGACGGGCGCGAACCGGCTCGCCTAGGCGTCCGCACCTCCCTCGGTCCGGATACTTACCCTACGCAATAAACGAGACACAATCGTGTCCTTCGTGCATTCACGGTTTCATGATCGTGTGTAAAAATAATGATTATGTAACTGCCGCTTTCCGTGGGGGGTCAGCGGATTGTTACCCGGCAGATAGGTGTGTCCATTAGAACGGGTGGACCCACCTATTTGTTCTTAAGCACTCGGACAGCACTCGGACAGCACCGGCCCCGGACGCCGAAGGGCGCCACCCGCCGCGAACTCGCGGGGGATGGCGCCCTTTCCTGGAGTGGCCTGGTCGGAGCTACTCGGCGTCGTGGTCCGTCTCGATGATGCGTGCCAGCGCTTCGAGTGCGTCCTCGGCGCCGTCGCCCTCGGCACGCAGCACGATCACGTCGCCGTGCGAGGCGCCGAGACTCATGAGGGACAGGATGCTCGAGGCGTCCATCGCCTCCTCGGCGGGCTCGCCGTCCATGGCGATGGTGACCTCGAGGGGGAGTTCACCGGCGGCCTCCGCGAAGATGGAGGCCGGACGGGCGTGCAGTCCCACGCGACTCGCGACGGTTGCCTTGCGTTCTGCCATGATGTGCTCCTTGTTCGTGGATGGGTTCAGGTACAGCCAACCGGACCGGGGGTCAGGCTGCAACCGGCTCGGCGACGGCGGTCTTCTTCTTGCTGGTGGCGTACCGCTTCAGGGCGATGACGGTCAGTGCCGAGATGACCGTCCCCACCAGGATCGCGACCAGGAACATCACGAAGTTCCCGATGGCGAAGAAGACGAAGAGTCCGCCGTGGGGGGCCTGCGAGGTGACGCCGGTCCCCATGACGATCGCGCCGGTGACCGCGGAGCCCAGGATGGACGCCGGGATGACGCGCAGCGGATCCGCTGCCGCGAACGGGATGGCGCCCTCGGAGATGAAGGCCGCGCCCAGCAGCCAGGCGGCCTTCCCGTTCTCGCGCTCGGGCTGGGTGAAGCGGTTGCGGTCGATCAGGGTGGCCAGGGCCATGGCGAGCGGCGGGACCATGCCGGCCGCCATCACCGCGGCCATGATCTGCAGGGGGGCGGGATTGTCGAGTGACCCGGCGCCGAGGCCGGCGACGGCGAAGGAGTAGGCGACCTTGTTGACGGGTCCGCCGAGGTCGATGGCCATCATGAAGCCGAGGATGGCGCCGAGTCCCACGGCCGCCGTGCCGGTCAGGCCGGACAGCCAGTCGTTGAGCCCCACGGTGATCGCGGCGATGGGGCCGCCGAGGACGAGGAACATCAGACCGGACGCCACGATGGACGCCACGAGCGGGATGATCACCACGGGCATGAGGCTCCGCAGCCAACGCGGCACCGAGAGTCGACCGATCATCATGGCGACGTACCCGGCGAGCAGGCCGCCGACGATACCGCCGAGGAAGCCCGCGCCCATGAACCCCGCTACGGCGCCGGCGACGAAGCCGGGTGCGATGCCCGGCCGGTCGGCCAGCGCGTACGCGATGTAGCCGGCGAGGGCGGGAACCAGGAAGCCGAGGGACAGCTGGCCGATCTTGAAGGCCACGGCCCCGAGGTACTCACCGAGCCCTCCGGCCGGCAGGTTCACGAGGCTGTTCTCGAGGACCACGGTATCGGCGGTCTCGGTGATGAGGTACCCGCCGAGCAGGAAGCCGAGGGCGATCAGAAGGCCGCCTCCTGCGACGAACGGGATCATGTAGCTGACGCCGGTGAGGAGCGCGCGCTTGAGGGTGCTGCCGATGCCGTCCCGGCCGCTTTCGTCGTCCGTCCGCTCGCCGCCGGCGGTGCCGGCGACCCTGCGGGCGTTGGGGTTCTGAGCAGCGGCGACCGCCTCCTCGACCATCTCACCCGGCTCGTCGATGCCGCGCTTGACGGGCGCGCTGATCACGGGGAGACCCGCGAAGCGCTGCTTGTCGCGGACGTCCACGTCGACGGCGAAGATGACGGCGTCGGCCGCCGCGATGACGGCCGGGTCCAGGGGAGTGGCGCCGGAGGAGCCCTGCGTCTCGACCTGGAGGTCGATCCCGCGCTCCTTGGCTGCCGCGACCAGGGAGTCGGCCGCCATGTAGGTGTGGGCGATCCCGGTGGGGCAGGCGGTGACGGCGACGAGGCGCCGCACCTTGGTGTCCGTGGACGGGCCGTGCTCGACGGCGGGTCCGGTGGTGTCGGTCCCGCCAGGCGAGGTGCCGAGCGTCGCGGCGGCCTCGCTGGCACGTGTCCCGGCGCCGGCAGTCCCGACGGCACCGGCCGCGCCGGCGGCGTGGGCTCCGGCGCCGGCTGATTCCGGCGCCGTCGTCGGGGTGTCTCCGAGGCCCAGCGCGCCGTTGACGAGGGCGACGACGTCGGCCGGCGTCCGGGCGGCGCGCAGGGAGGCGGTGAAGTCCTTCTTGATCAGCGATCGCGCGAGCTTCGACAGCAGCTTGAGGTGCTCCTGGTCGGCTCCGTCGGGTGCTGCGATGAAGAAGACGAGGTCCGCCGGGCCGTCCTTCGCACCGAAGTCCACGGGCGGCGCGAGGCGGGCCATGGCGAGGGTGGCTTCGGAGACCGCCGTGGAGCGGCAGTGCGGGATGGCGATGCCTCCGGGAACACCCGTCGAGGTCTTGTTCTCACGGGCGAGGGCGTCGGCGTACAGGCCGTCGACCTCCGTGGAGCGGCCCTGCGCGGCGACCTGTTCCGCGAGGTAGCGGATCACCGAGGACCGTTCGGTCCCCAGGTCCTTGTCCAGAGTCACAAGCTCCGGAGTGATGAGATCGGACATCAGACTTCCTCCTGTGCGAGGGACCCTGCGGCGGGCCCCGTAGCGCTCGGTTCGATCACGGGCAGCGTGACCATGAGGGGGGTGACCACGACGACGCCGGGCGTCGTCTGGTCGAGGGAAGGAACGGTGGAGCCGGGTAGGGCGGCGGCTGCCGATCCGTGGGCGACGGCCTGGCGCAGGCAGTTCTCGGGGAGTTCGCCTGCACTGTGCGCCAGCAGGTAGCCGGCCAGCGCGGAGTCTCCCGCGCCGACCGTGGAGCGCGCCGTGACGGGCGGGTGCACGGCATGCCAGGCTCCCGCGTTCGTCACGAGCAGGGCGCCCTTGGAACCAAGGGTCGCCAGAACCGCTCCGACCCCCGCGGTGATCAGCACCGCGCAGGCCTTGGCGGCCAGTTCGAAGTCCTGCTCCAGCTCGTCGCCGGTACCGATGCCGGTGAGTTCGCTGAGCTCCTCGGCATTGGGTTTCAGCAGGTCCGGCGCCGGGACGCCGGCGGCCGCCTCGATGAGGGGTTCGCCGGAGGAATCGATCGCCACGCGTGGCGCGGCTGATCCGTAGGTGGCACGGACGGCCGCGGTGACGCGGGTGTAGAACGTCGGGGGGATCCCCGGGGGCAGGGATCCGGCGAGGACCAGCCAGTCCGCGCCGTCACTCTCGGCGACGACGACGGCGAGGAGGTCCTCGAGGTGCTCCGCGGAGAGCTCGGGGCCGGGCTCGTTGATCTTCGTCGTGGTGCCGTCGGGTTCGGTGATGGCCGTATTGATGCGGAGGGCCGCGCCGATCGGCAGGTTGCGGAACGGGACGGAGACGGAGCGCAGGCCTGTGAGCACGGGGTCGTCGTCGTCGCCCGGGAGGACGGCGAGGGTGCGGGTGCCGGACATGGCGAGCGCGCGACTCACGTTCACGCCCTTGCCGCCCGCCTCCTGCACCACGTGCGTGGCACGCTGCACGGCGCCGCGGGCGAGCGGCGCGCCGACGGCGACGGTGCGATCGATGCTGGGGTTCGCGGTGAGGGTCAGGATCATGCCACGATCACCTCCACATCGGCGTCGGCGAGGGCAGCTGCGAGGGCGTTGCGCGGTGCGCGGTCGGTGATGAGTGCATCGATTTCCTCCAGGGGGGCGAAGCTGATCAGGGTTTCCTCGTCGAACTTGGACGCGTCGGCGAGGAGCACCACGCGGCGGGCCGAGCGGACGATGGCGGTCTTCACCGCTGCCTCGTCGACGTCGGGCGTGCTGAGGCCGAAGCCCGCGCTGATGCCATTGGCGCCGATGAAGGCGATGTCGGCGCGCAGGCGGGCGAAGTGCGCCACGGTGCTGCTTCCCACGGCCGCGCTCGTGAGGGCCCGCACCCGACCGCCCACGAGTTCGACGCTCAGGCCCGCACCGGAGACGAGCGCCGCGATGGGGACGGAGTGGGTCACCACGGCGAGCCCCGGTCGTGCCTCGTCGACGAGCAGGTCGGCCAGGCCGCCCGTGGTGCTGCCGGCGTCGAGGACCACGGCCCCGGTCTCGGGGGCGAGGGCGAGTGCGGCCTCGGCGATGCGCCTCTTCTCCGGGGAATGCTGTCCCGAGCGGCTGATGAGGCTCGGTTCGTGGGTGGTGGCGCCGCTGCCGGCGATCGCGCCTCCGTGTACCCGGCGCAGCACGCCGTCGTTCTCGAGCAGTGCGAGGTCCCGGCGGACGGTCTCCTTGGTGATGCCGAAGCGGGACGAGAGGCCTGCCACCGTGACGCGCCCATCGGCGGAGACGAGGCTGCTGATCTGCCGGTAGCGCTCTTCCGCGAACATGGCGACTCCGTTGTCTGCTGCTGCGGGGCCGCAGCATGTGGCTTTATCTTTGTTTGAGTGACTCTAGCCCCGCTTTGGGTGTGACGTCAAGCACAAAAGGGGAACGATCAAAAACAAGCGCAGATGACGAAGGGCCGGAGCATGGCTCCGGCCCTTCGGTCGACTCAGCTGGTGCTGTGCCTGGTGCTGTGCGTGGTGCTAGAGGCCCGTGTCGCGCGTCTCGCGGCGCGTGACAGTCTCCCCGGTGGCGGGATCGACGAGGGATCGCGACTCCGACACCCGGTTCTGTCGGCGTGGCGCGGCCAGCAGCAGGGAGGCGATGAGGCCGATCACGCCGACGGCCATCAGGATGTAGCCCACGAGCGTGATGTCCACGAAGCTGACCTGCGCCTGAATGGCGAAAGCAAGAATTGCCCCCAGTGCAATAAGAAAAATCGATGAACCGATACGCATTTGAAATATTCCTCCGGTGTGGCTTAGGTGGCAGATTCGAGAGAATTCCCCAGCGGTTTCACTGTCTTCGCCGCTTACTCCCGGGGCGGCCCGCTTGCGCTCATCATACGGCTGATTCGTTGCAAAACCGCGGCTGTACCGGCAGCGCGCCGGGTCGGATCATGTCGCAACAGTTCGGGAAAGATTCACCGCAACGCCTTGCTAAGCAGGATTAGTGCGGTGCTAGGATTGCACCCTAAGCATGCTGATGAAGTACAGTTGCAGCCAGTTGCACTTCGATGCACCGTATTACTCGACAGCATCCCGTCCCCGGATGGGTGCCTCATCACTCAAGGAGCACCACATGAGTTTCATCGGATTCCTCATCCTCGGCCTTATCGCCGGCGCCCTCGCCAAGCTGATCATGCCCGGTAAGCAGGGCGGCGGGATCATCGTCACCATGCTGCTCGGCGTCGTCGGCGCATTCCTGGGCGGCTTCATCGGCGGAAGCATCCTCGGCGTCGACCTCGGCGGCACATTCTCGCTGATGTCCATCCTGTTCGCCGTCATCGGCGCACTGATCGTCCTCTTCATCTACGGCCTCATCACCGGCCGCAAGGGCTCGCGCGTCTGATTTTCCGCAGTGCCGGCTGAACCTTGGGGAACAGCCGATGGAGGGCGTCACCGATCACGGTGGCGCCCTCTCCTGTTCCATCGACCTCCCGGGGCGATGCGCCACCAGCAGAACCCCCACCCGACACGGCACGCCACACCTAGACTCGTTGTCAGGGGCATGCCGATCCACCTGCGGAAGGACCATGATGTTTGGCCGAAACAAGGAGAATCCAGCCGTAAAGGCTGCCAATGGGACGCTGTTCGACAAGGACGGTAACCCGAAGCCCGCCATCCTCCGCGGCATCGAACGGGCTCTCGACGTGCAGCGGCCGCTGATCCTCTCTAACCTGAACCGCCTGCGCCGCGGCAGTCCGGGAGCCTCCCCCGCCGAACTCGCACGTCTGCTCGAGCGCGACTACCTGCGCGCGACGACGCTGGCAGGTGCCGCCGTCGGCGCCACCGCTGCCGTCCCCGCCGTCGGCACCATGGCGTCCCTCGGGCTCTCCGCCGCCGCGACGGTCGGGTTCCTCGAGGCCACGGCGCTGTACGCCGAATCCATCGCCGAGCTGCACGGTGTCAACACCGAGGACCCCGAGCGGTCCCGCGCGATGGTGATGGCCATCCTCATGGGCGAGGAGGGCACCGCCCTGATCCGCTCCATCCTCGGCGCTTCCACCGGGCAGGGTGCGCCCCAGTACTGGGGACAGCTCGTGAACAAGTCGGCGCCGAGCTCGGTCGTGAAGACCGTCACCGGATCCATCCAGCGGCGCTTCCTCAAGAAGATCCTGGCCAAGCAGGGTGGTTTCATGCTCGGGCGAGCCCTGCCGTTCGGGGCCGGCGCGGTGATCGGCGGCACCGGCAACCACCTCATGGGCAAGGGCGTCATCAAGACCACGCGTGAGGCGTTCGGGCCGTTGCCGCAGACCATCTCCGGCGAGCTGGCCGAGGTGCTGCAGCTTCCCGATCCCGGGTCGCGGCAGAAGAGGGCCTAACCGAAGATCGCGTTCGCGAGCGCGAAGATCAGCAGGCCGGCCAGTGAGCCGACCACGGTGCCGTTGATCCTGATGAACTGCAGGTCCTTGCCGATCTGCAGTTCGATCTTGCGGGACGTCTCCTCGGCGTCCCAGCGGCCCACGGTCTCGGAGATGACCCCGGCGATCTCGCTGCGATAGGTGCGCACCGCGTACGAGGCGCCGTCGGCGATCCAGCGGTTCACCTTCCCGGCCAGCTCGGCGTCGCTCGTCAGGCGGGAGCCGAAGTCCCGGACGGCGGTCTTGAACTTGGACGTCAGTTCGCTCTCCGGGTCGTTGACGGCTTCGAGCAGGGCGTTCTTGATGGTGGCCCAGGTGCGGGCGGTGAGGTCGCGGACGCGCGGGTCGTCGAGCAGCTGCCCCTTGATCTCCTCCGCCTTCGCGATCGTCTCGGGCTTGTGCTGGAGGTCCTGTGCGAGGTCCCGGAGGTACTTGTCGATGGCGAGGCGCACGTCGTGCCGCGGATCGTCCTGCACGGCACGGATGAACTTCGACAGTTCGGCATGTACGCGGTCCCCGACCACGCCGTCGACGAGCCGCGGCACCCAGGTGGGGGAGCGCTGCGCCACCACGCGCGTGACCACCGCGTAATTGGCGTCCACCCAGTCGCCTGCACGGTCCACGAGGAGGTCCACGAGCCGGTGGTGGTGCCCTTCGGCGAACACGCGCTCGGCGATGCTGCCGATCGGCGGGCCCCACGGCGGCTCGAGCAGGTGCTTGCGGACCATGGACTCGATCACGCCCTGCACGGCGTCGTCGTTGAGCACGGTGAACATGCCGCGGATCAGGGCCGCACCCTCGACGGCCACGCGGTCCGCGCTCTCGGGCTTCTCGAGCCACGCACCCGCCTTCTGGGCGATCCGCGCGGAGTCGAGCTTCGCGCGCACCACGTCCTCGGACAGGAAGTTCTCCTCCACGAACTGTCCGAGCGACTCCCCGATCTGGTCCTTCTTGCGCGGGATGATCGCGGTGTGCGGGATCCTCAGCCCCATCGGATGCTTGAAGAGGGCCGTGACGGCGAACCAGTCCGCGAGGGCGCCCACCATGCCGCCCTCGGCGGCAGCCCGCACGTATTCGAGCCACGGGTACGTGTCCTGCAGGGCGAAGGCCACCAGGAAGATGGCGGCCATCACCGCGAGCAGCCCTGTTGCCAGCAGTTTCATGCGGCGGAGGGCGTCGGCCCGCTCGGCGTCGGCACCGGTCATCTGAGCATTCACGCTCCGAGTCTAGCGAGGCCGCCGTCCGCCTCGGAGGAGCGCGGTGGCCCGATGGAACGCGGCTGGTGGGTTCACGTACCGTGATAGGCACACCAGCCACGACGGAAAGGCATCGCCCGTGCCCCCTGTGATCTTCGCCCACCGCGGCAGCAGCGGCACCTACGCCGAGCACACGCGCGCTGCCTACCTCCAGGCCCTCACGGACGGAGTCGACGGTGTTGAGTGCGACATACACCTCAGCCGGGACGGGCAGCTGGTCTGCATCCACGACACCACCCTGGACCGCACCACGAACGGATCCGGCGACGTCGCGGACCACACCGTGGCCGAGCTGCGGATGCTCGACATCGCCGCCTGGAAGGGCGTGGGCATCCCGTCCGCCTTCGGCGGCGCGGACGAGCAGTTCCTCACCCTCGCCGACCTGCTGGACCTGCTGCACGACGCCGGACGCCCGATCCGCCTCGCCATCGAGCTGAAACACCCGAGCCCTTTCGGGCTGCGCCTGGAGGATGCCCTGATCGCCTTCCTCATGGACGAGGGATGGGACCCGGAGACCTCGATGCTCGGCGGCATCGAGATCAGCTTCATGAGCTTCAACCCCGACTCCATGCGGCAGCTCGCGGAGTCGGCCCCGCACCACATGCTCTGCCAGCTGGTCGCGGACGTCGAACCCCAGGAGGTCCGTGATGCCCTGCGCTTCGGTTCGATCGTCGAGGGTGCGCTGATCGCTGTGCTACAGCGTGCGCTGAAGGAGGGCGAGGAGCTGATCGACGCGCATGAGGTGGGCGTCGCGGGGCCGGGCGTCGAGTACGTGCGCGACCACCCGGAGCGGGTGCGGCGGTGGATCCAGGAGGGCATGCGTGTGCGGGCCTGGACGGTGAACTCCGAGGAGGACGCCCTGTTCCTCGCGGACCTCGGCGTGCAGGAGATGACCTCCGACTATCCGGCGCGCATCCGGCTCGCGCTCGAGGGCAACAGGCAGTAGGCGCACGAACTCCCCGGGCCGCTGTGGTTGAGTGGAGAGATGCAATCGCCCATCGAGGATTACGCGCTCCTCTCCGATCTCCATACCGGTGCACTGGTCTCACGACGCGGCAGCGTGGACTGGCTCTGCTTCCCCCGCTTCGACTCCGACTCGGTGTTCGCGGCCCTGCTGGGTACGCCGGGGCACGGCCGGTGGGTCGTCGCACCCGTGGACCCGACGGCCGAGGTGGTGGATCGCAGCTACATCGACTCGACCTTCGTCCTCCAGACCCACTGGAGGACCGCCGACGGCGAGGTGCTCGTCACGGACTTCATGCCGCTCACCGACCGCCGCGCGAACGTGGTGCGCCGTATCCAGGGCCTGCGGGGCACGGTCACCATCCGTCAGGAGCTGGAGATCCGGTTCGGCTACGGCGACGTGGTCCCGTGGGTCACCCAGGGCACGCAGGACGGCGTCCCGACGCTCCTCGCCATCGCGGGACCGGACGCGCTGGCGCTGCGCGGACCCCGGCTGCGGGCCACGGACCACCGTCACGAAGGCACCTTCGAGGTGAGGGAGGGCGCCGTCGTCGACCTGGAGATGCTCTGGTACCCGTCGCACCGGGACACCCCTGCCCCGCTCGACGTCGACGACGCCCTCGACTCCACCATCAGCTACTGGCGCGCCTGGGCCTCCAACTGTGTCGACGACGGCTGGCACACCGACGCCGTGCGGCGCTCGCTGCTCGTGCTGCGGGCGCTCACCCACGAGGACACAGGCGGGATCGTCGCGGCTCCCACGACGTCCCTGCCCGAGCAGTTCGGCGGCGCACGCAACTGGGACTACCGGTTCTGCTGGCTGCGCGACGCCGCACTGACGCTCGAGGCGATGATGACGCACGGCTTCGCCGAGGAGGCACTGGAGTGGCGGAACTGGCTGCTGCGGGCGGTCGCGGGTGACCCCGAGGACCTGCAGATCATGTACGGGCTCGCCGGGGAGCGCCACCTGCCGGAACGCGAGCTCGGCCATCTGCCGGGCTACGCCGACTCGGTACCCGTGCGCGTCGGCAACGGCGCGGTGGATCAGTACCAGGCGGACGTGGTCGGCGAGGTCATGGTGGCTCTGGAGAAGCTGCGCGGCCACGGCGTCACCGAGGACAGCTTCTCCTGGCCGCTCCAGCGGGCCCTGCTGGGCTTCGCGGAGAAGCACCTGGATGACCGGGACCACGGCATCTGGGAGATGCGTGGCGACCTGCAGTACTTCACGCACTCCCGCGTCATGATGTGGGCGGCGTTCGACTGCGCCGTCCGCGCAGTGCGGGACCACGGCCTCCCGGGTCCGCTGGATCACTGGATCGGACTGCGGGACGGGCTGCGCACCGAGATCCTCGAGCACGGGTTCGATCGGGAACTCAACTCGTTCACGCAGGTCTACGACGGCACGGAGGTCGACGCCTCCCTGCTGCAGCTCCCGCAGGTGGGTTTCATCGACTACGACGACCCGATGATGCTGGGCACCGTCGAGCGGATCGAGCAGCATCTGCTGAATCCCCAGGGCCTGCTGCTGCGGTACCGGACGGGCGAGTCCGACGACGGCCTGGAACCCGGCGAGCACCCGTTCCTCGCGTGCTCCTTCTGGCTCGTGGAGCAGTACGCGCACGGCGGCCGGCTCGACGATGCGACCCGCCTCATGGACCAGCTCGTCGGGTATTCCAACGAGCTGGGACTGCTCTCGGAGGAGTACGACGCCGAGAACGGGCGCATGGCGGGCAACTTCCCGCAGGCCTTCTCGCACCTCGCCCTCGTGCGTGCTGCCGATGCGCTGCAGTTGGCCCGCGGCGAGGCGACTACACACGAGTTGATCGCGCGGGAGTAGCGGGAGTGGCAGCCGCCGGTCACCGCGGCCGGACGCACCGGGAGCCCGGCCGCATGGCCGGGCTCCCGCCGTCGTCCCGGGGCTGTTGCTGCTGCTAGACCGTGACGCCCTGCGGCTTCAGGACCACCTTGATGGTGCCGTCCGTCTTCTTCTGGAAGTTCTTGTAGGCGGCCGGGGCCTCGTCGATCGAGACCTCGTGCGTCATGAGGTCCGTGACGCCCAGCGGGTCCGAGGGCTCCTCGACGACCGGCAGCAGCTCGTCGGTCCAGCGGCGCACGTTGCACTGGCCCATGCGGAACTGGACCTGCTTGTCGAACATGCTCATCAGGGGCATGGGCGTCGCTGATCCCCCGTACACGCCGCTGAGGGAGACCGTGCCGCCGCGACGGACGGCGTCCATCGCCGAGTGGAGGACCGCCACGCGGTCGCTGCCGCCGGTCTCCATGACCTTCTGGGCGACCTTGTCCGGCAGGATGCCGACGGCGTTCTGCGCGAAGGCACCGACGGGGGAACCGTGCGCCTCCATGCCGACGGCGTCCACGATCGCGTCCGGCCCGCGGCCGTTGGTCATGCTGCGGAGCTCCTCGGCGGTGTTCTTCGTGAAGTCGATGGTCTCGATGCCGTGGCGCTTGGCCATGGCGCGGCGCTCGGGGACAGGCTCGACGGCGATCACCCGGTGGCCGAGGTACTTGCCGATGCGCGCGGCGAACTGGCCCACGGGGCCGAGGCCGTAGACCGCGAGGACGCCGCCCTCCGGGACGTCCGCGTACTGCACGCCCTGCCAGGCCGTGGGCAGGATGTCCGAGAGGTAGAGGTAGCGCTCGTCGGGCAGGTCCGTACCGACCTTGACGGGCCCGTAGTCGGCGAAGGGCACGCGCAGGTACTCGGCCTGCCCGCCGGGCACGGAGCCGTACAGCTCCGAGAAGCCGAAGAGCGACGCGCCGGACCCCTTCTCGTGCACCTGGGTGGTCTCGCACTGGGACTGCAGCCCGCGGGTGCACATGAAGCAGTACCCGCAGGAGATGTTGAACGGCACGACGACGCGGTCGCCGACCTTCAGGTTGGTCACGCCCGCGCCGACCTCCTCGACAATGCCCATGGGCTCGTGCCCGAGGATGTCACCCTTGTGCATGTAGGGGCCGAGGACCTCGTAGAGGTGCAGGTCGGAACCGCAGATGGCGGTCGACGTGATGCGGATGATCGCGTCGCTCGGCTCCTGGATGGTGGGGTCGGGGACGTTCTCCACGCTGATGTTGCGCTTGCCCTGCCATGTCACTGCCTTCATGTGTTGCTCCCTGGGTAGTAAGTAGGCTTTCCTTTCCTACTATTCACCGGTTCGTCACAGATAGGAAGCCGAGGACAGCCTCGCCTAGCCTTGTCCGGTGGTGCTTCTCCAATCCCCGGCGGTCCGTGTGGCCCTCTCGGTCGCCGTGGCGACCGGTCTCTACGGGCTCTCGTTCGGCGCGCTGTCCGTCGCCGCGGGCCTCGATCTGCTGCAGACCGTGGCGCTCAGCCTGCTCCTGTTCAGCGGCGGGTCGCAGTTCGCATTCATCGGCGTCATCGCCGGCGGTGGGAGCGGGTTCTCGGCGATGTCCGCCGCCGCCCTGCTCGGCATCCGCAACGGCGTCTACGGGATGCAGGTCAACGTGCTGCTGCGCCCCACCCGGTGGCGGAAGCTGCCGGCCGCGCACCTCACCATCGACGAGTCCGTGGCCACGGCCACGGGCCAGACCGACCCGGACGAGCAGCGCCGCGGGTTCTGGGCTGCCGGCATCGGCGTGTTCGTGCTGTGGAACCTCTTCACGCTCGTCGGCGCGCTCGCGGGCAACGCCATGGGCGACCCCGCCCGCTGGGGGCTCGACGGCGCGGCGGTCGCCGCGTTCCTCGGGCTGCTCTGGCCCCGGATCCGCACGAAGGAACCGGCCGCCATCGCCGTCGTCTGCGCAGTGGTGACGCTCATCGCCGTCCCGCTCGTGCCCGCGGGAGTCCCGATCCTCATCGCGGCCGTCGTGGCCGCGGTCCTCGGGCTCGCGGGTCTCGGGCCAGCCACCGAAGGGCTGGAGCCCGACGTCGAGCCGTACCCTTCCGGCTCCGACCGCCCTGCCCGCTCGCCGCGGGGCGACGCATGAACCTGTGGGGCTGGATCCTGCTGGCGTGCGCGGTATCGGTCGCCACGAAGTTCGCCGGTTACCTGGTGCCCGCGAAGCTGCTCGACAACCCGCGGATGCTGCGCGTCGCGGGGTCCCTGACCATCGGCCTGCTGGCCGCCCTGACAGCCGTCAATGCGTTCGCGTCGGGTCAGCAGCTCGTGGTCGATGCCCGCGTGGTCGCCCTGGTGGCCGCCGGCGTCGCGCTGTGGCTGCGGGCGCCGTTCCTCGCCGTCGTCGCCGTGGGTGCGCTCGCAGCCGGCCTGGCGAGGCTGCTGGGGGCGGCTTAGGGGCGGCTCATGCCGTCGGACGCGGCACGAACATGATGAGCGCGACGCCGACCAGGCAGACCGCCGAACCGATCACGTCCCAGCGGTCGGGCCGGAAGCCGTCCACGAGGACCCCCCAGGCCAGCGACCCCGCCACGAAGATCCCGCCGTAGGCGGCGAGGATCCGCCCGAAGTGCGCGTCCGGCTGCAGCGTCGCCACGAACCCGTACGCGCCGAGCGCCATGATGCCCAGCCCCGCCCACCACCAGGGCCTCCCCTCACGGACGGCCTGCCAGATGAGCCACGCCCCGCCGATCTCCGCGACGGCGGCCAGCACGAACAGGAGGGCGATGCGGAGGATCGTCATGGCTCCAGTCTGCCCGAGCGGTGCGCTACGAGGCGTCGACGACGGCGGCCGTCGCCTCCGCGATCGCCGCCTCCTCGTCGGTGGGCACCACGAGGACCGGAAAGGCCGACGCCCCGGTGCTGATGGAGCGGGCCTCCTTGCTGCGTCCGCCGTTCTTCTCCTCGTCGAGTTCGAGGCCGAGGGCACCGAGCTTCGAAACGACGGCGCTGCGGAAGGTGGCCGAGTTCTCGCCGATACCCGCGGTGAAGACGAGCGCGCGTGCCCCGCCGACCGCCACGTGGTACCCGCCCACGTACTTCGCGAGGCGGTAGGAGGCCACCTCCAGGGCGAGTCCCGAACGCTGGTCGCCGCCGTCCGCGGCCTCGGTCACCGAGCGCATGTCGTTCGTGCCGGCGAGGCCCCTGAGCCCGCTGTTGCGGTTGAGGAGCGTGTCCAGGTCCTGCTCCGAGTAGCCCTCGCGGAGCAGGAACAGGAGGATCGACGGGTCGATGTCGCCCGACCGGGTGCCCATGACCAGTCCCTCGAGGGGCGTGAAGCCCATGGACGTGTCGATGCTCTCGCCGTCGCGCACGGCCGTGACCGAGGCGCCGTTGCCGAGGTGCGCGATCACCCCGGTGAAGGTGTCCTCGCCGAGCAGTCCCGCGGCGCCGCGCGCCACGTAGGCGTGCGACGTGCCGTGGAAGCCGTACCGGCGGATACCGAACCGCCGGTAGAGCTCGTCGGGAACCGCGTACCGCCAGGCGTGCTCGGGCAGGGTCCGGTGGAACGCCGTGTCGAACACGGCCACCTGCGGCATGCTCGGCCACTTCTCGGTGATGGCCCGGATACCGGTGACGGCAGCGGGGTTGTGCAGGGGTGCGAGCGGGTTGAGGCGCTCGATGGCCCGGGTGATCTCGTTGTCGATCAGCATGGGCTCGCTGAAGCGTTCCCCGCCGTGCACCACGCGGTGCCCGACGGCGTCGATCGTGCGGTCTCCGAGTGCCGCCGCGACCTCGCCGTCCACGCGGTCCAGGGCCGCCGCATGGTCGGGTACCTCGGCCTCGCCGATGCGCTCCACCAGCCCCTCCGCCAGGACGTCGTCCCCCTCGCGGACCTGGTACTTGAGCGAGGATGAACCGGAATTGATGACGAGGATGATCATGGGGTCCTGTCGGGGAGAAGGCGGGAGACGGTCAGGAGGTGGTCAGGAGGTGGTCAGGAGGTGGTCAGGAGGTGGTCAGGAGGTGGGCTGCTGGGCCTGGACGGCGGTGATGGCGACCGTGTTGACGATGTCCTCGACGGTGCAGCCGCGCGAGAGGTCGTTGACCGGTTTGCGGAGGCCCTGGAGCACGGGTCCGACGGCGACCGCGCCGGCCGACTGCTGCACGGCCTTGTAGGTGTTGTTGCCCGTGTTGAGGTCCGGGAAGATGAACACCGTCGCCTGCCCGGCCACCGTCGAGCCGGGGAGCTTGGAGGCCGCGACCGAGGCGTCGACGGCCGCGTCGTACTGGATGGGTCCTTCCACGGCGAGGTCCGGCCGCTGCCGCCGGACGATCTCCGTGGCGCGGCGCACCTCGTCCACAGCACCACCGGTGCCCGACTCGCCCGTGGAGTAGGAGAGCATGGCGATGCGCGGTTCCACGCCGAACTGGGCCGCGGTCTCCGCCGAGGCCACGGCGATGTCCGCCAGCTGCTCGTCGTCGGGGTCCGGGTTGACGGCGCAGTCCCCGTACACGAGCACGCGGTCCTGGAGGAGCATGAGGAACACGGAGGAGACGATTTTCGCGCCGTCCTTCGTCTTCACGAATTCGAGCGCGGGACGGATGGTGTTGGCCGTGGTGTGGGCGGCCCCCGAGACCATGCCGTCCACCCTCCCGAGCTGCACCATCATGGTCCCGAAGTATGCCCCTTCAAGCATGCGTTCGCCGGCCTGGTCGATGGAGACGTTCTTGTGCGCGCGGAGGCGGGCGTACTCGGCCGCGAACTCGTCGCGCAGCTCGGAGGTGGCCGGATCGATCAGCGTGATCCCGGTGAGGTCGATGCCCTGCCCGGTAGCGAGTTCCCGCACCTTCGCCTCGGGGCCGAGGATCGTGAGGTCGCAGACGTCCCGGCGGTGCAGGATCTCGGCGGCCTTCAGCACGCGGACGTCCTCGCCCTCCGGGAGCACGATGTGCCGGCGCTCGGCCCGTGCCCGCTGGATGAGCTCGTGGAGGAAGCGCAGCGGGGTCATGCTGACGGGTCGGGGGAGTTCGAGGCGCTCGAGCAGTTCGTTCTCGTCCACCTGCCGCGACCAGGCGCCGAGGGCTGCGGCGGCCTTGCGGCGCAGTCCGCTCGCGATCTCCCCCCGCACCTCGCTGACGCGGCGTGCCGCGGTGTAGGTGTCGTCGTCGAGCGCGAAGACGGGGAACGGTGCCTGGGCGAGGAGGGCGAGGATGCTGGGTTCGGGGGCGAGCCCGCCCGTCAGCATCATGCCGGACGGCACGGGGAACTCGGGGGAGAACGACGACGCGAGGGTCGCCACGTGCACATCGGCACGGTCGCCGGGCACGATCACGAGGGCGCCGTCCTTCAGCAGGTGCAGGAAGTTGCCCACGTTCATGGCGGCCACGCGGATGCTCGTAACATCGCGTTCGAGGTTGGAGTTGCCCGCGATCTGCCGGGCACCGAGCGCGAGGGACACCTCGGCGACGGTGGGCTGGGAGATCTCGGCGAGCTCCGGGATCACGTAGACGGGGCGCCCGGACTTCCCCGGTCGCACGTGCTCGCTGATGGCCGCGACGGCGTCGTCCGCCGCACGGTTGACCATCATCGCAAGGAGGGACACCTTGGCGGCGTCGAGTTCACGGCGGGCCACGTCGACGGCGTCGGCGGCCTCGTCCACGGACATGTCCTTCGCGCTGACGACCGCGAGCACCATGGCGCCGAGGTTGTTGGCGAGGCGTGCGTTGAGGTCGAACTCGACCGCGGCGTCGTTGCCCGAGAGGTCCGTGCCCTCCACGATGACGACGTCGCACTCCGCCGCGATCTCGCTGTAGATCGCGACGCAGCGCGCGTCGATCTCGGCGCGGTCGCCGGCCACGAGCAGGGCGCGCGCCTCCGCCCGGGTCAGGCCGCCGCGGGCGCGGCTCGCGGGGAGGTTGAAGGCGCGCTGCATGAGGCCCACCATCGGGTCCTCGGCGGGGTCGCTGCCCTCGACGATGGGCCGGAAGAAGCCCACGCGGTCGGCGTGCCGGTGCAGCATGTCGGCGAGGCCCAGGGAGATCAGGGCCTTGCCGGAGCCGTTGGTCATGGCGCTCACATAGATTCCGCGGGTCATGGGCCCAGTCTTGCAGGCTCCCGGGAGGGCCGCCATAACGGGTGTCACGCTCACCTTCCGCCCGGCCGCGGAGTCGCGACGGCAGCAACGATCACCTGGGGACACCGTGCCCGGTCGTTCCTGCGGTCCCGGCGCGGAGGACGCCCCCGAGGCATTGACGGTTCCCTGCGTCCGGCGTAACGTACAACCACATGGTTGTAGATAAGTTGAACGAGGACGAGGTGAGCCGCCTGTTCCAGGCACTCGCCGACGTGACACGGAGGGACATCGTGGCGCGCGTCCTGGTCGCCGATTCTTCGGTGTCCCGACTCGCCGAGCAGTACGCCATGAGCTTCGCCGCCGTGCAGAAGCACGTGGCAGTGCTCGAGCGGGCATCACTCGTCACCAAGGAGAAGCGCGGACGGGAGCAGATCGTGCGCGGAGAGGTCGACGGCGTGCAGAGGGCCCGCCGCCTGCTCGACGACTACGAGAGGATCTGGCGGCAGCGGGTCGACCGGATCGAGGACATCCTCGCCGAAGACGAGGATCGGAACTAGGAAGGCAGCATCATGGCGGTCATCAGCGCAGACAAGGACACACAGGAGCTCAACTTCCGGATCGTCGCCGAGTTCGACGCCGACGTGAGGCGGGTCTGGCGGATCTGGGAGGATCCCCGGCAGCTCGAGCGGTGGTGGGGCCCGCCCACCTGGCCCGCGACGTTCGACACCTATGACTTCGCGGTCGGCGGGCGCGCGGAGTACTACATGACCGGGCCCGACGGCGAGAAGGCGCACGGCTGGTGGGCCATCACCGGCATCGACGCCCCCACGCGCCTCTCGTTCGACGACGGCTTCGCGAACGAGAACCGTGAGCCGATGGACGAGCTCGGCCGGACACACGCCGTCGTCACGCTCGAGGAACTCGGTGGCCGTACCCGCATGACCCTGGTGACCGGGTTCGAGTCCCTCCAGCAGCTCGACCAGATGGTCGGGATGGGCATGGAGGAGGGGCTGAAGGGCGCCCTGGGGCAGGTGGACGCCGTCCTCGCCGAGCAGGACGCCGCCGCCTGACGGACACACGAAGGCGCCGCCGTCCCCGAAAGGGACGACGGCGCCTTCGTGCCTGTGCGGTCTACACCGTCGCGGTCCTCGCCTTGCGGGGCGGCAGGGCGAGCTTGAAGATCTTCGCCCAGGTGGAGCCTACCTGCTTGGGCAGGGGACCCGTGGTGTAGGGGAGCTTGTAGCGGGTGCAGATCTCGCGGACCCTGACCGCCACCTCGGCGTACCGGTTGGACGGCAGGTCCGGGAAGCAGTGGTGCTCGATCTGGTGGGACAGGTTGCCTGTGAGGAAGTGCATGAGCTTCGAGCCGGAGATGTTGGCCGAGCCGATCATCTGGCGGACGTACCAGTCACCGCGCGTCTCGCCGTCGACCTCCTCCTCCGTGAACGTGTCCGTCCCGTCGGGGAAGTGGCCGCAGAAGATGACGGCGTGCGCCCAGAAGTTGCGGATGGCGTTGGCGGCAAGGGTGCCGTACAGCGCCTGCTTGCCGGAACCGGTCAGCATCGCGACGGCCGGCGTGGCGGCGTAGTCCTTGGAGAACTGCTTGACCACCTTGACGCCCACCGCCTTGAGGTCGCGGTTCATGGCCTCCTTGGACTTGAGGCCCTCCTTGTACTCGGGGATCTCGAGGTCGTACAGGGCGATGCCCCACTCGAAGACCGGCGCCAGTATGGCGTTGTACAGGGGGTTGCCGAGGTTGAACGGCCTCCACGGCTGGTCGGGGTCCATGCGGAGCAGGTTGTATCCGATGTCCCTGTCCTTGCCGATGACGTTGGTCCAGCGGTGGTGCAGGTCGTTGTGCGTGTGCTGCCAGGAGCGCGCCGGGGTGACGAAGTCCCACTCCCAGGTGGTGGAGTGGATGTCCGGATCGCGCATCCAGTCCCACTGGCCGTGCAGCACGTTGTGCCCGATCTCCATGTTCTCGAGGATCTTGGCGAGGCTCAGCATGGCCGTGCCGGCGAACCAGGCCGGCTTGTACTTGCTGAACAGGAGGGTGCCGCGCCCGGCGAACTCGAGGGAACGCTGCAGCTTGATGACGCGGCGGATGTACGCGGCGTCGGTAGCACCGCGCTTGGCCAGGATGTCGTCGCGGACGGCGTCGAGCTCGCGGCCCAGCTCCTCGACCTGCTCGTCCGTCAGGTGCTTCGCGGCGTCGGGGCGGACCAGGGGGTGGCCCGAGGCCGCGAGGGCACCGGGGCGGGTCAGGGTGTCGGTCATGGGGACTCCTCTGGTGGGGGATTAAAGGTCGAGGTTCACGGGTCCGGCGGCAGCCGAGACGCAGGTCTGGATGAGTTCGCCGGGGGTGTTGTGCAGTTCGCCGGTGCGGAGGTCGCGAACCTGGCCGGCGCGCAGCGGGATCAGGCAGCTGTGGCAGATGCCCATCCGGCAACCGCTCGGCATGAGGACACCGGCGTCCTCGCCGATGTCGAGCAGAGGCGTGTCGCCGTCGGCCTCCACCTCCCGGTCGGACTGTTCGAAAGTGACGAGTCCGCCGTCGTGGCCGGCGCCCGCCGTCAGGTCGGTGCTGAACCGCTCGATCGTGAGCGTCCCGGTGCGGGCGGTCTGCGCCTCGGCTCCGGCGGTGACGTCCGGCACGGTGCGCGATCGCTCCAGGGCGGCCTCGCGCTCCCACAGGTCCTCGGCGTCGTTGAGGAATCCTTCGGGCCCGCACGCGTAGGCGGCCCGTGAGCGCCAGTCGGGGCAGAGTTCCGCGATGGCCTTGGCCTTGAACTCCAGCCGGCCGCGAGTGCTCGTGAACCAATGGCGGACGGTGAGGTTGGGGAACTGGTCCGAGAGTTCGTCGAGCTCCTCACGGAACACGCTCTTCTCAGGGGTGCTGTTGGAGTTGATGAGCACCACGTCGGCATCCGGCCTGCGCGGGATCAGCGTGCGGATCATGGACATGACCGGCGTGATGCCGCTGCCGGCGGTGAGCATGAGCAGGGAGCGCGGGTGCTCGGGGAGCACGAAGTCCCCCTGGGGCGGGGCGAGGAACAGGACGTCGCCGGCCTTCGTGTCGCGGACCAGCACGTGGGACACGGCTCCGGCGTCCTTGACGGTGATGGCGGGGTCATGCCCGGCCGCGTTGCTCAGGGAGTAGGAGCGCCACTGGCGGACGCCGTCGAGCTCGACGCCGATGCGCGCCCACTGGCCGGCCTGGTGCGCATGCCAGCCGTTCCCGGGGCGGAAATAGATGGTGGCGGAATCTGCGGTCTCATGCACCACGCGCGTCACGACGCCGCGGAGCTGGCGCGAGGAGTAGACGGGATTGAAGAGCGCCATGAAGTCTTCCGCCGTCAGCGGGGTGGTCAGCGCCGCGGTTACGCGCGCCAACTTCGAAAACCGGATCATTGAACCAACGATATAGCCTCTCCCGATAAAACACTGCGCTGCAAGCGTAGAGTTGACGGAGAAGAATTATCTTGACGAAATAGATTGGGGTTGGTTTCGTGAGTTCTGACGAGATGCTGGCGGCGCCACCGGAGCCGCCGTGGCTCGCACTCCCTCCTGAGGTCAGCGACCGGCTGAGGCCGCTCACCCCGGACCTCGTCGAGGCCATCATCGAGGCGGTGCCGCAACTGGTCCCCGCATACGCCCGGCCCATCGAGGGGAACTTCGGGCGCGGCCTGCGCCGCGGAGTGGCCGCTGCCCTCGAGCGGTTCCTCGAACTGCCTGGCACCAGCCTGCCCGCGCTGTCGGAGCAGAGCCGCCAGCTCGTTGCAGGCCTCGGCCGGGGCGAGGTCCGGCAGGGACGCAGCATGGATGCACTGCTCGGTGCCTACCGGATGGGCGCACGGGTCACGTTCCGGGAGATGTCACGCCGCTCCATGGAGGAGGGCCTCGGCCCCGCCGTCGTGGTGGACCTCGGGGAGTCGATCATGGCTTACATCGACGAACTCTCCGCCGTGAGCGCCGAGGCCTACGCGTTCGAGCAGTCCGAGCGGGCCGGGGCCGTGGACCGGCGCCGCGCCGAACTGCTGGAACTGCTGCTGCTCGGCCGGGCGGACGAGACGGCGCTGCGGCAGGCGGCGTCGCTCGCGGACTGGTCGGTGCCTGCGCAGGTAGCCGTGGTGACCCTGCCGCTGGATCGCGCACAGGGGCTCCGTCTGCAGCTTGGGCCGGGAGCGATCGTCATCGAACGTGAGACCGACGCCGTCGCCCTGGTGCCGGACCGGGGATCACGGCAGCGGCCCGACCTCGACCGCGTCCTCACGGGCAGGAGCGCGGCCATCGGGCCCGCAGGCGGGATCGAGCACGTGGCACAATCGCTGCGCCTCGCGGTGCTGGCCGCCTCGATGCTGCCACCGCGCGAGGGCGCGGGAGACCCTCCGGTCTGGGCGGACGAGCACATGACAGAGGTGGTCCTCGCGGCCGAACCCTCGGCCGTCGGGGAACTGGCCCGCCGGAGGCTTGCCCCGCTGGCCGACCTGCCCGACAGCCAGCGCGAGAAGCTCGAGGAGACGCTGCTGGCCTGGCTGCGGCACTGGGGTCAGCGTGCCCCGATCGCCGAGGAGCTCGGCATCCACGCGCAGACGGTCGGCTACCGGGTGCTGCAGTTGCGCGAGCTGTTCGGCGACGACCTGAAGGACCCGAAGGTGCGCTTCGAACTGGAGATCGCACTGCGCAGCGACCGGAAGGTCCCGGCCTGACCCGTCCGGCCTAGGCCCCCGTGTAGGTGGTGTAGGTGGCGGCGGTCCAGAGGTGGAACAGGGCGTACGCACGGTAGGGCCGCCACGCCTCCGACAGCCGCTCGGCGTCCCGGATGGTCGGGCCGCCCATGGCGCGGCGTGCCACGAGATCGCCGGGTGTGAACGCGTCGGGGTCCCGCAGGACACGCACGGCCAGGTAGTCGGCGGACCACGGGCCGATCCCCGGGATGGCGAGCAGGTCCTTCCGCAGCATCGCGTGGTCACCCGCAGGGTCGAGCGTCAGGCCGCGGGCGACGGCGCGCGCCACGTGCTGCACCGTCGCGGCCCGCGTCCGGGTCACGCCGACGGCGGCCCGCAACTCCTCGTGCGGAGCTGCGGCGATGGCCTGCGGTGTGGGGAACAACGTGAGGCCGGCGTCGGTCGGCGTCCCGTAGGCGGCGACGAGCCGTCCGCCGAACGTGCCGCCCGCGGCCACCGACACCTGCTGCCCGAGGACCGTCATGATCGCGGCCTCGAAGGCCTCCGGATAACCGACCGCACGGAGGCCCGGGCGGCGGCGGACGAGCGGGCCGAGGAGGGGGTCGCCGTCGAACGCGCGGGCCACGGCGTCGACGTCCGTGTCGAGGTCCAGCCACGCCCGCGTGGTGCGCACGAGGTACGCGAACTCACCGTCGTCGTCCGTGTCCGCGGTGAGCTCGACGTCGTCGGAGCGGACGGTGACGGTGACGCGGCGCGGGCCTGCAGGCGTCGGAAGCAGGCGCGTGTGCGTGCGGCCGGACACACCCGAGCCGGCGATCTCGCAGCCGGGGATGGCGTGGTTCGCGAGGATCGCCGCCAGCGGACCGGGCTCGAGCGCGCCGTTCGGGGTGAGGATCGCGGTGCGGCTCACGGGAGGATGGCGTCCACGTACCCGCCGTCCACGCGGACCGCCGCGCCGGTGGTGGCCGAGGCGAGCGGGGAGGCGAGGTAGGTGACCATGTTCGCGATCTCGCGCGGCTCGATCAGGCGCTGCAGCAGTGACTGCGGTCTGTGGTCCTTCATGAACTGCCGTTGCGCGTCCTCCCACTCGAGGTCCTTGTCCACGAGCTGGTAGACGAAGTCCTCGACCCCGCCGGTGTGGGTGGGGCCCGCGATGATCGAGTTCACCGTCACGCCCGTGCCGCCGGCCTCCTTCGCGAAGCCGCGCGAGACCCCCAGCAGTGCCGTCTTGGACACGCCGTAGTGGATCATCTCGGCGGGGATGGCGACCGCGGAATCGCTCGCGATGTACTGGACGCGGCCCCAGCCGGCATCGATCATGCCGGGCAGGTAGGAGCGGGTGAGGCGGATGGCAGTGAGGACGTTGACCTCGAAGTAACGGCGCCACTCGGCGTCGTCGATCTCCAGCGCCGGCTGCGCACCGAAGATCCCGAGGTTGTTGATGAGGATGTCCACGGCGGGCAGGATGCCGAGCGCCGTGGCGACGCCGTGGTCCGCGGTGACGTCGGCCGCGACGGCCACGAGGTCGGCGTCGGGCACGTCCTGGCGGATGGTCTCCATGGCACGGACGACGCCGCTGTCGCTGCGGCCGTTCACCCCCACGCGGGCACCCGCGGACGCGAGACCCGCCGCGATGGCCATCCCGATGCCCTGCGTGGACCCGGTGACGAGCGCCGTCCTGCCGCTGAGGTCGATTGCCAATGCCATGGAAGCTCCTGGGCCGTCGGGGGAAGGGATCGGAACCAACCCTACGACGGCGGCGCCCGGCCGGTGCGTGTAGCACGCGCGGCCCCGGTCCGTCACATCGGGTCGCGGAGCGGCGGGCGAGCGGGGCGTGGAGAAAAGTTCCAGTTCCAGCCGGTATATTGCTCCCGGTATATGGAATACTTCCGCCTCCCCCGAGGTTGAGAGTGGCATCTGGGCGTATTCCCGCCCACAGAAGGAGATCTACCCCCATGGCAACCGACTACGACGAACCACGCGTCCGTCCGGAAGACCAGCCAGCCAACGAGTCCCTCGAGGCTATCCAGGCACAGCGCAGCGCGACCACGCAGACCGCGTTGATCGATGTCGAGGACGGCGAGACCGCCGAAGGGATCGACCTCCCCGGGGCCGACCTCTCCCACGAGGAACTCCTCATCCAGGTCATCCCGCAGCAGGAGGACGAGTTCACCTGCATGTCCTGCTTCCTGGTCCACCACCGCAGCCAGCTTGCACGCGAGAAGAACGGCGACAAGTACTGCACCGAGTGCGAGGGCTGACACGACGTCCGGACCGCTCTACGAAAAGCCCCTGGCCCTTCGGCCAGGGGCTTTCTTCGTCAGGCGGCCCGCGTGCGCAGCCCCGGCTGGTCCGCACCGGCCGGACGTGCGCGATCGGATGCTCGTGGTGGGCGTGGTTCCGCGCGTGCCGCCCAGTACGGTGGAGGGATGGAGTCCTCACACGTCATCGTCCTGCCCGGAGGCGGCTACGGCATGCTGTCCGACACCGAGAGCGAGGTCATCGCTGAGCGGCTGCGCTCGCTCGGCCTCTCGGCCGGTGTCTTCTACTACCCGGTGCAGACCCGGCACCCCGGCCCGCTCGACGCCGTCCGTGAGGAGATCCGCCGCGTCCGCGCCGCCGGCGTCGAGCGGCTGGCCCTCCTCGGGTTCTCCGCGGGCGGGCACCTCGCCGGTCACGCGGCGCTGACGGCGTCGGCGGACGCCGTGGAGGGCGTCGACGCCGCCGTCCTCTGCTACCCCGTGGTGTCGATGGAGCTCGCGACGCACCGCGGCTCGCAGGACGAACTGCTCGGGCCCGACGCCGGCGGGGAGCTCCGCGCCGCCACCTCCCTGGACCGCCTCGTGACGGCCGACGCCCCGCCGTTCTTCATCTGGCACACCGCCGAGGACGACGCCGTGCCCGTAGAGCACACGTACCTGCTGGGGCAGGCGCTCGCCGCGCACTTCGTCCCGCACGCCCTGCACGTGTTCGCCGAGGGCGAGCACGGCCTCGGGCTGGCCGAGAGCGCCGGCGCCGCCCAGCAGTGGACCCGGCTCGCCGCCGACTGGCTCACGGCCCAGGGCTGGTGACTGGCCCGGTCCTTCCCGGGGGTGGGGCCGCGTGATCCTGCAGACACTCGTGGTGATCGGCCCGGTCATCGGGCTGATCGCGCTCGGCTACGCCCTCCGGGCGCGCAGGTTCCTGGCGCCGGCCTTCTGGCCGCCCGCGGAGAGGCTCTGCTACTTCGTCCTGCTGCCCGCGCTGTTCATCAGCGGCACCGCGACGGCGGATCTCGCGGGCCTGCCGATCGCCCTGATGGCGCCGATCCTCGCCGGGCCGGTCGTCGTGACGGCGCTCGGGCTCGTGGTCGCGCAGCGATGGCTCGACCTCGACGGGCCCGCGTTCACCTCCGTGCTGCAGGGCAGCATCCGGTTCAACAACTACCTCGGCCTCTCGATCGCCCTCGCCCTCTTCGGACCCGGCGGCGTCGCGCTCGCCGCCATCGCGAACACCGTCCTCGTGCCGCTCGTCAACGTCCTGTGCACGCTCGGATTCGCGCGCTACGGGGCGGAGCGGCTGACGCTCGCCGGCACGGTCCGGAGCATCGCCACCAATCCGCTGATCGTCGGCTGCGTCGTCGGGATCCTGCTGAACGTGTCGGGTGTCGGGCTGCCGCCGGGCGTCGCCGAGTTCGTGCGGGCGCTCGGCAGCGCGTCGCTGCCGCTGGGGCTTCTCTGCGTGGGCGCGGCCCTGGACCTTCGGAGCATCGGCCGGAACCCGGGCGCCGTCGTCCTGGCCACCGCGGTGAAGTTCGCGGTGCTGCCCGGTCTCGGTATCGCCGGGTGCCTGTTGCTGGGCCTCACGGGGGAGCCGGCCGCCACGGTGATCCTGTTCCTGTCCCTGCCCACGGCGTCCTCGGCGTACGTCATGGCGCGGGCCCTCGGCGGGGACGCGCGGCTCATGGCCTCGACCATCACGCTGCAGACCATCGCCGGGGTGCTCTACCTCCCGGTGGTGTTCCTCGTCATCCGTGCGCTCACCGGCTGAGCGCGCGTCCGCCGAACTGTTCCTCGAGCTCGTGCAGGTCGAGGTCGCAGCCCTTGTCGGATCCCCGGAACGTGCGGCGGTACGCGGCCGGGCTGACGCCGAGGGCCTTCTGGAAGTGGTGGCGCAGCAGCACCGCCTGCCCGAACCCTGCCGCACGGGCGACGGCGTCGACGGTCAGCCGCGTCTCCTCCAGCAGCGACTGCGCACGCAGCAGGCGCTGCCCGGTGAGCCAGGCGGCCGGCGTGGTGCCCGTCTCCGAGCGGAACCGCCGGGCGAAGGTGCGTTCGCTCATGTGCAGGCGCCGAGCGAGGGTCGCCACGGTGATGTCCTGATCCAGGTGATCGGCGAGCCACACCAGCAGTTCCTCCATCGACGCACCGCACTCGGTGGGGATGGGCCGCTCGATGAACTGTGCCTGACCGCCGTCCCGGTGCGGGGGCACCACCATGCCGCGGGCGATCGCCGTCGCGGCCTTCGGCCCGAATGCCTGGCGGACGAGGTGCAGGCTCGCGTCGATCCCGGCGGCCGTACCGGCACTCGTGAGGATGTTGCCGTCCTCCACGTAGAGCACGTTCTCGTCCACGCGAATCTTCGGGTAGGTGTCGGCGAGGGCGCTCGTGTACCGCCAGTGCGTCGTCGCGGAGCGGCCGTCCAGCAGCCCGGCCTCCGCGAGCGCGAAGGCGCCCGAGCAGACCGAGAAGATCCGCGCGCCCCGGCGGTCCGCGGCCTGCAGGGCCTCCAGGACGGCGGCGGGGACGTCGGTCCCGGCCGAGAAGGGCGCCATGATCACGAGGTCCGCGTCGTCGACCCCGGAGAGATCCTCGTCGACCTGCAGGGACACGCCCGAGGACGTCCGCACCATGCCGGGGGCGGGCGTGCAGATGCGGAGGTCGAAGGCGGGCAGGCCGACGCCGAGCGCCGAGCGGTCGACGCCGAACACCTCGCAGACCACCCCGAACTCGAACAGGGCGAGGTCCGGCAGGACGATGACGGCGACCGTGGAGAACATGCCAGTAGTATGGCAGTTTCTGAGCGTTACGGGTCGTTCCTGCCACTCTTTTCTGCGGCCCCGGAGGATCAGGATCGAGGCATGAATCTTCTCCTGATCCTCTTGGCCATCGTCCTCACGACCCTCCTGGTGCGGTACCTGCTGCGGATCATCCGCACCGACGCACCGGCGGACCAGCCGGCGTCGCACGCCGACTGGAACGTCGACTCCCTGCCCAGTTCCGCCTACGCCCTGCGGCACGACGCCTAGGGCGACCCTTCGGGTGCCCGTCCAGGCGCCCGCGTCACGCCGGGCCGCCTGGCGCTCGATACGTGCGCTCAGTGCTTGCCCCTGGCATGCTCCTCGCGCACGGAGGCCCGCGTCTCGGCGTACAGGAGGCTCTCCACCGCCACGAGTACCGCGGCGATCGCGGCCGCGAGCGCGAGGGCCGCCAGCGGTGCGAGGGGCGCGGCCACGGGGATCAGCAGGATCAGCACCGACGCCCCGCCGAGCCGCCACTTCTTCCAGTACCCGCCGATGCGGCGCCAGAAGGCGGAACTGCCGAGCAGGAACAGGGCGGCACCGCCGAAGAGCGCGAAGGAACCGACCACACCGAAATCCTTCGTCTTGTCGATGTACGCCAGGACGTCCTCCACGCCGAACGCCGACAGGATGATCCCGGCGACCAGGGGCAGGTGCAGGTACGTGTAGCCGTCCACCGCGGCCGAGGTGCGCGCGCTGCCCTGCAGGGCTGCGAAGCGGTGCTCGGCGGCGATCGCGGTCACGTCGAAGTGGAGCCACCACAGACACACCGACAGGGCGATCCCGAACAGCGCGCCGAGGAGGATCGGGATGCTCACGGGCTCCTGTGAGGCGCCCACCCCGATGGCGACGATCGATTCCCCGAGCGCCAGGATGATCACGAGGCCGTGGCGCTCGGTCCAGTGTGCCGCGGAGAGCACGCGCCAGTCGCCGCCCGAGGAGGTGAGGTAGGTCAGCGTGATGTCGAGGGCGAGTCCGGCGAGCCAGAACCAGGTCTGCGACGGCCCGCCGACGACCGCACCGGCGGTGATGAGCGCAGAGCCCGAGAACATCGCCACGGAGGTCCTGATCACCTGCCGCTGGAGCGGTTTGTCGTCGACCGATGCGTACAGGTAGAGCAGGAGGTGCAGCAGGCGCACCACGAAGTACGCGAGGGCGAGGACGAGGGGCCCGCTGAGGCCGCCCTCGAGGTCGGTGAATGCCTCGGGGATGGCGAGGGACGCGATGAACATGGCCACCATGACGGCGGACAGGCCGAGGCGCATGATGCCCTCGTCCACGTGCGTCTGGTTGCCGAGCCACGCGTAGGACACCCAGGACCACCAGAGCAGGCCCAGGACGATCATGCCCTGCAGCACACCGGTGAAGGAGTGCTCGTAGGCCATGAAACCGGTGACCTGCGTGAACGCGAACACGAAGACGAGGTCGAAGAAGAGCTCGAAGGTGGTGACGCGGTGCGATTCGTCCGAGATGCGCGCCGCCCGAAGGGGTCTCCGCTGGAGATGCATGCAGCCAGAATAGGACCGGTACGGCCGATCGCCGAGGGCACCCGGTAGATGAAGTCGACACCCGAGTAGTAAGCATGCTTGCTATCGCCTCGGGTGGGACCTACGGTGAACGAAAGCAACCTCTTCGAAAGGGACGTCATGATCACGCTTGACCAGATGAAGGACGCCATGAACGCCGGCGCCAACGTGCTGAGCGAGGACGGGGCGGTTCTCGGCCCCATGGGCCAGCTCTACGTCGACGACGCCACGGGGGAGCCCAGCTGGGTCACCGTGGCCACGCACGCCATGGGCAACCCCGAGTCCTTCGCACCGCTGCGAGGGGCGACGCTGACGGGCCGCGACGTCCGCCTGCCCTACACGCATGCCAAGGTGTACGACTCCCCGAAGATGTCCCTGGACGGCCACCTCAGCCCCGAGGAGGAGCAGCACCTGCTGCGGTACTACGGCCTCATGGCCGAGAAGGACGACGCCGCCGACCCGACGGCCGCGGGTGTGGCGGACACGTCCGACAGGTCCGACACGTCCGACACCTCCCGCGCCGACCGCGCCCGCACGCAGGTCTCCCGCCCCGAGGGCGACTACTCCATGACGCGGTCCGAGGAGCAGCTGCGCGTGGGCACGGAGATCCGCGAGACCGAGCGCGTCCGCCTCGTGAAGCGCGTGGTCACCGAGGACGTCACCATGAGGGTGCAGATCCGCCGCGAGGAGCTCGTCGTCGAGCGCGTGCCCGTCAAGGACGGCGTGCCGTTCTACGACGACGGCCAGAACTCGTACACGGAGGCCGAGCGCGAGCGCCTGTACTCCGCCGTCGAGACGGCCTTCAACGGCGACACCGTCGAGGTGGTCCTCTACGAGGAGAAGCCCCGCGTGGAAGTGGACGTGGTGCCGATCGAGCGCGTGCGCGTACGCCGCGAGGCCCGCACCCACGACGAGGTCGTCAGCGGCCAGGTGCGCAAGGAAGTCATCGATACGGAGCGCGTCGAGCTGTAGGCGTCCGGGGTGCCGGCCGGGCTTCGGCCCGGCCTGGAGGACAGGAGCGACCGTCCCGCGGCAGGTGGGGCGGTCGCTCCTGTCCTTCCTCCGTCGGGCCCTAGTGCTCGCGGGCGGAGAGGATGCAGAACTCGTTGCCGTCCGGGTCCGCCAGCACCTCCCAGCTGACGTCGGGCCCCTGCCCGACGTCGACGCGGCGTGCGCCGAGGGCGACGAGGCGCTCGATCTCGGCGGCGCGGTCGTCCGTGCTGTGCGGTGCGAAGTCCAGGTGAAGACGGTTCTTCCCCTGCTTCTCGTGATCCACAGCGACGAACACGAGGCCCGGCGGGACCTGCTCGAAGGAGAGTCTCGGCTCCAGCTCGCGGGCCCACGGCGGCACGACGGCGGCCTCTTCGTCGTCCTCGAAGATCACCTCCCAGCCCAGGGCGTCGGACCACCAGTGCGCGAGGGCGCGATGGTCGGAGGATTCGATGACGGTGGAGTACCAGCGGAGAGTCATGTGTCGATTGTGCCGCGGCCACGGTCCGCGCGCACCGGGCCGCAGGACAGCTTCCGTCCGCGGTCCCGGCCGCCCATCAGCGGCTGAGGCGGCTCCGGAACAGCAGGTGGATGAAGTAGGGCGCTCCGAGCAGCGCGGTCAGGAGTCCCGCCGGCAGCTGCGCCGGGGCGATCGCCGTCCGGCCGATGAGGTCCCCGAGGCAGACGAGGATCGCGCCGAGCAGCATCGCCGTCGGGATGATCAGCCGGTGCGAGGCGCCCACTAGGGCCCGGGCCGCGTGCGGTGCCACGAGGCCCACGAAGCCGATCACCCCGATCCCGGCCACCGACGACGCCGTCAGCAGCACCGCCGCGGCCAGCAGGAGCACGCGTGCCTGCGGCACCCGCAGGCCGAGCAGGCGCGGGGTGTCCTCGTCGAGGGCCAGCAGATCCTGTGTGCGGTGGTGGGACGCGGCGATGGGCAGGGCGATGAGCAGGGACACGGCCATGGGCACGAGGTGCTGCACCGACCGCCCGTAGGTGGAGCCGGACAGCCAGGTGAGCGCCTTCGCCTCGTTCCACGGGTCGGTGAGCACGATCAGCAGCGTGATCACGGCCGTCGCTGCCGCGGAGACACCGATGCCGATGAGCACCAGGCGGTCGGTCTGCATGCCGCCGCGGAAGGACAGCCCGAACACGATCAGGGCGACGACGGCGGCGCCGATCCCGGCTGCCGCACTGATGGTCCAGAAGCCGGCCAGCGGTACGAGGGTGATCACGAGGATCGCGCCCACGCCGGCTCCGCCCGAGACGCCGATGATCGCCGGCTCGGCGAGGGGGTTGCGGGTCACTGCCTGGATGGCGGTTCCGGCCAGGGCGAGGGAGGCGCCCGCGAGCAGCGCCGCCCCTACGCGCGGAGCCCGGGTGTCCATCACGCTGGACACCACCGGTCCGGCCTGGCCGGAGACCCAGTTGGCGATGTCGCCCAGGAGGAGCTTCGCGTCGCCGAGCAGGAATCCGGCGATCGTCACCGCGACGAGCACCACGGTGAGCACCACGAGGACCCCCGCGCTGCGGGCCGCCCCGAGGGTGTGCAGGGAGACGGTCCGCGCCTCCCGCGTGGGTCCGTCGGAGCGCATGCGGTGTGCGAGGGCCACGAGGAACACGGCGCCGAAGACGGTGGTCACGACGCCGGTGGGCACTTCCACGGCGCTCTCGGCCCCCACCACGGCACGCAGCAGCACGTCCGCGCCGAGCACGAGGAACACACCCGTCAGCGCCGAGGCGGGGATCAGGGCGATGTGCCGGTGCAGGCCGGGGACACGCGGTGCCGCGAGACGCACGAGGGCAGGCGCCGCGAGGCCCACGAAGCCGATCGGTCCGGCGACGGTCACGGCTGCGGCGGAGAGCAGCACGGCGAGGACGATCGCGAGGACCTGGGTGCCGCGCACATTGATGCCGAGCACGCGGGCCTGGTCGTCGCCGAGCGTCAGCAGGTCCAGGGAGCGCGACCTGAGGAGCAGCACGAGCAGGGCCGCGCCGGTCAGGGGTGCTAGCAGCGCGAACTTCTCGAGTCCGCTCTGCCCGAGGGAGCCCGAGCCCCAGGCGAAGAGACCGCGCGTCTCCTGGGCGAACAGCAGCAGGAGGGTGCTGGTCAGGGCGTGGAAGGCGAGGGCGATGGCCGACCCCGCGAGGACCAGGCGCACGCTCGACGACTGTCCGGCGCCCGAGAGTGCGAGGACGAGTGCCGCGGCGCCGAGCCCGCCGAGGAAGGCCACGCCCACCGATCCGAGCAGGGGCACCTGCAGGCCGAGGGCCGCGACGGCGACCACGGCGAGGTGGGCGCCGGCGTTGACCGCGAGGGTGTCCGGGGAGGCGAGGGCGTTGCGCGCGACGGACTGCATGACGGCGCCGGCCGCCCCGAGCGCGGCCCCCACGAGCAGGCCGGCCGCCAGGCGGGGGATGCGGCTGGCGGCGACGACGGCACCTGTCGCGGTGCCGTCGTCGTTCCCGCTGAGCAGGGCGAGGATGTCGGCGGGACCGACGCTCGAGGTGCCCTGCGTGATGTGCACGAGGGCGAGGATCAGGGTGGCGGCGGCGAGGAGACCGCCGGCAACGGCCAGGCGCATGCCGGGGCGCGGGGTGCCGGCCCGGGCCGGAGGAGGAGCGGGCCTGGTCAGCGTTGCCGGCGGCACGGCACTACTTCGCGGCCTGGGCGGTGGCGGCGTCGACCGCCGCGTCGACGAACTGTCCCATGGAGCTGGGCCCGCCGAAGGTCCACAGGGCGTCCGGGAAGCGCGTCACGCGGCCGGCCTCGACGAACGGGAGGCCTGTCCACACGGCGTTGTCCTTCAGCTGCTCCTGGTAGGGGTCGCCGAAGGCGTCATTGGCGATGTACCAGAAGTCGGTGTCCTCGGGCAGGGCGGTGAGGCCTTCGACGTCGGTCTGGGCGAGGCCGTAGGCGGGGTCGCCCTCCACGGTCCAGGCGCTGGCCAGGCCGAGCCGGGCGAAGACGCTGCCGACGAGCGAGGCTTCGGTGAAGGGGCGGATCGAGACGCTGCCGGCGTCGACGTACGCGTCGGAGAAGGCCACGGGCGTGCCTGCGCCGCCGGCCTCCTCGATGGCTGTTCTGCCTTCGGTGATCTTCGCCTCGAACGCGGACTTCAGCTCGGCGGCCTGGTCCTCGGTGCCGGTGACCGTGGCGATCAGCTCGAGGTTCTCGAACATCTGGCCGATGTTGTCGGTGGCGTCGCCGCCGGGGACGACGACGACGGGCACGGTCCTCTCGATCTGCTCGATGGCGCCCTCGGCGAGCTGGTCGGTGACGATGACGACGTCGGGGGTGAGGGACACGAGGGTGTCGATGCTGGGCTCGCCGCGCACTCCGACGTCGGTGACGGATCCGTCGAGCGGCTCGGCGCTGACCCACTGGGCGTAGCCCTCCACGTCCGCAGCCCCGACCGGCATGACGCCGAGCGAGACGAGGTTCTCGACGGCGTTCCACTCCGTGGCGACGACGCGCTCGGCGGGGCCGTCCAGCGTGATCTCCTTGCCACGGGCGTCCGTGACGGTGATGCTCTCGCCGGCGGCGGCCTCGGTGGGCGTGCTGCCGCCGGCCTCCTCCGTGGTGCCGCACGCGGTCAGTGAGAGCAGGGCGACCGTTGCGAGGGCAGCGAGGATCTTCGGTTGTGTCATCGTGTTCATTTCTCTTCGGAGCGCGGGGTGCGCGAGGGGGATCAGGAGGCGGCGGGCGCGCGCGACATCAGAGGGGCCGCGTTGTGGCGCCCGACGGCGCGGGTGGTGACGGCGCCGCCCGAGACGGTGACGTCGACGCGCACTCCGTAGGCGCGGGACAGGTTCTCGGCGGTGAGGACGTCCACGGCCGCGCCCTGCGCCAGAACGGCGCCGTTCTCGAGCAGCACCACGTGGTCGGCGATGGCAGCGGCCTGGTCGAGGTCGTGCAGGACGACGCCGACGGCCACGCCGTGGTCGGTGGCGAGGTCGCGGACGACGTCGAGGATCTCCACCTGATAGCGCAGGTCGAGATAGGTGGTGGGCTCGTCGAGGAGCAGCACGCCGGTGTCCTGGGCGAGGCAGCTGGCCAGCCAGACACGCTGGATCTGCCCGCCCGAGAGCGCCGCGACGGGGCGGTCGGCGAATTCGGTGGTGCGGGTGAGCTCGAGAGCCCTGTCCACCGCGGCGGTACCCTGCGTGTCCTGCCCGGTCCAGCGGCCGCGGTGGGGGTGGCGGCCGAAGCCGACGACCTCGCGGACGGTCAGTCCGCCGGGCACAGGGCGGCTCTGGGCCAGCAGGGTGATGGTGCGGGCGAACTCGCGGGGGGAGAGCGCGAGGACGTCGGCACCGTCGTCGAGCATCACCGTTCCGGAGTCCGGGGCGTGCAGTCGTGCGATGGTGCGGAGCAGCGTGGACTTGCCGCTGCCGTTCGGGCCGATGAGGGCTGTGACCGTGCCCGGCATGAGCCTGAAGGAGACGGACCCGACCACCTGTCGGCTGCCGTAGGAGACGCCGAGGTCCGCGACGGAGAGGGCTGGCGCGGGGGCGGGTTGCAGGGACACGCTCTTAGGTTAGGTTCTCCTAACCAGCAGTGCAAGGAATAACGTCATGTCCGCGTTTCCTAATTCGATGACACGCTGCGGACGCGAAGAAGGCCCCGGGTGCGAACCAGGGGCCTTCTTCGGGTGCTGCCCGCCGAAGTGCGGCGGGATTCCTGCCGGAGTTCCGGCGGAAGGGTTATGCGTGTGTGGTCTTGCGGGTGGTGTTGCGGGTCAGCAGCAGCGCCAGGGCGATCATGCCGACGCCCAGGAGGAAGTGCAGCCAGTTGTCCGCACCGTTGAGGGGCACGAAGTTGGCTGCGGAGTCCTCACCGATGACCAGGCCGTAGACCCAGAGGACGAGGTAGATGATCCCGCCGTACAGGAGGTAGGAGCGGGCGCCGCTGATGGTGCGGGCCATGGCGATGCCGGCTGCACCGAAGAGCAGGTGGACGATGTTGTGCAGGATCGAGACCTGGAACAGGCCGAGGAGCTTCGCTTCCGACTCGTGGCCGGCGAACATCATCGTGTCGTAGTCGGAGGTGATGCCGGGGATGAAGCCGAGGATCCCGACGAGCAGGAAGACCGCGCCGACGGCGAGGGCTGCTTTCTGGACATTGGTGCGTGCGCCCGCGTGGGGCGTGTTGGCGGTGGTCATGGATGTTTCCCCTTCAGGTGTGCGGTGCATCGGCGCCGAGAATCGTCGGCTGCCGACGGTGGCGCGGGTAGTCCGCTGAGTACGGTGAGACCTGCCGGGACGACGGGGCGGCTTCTGGTGAAGCATCGCCCGCCCATCGCACCCGGCATCGTAAGCCTACTGTGGATCAACCGTCAGGGGGCGGCGTCGTGCAGGAATCCCCGCCGTGTCGCCAGGAGGCGCTCCGGGTGCTATCGACGGCGGTCCTCGTGCCCCGTTCGGGTACCGCCGGCCCTACCCATGCCGCGGCGTCGTCCCTAGGGTGGGGAGCACCGCCGGGCATCGACCCGCGGACCACATCGAGGGAGGCAGATCATGGCACGTCAGACCGACACGACTGAGGGATTCACCGAGCAGGAGCGCGCGGCCATGAAGGAGCGGTCGGCGGAGATGCGCGCCGAGGCGAAGCGCGGCAAGAGCCGGGCCGCGGGGGAGAAGGCAATCCAGGACAAGATCGCCGAGATGCCGCAGCCCGACCGTGAGATCGCGGAGAACTACCATGCGCTGGTGTCCGCCGTCGCCCCGGACCTCGAGCCCCGGACCTGGTACGGCATGCCGGCCTATGCGCGCGACGGAAAGGTGGTGACGTTCTTCCAGGCTGCGGCGAAGTTCGACTCGCACTACTCGACGATCGGCTTCAACGACGTCGCGAACCTGGACGACGGCGTGTTCTGGCCCAATGCCTTCTCCATCACCGCGTGGAACGGCGCGGTGGAGGAGGAGTTGCGCCGCCTGGTGGCGAAGGCGGTCAGCTGAGCATCCCGGCGGCGACGGTATGGTCGATCAGCAGAAGCTCTGGGACGACGAGGTGGCCCGGCAGTACGACACGCCAGGCGAAGGCATGTTCGCTCCACAGGTCCTCGGCCCCACGGTTCGGGTACTGGCGGACCTGGCGGACGGAGGGCGGGCGGTGGAGTTCGCCGTGGGCACGGGCCGCGTGGCCATCCCTCTCGCCGATGCGGGGGTCCAGGTCGCCGGGATCGAGGTGTCCCGCGCGATGATCGCGCGCCTTCGGGAGAAGGCGGGCGAGGAGCGCATCCCGGTGGTCCGGGGCGACATGACGGAGGCGACGGCGGGGACAGGGTTCTCGCTCGCGTTCCTCGTCTTCAACACCATCGCCAATCTCCTGACGCAGGACGAACAGGTGCGTTGCTTCGAGAACGCGGCCCGCCACCTTGCGCCCGGCGGGTGCTTCGTCGTCGAACTCTGGGTGCCGTAGCTGCGCTCGCTGCCACCCGGGCATGCCGGGACCGTGGAGGTGGGCGAACCGGGATACCTCCTGGTGGACACCTACGACGTGCTGCACCAGCACGTCGTCTCG
This sequence comes from Arthrobacter sp. TJ-238, assembly GCF_058269215.1. Classification (NCBI taxonomy): domain Bacteria; kingdom Bacillati; phylum Actinomycetota; class Actinomycetes; order Micrococcales; family Micrococcaceae; genus Arthrobacter; species Arthrobacter sp. TJ-238. Next base: position 380,825 of record NZ_JBZCNH010000001.1, on the reverse strand, counting down.
CATCACGTGCGGTTCGACCCGGAGGTGACCGGTTCGCGGGACGCGCACCTCGGCCGCACCCCGCACCGCTACATCTGGCCCGCCGAGCTCGACCTCATGGCGAGGATCGCCGGATTCCGCCTCGAGTCGCGGTGGGCGGACTGGGACCGGAGCGGTTTCACCGCGGAGTCGGGCAGTCACGTGTCCGTGTACCGGCTGGGCGACGGCGCGGCGTAACACCCGGAAGCGCTCCTCGGATGCAGAACACGGAGGCCGCGCTATACTAAGCAGGCTGATGAATTGTTTCAGTTGTTACTCGCATCGCTAGACGCAGTCCGTCCTAACCGAAGGAGACTCCATGAGCACGAAGGTCGAGAAGAGCATCCTGGTCAACGTCCCGATCAGCATCGCGTACAACCAGTGGACCCAGTTCGAAGAATTCCCGCACTTCATGGGTGGGGTCAAGTCCGTCACGCAGCTCGATGACGAGCGCCTGAACTGGATCGTGGAGATAGGCGGCGTCCGTCGCCAGTGGGACGCGACGATTCTCGAGCAGGTGCCCGACACGAAGGTGTCGTGGGCTGCTACCGAGGGCGCGACGAATGCCGGTTCGGTCTCCTTCGAGGACGTCGGAGGCGGACAGACGCAGGTCCACCTCGCCCTCGAGTACGAGCCCGAGGGCCTGGTCGAGAAGATCGGCGACAAGCTCAATGTCGTCGAGAACCAGGCCGAGGCGGACCTCAAGCGGTTCAAGGCCTTCATCGAGGACGAGGGGTACGCCACCGGTGCATGGCGCGGAACCGTAGGTACCGGCATCGACACGGGCGAGCCCGGTGTCGAGGCGGCTGCGGCTTCCCGTGGTGACGGCGGCAAGGCCGGGATCTCCGGCAAGGTCGCCGCTGGAGTCGGCCTGGCCGCTGCAGCAGCAGCCGTAGGGGTCGCTGCAGGCAAGAAGCACGACGACGCCGACGCCGTGGAGAACGACGTCACGATCACCCCTGTCGACGGCGCGGCGCCCGAGGTGTACACGAGCGAGGAGAGCGAGCTGTCTCCGAGCACCAGGGACACCCTCCTGCCCGTGGACGACGTCGACCCGGTCGGCACCGGGGCACGGCCCGGACAGACCGGTGCGGCCACGGACCCACTGGATGATCCGCTGGTGGACAAGAACCGCACCACGGGTGGAGCGCTCTGACCGGCGACTGATGGTCCCGCTCCGGGACAGGTAACACCTGCCGGGCGGGACCGGATATCGCGGACAGCCACCCACTCCATCGGGAGTGGGTGGCTGTCCGCTTTTCCAGGTACTGCGCTACTTCGTCAGGTTCACCCGGTACTCGCTCGTGGCCGAGCCGTCCTCGCTCGTCACCGAGATGACCGAGGTGCGGTTCCCTCCGGCGGGCTGGGTGACGGTCACCGTCGCGTAGGGATCGGCGGGAACAGCCGAGACCACGGGCATCTTGCCCTTGATCGGCGCCGAGTAGCTCGTGACCGACGGCGAGAACCCCGCCACCGGGGTGCTGCCGACGCTGATGCCGGCGAGCGCGGCGTCCGACGAGGTGGCCGGGACGTAGCCGAGCACCTCGATCTCGCTGACCACCATGTGCGTGTTCGGGCGGGCCGTCATGACCACCCGCACGGACGACGCCGTCACCGCGTTGAGGGGCAGGGTCACCACGGGAGCCGGGGAGCCCGCGGGGACGCCGACCGGTGCGCCGGAGGACGTCCACCGGCCGTCAGGGCCCTGGACCTGCAGCTGCACGGTCTGTGCGTAGCTGTCCGTGCTGCCGTCGCGGAAGAAGTGCACCTTCACGCCGCCGAGGGGCTGCGCCTCGGGCAGGGTCACCGTCAGGGTGTCGGCCGGGTTCTTGGCGCTGGAGCGCCAGTTGGACCACGCCTTGTCGCGGGTGTCGCCGTTGAAGAGGCCCGCCGTGCCGTAGCCCGGCTCGGTGAACGTCGCAGTCGCGGTGGTGCCCCCGTCGTCGGTCACGTTGTCCGGCGTACCCTCGGTGACCTGGATGCGGACGGTCGCCGGGAGGGTGGTGCCGTTGCCGGCATCGGCGTTCCCGGACAGCTCGTACACGCCCGGGGCGGGGTACCTGACGGCAGTGCTCCAGGTGACGGTACGCTCGACGGTCCCGCCCTCACTGCCCACGGCGGTCACCGTGGACGGCAGGGCCGGGAGTCCACCGACCACGGCCTTGGCGCGTGCGGCCTGCGTGGACACGAGGGTGTCGACCGTGACCGTCAGTTCCGCAGGGAACTGCGCGCCGGTGGCGTCCGTCGCGGTGCCCTTGACCTTCACGGTGCCGGGCTTCCTCCAGCGGTTGTCGTTCGGGATCTTCCACTCCACGGGGACGGCCCCGCGGGCGCCGTCGCGGTACACCGGCGTCACGGTCCCGGGCAGCACGGGCGCGGTGCCGGGGAGGGTGAACGCCGTGGCGGGCTCCACGGACAGGACGGTCTCGTCGACGAGCGTCCAGCGCTGGTTGGCGCCGGAGTTCGCGAGGTAGAGGGTCACGGGTGCGCCCTCGGCCGTCGATCCGCCGCCCACCTCGAGCAGCAGGTTCGTGGCGGCGTTGACGAAGGTGTAGGTGCCGTCGCCGGTGGTCGAGGCGATCCATTCCGCCTGCGGGTTCGTGCCCGCGGGGGCGACGACGGCGGCGCCGCCCTCGTCGGCCAGCTGCGAGGTGCCGTCGAGTGTGGTGATGGAGTAGCGCTCGCGGTTGGTGTCGTCCTCGCCGAGGCTGGTGAAGCGGAAGAGCTGGGCGGCGTCGGCGGGGTCGGTCGTGCTGATGACGGCGGCGCCGCCCGTGGTCTCGATCGACCTGCCGCTCTGCACGCCCTGCAGCCGGTACACGGAGCCGTCCCGGATGGCTGCGGCATCCTCGGCGACACCGGAGACGCCGTCCACCACGAAGGTGGTCACGGACTCGGCGGGCACGGTGAGGACGGCGGAGCCACCCTCGATCGCGACGGGCTCACCCTCGACGAGCGCGCCGTCGACGTCACTGACCACGGGGGTCACCGTGGCGCCCTGCGCGACGGAGCCGAACTTCGAGAAGTCCAGCACCACGGGCTTGGCGTCGGTCGACTCGTTGATGTGCACGACGGCGGCGCCGGTCCCGGTGATCGCGGCGGTCGTGTCGTCGTCGTTCACGGAGACCAGGCGGTCGCCCGGCTGGATGTAGTGCGTGTAGTTCCGCACCGTATTGAACTTGGTGTTCGTGTAGATGGGGCACGTGTCGAGGGTGTCCGCATCGGTGCAGTCGAACGGCATCTGGATGCTGCCCCAGTTGGCGCCGGCCGCGCTCTCGCCGCCGGGAGCCATGTTGTCGTAGTCCTCGACGGGCTGCCAGAACACCCAGGCGCTGGGCTCGAGCTCCCGGAGGTCGTCGGTGATGCGCTTGGCCATACCGAGGCCCGGCTCCATGCTGGTGAAGCTCTGGCCGTTGCCCCAGGAGCCCTCGACCTCGCTCATCCACAGCGGCTTGTCCTCGCCCTTGGCGATGTCCCGTACGGTGGTGCGCTGGCCGGTGCCGTAGGTGTGGACGTTTAGCTGGTCCACGAGGGCGCGGACGTCCTTGGGGTAGGAGTTCCAGTTGGTCGCGAAGGTGCCAGGGTTGGTCTCGTCCATCGCGGAGATGGTGGCGTCCGTGTCGGCGTCCTGCAGCTGGGTGGCGAGGTCTCGGAGGACCTGCTGCTGCAGCTGCGGGCCCATGTGGGCGCCCTCCTGGCGACCGCCGGTCGGTTCGCCGGCGGCGTCGAGCTGCGTGCTCCAGTAGTTGGTGTTCGGCTCGTTGAACGGATCGAGCGTGTCCACCTCGATGCCGTGCGCCTTCTCGAGCTCCTCGGTGACGCGCACCAGGTAGGCGTTGAAGTCGGAGATGCTCTCGGGCTTCAGCTGGTCGGCGGTTGAGTTGAACCCGCCCGACGTGTAGCCGCTGACGGTCTGGAACCAGGGCGGGGAGTTGCTGAACGTCTCCCAGTGCGTGATGTCCTGCTTGATGCGGTCGATCCACCAGCGCTGCGTGGCGTCCGCCTCTAGGTTCCAGTCGGCCGGGTCCTCGGGGTCGAACCAGTCGGTGTCGTCGCGCGTGGTCCCCTCGGGCGCGTTCCACCAGCCTTCGACGGCGCCGCCGGGACGCAGGTAGTCCTTCACGTCGGGGGCGTTGCCGCCGCCGATGTTGTAGCGGGCGATGTTCAGGTTCAGGCCCTCGGGCCCGAAGACCAGCTCCGCGAGGCGGTTCCGGATCTCGTCGGGGTAGTCCCCCGTGGCGTTCGCGAACCAGACGAGGCTCGTGCCCCAGCCCTCGAACTCCTCACCCTGGTAGGAGGGGTCGGGCGTGAGGGTGAGGGCGCCGTCGGGCACCGCAGCCGGTGCGGGCGGGACCGGAGGTGCGGCCTGCGCCGCACCCCCGATCAGTGAGGCGGCGGCCAGGACGGCGGCCACCCCCGTGGCGGCGGCCTGAGTGGCACGCCTGGATCGATTCGTCATTGAACGGGTTCCTTCCAGCAAGGGGTTGAACTACGAGATGGTGGTGCCTGGGACCTTCCTCGTGAGGACGGCGACGGAGCGGGGTGTCAGCTTCGACTCCTCGCCGGTGAGCGTGTCGCCGTCCACGCCGGTGATGTCCACGGGCGCGTCGGTGCGGTTGATGAGGAAGACGTAGTCGGCGTCGTCGCCGGTGCGGATGACCTGCTCGACGGCGCCCCGGAGCTCGGCGGGCAGCTCGCTGGCGATCCCGGCGCGGGCGGTGAGGTCAGCGAGGACCGGTGCGATGCCCTCGGCGCCGAGGTGCGCGCCCACGTAGGCGGCGCTGCCGGCCCCGACGGCGCGGCGCGTGACGGCGGCATCACCGGCGTGCTCGCCGCTCGCGTAGCGGGTGAGCACCTCGACGTCGTCGGCGCGGGGGTGCACGCGGTCGGCCCACATGGTCGCTACGGTGCCGTTGTCCAGCTGCACGGCCTCGCCGTCGAGCAGGGGGCCGAACTCGTCGATGCGCACGCCGAGCAGGTCCGCGAGGGCTCCCGGGTAGCCGCCGAGCCAGATGTGGTCGTTCTCGTCCGTGATACCGCTGAAGTAGGTCGCGATGAGGTGCCCGCCGCCGCCCACGTACTCCTCGAGGCGCGCCTTCAGCGCCGCGGGTACGGTGTGCAGGATGGGCGCGACGACGAGGCCGTAGCCGGTCAGGTCCGTCGCAGAGGGGACGACGTCGGCGCGGATGCCGAGGGCGAGGAACGCCGAGTACCAGTCCAGGGCCTCCTGCTTGTAGCGCAGGCGGTCGGACGGGTGGGAGTCCTGTTCGGATGCCCACCAGGAGTCCCAGTCGAAGAGGATCGCGGCGGGGGACGCGCTGCGGCGCGATCCGACGACGGCGGAGAGCTCGCCGAGCTCGCGGCCGAGGGCGATGACGTCGCGGAAGATCGGGCTGTCCTCACCGGCGTGGGGGACCATCGCGGAGTGGAACTTCTCGGCGCCGGCCTTGGACTGCCGCCACTGGAAGTAGCAGACGGCGTCGGCGCCGTGGGCCACGTGGGTGAGGGAGTCCCGGCGTAGCGCACCGGACTTCTTCGGGGTGTTGACGGGCTGCCAGTTCACGGCGCTGGTGGAGTGCTCCATGAGGAACCACGGCCTGCCGCCGGCGATGTTGCCGGTGAGGTTCGCGGAGAAGGAGAGCTCGTCCACGGCCTGCGGGCCGGGGACGAAGTAGTGGTCGTTGGCGACGAAGTCCAGCTCGGCGGCCCAGTCCGCGTAGTCCATGCCCTTGGTCTCGCCCATGACCATGAAGTTGGTGGTGATGGGGATGTCCGGGGTGATGCTGCGCAGGATGTCGCGCTCTTCGCGCAGGTACTGCTTGAGGGCGTCGGAGGAGAAGCGCTTGAAGTCGAGCTGCTGCGTGGGGTTGGGGTGCGAGGCGGCCCGGCGCGGGGGCAGGATCTGCTCGAAGTGCGTGTAGCGCTGTGACCAGAAGTCTGTGCCCCAGGCGTCGTTGAGGGCGTCGATGCTGCCGTAGCGGTCGGTGAGCCAGGTGCGGAAGGCACGGGCGGCGTCGTCGGAGTAGTCGTAGATGTTGTGGCAGCCGAGCTCGTTGGAGATGTGCCAGGCGCACACGGCGGGGTGGTCCCCGTAGCGCTCGGCCATCGCTGTGACGAGCTTCAGGGCGTGCTCCCGGAAGACGGGGCTGGTGGGGCGCCAGTGCTGGCGCGCGCCGGGCCAGAGGGTTCCCCCGTCCTGCGTGACGGGCAGGATCTCCGGGTGCTCGGTGGCGAGCCACGGCGGCGGGGATGCCGTGGCGGTGGCGAGGTCCACGGCGATGCCGTTGGCGTGCAGGAGGTCGATGACCTCGTCGAGCCAGGCGAAGTTCCAGGTGTCCCGTTCGGGCTGCAGGCGGGCCCAGGAGAAGATCGCGAGCGACACCACATTGACGCCGGCCTCGCGCATGAGGCGGACGTCCTCGTCCCAGGTCTCGCGCGGCCACTGCTCCGGGTTGTAGTCGGCGCCGAAGGCCACGCGTGATCGGGTGGGCTCGGACGGCCAGCGCAGCCAGCGGTGGGTGGTGGGTGTCGACACGGTAGTGCTCCTTGACGGTGATTCTCGAGGCGTTCGGGCGCGGTCGCGCCTCCCGCCGTCGTCGAGCGCTCCTCGAACAGCGGTGGGGCACGGCGACGGCGGGGTGCAGCAGGGGTGGAACGGGCCGGGCGGACGCGCGCGAGCTTCCGCCCGGCCCGGGTCTGGTGGTGCAGTTGGGGCCGGTACTACTCCGAGACGGTGAAGCCCTGCTCGGTGCCGTACTTGATGCTCGCGTCCTGCCAGCTCTTCAGCCCGTCCTTGAGGGGGGTGTCGGAGACGTAGGCCTGGCCCACGGTGTCGTTGAAGACGCTGTTCGCGTAGACCTGGAAGGGAAGGTAGGACCAGCCTTCGGAGACGTTCTGCGCGGACTCGGCGAAGATCTCGTTGGCCTTCTGGCCGCCGAAGTACTCGAACTCGGCGTTGAGGAACTCCTCGGACTCGAGCGCGGCCGACGTCGCGGGGAACGCGCCGCCGTCGATCCTGGTCTGGACGCCGTCACCCACATTGGCGTAGTCGAGGAAGGCGTACGCGAGGGCGCCCTGCTCGCTCGCTGCGGGGATGGTCAGCGAGGAGCCGCCGTTCTCGGCGCTCGCGGTGCCGCCCTCTTCCCACTGGGGAAGCGGTGCCGCACGCCACTTGCCGGCGGCCGCGGGGACGCCGGAGGTGAAGTTGCCGGGCATCCAGGCGCCGGTGGCGAGGGTGGCGATGGTGCCGGTGCCGGTGCCGAGGCCCTGGTACCACTCGTCGCTCCAGGAGCTGATGGGGGCCAGGAGGTCCTCGTCGAGGAGCTGCTGCCAGGTCTCGGTGAACTTCGTGGAGCCCTCGTCGGAGAAGTCGACCTTCACGTCGGTGCCGTCCACGGTGTAGGGCTTGCCGCCGGCCTGCCAGATGAGGCTGGTGGCGAAGCCGGCGTCACCCGTGTCATTGGCGATGTACACGTTGGGGTCGGCCGCGTGGAGTGCGCGGGCCGCTTCGACGTATTCGTCCCACGTGGTGGGGACCTCCACGCCGTGCTTCTCGAAGACCTCGGTGTTGTAGAACAGGGCCATGGGCCCGGAGTCCATGGGGAGGCCGTAGATGCCCTCGTTGGCCTGGACTGAGCTCCACGGGCCGGGGCTGAAGGTGTCCGCGAGGTCGCCGGCGCCGTAGCCGCTGAGGTTCTGGACGGATTCGGCGAGGGCGAACTGGGGGAGGGCGTAGTACTCGATCTGCGCGACGTCGGGCACACCCGATCCGGCCGCGATGGCGTTCTGCAGCGCCGTGTACTGGTCGTTGCCGGTGCCGGCGTTCACGAGGTCGATGTTCACGTTCGGGTGCTCGGCCTCGAAGTCCTCGACGACCTTCTCCAGGGTGGGCTCCCACGCCCAGACGGTGAGGTCGCCGCCGGCCTCGAGGGCCGCCTGGACGTCGTCGGCGCTGACCTCTTCGGGGGCCGCGCCGCCGGCGTCGTTCCCGCCTCCGCCACCGCAGGCGGTGAGGGCGAGGGCCGCGGCGAGGGCGAGTGCCGAACCGCGCAGCACTGCCGGGGAGAATCTGCTCTTCATGGGGTTCCTTTTCACATCATCGTTGTCGGAAGGGGCTTTACTCTTTGACGGCGCCGGCGCTGAGGCCGGACTGCCAGTAGCGCTGCAGCAGCAGGAACGCTGCGATCAGCGGGAGGATGGTGAGGAGCGAGCCGGTGATGACGAGGTTGAAGATCGCCTCGCCGCCCGCCGTCGAGGCCTGTGCGTTCCACGCGTTCAGGCCCAGAGTCAGCGGGTACCAGGCCGGGTCCTTCAGCATGATCAGCGGCAGGAAGTAGTTGTTCCAGGTGGCCACCATGGTGAACAGCAGCACCGTGACGATGCCCGGACCCAGCAGCGGCAGGCAGATCTGGAAGAACGTGCGGAACTCCCCGGCGCCGTCCATGCGGGCCGATTCCAGCAGCTCGGTGGGGATGGCCTCGGAGGCGAACGTCCACATCAGGTACAGGCCGAACGGGGAGATGAGGGACGGGATGATCACCGACCACGGGGTGTTGGTGAGGCCCATCTCGCTGAACATGAGGAACGTGGGAACCGCCAGGGCGGTGCCGGGTACGGCCACCGCGCCGATGACGACGGCGAACACGGCCTTCTTGCCCGGGAAGCTGAACTTCGCAAGAGCGTACCCGCCGAGGACGGCCAGGAACGTCGCCCCGCCGGCTCCCACCACCACGTACAGCACGGTGTTGAGGAACCAGCGGCCGAAGATGCCGTCGTCGTAGGCGAGGGTGTCGCCGATGTTGCCGAAGAGGGCGAAGTCGCCGCTGAACCAGAGGCCGAACGAGGTGAAGAGATCGGCCTGGGTCTTGGACGAGTTGATGAGCAGCCAGACCAGCGGGATGAGGCTGTAGATCAGGACGATCCCGGTGAGGACGGTCAGCAGGACGCTGCGCTTCGGGTTGTCGACGCCGCGGCGCGTGCTCTTCATGCGCACGTACGCGGGCTTCGGCTTCTGGGTGCGGGTGGGTTCGACGGCGACGCTCATGGTCAGCCCTCCTTCCGCATGCCGCGCAGCTGCACGGCGTAGGCGATGACCATGGTGATGACGCCCATGATGATGGCCACGGTGGCGGAGTAGTTGTACTGCTGGCCGGAGAAGCTCAGCGAGTAGGCGTACAGGTTCGGGGTGAAGTACGTGGAGATGGAGTTCGGCGCGAGGCTCTGCAGGATGGCGGGCTCGTTGAAGAGCTGGAAGCTGCCGATCACCGAGAAGATGGCGGCCACCACCATGGCCCCGCGGATGGCGGGCAGCTTGATGGCGGTGACGAGGCGGAACTGGCTGGCGCCGTCGATCTCCGCGGCCTCGTAGAGGGACTTCGGGATCACGCTGAGCGCGGAGTAGAAGATCAGCATGTTGTATCCGATGAACTCCCAGGTGACGATATTGCCGATCGAGGCGAGGATCAGCTCGGGAGAGAGCGGGTTCGGCATGCTGATTCCGAGGGCGCTGTTGATGTTGCCCACCAGACCGAACCGCGTGCCGTACATGAAGCCCCACATGAGGCTGGCGACAACGGCGGGCACCGCGTACGGCAGGAAGATCGAGATGCGGAAGAAGGACTTCCCGTAGAGCCTGCCGCTGTCCAGGGCCAGTGCCACCAGCAGGGCGATCAACAGCATGACCGGCACCTGCACCGCGAGGAAGAGGACTACGCGGAGGAGGGAGGACCAGAACTGGGAATCCTGCAGGGCCTGGCTGTAGTTGGCGAGGCCGACGAAGCCGTTGCCGCCCACGAGCTGGTTGCGGAAGAAGCTGAGCCAGATGGAGTAGGCGATCGGCGCCAGGAAGACGACCGCGAAGACCGCCATGAACGGGCCGATGAACAGCCAGCCGGACCAGGAGCGCTTCTGCACTCGCTTGGCGGGCTTCGACTGCATGCCGAGCACGGCCGGTGGGGGAGACGCCGTCGTCATGGGTGGATCCTTCTGACTCAGTCGATGATGTTTGCGTAAACATAGCAGGGCTCAGCTCTGGATGTTTACGTAAACATTCTTGTTACGATGGTCACATGTCCTCCTCATCGCGTCAACACCTCCTCCGTGAGGACCGGCGCGTCTCGATGTCCGACGTCGCCCGCCTGGCCGGCGTCTCGGCGCAGACGGTATCGAGGGTGTCCAACGGCAGCCCCGGCGTCATCGAGGCGACGCGGCAGCAGGTCATCGCCGCGATGGACGAGCTGGGCTACCGGCCCAACAGTGCCGCGCGGGCCCTGAAGCGGGGGAGTTTCCGGACGCTCGGCGTCATCCTCTTCACGCTCTCCACCACCGGCAACGTCCGCACTCTCGAGGCCATCGCCGCGCGCGCCGCGGAGGAGGATTACGCCATCACGCTGATCCCCGTGTCGGCGCCGACGCAGGCGGGTGTGCGGGGCGCCTTCTCGAGACTGAACGAGCTGGCGGTGGACGCGATCATCGTGATCATGGAGGTCCATCTGCTCGACGCCGCGACGGTGTCCCTGCCGCCGGGCGTGCACGCCGTGGTCGTCGACTCCGATGCGAGCGACGGGTACAGCGTGATCGACACGGACCAGGCCGACGGCGCGCAGAAGGCGGTGGAGCACCTGCTGGACCTGGGACATCCGACGGTGTGGCATGTTGCCGGGCCGTCGGCGTCCTTCGCGTCCGAGCGGCGCGTGAACGCCTGGCGTTCCACCCTGGCTGCACGGGGTCTGGAGGAGCCGCCGCTGCTGCGCGGGGACTGGTCGGCGGACTCGGGGTACGTGGCCGGGCTGTCCCTGGCCGCGTCGGACTGCACCGCGGTCTTCGTGGCGAACGACCAGATGGCGCTCGGGGTGCTGCGGGCGTTCCACGAGAAGGGCATCCGCGTGCCGCAGGACGTCTCGATCGTGGGCTTCGACGACATCCCGGACAGCACCTCCTTCAGCCCGCCCCTGACCACGGTGCACCAGGACTTCGCGGAGGTGGGTCGGCGCTGTGTGGACAAGGTGCTGAAGCAGATGCGGGAGAACTCGACGGAGCCGGGACGGGAGCTGGTACCGACGCGTCTGGTGGTGCGGGAGAGCACTGCGGCGCTGGAGGGTTGAGCGCGTCTACGGGTGGTCGGGTCCGTGTGCATCCACTCCCGCTCAGGTGGTCCAGCCCAGGAAGGTGCCGCCGACCCACATTGCGCCGAACCATGTGACCACCGCCGTGACAGGTACCCGAAGCACCCGGTAGGACTGGCGTAACGCCAGCTTCACGCCGATCCAGGTGAGGATCAGCCACCAAACGAGGAACAAGCCCACAGCCCACAGAGGGGCGGCGAGGCCGCTGACCAGATAGAAGTATCCCGCCACCAGTTGCGCGGCCCCGGCAAGGGAACAACTGTCCTGCTGACCGTGCCGTTGAGCCCCTAACGGGATACCTCATGGGATACGGGCCGGGATACCTCATGGGATACGGGCGCCAACACCGCAGAGATGTAGGCGGCGGCCTGGGTGCGACGCTGGAATCCCAGCTTCGCCAGGAGCGAGGACACATAGTTCTTCACGGTCTTCTCGGCCAGGAACAGCTGCGCGCCGATCTCCCGGTTCGTCAGCCCGCCCCCGATCAGGGCCAAAACCTTCTTCTCCTGCGTCGTCAGGCCGGCCAGGCGTACGTCTTCCTCCGGCGCGTCGTGAAACCCGGCGATGATGCGCTCCTTGAGGCCGGGCCCGAACAGGGACTCACCCGCAGCGGCCCGGCGAGCCTTGCCGACCAGGTCGGAACCGAGGATCTCCTTCAGGATGTAACCCGAGGCGCCGGCAAGCACCGCGCCACGCACCGCCAGATCATCGTCGTAACTGGTCAGGATGAGACACGCCAGGGACGGATCGATCGACCGCACATCCCTGCACACCTCGATTCCGGTTCCATCCGGAAGCCTCGCGTCCAGGATCGAGATATCGGGGGACAGGGCCGGAATCCGGCGCGTGGCCTCCTCGGCGGAGCCGGATTCTCCGACGATGATGCATCCTTCGGCCTCCAGCAGCTCCCGAAGACCCCGCCGGACCAGCTCGTGGTCGTCCAGGAGGAACACCGTGACGTCCTTCATCTGCTTATCCTCATCGCCGGCGACCCCGCACTTTCCCTTGTCATCTGAGACCCGACGCCTGCTGACGCCACCCATAAGCATGACGTGTCCCTCTTCCTCACGGCAGGGCCTTACGTCCCCTTGCCATCGCGGCCGAGGACGGGACGTAAGGCTGATGACGGTGCGGGTGAACCCCCTCTGCACCGACCGCCGGTGCCACGTACCGCCGGGACGTTATGCCCTACTGCCCCGCGCGGGCACAGGGTTGTATGAAGTGGAACCCGGGGGCACGCCGCACCGGGGCGCTTCTGTCACAACCCTGACCCGAAGGACACATCATGACCAGCATCAGTGCTTTGTGGACGACGCTCGACACCGACATCCAGCAGTGGCTCCTGCGCAATCCCGGGACGATGGTCCTGCCGCGGGCCTTCGTCAGCCAGGTGCGGAGCGGCACGGGTGAGACCCTCCACCTCGACGAGCGTGGAGAGCACTGGTTGTCTCCCGAGGAGATGCTCTTCCTCAAGGCGAAGAGAGACGAAACCCTTATCGCCGGCACTGATCGACGCCCGTAGCGAGCCTAGAACAGGGGCCAGGGAACCGCCGGCATCCCGCCGCGCGGACCCGGGAACCGCCCCGTCGCGCGCAGGGCGGCACAGCGTGCGGCGAGTGAGGAGATTTCGTCGGCAGTGAGCAACTCCGCCAGGTCCCGACCCAGATCGCCCTGCAGTGCATGGCTGACACGGTTGATGCCCTCGGACTCCTCGGCAGTCAGCGCCTCGCCGACCCACCCCCACAGAACGGTCCGCAGCTTGTGGTCGCTGTGGAAGGTGAGCCCGTGGTCCACGCCGTACCGGTGTCCGTCCGCCATCTCGAGGATGTGGTCGCCCTTGCGGTCGGCGTTGTTCACCACGACGTCGAACACCGCCATGCGCCTCAGCGCCGGTGTGTCCTCATGGACGAGGGCGACGATGCGTCCCTCCTCGTCCTGACCGTCGAGGACATGTCTCCAGCCCGTCTCCGGCATGTCGTCCATCGGGACGAGGTCCACGGCGTCCTGATCGGGGTCCGTCTCCTGCCAGAACTGCACCATGCCCTCGCCGAACGGACCCTCGCGCAGCCAGGTGCGCGGCACGACGTTCCAGCCGAGGACCTCCGAGACCAGGTACGCGGCAACCTCCCGATGGGCCAGGTGCCCATCGGGGAAGTCCCACAGCGGCTTCTCGCCCCGGACCGGCTTGTACACGACCGCCGCGTCGCCGATGCTGCCCAGGAAAGTGGCGTTCGACGCCGTCGTGATCCGGCCCGTGAGCGTCAGCTCGGTGGTCACGAGGTCCGGCGCCGGCATCAGACCTCGGGGAGGGTGCAGGTGTGCCCGTCTGCGTCGATGGGGTACCCGCAGATCGGGCACGTGGGACGGCCTGCACCCACGACCTCGAGGGTGCGCTTGGCGAAGGCGCGGGCGGTGCCGACCGGCATGCGCACGCGCAGCACCTCGGATGCGTCGGCGTCGTCGTCATCGAGGAACACCTCGACGGCGTCGGACTCGTTCTCGACCTCGACGATCGGGTAGGCCTCGATGACGATCTGCGCCGTCGTCGGGTCCCACCCCAGGCTCATGACGCCAGTGCGGAACTGCTCCTCGACGGGCTCGAGCTGGTCGTTGTCGACGAGTTCGATCGGCGTGCTCGTGGGAACGCTGAAGGGGTTGCCCTCGAGGGTGATCAGCTGGTCGAGGATCTCGTCGATCTTCTCCGCCAGCTGGGCCGACTGCTGCTTCTCCAGGGCGATGCTCACGATCTGCTTCCCTGTGCGCACCTGCAGGTAGAACGTGCGCTCCCCCGGGACGCCGATGGTGCCGACGACGACGCGGTCAGGCCAGGCGAACTCGTGAACAGTTGTAGGCATGGCTCTATTTTAGGCTCATCGGGCCGGCGGGGCCGTGTGTCCCGCACCACCGCCCACGGGCGCGTCGCCCGTGGGCGTGGTGTTCGCCAGCCAGGACAGGTCTCCGGCGTCGGTATTGGTCGCGTGGACGGTCGGCCGGCCGGCGCCGTAGCGCACGATCGACACCGAGGCCGGCCCGACGTCGATGCGCTGGAAGAGGTCGAGGTGCATGCCGAGCGCGTCGGCCAGGATCGACTTGATGATGTCGCCGTGACTCACCGCCACCCACACGGCTCCCGGTCCGTGCTCGGCCTCGAAGGCTGCATCGTGGCGTCGGATTGCTGCCACCGACCGGGCCTGCATCGCGGCCATGGACTCGCCGCCGGGAAAGATGACGGCGGACGGCTGCGACTGCACCACCGACCACAACCCCTCGGTCGCGAGCTCCTTGAGTGCGCGGCCCTGCCACTGCCCGTAGTCGCACTCGGTGAGATCGGGATCGACCGGCGCGGGCGGCGTCGTGGTCTGGCGGTCGAGGATGAACCGGGCCGTCTGCCGGCACCGCTCGAGAGGGCTCGACACCACGCCGACCACGGGCACGGGGGCGAGCCGCTCGCCGGTCCGCGCCGCCTGGTCGCGCCCCACCTGGTCGAGGCTGACGCCGGGGGTCCGCCCGGCCAGCACTCCGGTGGCATTGGCTGTGGTGCGTCCGTGCCGCACGAGGATGACTGTGGCCATCCGCCCAGCCTAGCTACCCGCACCGTCCGAGAATGCGAGCGGGGTGTCCGTGCACCGCTGAGCGACGGAGGGTTTCCCATGCGTTAGCATGGACGTATCAAGGGGAGTACTCCCGACTGCGATTGGCTCGTCACTACGGATGCTGGAAAGCATCCCGGGCCATCGGTTCCGGCTCAGGCCGGGCGGAGGAGACCTTGGCGCCTATGTCCGACGCCTACCCCTTTGGAGCACCCCTCATGCAGGTCACGCCCACCATCTGGTTGATCACCATTGCCGTGACGATCCTCTTCTTCGTCTACGAGTTCTTCGCGCACGTGCGCAAACCCCACGAACCGACCATCGGCGAATCCGCCCGCTGGTCCGCCTTCTACATCGGCCTGGCCCTGCTGTTCGGCGTCGGTATCGGCGTCGTCTCCGGCTGGACGTTCGGCGGTGAGTACTTCGCCGGCTACCTGACCGAGAAGGCCCTCTCGATCGACAACCTGTTCGTCTTCCTCATCGTGATGACCGGCTTCGCGGTCCCCAAGAAGTACCAGCAGAAGGTGCTGATGATCGGCATCATCATCGCCCTGATCCTCCGCGGCGCGTTCATCGCCATCGGCGCCGGCCTGATCGAGAACTTCTCCTGGATCTTCTACATCTTCGGCGCGCTGCTCCTCGTGCTCGCCTACAAGCAGGCCTTCGGCAGCCACGATGCCAACCCGGCGGACGGCAGGTTCATGCAGCTCGTCCGCCGTGTCCTGCCCGTCACGGACGAGTACCACGGGGACAAGCTCACCGTGAAGAAGGGCGGCACGCGCTACGTCACGCCGATGCTGCTCACCATCATCGCGATCGGCTTCGTGGACCTGATCTTCGCCGTGGACTCCATCCCGGCGATCTACGGCCTCACCAACGAGGCGTACATCGTCTTCACCGCCAACGCCTTCGCCCTCATGGGCCTGCGCCAGCTGTTCTTCCTCATCGGCGGACTCCTCGAGCGTCTGGTCTACCTCGCCCAGGGCCTCGCGGTGATCCTCGGATTCATCGGCGTGAAGCTCGTGTTCCACGCCCTGCACGTCAACGAGCTGCCCTTCATCAACGGCGGCGAGCCGCTCCTCTGGGTACCCGAGATCCCCATCTGGCTCTCGCTCCTCTTCATCGCCGCGACCGTCTTCGTCGCCACCGTCGCGAGCCTCATGAAGACCCGGGGCGACGGCGCCAAGAAGGACCGCGAGCAGGTCGACGGCGAATCGGTCATCGCAGCCGACGCCGAGCTCGCGGACACGGACGCGGACACGGAGTCCGGGCTCGACGACGACAAGCGCACCGCGACGAGCCGGAAGTAGCCCGCTGCACGACGAATGTCCCGGTCACCTGCTGCAGGTGGCCGGGACGTTTCGCGCGAGCCTGGTGGAATTGTTCGTGTCGACCCTCTGTTCTGGAGAGAACGGGACTCGGCGGTCCACGTCGCGGACGCCGACCGCCACAGCCAGGGGTGGTTGGTCATCGCGATGACGGATCCTTCGTCTCGACCTGCCTGCCTGGGACTGCACGGTCCCGGGCAGCACCGAACACGAGATATTGGAGTTGATGCGTTATCAAAGCAATCGGAGTCACCGAATTCGGCGGTCCGGACGCCCTGACCGTCCATGATCTTCCCGAGCCGCACCCGGGCGAGAAGGAGGTTCGTCTCCGAGTCAGGGCGGCCGCGGTCAGCCCGACGGATACGAATGTGCGGACGGGCGCCTATGACATGAGCCAGTCCAAGCCGCCCTACCTGCCCGGCATGGACGCTGCCGGCGTCATCGACGAAGTCGGTGCCGGCAGCGCGTGGACGGTCGGTGACGAGGTCATGGCCATCGCCCTGCCGCTCGGAGAGCACGGGGGTGCCTATGTCGAATACCTCGTGGCCTCCGATGACTCGATTGCACGCATCCCCGCCAGCAGCACGCTCGAGGAGGCTGCCACCATCCCGATGAACGGGCTGACGGCCGTGCAGATCCTCGAGTTCGCCGCTCTCGAACCCGGGCAGGTCATCGCTGTCACGGGTGCCGCCGGAACGCTCGGCAACTACACGATCCAGCTCGCCAAGCAGCAGGGCCTGACGGTCATCGCGGACGCAGCACCGAAGGATCGCGATCTGGTGCAGAGCCTCGGCGCCGATCACATCCTTGATCGCGGCGAGGGCCTTGCCGATCGCATCAGGGAGGTCTTCCCGGACGGCGTCGACGCGATCGCGGACACAGCGCTGCTGCACGACGACGTCGTACCGGCCCTGCGTGACGGCGGAGTCTTCATCTCCGTACGCGGCTGGAAAGGTGAGCCGACCCGCGACATCCGCTTCGAGGCGGCCTGGGTGTTCGACGAGTACCACTCGCAGGCAAAGCTCGACTCCTTGAGGCAGGCAGTCGAGGACGGAGTGCTCACCCCGAGCATGGCGGGCACCCTTCCTGCCGAGGAGGCACCCGAGGCACACCGACGCCTGGAGGCAGGCGGCGTCCGTGGCCGGCTGGTGCTGACGTTCTAGCCGGTTCGCGAACAGGCGCGTTGACCTGCGCAGGGCCTCCTCCACGTTCTGCCTGCTGATCAGCTGAGGAGGGCCCCGGAAACACATGGTCCCGGGGCCCTCCCTGACCAGCGTGCGGATGCGTCAGACGACACAGCCGCCGAGCGCGATCTGTCCGTCGATGGCCTTGATCTGGCCCTGGACGGCCCCGAGCTTGTCCTCGAGTACGTTGACCGTCGCCTTCTGCGCGGTGATGGCTGCCTTGTTCTGCTTCTTCTGTGCCTCGAGTCCACGGAGCACGGCCTGGGCGTCCGTCACCTGCTTGTCGAGGGTGGTGAGCTGCCCCTGGAGGGACGTGAGCTTGGTCTCGGTCGCGCTGATCTCACCGTTGAGCTTGTCCAGCTGCGCGAGGAGCGGAGCCACCCGGCCCTGCAGTGCCAGGACGTCCGACTCCTTGCCCGCGATACCGGTGTTCAGTGCGGCCAGCGCGCCCACCAGGCGATCCATCTCGGCACTGAGGGTGATGGTCTCCGACTGCTTGTCCGACACTGCCTTCGCCGTGCTGTCGGCTGCGGCCTGCAGGGTGGGCAGGCGATCCTGCAGCCCGGTGAGTTCCGCCGACTTGGTGGCCACGGCGCCCGTCGCCGACGCCAGTCGGGCCTCCGCGCCGGAGAGGTCGGTACGCAGTCCGCTCAGGGCGTCCTTCTGGGCGGTGATGGCGGCCTCGGCAGCGGCGACGCCATCGGTCAGGTCGGGCAGCCCGGTGACGAGATCGTCGACCACCTCCTCCTGGGTTGCCACGGCGCTGCGGGCGGTATCGGCAGCCGTGACGAGGGCCGGCAGCTGACCCTGCAGGGCAGTCACGTTCCCCTGCTGGGTGGCGACGAGGGCCTTGGCCTCGGTCAGTGCTGTCTGCAGTGCGGGCAGCTGGGACTTCAGGGTCGCAACATCGGCTTCCTTCGCCACGACGGCGGCGTTCGCGGCGGTGAGCGTGACCTGCAGGGGAGCGGCCTCCCGCTGCAGGGCACTGCTCTCCCCCTGCTTCGCCAGCAGCTGTGCGTTCAGGGTGTCCACCTGGGTCTTGAGCCCGGTGAGGTTGCCCTGCAGGCCCGAGATCTGAGCGTTCGCGTCCGTGATCCGGGTGTTCAGACCGGCCAGCTCGAGCTCTTTCTGTGTCTTGGTCGCCTCGAGCTCGCGCTTGCGCTGGGAGTTGCCATTGATGGCATTGATGTCGGTGGTCAGGCGGGCGATCTCGCCCTGGAGCGTGGTCCTCTGCTTGGTCAGGGCTGCCAACTGGGTCTGCGCCGTCGTCAGCGCGGTCTGCTTCGCGGCGACCTCGCTGTTCGCCGCTGCGATGTTCTCCTGCAGTTCTGCGATCTCCCCGGCAACCGTGCTCTGGAGTGCTGTGTTCGCGGCGACCGCGTCGCCGGCCTTCGTGGCGTCGGCACGGAGCAGGACGAGTGCGGCCTCGGCGGTCGTGACAGCCGTGGTCTGCGTGGTGACAGCATCAGCGGCACGGGCGGCAGCTGTCTGCAGGGTGGCCAGTTCGGCCTGCGCGGCCGCGATGGCGGTGTTCTTCGCCGTGACCGCCGCATCAGCCGTCGCGGCATCGGCCTGCCGTGTCCTGAGGGCTTCCCCGGCCCGGGCGATGTCGGAGCGCAGCGCGTCGAGCTCTGCCTGGGCGGTGGTGCCGGCGGCGACAAGCTGTCCGAGGAGGTTCTCGCCGTCCGAGACGGCCTGCTCGGCAGCGGTGACGGCACCGGCAGCTTCCTGTGCCTTCGCGGTCAGCCCGGCCAGTTCACCCTTCGCCGTCGTGACGGCGTCATTCTGGCGGGTGACATCGCCGGCGGCCTGGGCCGCGGCGGCTTCGAGGCCCGTCAGGGCGTCGCTCGCGAGACGCACGACCTCGCGCTGGTCATCGACCTGCGCAGTCGCCGTGACGGCCTGCTTCCGGAGGTCGGCTGCAGCCGCTTCGGCTTCCGCCAATTGCGCCTGGACCGGCGTGAGGGCCGTGACGGCGGCGGACTGCTGTGACTGCAGGGCGGTCAGCTGATCCTTCGTCGTGGCGATGGTCCGGGTCACGGAAGCCTGTTCCGCGGTCACCCCCGCCAGGTCCGCTCCGGCTGCCGTGAGCGCGGTGGCGAGGCGTACGTCCTCGGCTTCGAGGGCGGCAATCGCCTTGTTCGCCTCGTCGATCTGGGTCTTCAGGGTCGTTGCGCTTGCCTGCAGCGCCGACCGGTCCGCCTGCAGCTTGGTGATGGTGTCGGCGTTCTTCTTCGCCGCGGCCTTGAGGAGATTCTCCTGCACCGTGCCGCGGTGTGCCAGCTGATTCACCACACCGTTGCAGATACCCGACGTCGGGCCGGTGGTGGCCGAGACCTGGGGGGCGAGGAACAGCGCACCACCGAGGAGACCCGGCAGCAGGACCGCGGTGGCGAGGCGGCGGGTGAGAGGGGTTGCGGTGAGACCAGTGCGCACGGAGTTGCTCCTGAGGTGAGTGAGGGCAGCTACGTCGCCGCCTCACCAAAGGTAGGGAGCCTTGTCGGATCGGGACACAGTGCTGCGTACCCGACTCTTCGGTCCCGATACTCGCGTCCGCGCTCCCAGCTACCTGTCAGGGAACACCAAGCCAGCTGCGTTCTTCGCGGGTATGTGTCACCGCCTGCGCGTCACGGACCGCACGAAAACCCGGGGCATGGCGTTGACTGGGTGAACAGCCGGTAGAGCGCCGGCTCCATGAAGGAGACATCATGACCACCTGGCTGATCACCGGCTGCTCCACGGGACTCGGACGCGCCCTCGCGGAGGCCGCCCTCGGGCGCGGTGACACCGTGGTGGCCACGGCCCGTGACGCCTCGACGGTGGAGGACCTCGCTGCGGCGTATCCCGACACGGCGCTCGCCCTCTCCCTCGACGTGACGGACGCCGGCCAGGTGCAGGCGGCCGTGGAGCGCGGCACCGGGACGTTCGGCGGGATCGACGTGCTGGTCAACAACGCCGGCTACGGGTACCGGGCCGCCGTGGAGGAGGGCGACGACGGCGACGTGCGCACCCTGTTCGACACGCACTTCTTCGGCACCGTGGACATGATCAAGGCCGTCCTGCCCCAGATGCGGTCCCGCCGCAAGGGCACCATCGTGAACCTGTCCTCCATCGGCGCGCGGGTGACGCCGGCCGGCTCCGGCTACTACGCGGCCGTCAAGTCCGCGGTCGAAGGGCTCACCGGCTCGCTGCGCAAGGAACTGGAACCCCTGGGCATCACGGCGATGGTCGTCGAACCCGGCGGATTCCGCACCGACTTCTCCGGCCGGTCCCTCCAGCAGTCCGCAGACGCCATCGACGACTACGCCGACACCGCGGGCAAGCGCCGCAAGGAGAACGACACCACCCACGGCACGCAGCCCGGGGACCCTGCCAAGGCAGCCGCGGCGATCATCACCGCGGTGGATTCCACCGATACCCCTGAGGTGCTGATCCTCGGGGCCGACGCGACCACCGCCCATGCCGGCGTCCTCCAGGCGCAGCTCGCCTCGCTCGAGACCTGGCGGCAGCTCAGCGAGAGTACCGGGGTCGACGAGTAGCCCGTCCCGGCCGTCCGCCCCCTTCCATCCCGGTCGGCCGGCACCCGGCAGACCTCAACCGAGGAGACATCATGAAGGTCCTGATCACCGGCGCCCACGGGAAGGTCGGACGCGCCACCACACAGGCGATGATCGACGCCGGCCACGAGGTGCACACCACCGATCTGACCCGCCCCGGCTTCGAACGCAAGGCCGACGACGCGCCCCGGTACACGATGGCTGACCTCACCGACGCGGGGGAGGCCTACGCCGTCGTCCACGGTGCGGACGCCGTCGTGCACATCGCCGCGATCCCCGAGCCGACCGGCAACCCGCCCCACGTCGTGTTCAGGACCAACCTGATGGCCACGTTCAACGTCCTCGAGGCGGCGGTCCGCTTCGGCGTCAAACGCTTCGTCTACATCTCGAGCGAGACCGTGCCCGGGTTCTTCTTCCCCGAGCGCGACTTCCTGCCCGACTACGCACCCGTGGACGAGGAGCACCCGATCCACCCGCAGGACCCCTACGCCCTGTCCAAACACTTCGGCGAGCAGCTCATGGACGCCGCGGTGGCCAGGGCGGACATCCGCTGCATCTCCATCCGGCCCAGCTGGGTCCAGTTCGAGGGCAACTACGAGCACAACCTCGGACCGCAGGTCCGCGACGCGTCGAACCTGAGCGCCAATCTCTGGAGCTACATCGACGTCTACGACCTGGCCGACGCCATCGTCCTCGCCACCGGGTCGGACCTGCCGGGGCACGAGGTCTTCTACATCGCATCCCCCGACAACGTCGGCGGCTACGACTTCGCCGAGATCCTCACGAAGTACTACGGCGACCAGATCGAACTGCGCGACCTGGACCGCACGGACGCGTCGGGCATCTCCAGCAGGAAGGCCCAGAAGATGCTCGGCTGGACAGCCCGGCGATCCTGGCGCGACTACCTCGACGCCGAGGGGAAGACCCTCCCGAAGTAGACCGCAGCACCGACGGACGATCCCGGCCACCACCGACGGCGTCGACAGCATGGTCGTCCGCCCACGTATACTCCGAGCATGCCGAACGCCCGCCTTTCCTATGGCATCCCCGCCCTGAATCCCTCTCCTGAGCACCACGGGAGCGAGCTGTGAGCGGCGGTCTCGTCGCGCTCCTCGACGACGTCGCAGCCCTGGCCCGCATCGCGGCCGCCTCGGTGGACGACGTCGCCGCCGGAGCCGCGAAGGCAGGGGCCAAGGCCGCCGGCGTCGTCATCGACGACGCCGCCGTCACCCCGCAGTACGTCTCCGGTGCCGATCCGTCCCGCGAACTGCCGATGATCAAGCGGATCTTCTGGGGCTCGCTGCGGAACAAGCTGCTGTTCATCCTGCCCGCCCTGCTGCTTATCAGTGCGTTCATTCCGGGCATCATCCCGTTCATCCTCATGCTCGGCGGCACCTACCTCTGCTACGAGGGCGCCGAGAAGGTCTGGCACAAGCTCCGCGGCCACCACGAGTCCAAGAAGGCGCCGGCGGTGGAGCGGGGGCCGGAGGCGGAGGCCAGGGTCACCAAGGGCGCCATCACCACCGACTTCATCCTCTCCTGCGAGATCATGGTCATCTCGATGAACGAGGTGGCCGACGAGTCCCTGGTGGCCCGGGCGCTCATCCTGGTCGTCGTCGCGCTCGCCATCACGGTGCTCGTGTACGGCGCGGTCGCGCTGATCGTCAAGATGGATGACATCGGCCTGCACCTGACCACCAAGGACTCGGAGGGCTCGCAACGCCTCGGCCGGATGCTCGTCAAGGGCATGCCCGGCGTCCTGGCGGCGATCACCCTCGTGGGGACCATCGCGATGCTGTGGGTGGGCGGTCACATCATGCTGCAGGGCGCCTACGACCTCGGGTGGCACGCGCCGTACGGCCTGGTCCACGTGCTCGAGCACCCGTTCGTCGGCGTCCCCGTGGTGGGCGGTCTCCTTGCCTGGCTCGTGAACACCCTCTGCTCGGCCGTCCTCGGACTGGCATGGGGCCTCGTGGTCATGGCGATCGTGCAGCCCCTGCTGAAGCTGCTGCCGTTCGGCAAGAAGGGCGAGCACGAGGCGGGCGCCATCCGCGCCGCCGTCGCCGGCCATCGGCCGGCGGGACGGGACAGCGGACCCAGCGCCTAGCCACACCCGCCGTCGGCCTCGCTGGGGACGGCGCCGGGGGATGGGGGCGGCGCTACCGCTTCTGCGGGGACCCCGTCGGTGGGAGTTCCAGGAAGGACCGCTCGCCGTGCACCGCGAGTTCTGCGAGGACGGCCTGCGGATCACCGGCCTCGATGAGCTCGAGGAGGTGCCGATGCCGGCCCACATGGTCCACGAGGTTCTCGTGGTAATGCTCCCGGACGTAGAGGTTGCGCGCCATGCAGAGCAGGAGCTGCTGCTGTACTGAGGCGTAGCTCGCCTCCAGGCGGCGATGCCCGGCGAGGGCAACGATCGAGGCGTGGAAGGCATAGCCGCTCTCCACGAGCATGGCCCTGTCTTCGCGCCGCGCGCAGTCCTCCATCCGCTCGAGAGCGATCCGGCAACGCTCGAGCCGCTGGGGATCCGATACCGGAACCCCGAGCTCGACGGCGAGCTTCTCGAACGCCGAGCGGAGCGTCAGGATCTCGAAGACGTCCTGGTCCGTGAGGGTCGCCACGACGGAACCCTGCCGTGGGCGGGTCTCGATGAGCCCTTCCTGCGACAGGATCCGCAGCGCCTCCCGGAGTGGAGGCCTGCTGATGCCCAGTTCCTCGGTCAGTCGTTCCTCGATGAGACGGTCACCGGGACCCATCGCGCCCGAGAGGATCTGCTGGCGGATGGCTTCCGCGGCGAGATCCACGAGGCTCGAGGACTTGATGCGACCGGGCGTGGCCGGGGCGGAGGTACGGGTGGAAATGACCACGGATGATCCTCCATCTGGGTGGCGGGCGTGCTCTGTCTCCAGCCATTATGCGGCGAACCCTTGTCTTCTGTCGACTGGATGCTGTAGACAATAAACAAGCGCAAAGCGTGATAGGGGTCACTCGCCTCCCCAGGTCGAACCCCGACCGAGCTGCACCACGACTGTTCCCGAAGAAGTGAAAGGTGTCCCATGACGCTCACCAACAGCACGGCGCCGGACTACGAGAAGGCCGATCCCGAAGACCTCAACAGCCTCTACAAGCACCTGCGGGTCGCGGACGTGGCCGACGCACTCGACGGCATCGGCTACTTCGACATCAACCTCATGGACCCGGACATCCACCCCCTGTGGTACGGCATGAAGTTCTGGGGGCACGCGGCCACGATCCGCGCCGTGCCCTCGAACAAGCCCATGTGGAAGCTCGACTCGACACAGGACATCGTGGAGGCTCACCGCATCTGGTTCGAGAAGATGGGCCACAAGAAGCTGCCGGCGGACCTGCGCCCCGGGCACGTCATCGTCATGGATTCGGGTGGAGGCCGGGAGGTCGGCTTTTGGGGTTCGGAGAACGTCATGGCAGCCGTCGGCGCCGGGGCTGCGGGCATCATCACCGACGGCTACTGCCGCGACACGGGCGAAGTGACCCTGCAGCGCAACCCCATCTGTGTGAGGGAGCGCGGGCGCACCATCATCCCGGGCCGCATCGAGGTCGTCGAGGTGCAGACCACCATCGCCTGCGGCGGTGTGCAGGTGCAGCCCGAGGACATCGTCGGGTGCGACGACGACGGCATCATCGTGGTTCCCGCCGCGGTGGCCCACGAGGTGGCCATCCACGCCCGCGCCATCCTCCTGGCCGACATGCATGCGCGCACGAAGCTGTACGAGGCGCAGGGCCGGCCGAAGGACAGTTCCGTGGACATCGAGGCCGTCGTGGCCTACTACGAGGGCCTCTAACCGCCCGTTCCCGTCAGCCAGTGATGCCGGGTCCCACCCGGCATCACTGCAACGCTCCGGAGGAAGTATGGCAATGAAGCCAGGCACCACAGCTGTAGGGCTCGCCGGACTCGGCAATCTGGGCCTGCCGATGGCGCACGCACTGCTGGATGACGGGTGGTCCCTCACGGTCTTCGACCCCGTGGAGGACAAGGTACGGTCCTGCGTCGACGCCGGCGCGAAGAGCGCCTCATCGGTCGACGAACTCGCCGCAGCGGATGTCCTCATCCTCGTGGTGCCGGACGACGCCGCCGTGGAGTCCATCCTGCTCGGGGAGCACGGCTACTTCGCCGCCAACTCCGACGCAGCGGTGATCGTCCACAGCACCATCCTCCCGGCGTCGGCCCAGGCCCTCGCCGAAACAGCGAAGACACACGGGACGCGATTCATCGACGCCCCCGTCAGCGGCGGGGCCGCCAGGGCGCGGAAGGGCGACCTCACGGTGTTCGTCGGGGCCGAGCGAGAGGACTTCGATGCAGTGGGGGACCTGCTGCACACCGTGGGCAGCGAGGTGCTGCTCACCGGTGGCCCCGGAACGGGCGCCGCCACCAAGCTCGCGAACCAGATGATGATGTTCTCAGCGCTGGCGGGAGCCTACGAGGCCCTGGATGTCGCCGAGAAGTACGGCGTCGATCCCGGGATGGTGCTCAGGAGCGTCGCCAGCTCCACGGGCGGCTCCTGGGTGGCCGCCAACTGGGGATTCTTCGACGAGACGGCAGCCGCCTACACGGCGAGCGGAACCGCTGTCAGCGACCGCCCCTGGAGCAAGGACCTGTTCGAATTCATCACGGCCGCGAGGACGGCGGAAGCCTCCGTCCCCTTCGCCGGTCTCCTGAGTCAGCTGCTGCCGGGTTACGTCGAGTCCCACGCGCGTGACGCAGCAGCCGGCGACGGTGCCGGGCACAACGGGAAGGACGACGATGACTGACACCACCAAAGCGGCGCAGACTGCGCTCCTGAGCGGCTCCCTCCCGCCCGACACCCCACCCGATGGCCGTGCCGTGACGCCGGTCGACCGGACGGCCTCGCGGCGCAGGCGATCCCGCCGGGAGGCGTGGGCGGCGTTCGGGTTCCTGTCACCGTGGATCGTCGGCCTGCTGCTGCTCACCATCGGGCCGATGCTCTACTCCCTGTACCTCTCCTTCACGAAGTACGACCTCCTGTCCCCACCGGTCTGGGTAGGGCTCGAGAACTACGAACGGATGGCGGCGGCCGACCCGCGGTTCATCGACTCCGTGCAGGTGACCTTCCTGTACGTCGTCGTCTCCGTCCCGGCGGTGCTGATCGCCTCCCTCGGTGTGGCGCTGGTCCTGAATCAGGGCATGAGGGCGCTGTCCGTGTACCGAGCCGCGTTCTACCTGCCGTCCCTGATCGGCGGCAGTGTCGCCATCGCCCTCCTGTGGCGTCAGGTCTTCGGCCAGGAGGGCATCTTCAACCAGGTGCTGGCCGTCTTCGGTATCGAGGGCCAGAGCTGGATCGGCAACCCCGACAGTGCGCTGTACACGCTCGTGGTCCTGAACGTCTGGACGTTCGGTTCCACCATGATCATCTTCCTGGCAGGGCTGCGGCAGGTGCCGCGGGAGCTGCACGAGGCCGCGTCGGTCGACGGCGCCGGCGTCTTCCGGCGCTTCCGCCACGTGACCCTGCCGCTGCTGACGCCGCTGATCTTCTTCAACATCCTCATGACCACCATCAACGCCTTCCAGGCCTTCACTCCCGCCTACGTGGTCAGCAACGGCAGCGGTGGCCCGTTGAACTCGACGCTCTTCTATACCCTGTACCTCTACCAACGAGGCTTCGCCAACCTCGAGATGGGGTACGCATCCGCCATGGCCTGGGCGCTGGTCGTGGTGCTCGGGATCTTCACTGCCCTCCTGTTCGCGTCGGCCCGATTCTGGGTCCACTACGGAGATGAACGATGACCACCTACGCACCCGCCCGCAGGAAGCCCCTCTTCGGCCGCTCGATGTCCCGCAACAAGGCCGTGCTCGCCATCACCCGGCATTTCCTGATGATCGTGGTGCTGCTGGTCATCCTGTATCCCCTGCTGTGGATGGTGGGCGCCTCGTTCCGGCCGGCCAACGAGACGTTCACCACCCTCAGCCTCTGGCCGGGCACTTTCACCCTCGACAACTACAGGGACGGCTGGACTCTCGGATCCTTCACGTTCACGCGGTACTTCCTGAACTCCCTGCTGATCACGCTGTTGTGCGTGGTCGGGAACGTGATCGCCTGCGCCCTCGCCGGATACGCTTTCGCACGGCTCGAGTTCCCGTTCAAGAGGACCCTGTTCGCCGTCATGCTCGGCACCATGCTGCTGCCGTACCACGTCACGCTCGTGCCGCAGTACGTGCTGTTCAACGAGCTGGCCTGGATCAACACCATCCTGCCGCTGACGGTCCCCAAGTTCCTCGCCACGGACGCCTTCTTCATCTTCCTGATGGTCCAGTTCATGCGGACCCTCCCCCGGGAACTCGACGATGCGGCACGGCTCGACGGCTGCGGCCACGTGGGCATCTTCCGGCGGGTCATCCTGCCGCTGTCCATCCCCGCGCTGGGCACCACCGCGCTGTTCACCTTCATCAACACGTGGAACGACTTCCTCGGCCCGCTTCTCTACCTCAACCGCCCCGAACTGTGGACGGTCACGCAGGGGCTCAACAGCTTCCTCGACGCGACCGGGCAGTCCTCCTTCGGGCCCCTGTTCGCCATGGCGACACTCTCCCTGGCACCGGTGGTCGGCTTCTTCTTCGCCGCCCAACGCCTGCTCATCGAGGGGATAGCCACCAGCGGACTGAAATAGCACCGCAGCACTGCCCACCACGCCGGACGCACGGCACAACCAATGGAGGAAACGATGACGATTCAATCTTCGATCACGCGACGCTGGCCGCGCAGAGCAGTGGCAGCAGGCGCACTGGGTGCCCTGCTCGCCGTCTCGGCCTGCGCGGGCGGTACCAGCATCGGTGAAACGCCGGCCGGCGAGGAGGTCCAGGACGGGCAGGGCGAGGTCACAGGGAGCGCGCGTCTCGCCTGGTGGGGCTCCGGCCAGCGCAATGAGGTGACCAATGCCGTCGCGGACAACTTCGAGGCGGCCCACGAGGGCGTCACGCTCGAGCGGGAGTTCGCCGACTTCGGTGCGTACTTCCAGCGGCTCAATGTCCAGGGGACGAGCGGCAACCTGCCCTGCATCACGCAGATGCAGGGCAGGCAGCTGAACGACTACACCTCTCGCGACCTGTTCCTCCCCCTCGACCCCATGATCGAGTCGGGTGCGATCACTGTGGACGACATTCCTGAGGAGGTCCTCGACACCGGGCGCGGGACCGACGGCAACCTGTACGTGGTGCCCTATGGTGCCGCCTACGACGCCCTCGTGGTCAACGAGACCCTCGTGGAGCAGGCCGGGGGCGAGATGCTCCCCGAGGACTACACCTGGGACGACCTGGTGAGCTGGGCCACCGAGATCCAGGCGAACCTGCCCGAGGGCGTCAACGCGCTCTCGCTGAGTGGCGGGCGCCCGAACTTCCTCATCAGCTACATGGCGGCCAACGGGGAGACCCTCTTCGAGAACGACCAGCTGGGCTTCTCCGAGGAGGCGCTCGTCGAGTACTGGACCATGTGGGAGGAACTGCGGAAGGCCGGTGCGACCGCGACGCCCGCGCAGATGAGCGAGCAGCCGGAACAGCCCGAGCAGAGCTACGTCTCCCGCGGCGTGACCGTCGCCGACACGGCGCCGGGCAACTCGCTCATCAACTCGCAGAAGACGCTGGACGGGCTCGGCAACGGCCAGAAGCTGGTCTCCCTGCGTCTCCCGTCGGGTGAGGCCGGGCCGGGGAACGTGCTGTTCACCTCCGGGTTCGCCATCCCGAAGAGCTGCGACAACATCCCGACGGCGGCGGCGTTCATCGACTTCTGGGCGAACGACGACGAGTCCGCTGCCGTCTTCGCGTCCTCGAACGGTGCCGTCACCAACTCCCGTCATCTCGAGGCGCAGCTCGCGAACCCGGAGCTCCCCGAGCTCCGGAAGAAGGACCTCGAGCTGTACCAGGAGATCGCAGCATCGGAACCGCCCACGGTCGTCTACCCTCCCGGTTACCAGGCGACCTTCGAGGAGTCGTTCACCCGCGCCTACGAACGCGTGAGCTTCGAGGAGGTCTCGATCGAGCAGGCCGTATCCGACTTCTTCACCGAAGTGAACGCGGGTCTCGGCAGCTAGGGCAGCGCTTCCGGGCGCGGCAGAGGACGGCGTCCGCCGTCGTCCTCTGCCCGCCCCCGCTTCCCGTCCGAGACCGTCCTACCTAGGAGACTGCTGTGCCCCCTTCATCGCCGCCCCCCACCGAGCCGCCACCGGCCGACGCGCTGACCGGAATGACCGTCCTCGACCTGACCCAGGTGATGGCAGGACCGTTCTGCACCATGGTCCTCGCAGATCTCGGCGCCGACGTCATCAAGGTCGAGAACCCCACGGACGGCGACCAGACCCGGCGCTCCTGGGGGATCTCCGGCAAGGGGGAGGACAGCCGTGCCTTCCTCAGCCTGAACCGGAACAAGCGCAGCATCACGCTGGACCTCAAGACCACCGAGGGCCTGGACACCTTCTACAGGCTGGTCGAGACGGCCGACGTCGTGATCGAGAACTGGAGACCCGGCGTCGCGGAACGGCTCGGCCTCGGGTTCGACACCCTGATCGGCATCAATCCGCAACTGGTGGTCGCGAGCATCTCCGGGTTCGGGACCACAGGCCCGTACGCCACGCGCCCCGGGTACGACCTCATCGCCCAGGCCATGGCGGGGGTCATGAGCATCACGGGGGAGCCCGACGGACGCCCGGTCAAGAGCGGACTCCCGGTCGCGGATCTCGGTGCGGGCCTCTTCTGCGCCATCGGGGTGCTCGCCGCCTGGAACTCGAGCAAGGAGACCGGCCGGGGACAGTACCTCGAGACGTCCCTCTTCGAGGCGACCCTCGCCCTCTCCGTCTGGGAGTCCACGGAGTTCTGGACCACGGGCTCCGCGCCCCTCGCCCTCGGGTCCGCCAACCGCATGTCGGCGCCGTACCAGGCACTGGCCACCAAGGACGGCTACGTCACGATCGGGGCGAACAACGAGCGCCTGTGGCGTCGTCTCTGCGCGGCCATCGGACGCGAGAACCTGCTGGACGATCCACGGTTCGCCGACAACCCGAGCCGGATGACGAACCGGGCCCTGCTCGTGTCCGAACTGGAGGCGACGTTCGCCGACCGGACGACGG
The DNA here is from genome assembly GCF_058269215.1 of Arthrobacter sp. TJ-238. Taxonomy (NCBI): domain Bacteria; kingdom Bacillati; phylum Actinomycetota; class Actinomycetes; order Micrococcales; family Micrococcaceae; genus Arthrobacter; species Arthrobacter sp. TJ-238. Next base: position 350,914 of record NZ_JBZCNH010000001.1, on the reverse strand, counting down.
CCGACTGGGTGGAGGTCCTGCTCGGGGCGGGGGTGCCCGCCGGGCCCATCCAGGACTACCGGCAGGTCCTCGAGGACGACCCCCACGTCAAGGAGAGGGACATGATCAAGTTCATGGACCATCCCGTCGAGGGACGGGTGGAGGTCATCGGCTCGCCCCTGCGACTGAGCAGGACCCCGGCCAGCATCCGGCGCCCGCCACCGCTGCTCGGCGAGCACAACGACGAGGTGCTCGGGCCGTGAGCGTCGACGCCGACACCGGAGGCCGGATCCTGCTCGAACGGACCGGGCCCGTCCTGCGGATCGTCCTCTCCAACCCCGGGCGCCACAACGCGCTCACATGGCGCATGTACGACGAGTTCGATGCGGCGCTCGAGCAGGCGTCGGCCGACCCCTCGATCCGCGTGGTCGTCATCCGCGGCCAGGGCACGGCGTTCGCCGCGGGGACCGACATCACGCAGTTCGCGTCCTTCACGACCGGCGAGCAGGGGCTCCGGTACGAGCAGCGCGTCGGCGCGATCCTCGGACGGCTGCTGGGTCTGGACATCCCCGTCATCGCGGCCGTCGACGGTCCCGCCGTCGGAGCCGGCCTGGCCATCGCCGCCTGCTCCGACGTCGTCGTCGCCACCGACGCGTCGACCTTCGGCGTGCCTATCGCCCGCACGGTCGGCAACTGCATCCCGCCGGCCGTGCTGAGGCGGTTGCAGGCCCGCATGGGCCGGGGGCGCACGATGGCCATGCTCCTCACCGCATCCCTCGTCCCGGCGCACGAGGCGCAGAAGGCGGGCTTCATCCACACGGTGGTTCCCCGGGACGAGTTCGACGACACCCTGGAGCGGCTCAGCACCAGGATGAGCCGGACCGCCCCAATCACGGTCGCCGCGCTCAAGGAGATGGACCGGCGGCTGCAGGAGGATCCCACCGCGGAGGCCGACGACCTCCTTCTGCGCTGCTACGGCAGCGAGGACTTCCGGGAGGGCGTCGCCGCCTTCACGGAGCACCGAACACCCCGATGGAAGGGACTCTGATGCAGGAACCGGACGCCACCCGCCGCGTCATCGACGCGCACCACCACTACTGGAAGCTCGAGGCGCAGGAGCAGGCCTGGCGGACCTCCGACCACGGCTCGATCGCGCGGGACTACGAACCGGCGGACCTCGCCGGTGAACTCGCAGGGTCCGGGGTGGACGCGACGGTGCTCGTGCAGTCCGTCGACAGCACCGACGAGAACGACCGGCTCGCAGCGTACGCCTCCTCCTGCACCACGGTGGCGGGCGTGGTCGGCTGGCTCCCGCTCGACCGGCCCGAGGCCGCCCGCGCCGAGCTGGCGCGCGCCGACACGGCATCGTGGAAGGGGGTGCGCTGCCTCGTCGGCCGGCGCCCACTGTCGTGGCTCGAGGAGCCGCGGGTGATCGCACTCTTCGAGGACCTCGCCGAGCAGGGACTGGCCTGGGACATCGTGCCCGTCACCCACGACCAGGTGTCCGCGGTCGGCGCGCTGACCCGCGCCGTCCCCGATCTGCGGGTGGTCCTCGATCACCTCGCCCGTCCGCCAGTGGACTCCCAGGGCTGGGAGCCGTGGGCCGGACAGATCGCCGAGCTGGCGGCGTCTCCCACCGTCTCCATCAAGGTATCCGTCGGCATCGACGTCCTGACGAGCTGGAGTCGCTGGCGGCCGGACGAGCTGGCCCGCTACGTCGACTGGGCACTCGCGAGCTTCGGGCCGCAGCGCTCGATGCTGGCCAGCAACTGGCCCGTCACCCTCCTGCAGCGCAGTTACCAGGAGGCATGGCAGGACCTCTCCGCGCTGGTGGCAGCCACCGGATTGTCGGGCGGGGAGCTCGCCGCAGTACGCGGGGGAGCCGCGACCAGGGCGTACCGCCTCGAGCCCGACGGCGGAGAACCCGACCACCACGAACCCGCGAAGGAAACCCATGCGACTGCTCGATGACCCCGCCGACGTGCTGCCGGCCGATGCGGACGTGGCCACGCTCGTCGGTCGGCTGTTCGACCCCGCCGTCGGCGGGCCGTGCGTCGTCGTCGTCCGTGACGGGCGGCTTCTGGACATCACCGGGACCTTCCCCACCATGACGGACCTGCTCGAGTCGTCCGATCCGGCGCAGCGCGTCGCAGCGGTCGCCGGATCACGGAGCTGGGATCTCAGCGAGGTGCTCCGGAACTCGCTCGACGAACCCGGATCCGGGCCCCGGCTCCTCGCTCCCGTCGACCTGTCCGTGCTGAAGGCAGCGGGCGTGACGTTCGCGCACTCCCTCATGGAGCGGCTGATCGAGGAACGGGCGGGCGGGGACCCGCGTGCCGCCAGTTCGTTCCGTGCCCAGCTCGAGCAGCTGGTGGGCGCGGACCTGGCGACCGTGCGCCCGGGCAGCGCCGACGCAGCAGCACTCAAGGAGGAGCTGTCGGCCAAGGGCCTGTGGTCGCAGTACCTGGAGGTGGGGCTGGGACCCGACCCGGAGGTCTTCACGAAGGGGCCGGTCCTGTCTGCGGTCGGGTGCGGCCAGGAGATCGGGGTCTCCTCCCTGTCCGCCTGGAACAACCCGGAACCGGAGATGGCCATCCTCGTCACGTCCGACGGGGAGGTGGTCGGCGCGACCCTGGGCAACGACGTCAACCTCCGCGACGTCGAGGGACGGTCGGCGCTGCTGCTCCCGCGGGCGAAGGACAACAACGCCTCCGCAGCCGTGGGCCCGTTCATCCGCCTGTTCGACCGCCACTTCGGTCTCGACGACGTCCGGCGCGCAGACGTCAGGCTCCAGGTGCTCGGCGAGGACGACGGCTTCGTCCTCGACGGCGTCAGTTCCATGCCGCTCATCTCCAGGGACCCCGAGGCCCTGGCACGGTACACGGTGGGTGACTCGCACCAGTACCCCGACGGCGTCCTGCTCTACCTCGGGACGCTCTTCGCGCCGAGCGTGGACAGGGACGGCACGGACATGGGCTTCACCCACCACCTCCGTGATGTCGTCCGGATCTCGAGCCCGCAGCTCGGCACGCTGGTCAACCGCGTGAACACCTCCGAGGCCGCGCCGCCCTGGGACTTCGGGATCCGGGACCTCATCAGGAGCCTCGCCGAACGCGGACTGACCGACTCGGTAGGAGCGCGGTGATGCGCATCGTCGTCACGGACCACAACTTCACCGGGCTCGACGACGAGCGCGCCGCCGCGGACGCGCTCGGGGCCACCTTCGAGGTCCACCAGGCCACGACCGAGGAAGCCGCGGCGGATGCGGTCCGGGGTGCCGACGTCGTGCTGGTGAACTTCGCCCCCATCACCGCGCACGTCCTCGAAACACTGCCCGCGGGAGCCGTGGTGATCCGCTACGGAATCGGCTACGACAATGTGGACCTCGACGCGGCGGACGAACGGGGGATCTCGGTGTGCAACGTGCCGGACTACGGCGCCGACACGGTCGCCGACCACACGCTCACCCTCATCCTGGTCCTCGTGCGCAAGGTGGTGCAGTTCGATCGCTTCCTCGCCGCCGGCACCTGGATCGCCCCGCCGGCCCTGGCGCCGATCCGGGCTGCGGCCGACACCACGGTCGGGCTCATCGGGCTCGGCCGCATCGGTCTCGGCGTCGTCGCCCGGCTCCGCGCCTTCGGGTTCCCGGTGCTGGCCTTCGACCCGTTCATCGACCCGTCCGTCGCCAGCGGGCACGGCATCGAACTCGTCGACCTCGACGCACTCTTCCGGCGCGCCGACGTCGTCTCGCTCCACGCGCCGGCGACGTCCGAGACGCACAAGGTGATCAGCGCCGCGAATCTCCGACGGATGAAGCCGGGCTCCTTCGTGGTGAACACGGCGCGGGGAGCCCTGGTGGACCAGGATGCCGTCCTCGCGGCCCTCGAGTCCGGGCAGCTCGCCGGCGCGGCCCTCGACGTCTTCGACCCCGAACCCCTGCCCTCCGACCACGGGCTGCGGGGGCACCCCCACGCGATCCTGACCCCCCACGCCGCCTTCTACTCCGAGGCGTCACTGGCGGCACTGCAGCGACTCGCCGCCGAGGAGGCGTCCCGGGCAGGCCGAGGCGAACCGCTGCGCTGCCGGGTCAACCGGCCGAGGGCAGCGGCCCCACTTCCCGCGGCATCCGCCGCCGCACCTTCCGCACCCGACAGGAACTGAGCCGCCATGTACAGCACACCGGACGACACATCGACCGAGGCCCTGGAGCGGATCCTGGCCGGGGCCGCCGCTGCGGCCCCCTGGGCGGCGGAACCGGCCACCTATGCGCAGCAGCACGGAGGACCCCACCCCGCGACCACCCACGCCGGCAGCACCTCCGTGGGAACTGCCGCGACCCTCCGCTTCCTCCGCCCCGTGGCCTACCAGGGCTTCCCGCAGTCGCGCCTCCCGGAGGTCCTGCGCGACGACGCGCCCCACCCGGGGTACCGGATGATCAACGGGAAGCTGGTGTCGGCATGAACCTCGTCCCGTTCCGCGGAGCCTCCCCTGCGATCCACGAGACCGCGTTCGTCGCGCCCACCGCGTCCCTGATCGGCGAGGTCGTCCTCGGCGCCTCCGCGAGCGTCTTCTACGGGGCCACCGTCCGTGCGGACACCGCGCCCATCCGCATCGGGGACGGGACGAACCTGCAGGACAACGTCGTGGTGCACGCCGACCCCGGCTTCCCGGCGGTCATCGGCAACCGGGTCAGCGTGGGCCACGGCGCCGTGGTGCACGGGTGCACCGTCGAGGACGACTGCCTCATCGGCATGGGCGCCACGGTCCTGAACGGGGCCGTCATCGGCACGGGATCGCTGGTCGCCGCGGGCGCCGTCGTGCTCGAGGGCACCGTGGTGCCGCCGCGCGCGCTCGTCGCAGGGGTCCCCGCGAAGGTCCGCCGCGAGCTGACCGACGACGAGGTCGCGGGCGTCAGGAAGAACGCCGAGCAGTACAGGGCCCTGGCGCAGGAGCACCGGCGCGTGACGACGACCTGACGGGCGATGAAGGCCCTGTGGCGGTCGGCCGCTAGCGGTTCGCCACCGGCTGGCGACGCTCCGCCGCCGTCGGATTCCCGGGCAGTTCGGTCCCGCGGAGCGAGCACCCCACGGTCTCCCTCGCGAACGGGAGCGCCGCCATCCCCACCAGGCACGCGGCCATCATGTAGAAGGCCGGCACGAGGAGATTGCCGGTCGCGCCGATGAGCGCCTCGTTGACCAGAGGGGCCGTGCCGCCGAAGAGCGCCGTGGCGATGTTGTAGGTGACTGCGAACCCGGCGAAGCGGACGTGGGTGGGGAACATCGCCGGGAAGGTCGCCGAGATCGTGGCCAGCTGCAGGACGTACAGGATGCCGAGGACGGCGAAACCGATCAGCGCTCCGGTGAAACCGGGGCCGATCAGCAGGTACATCGGAACCGCGGCGAGGAACAGGCCCACCAGGGAGGTCCACCACATCGGCTTGCGGCCCACGCGGTCGGACAGGTTGCCGGCGAACGGGATGACCTCCCTGCAGATCGTGCGCCGGGCGTTCAGCCGCTGCGGCAGAGCGCTCTCCGGTGGCACATCAACGGTATCCAGCGGGATGGCCGCCGGGGGTGCTGTCCTGCCGGGGAAATGCCTCCCCGGCGCCGCGGCAGGTGGTGTAGGGCCCGGCGTCGGGCTTCTGCGTGGTTGTGGTGCACTGGCGGAGCTCGGAAGCCGGTTCCGCCGGTTATCGCGTGACCGACTCGCCCTGATCGAGAAGGGCGAGCTCAGCACGTGTCGGGAGTCCTTCCCAGTCTCCGTAGGCCAGGCAGGCGAACGCTCCGGTCCTGGCGGCCAGCTCGAGCCGCTCCGACGGGACCTTTGCTGCCATCAGCTCCGCCAGGTACCCGGCGACGAATGCGTCACCGGCACCGACGGTGTCGACAGGTTCGATCAGCACCGCGGGCTGGTGATGCATCACGCCGTCGATGCTCGCCACTGCGCCTTTGCTGCCCAGCTTGATGATCGTCTGCGAAGGGCCGAGTCCGGTCAGCCGCTGGGCCAGGTCCGCGGGGTCGGCTGCGGGTCCGACGGCCAGCGCTGCCTCCTCGTCGCCGGCGAAGACGATGTCGGTGAGGGGGATCAACTCCCGGTACGAGCGCCCCGCGTCCGCTGCGTTCCAGAGATTCGCCCGGTAGTTCAGGTCGAACGAGACGACCACCCCTGCTGATCGGGCAATCTCGATGGCCTCGCGGATCGTCGCCGCGGCCGAGTCCGAGAGAGCGGGCGTGATGCCGCTGACATGGAGGATCGCGGCTCCCCTGATGAGGGCGGCATCCAGGTCCTCGGGAGCCAGCCTGGATCCTGCACTGCCCGCACGGTAGTAGCTCACCTTCTGCGTCGCCATCGTCCGGCGTTCCTTCAGCATCAGGCCCGTCGGCGCAGCCGGATCCTCGGTGGCGCGGACGGTGACTCCTTCGGCGCGTATCTCGCGGCGGACGAGCTGGCCGAGGGAGTCCGCTCCCGTGCGCCCGCACCACACCGCGTTTCCGCCGAGCCGCTGGACGCCGATCGCGACGTTCGATTCGGAGCCGCCGATACCGAGACCCATCGATGACACATGGGCGAGTGGTCCGGGATGCTCGGCGGTGAGGAGCGCCATCGTCTCCCCGAGAGTCACCAGATATGGCTCCGCACGCTCCGTACTCACGATGTCGCCCGTGCTTCGTCGACGAGGTCCCGGAGGCGGCTTGCCCGTTCGGTGAGGCGCCGCAGATCCCCGCCCCGGAAGGCATCACCGAGCAGGGGGCCACCGAGGCTGACTGCCAGCGCTCCTGCCTTCAGCCAGGCGGCCGCATCGTCGATGCCTACGCCCCCCGAGGGGACGACCTGGATATCGGGGAAGGGGCCCCGCAGCATGGACACATATCCGGGACCGACGACCGATGCGGGGAAGACCTTGACCGCCGTCGCTCCGGCCGCCCACCCGTTGAACAGCTCGGTGGGGGTCAGGCCACCCGGATAGATGGCGACGCCGCGCTGCACCGCGGCGGCGATGGTCGCGGTATCCGTCACGGGGGTGACCAGGTAGGACGCGCCGGCTTCGATCGCGCGGATCGTCTCGTCGACCGTGGTGACGGTGCCTACGCCGAACTCGGCCGCGCCGCCGAACCGTTCCTGCAACCGCGGGAGTTCCTCGAAGACCCCGGGCGTGCTCAGGGTCAGCTCGATGCTGAGCACCCCGCCGCTGACCAGTGCTTCCACGACGGGGGCATAGGCGCTCGCATGGGAGGCACGCAGAACCGCAACGGTCCCGGTCTCCAGCAATATCCGCGACGCGGAGGCGCGTCGGACGGCGGGCGGTTGTTCTGATGGAGACACGACGGATCCTTCGGATGGTGGGGAGTGGGCACCGTTGCGGTGGCAGGAGGCGGGGCGTCAGCGGCCGAGCCAGCCACCGTCGACGGGCAGGACGACGCCGTTGACGTAGTCGGACGCGCGGGAGGCGAGGAAGACCGTGGCGCCGGCGAGGTCCTCGGGGCGTCCCCACCGTGCTGCGGGGATGCGCTCGAGGATTCCCCGTTCACGGTCCGGGTCGTCCTGGAGCGCCTGCGTGTTGTCGGTGGCGATGTAGCCGGGAGCTATCGCGTTGACGTTCACGCCACGCGGCGCCCACTCGTTGGCGAGGGCCTTGGTCAGGCCCGCGATGCCCGACTTCGACGCGGTGTAGCCCGGGACGTTGATTCCGCCCTGGAAGCTGAGGAGCGAGGCTGTGAAGATGATCTTCCCGCTTCCCCTCTCCAGCATCTGCCGGCCTACCTCGCGGCTGAGGATGAACTGGCTCGACAGGTTGACCTCGATCACCTGGTCCCACATGTCGTCCGGGTGCTGGGCCGCGGGCGTCCGGGCGATCGTGCCGCCGTTGTTCACCAGGATGTCGACGGGCCCTGCCGCCGTCAGGTCGGCGGCGAGTCGACGGACCGCCGTGCGGTCCGCGAAATCTGCGCGCATCGCGGTGAAGCTCCGGCCGAGCGCTGTGACCGCGTGTCCGACGGCGCTGCCTTCGGCCTCGAGGTTCGCGGAGACTCCGATGATGTCAGCTCCCGCTTCGGCGAGGGCTACGGCCATCGCCATGCCGATGCCTCTTCTGGCTCCGGTGACGACGGCGGTCTTCCCGGTCAGGTCGAAGGGACCCGCGGTGCTCATGGCGTCACCTCGCGGCAATCGACGAGGACCTTCATCACGCCACCCGATTCGAGGGCGAGGAACCCCTTCTCCACATCCTCGAGGGGGACGACCTGCGAGATCAGCTGCCGGGCGGGGATGGCGCCGTCGGCGACGAGACGTACGGCTTCCTCGAAATCCTCGCGCTGGTACAGGCGGGCACCGAACATCTCGAGCTCCCGCCAGAAGAAGCGGTGGAGGTCGATCTCCTTCGGCTTGGGGTGGATCGCCACCATGACGAGCCGCCCCCGGGTGGTCAGGACCTCGACGGCGGAGTTGACCCCGGCAGCCGCGCCGGAGACCTCGAATGCCACGTCGGCTCCCGCCCCGTCCGTCTCCTGCCGGACGTAGCCGACGAGGTTCACCTCGCGCGGATCGATCGCGGTGATACCGAAACCCTTGGCAGTATCCCTCCTGCCGGGGTCGAGCTCGACCAGCACGACCCGGGCACCCTGCTGCAGGGCGACGGAGGCGATGAGTTGCCCGACCGGGCCGCCGCCGATCACGACGACGAAGTCCGAGGCCACGAGCTTGGACCGCCGGACGTCGTGCACGGCGACGGCGGTCGGCTCGATGAGCGCCGCCTCGTCGAGGGCGAGGCCCTCGGGCAGGGCGATGAGGATGTCGGCCGGGACGTTCCAGGCGTTCTGCATCGATCCCTCGGAGTCGATCCCGACGAAGTTCAGGTTGTGGCAGATGTGCGTGTTCCCACGGCGGCACGCCGGGCAGGAACCACAGGAGAGGGTGGGCATGACCGTCACCGGCTGGCCGACCGACCACCCGGTGACCCCCTCACCCAGGGCGGCGATGGTGCCCGACATCTCGTGGCCGATCACCGCGGGCATGCTCACCCGCGCATCCATGTCCCCGTGGAAGATGTGCAGGTCCGTACCGCACAGTCCCGTGTAGGCGACGGCGATCTGCACCTGGCCGGGTTCGGGCGGTCCGACCGCAGGCTCGGCGGTGGTGAAGGTTCGTGAACCTGTGTAGGTGGCAGCGGTCATGAGTTTCGCTCCTTCGTGTGCAGGGGTGCTTGGGTGGGACGCGGGGCGGGTGGCGCGTCAGTGCGCCACCACCCGCTGGTGCTGCTCGCCGAGCCCTTCGACACCGAGGATCATGGTGTCCCCGGGAGCGAGATACGGGAACCGTCCCGAGAGGGCTACACCCTCGGGCGTTCCGGTATTCACGACGTCCCCTGGATCGAGTGCCATGTACTGGGAGAGGTCCCGGACGATCTCGGCGACGCTGAAGACCATGTCGGCGGTCGTCGACCTCTGCCGTTCCTCCCCGTTCACACTGGAGTACAGCTGTAGTGACTGGGGATCCGCCACCTCGGATGCAGGGACCAACGCCGGACCGAGTGGGTTGAACGTGGGGGCGCACTTACCCTTCGACCACTGACCACCGGAGTGCCGGAGCTGGTAGTCCCGCTCCGACACGTCATTGCTGATGGTGAACCCGGCGATGCACTCCATCGCCTCCTCGTGGCTCTGCAGGTAGGAGGCGCGCTTGCCGATCACCACCGCGAGTTCCACTTCCCAGTCGACCTTCTGGGCTCCGGGGGGAAGGATGACGTCGTCGTTCGGGCCGACGACGGTGTTCGGGTGTTTGAAGAAGATGATGGGCGCTGCGGGTGGTGCGTCCCCGGTCTCGGCGGCATGGGCTGCGTAATTCATGCCTACACAGACGACGGCGCCGATCCCGGACAGCGGAGGCCCCACCCGCAGGGAGGCGGCGTCCGCGAGCTCTGGCAGGGATCCGTCCCGAAGGGCATCGCGCACCTGCCCGATGAGCCCGGCGCCAAGGGCGGCCCCGGTGATATCCGCCGCGATGCCGCGCAGATCGTAGTAGGTGCTTCCTACCCGGACTGCCGGTACTTCCCGTCCGGCCTCTCCCAGTCTCATCAGGTCCATCGACGACGTGCTCCTAGCTCGTAGTGGGTCAGCAGTGGGTCAGCAGTGCTTCAGGAGGAGGGTCGGAGGAGGAGGCTGTGCATGCCGCCGTCCACCGCGAGTGAGACACCGGTGGTGGATCCATTCGCGGGGTCGGCCAGGAACAGCACGGAAGCCGCTACTTCGTCCGGGGACACCAGCCGACCGTGCGGTTGCCGCGCCTCCAGCGCCCGGCGCTCGCCCTCCGGATCGGTTGCGGCCCCCAGGAGACGATTCACCCAGGGGGTATCCGCAGTGCCGGGGTTCACGCAGTTGACCCGGATCCCCTCACGCAGGTGGTCCGCGGCCATCGCCCGCGTGAGGGCATCGACGGCTCCCTTGCTCGCCGTGTAGAGGGCGCGTTGCGGAAGTCCGTGCGTGGCGGCGATGGACCCGGTGTTGACGATAGCCGCGCAGTCCGATCTGCGGAGGTGCGGCAGGGCGGCTGTCGATACCCGGGCGATGCCCACGACGTTCACACCCAGCACGCGCAGCCACTCCTCGTCGTCGTTGTCGGCGACGGTGCCGATGGCGCCCATACCGGCGTTGTTGATGACGACGTCGATCCCGCCCAGCGAGCGCGCGGACGCTTCCACGGCGGAGGTGACGGAGGCGCGGTCGCCGACGTCGCACTGCTGGCCGAACACGGCGTCGGGCAGGTTCGTGGGATGCAGGTCGAGGACGGCGACGCGCGCCCCGCGGTCGACCAGCGCTGCCGTCACGGCCGCACCGATGCCGGACGCCCCGCCGGTGACGATGGCGCGAACGCCGGAGAAGGAACCCATGTGCACTCCTGGAGGTATGAATGATGAAGGCGGGCAGATCAGCAGAGCTTGGCCGGCGGTGGAACCCGGAGGGTTCTCCCGGACTCCTGGGAGAATGCTTCCGCGAAGCGGTGGTAGGCCCCGATCAGGTGGGCGTGCATCGCGTCCTCGGCTGCGTCCGGGTCGCAGGCCCCGATCGCATCGACGATGTTCCGATGCTCTTCCACCGTCTGTTTCCCCCGGTAGTCCGCAGGGTGGAGGCGGAAGAGGTGCAGGTGGCAATGCGTGGCGCGGTAGGCGTGCAGTGCGAACTGGTTGCTGCTGGCCCTGAGGATGCTGTCATGGAAGTGGGTGTCGTGAGCCACGAGGAGGTGCCGTACGCTGGGCGCCGTCTCGGTGCCCTCCTCGAAGTTCGACAGTGACTTCTGCAGCGCGCGAGCCGGATTGCTCAACCGGTTGACCGCCGCGACCCGGGCGGCCCAGGGCTCCACCATCAGCCGGAACTCGAAGAGTTCACGAAGCTCGGCGATGCCCAGCAGCTCTGTGGTCCTGTATCCCTTGCCGGGGGTCTTGATGATGAGGTTGTCACCCTCGAGTTGGCTCAGTGCCTCCCGGACAGGTGTCTGGGAGACCCCGAATTCGCGGGCGAGGGCATCGATGTTCACCTTCTCGTCGGGTGGGATCTGAAGGTCGAGGATCTTGGTCCGCAGCGCGGCATAGACGTCGACGGAGGGCCGTGCCCGGCTGTCGAGTTCGAGAGAGCCGTCAGTCATGGTGTGCCGGCAGGGACGGCGGGGCGGGCTTTTCCATCATGCAGTACATACTCCAGCAGGTTGCCGATCCCGTAGGTCCACGGTGCGAGGTCCTCGGTGGGCTCCACCGAGTTGCTCAGCGTTCCGAGGCGGCTGCTGCTGATCTCGACGACGTCACCGGTCTCGTGGGTGAAACCCATGCCCGGCGCGTTCCTGTCCTCGTTCGGGGCGAAGAGCGTCCCGGTGAACAGGGCGAACCCGTCGGGGTACTGGTGGTGCCGGCCGTAGGCAGCGCCGACGAGCTCCTCGAAGGGGCGGCTCAGTCGCTGCACGCTGTTGGTCCCGGTGAGGGTGTACCCGTCGGTTCCGGTTACGGTCAGCCGGATCGTCTCCTGCCGGGCGTCGTCGAGTGTGTAGGAATCATTGAACAGGCGGAGGAACGGGCCGAGCGCGGCGGATCCGTTGTTGTCCTTCGCCATGCCGAGCAGAAGCGCGCTGCGCCCCTCGACGTCGCGCAGGTTCACGTCGTTGCCCAGGGTGCAACCACGGATCCGCCCCCGGTTGTCGACCATCAGCACCAGTTCGGGTTCGGGGTTGTTCCAGGAGGAGAAGGAGGGGATGCCGATGTGCTCGCCGTAGCCGACCGTCGAGAGGACAGGCGCTTTGGTGAACACCTCCGGGTCCGGGCCGATGCCGACCTCGAGATACTGGGACCAGAAGCCTTCACGAACGAGTACTTCCTTGACCCGTGCGGCTTCCTCCGAGCCCGGCCGAACCCCGGCGAGGCTTCCTCCGATCGCCGCCAGCACCTGCGAGCGCATCTGCTCCGCGAGAGTCAGGTCCCCGGCACACCGCTCTTCGATGACGCGCTCGATCATGCTGTCCACGAAGGTGACACCGCACGCCTTCACGGCCTGCAGGTCCACCGGCGAGAGGAGGTGGAGTGCGTCGTCACCGCTGCCACGGGGCGTGTCCAGGGCATCGCGGAGCTCCCACGCACGCGCCCCGTCCCGTCGTACACGCTCCAGCATGTCGGGCAGATCGTCGCGGTTGAGCAGGGCGGACACCGTGGGAGCCTGGTCGAAGAGGTCGAGCAGAACGCCTTCGTGGAACAGGACGGGGCGGGGGCCCCGGGTCTCCGGGTCCCATAGTCGGCCGATGAGCAGGGCCTCGGAGGCGTCCTCGGGCAGGATCGCCTCGGGTTCGACCGGCGTCATCGGGATCCTCCTGCCGGTTCCATGCTGCCGTCCACCCGGCGGGCGATGCCCCAGGGGTTCGACTCCTGGAGCGCCGGTGGCAGCGCGGCATCGGGCACATCCTGGTAGGCCACCGGGCGCATGAAGCGGCCGATCGCGGCAGTGCCCACGGAGGTCGTACCCGGTGCCGTCGTCGCCGGGTAGGGCCCGCCATGCTGCTGCGCGTAGGAGACGGTGACGCCGGTGGGCCAGCCGTTCCACAGCACCCTGCCGGCGATGCCGGTCAGGGTCGCAAGCAACTCGCCGGCCGGGTCGCCGTCGTCCGCGTGGATGGTGGCCGTCAGCTGGCCCTCCATGCGAGCCGCGAGCGCGGGCAGGTCTGCGACGTCGCGGTACCGGACCACCACGGTTGCAGGACCGAACATCTCCCGTTGCAGCACCTCGGGGTCGGACGCGACCGACTCCGCATCGACCAGCAGGACGGTGGGGGCGGGCACTTCGCCGTCGGAGCCGGGTACGAGGGCCTGGACGCCGTCGAACGAAGCCACCTCGTCGCGTGCCTTGCCGAAGGACTCCCGCAGGCCGGGGGTGAGTAGCTTGGCCAGCGGAACGTTCTCGAGCGCATTTCCCAGGGTGCTGCGCAACTGCTCCTCGGACGCGGAGTCCGGCACGAAGAGCACGCCTGGCTTGGTGCAGAACTGGCCCATGCCCATCGTGAACGAGCCGGCATAGCCGGTGAGGATGTCCTCGGCCCGGGCGTCCCAGGCCGTCGGCAGCACGAAGACCGGGTTGATGCTGCCCAGTTCTCCATAGAAGGGGATCGGTACGGGCCGTGCATTGGCACGGTCGAAGAGCGCCCGGCCCCCGATCGTGGAGCCGGTGAACCCGATGGCCTTGACGAGTGGGTGATCCACCAGCGCCTCCGCGGCGGGACGACCGTCCACCAGGGCGAACAGTCCGGAAGGGGCACCGGCGTCCGCGAGGGCAGCGACCACTATCTCGCCCGTCCGCCGCGCAAGCTTCTGGTGCCCAGGATGGATCTTGTGCAGGACGGCACATCCGGCGGCGAGAGCCGAGGCGCTGTCACCGCCCATGACGCTGAACGCGAAGGGGAAGTTGGACGCTCCGAAGACACCGATCACGCCGAGTGGCACGTTGACCCTGCGGATGTCCGGCCGTGGGCCCATGCCCCAGTCAGGATCCGCGTGGTCGACGGTTGCGTCCAGGGCGACTCCGGTGCGGACCTCGTCGGCGAACAGGTCCAACTGGAACGCCGACCGCTTCAGCTCTCCCTGCAGCCGGGCTTCGGCGAGGTTCGTGTCGGTGGCGGCGAGTGCGACGAGTTCCTCGACGTTGGCACGGAGCGCATCAGCGATAGCGTTCAGTCGTGCGGCTCGTGTCGCGGGGGACTCATCGGCGATGCTCAGGAAGGCGGCGTGCGCCTCCCTCGCGGCCTGGTCCACCTGCTCGGGAGTGGTGGCGATGGTCAGGGTCGTGGTGCTCATGGAAATCCTTCCGGAATCTCAGCGTGCGTTCAGTTCCTGCCAGACCGCGCCGCTCGGGTACGACCAGCGTGAGGTGGACTCGGGCAGCATCTCGGCGCCGACGCCGGGAAGCTTCGGTGCCTGGTACCGGCCGTTGGAGACCACTGCCGGTTCCGTGAAGTGTTCGTGGAGGTGGTCCACGAACTCGATGACGCGGTCCTCCATGGTTCCCGTGATGGCGGCGTAGTCGAAGAAGGAGAAGTGCTGCACCAGTTCGCACAGCCCGACGCCACCGGCATGGGGGCATACAGGTGTCTCGAAGCGGGCCGCAAGCAGCAGGTTGGCGATGTTCTCGTTGACGCCGGCCACTCGGGTCGAGTCGATCTGCATGATGTCGATCGCCCCGGCCTGGAGCATCTGCTTGAAGATGATGCGGTTGTGGACCGCTTCTCCGGTTACGACCTTGATGGGGTGGACGGCCTTGCGGATGGCCGCGTGGGCGAGGATGTCGTCCGTGCTCGTCGGTTCCTCGATCCAGTAGGGCTTGAAGTCCTGGAGTTGGTTGACCCAGTCGATGGCCTCCTGCTCCTCCCAGCGCTGGTTGGCGTCGATGGCGATCCGGACATCCGGTCCCACCGCCTCCCGCGCCAGGGACAGCCGGCGGCGGTCGTCCTCGATGCTGCCGGCGACCTTGAGCTTGATCATGCCGAAGCCGTCGGCCGCCGCCTCCTTGGACAGGCGCACCAGCTTCTCGTCGCTGTATCCGAGCCATCCGGGCGTCGTGGTGTACGCGGGGTAGCCGTCCTCCTTGAGCTCCACGATGCGAGCCTCCTTGCCCTCCTGGCCCCGCTGGAGGATGTCAGCGGCATCTTCGGGAGTGAGGGCATTGCGGATGTGGGTGAAGTCCACCGCACTGATGACCTCCTCCGAGGACATCTCGCTGAGCAGCAGCCACAGCGGCTTCTTCTCCCGCCGTGCCCGGATGTCCCACATCGCATTGATCAGCCCACCGGCTGCCATGTGGGAGACGCCCTTCTCGGGGCCGAGCCAGCGCATCTGCGAGTCGTGGACGAGGCGCCGCGCCGACTCTCCGAGGTTGTTGACCAGTTCATCCGTGTCCCGGCCCACGAGTAGCTCGCCGTAGCTGTCCATCGCGGCGGTGACGATCTCATTGCCGCGGCCACAGGTGAAGACGAGGCCGTACCCGCTCTCACCGTCGTCGGTGTTGATCTCCACGTAGGCCGCCGAGTAGTCGGGGTCGACGTTGACGGCGTCCGAGCCGTCCAGTTCGAGCGACGTGGGGAAGCGGACGTCCGTGGTGCGGACGGATTCGATTTTCGACATGAAGGTCTCCTTGGAGGTCGGTCGGGGCGGGTCAGAGGAAGCCGAGCAGTACCGGCAGGCCTAGGGTGACGGCGGGAAGGAAGGTGATGAACAGCAGGGTCAGGACCATCGGACCGAAGAACGGGAGGATGCCCTTGATCACGACGGGGACCGGTGCCTTGGTCACGCTCGAGAGGACGAACAGCACGAGTCCCACAGGTGGGGTGATCAGTCCGATCAGGAGATTGAAGATGACCATGATCCCGAAATGGACCGGATCGATACCGAACGTCTCCGCGACGGGCAGGAGTACCGGGACCAGGATCAGGATCGCGGCCGTCGGTTCAAGCACGCAGCCCACCAGCAGGAGCAGCACATTGACGAGGATCAGGAAGATGATCGGCTGGTTCGTGATGTCCAGAATGAGGTTCGCGGCCACCTGCGGCGCCTGCTCCCGCGCGAGTACCCAGCCGAACAGTGCCGCTGCGGCGACGATCAGGAGGACCGAGCCGGAGGTCTCGACGGTGGTCAGCAGCGTGCGGTACAGCTTCCGCCACGTCAGCGCCCTGTAGACGACGGCAAGAATCGCGATGTAGACCACGCCGATGCCACTTGCCTCGGTGGGGGTGAAGATGCCGCTGAGGATTCCGCCCAGGATGATGACGGCAGATCCGAGGGCAGGCACTGCACCGAGGGCTGTCTTGCCACGGGTAGCCCAGGTCGCCTTGGGCAGGCGGAGTTCGTTCCTCTTCCGCATGAGAATCCATACGGTCAGGCACAGCGCGGCCACCAGGATCAATGCCGGGACGATGCCGGCCATGAACAGGGCGCCGACGGACACACCTGCCGTGACGGCATAGATCACTGCCGGAATGCTCGGCGGGATCATCGGGGCGATCAGGCTGGAGGCACCCGTCACTCCGAGGGCGAACTCCTGCTTGTAGCCACGCTTGACCATCGCCGGCACCTGCACCCGCCCCATGGCCGCGGCATCGGCGATCGCGGCGCCGCTCATCCAGGAGAACCCGAAGCTGGTGGCTACGTTCACGTAGCCCAGGCTTCCCCGGAGGTGTCCGATCGCGGCAACCGCGGCATCGTAGAGCTTGTCGGTGACGCCGGACACGTTGGCCAGGTTTCCCAGCAGGATGAACATCGGGACGGCCAGGATCGAGAAACTGTCGACACCGGAGACGGTCTGCTGAACGGCGGTGCCGAGCTGCACGGAGGGATCCGTGATCACATACCCGAGGGAAGGGATCAGGAGCGCGAAGGACACGGGGACACGGAGGGCGAGGAGCAGCAACAGGCTGATCACCATGATGAGGAGAGTCATGTTCTTCCTAGACCGCTTCCCGTTCGAGGTTCTCCATCGCATCCGGAACGAGCTCCGGATGGCGGATGTTGAGGTACATGTGCACGAGGGCGTGGAAACAGATCAGGATGAATCCCACCACCGCCGAGCTGTAGACCAGGCTCATGGGCAACGACGTCGCAGGAGCCTGCAGGCGTGCCGCCCCGGCGGCGAATTCCGCCCCGGCGAAGGCCATCATTCCTGAAGCGATGATCACCATGAGCAGGGCGAAGGTGTCGAGGACCACGGTTCCTCGCCGCCCGAGTTTGCTGGCGACGATGTCCACCGCGATGTGGATGCGACGCGCCATCACGAATCCGGCGGACACGAAGGTGAACCACAGCAGGGCGAACCGGGCGAGTTCTTCCGTCCAGGTGAAAGGGGAATCGAAGATGTAGCGGCTGACGACCTGCAGGATGATCAGGCCCAGGGTGCCCACGAGGAAGGTGCAGGCGGCGATCCGCTCCGCGACGACCAGATACCGGTACAGGCCGTTCCGTTGCTCCGGGAAATCCGGGTCGTCAGGCTCCTGCGGCACCCGCAGGCCGGTGGCGAGGTTGTTCTCGTTGCCGGAGGATGGCCGCGGGTCGACCGCTTCGCTCATCGGGACGCCTGGATCTGCTCGTACAGGTCACCCCAGGGCTGCTCGCGCATGGCTTCCCCGGCCGCGGCGGCGAGGGACTCACGGTCGACGTCCTCATTGACCTGGATACCGCTACCGGCTTTCCATTCCTCGAGGATGGACTGCTCCTGTTCCTCGACGCATTCGCGGGTGGCGTCCGCGGCGGTCTGCATCGCGTCCTCGAGCGCGGTACGTTCCTCGTCGGTCAGGCCCTCGTAGACGGCGCGCCCGGTAGTGAGCTCGACGCCCTGGATCATGTGCCCCGTCAGGTTGATGTAGTCCTGGACCTCGTTGAACTTCGCCGTCGCGATGGTGGGGATGGGGTTCTCCTGTGCGTCGATGACGCCCTGCTGCAGCGCGAGGTACACCTCGTCGAGCGCCATGGGGGTCGCCGTGCCACCCATCGCGCTGATGTTCGTCAGGTAGAGGGGGGCGTTGGGCGTCCGGATCTTGAGGCCGCTGAAGTCGGCTGCGGTGCTGATCTCCTTGTTCGCCGTCACGTGGCGTGTGCCGTAGTACCAGCTCGAGAGCACCTTGATGTCGGAGGATTCGTACAGGTCGTCGAAGACACCCTGCATCTCCTCGCCATTCGCAGTCTCGACGAAGTGGTCCACGTCCTGGAACAGGTACGCCGCATCGAGGACCGCCGCGTTCTCCTCCCAGACGCCGAGGAAGGACGGGCCCGCCACGGCCATGTCGAGGCTGCCCGAAGCGACCTGCTCGAGCAACTCGGACTCGTTGCCGAGCTGTGCGGACGGGAAGCTCTGGATCTGCAGACCGCTTCCCTGCAACTCCTCCTTCAGGGCGGCGACGCCGCACTCTTCGACCGGGTGGGCCGCGTCGTAGACATGGGCCAGCCGCAGGGTCTTCGCTTCTGTGTCCACTTCTTCCACGCTGTCGCGGTCCACCGCAGTACCGACGTTGCACCCGGACAGCAGTAGGGCCGCTGCCGCGGCAACGCCCAGTACGGCCTTACGGTTGCCGCGGCGAGCTGTGGAATTGCAGGTGGAGTGAGTTTCAAGCTTCATTGCTGAATCCTTCCGGGAAGTGCGGTGGTTACGGTGCTGGATGAGTTTCGAGGGGCGATAGGGACAGCTCGTCGGCCAGGGTGGCCAGTTGCCTGATGGTCGAGGATGGCAGGGGGACCGCGTCTGCGGCTTCCGTCTGGCGTCGACGCTCCGGATCTCCCGGAGCGTCGACGGGCGCGCCCCCCGGGCCGGAGGAGCGCACGCGGTCCTGAAGTGTGGCGACCCGTGAAGCGGTGCGTGCGCTCCCGGCGAAGGCGGCGGTATCGAGTCCGATCAGCAGGTGGCCGTTGTTCATGCGGGAGGCCGGGTTGGACCAGATGTCGATCGTCTCGAAGGCGAAGGTCGCGTCCGTCAGGGACGCGGCAAAGGCTTCGAGCAGGACGGCGACTGCTGAACCCTTGTGTCCGCCGAAAGGAATCATCGACCCCTTCTCCGCTTCGACGGGATCGGTGGTCGGGTTGCCGTCGGCGTCGACGGCCCAGCCCTCGGGCAGCTGGGTGCCTTCGTTCTTCGCGGCGATCACCTTGCCGTAGGCGCCGTTGCTGGTCGCCAGATCGGCTGTGAGGGGCCAACCGGAAGAGCTGGGAACCCCGAGGGTCAACGGATTGGTGCCGAGGACTTTGCTCGTGCCGCCGTGAGGCGCCACGACCGGTCCGGTCGAGGAGGTGAGGAAGGACAGGAAGCCCGCCTCTGCGAGTTGGTCGCTCCAGAAGGCGCCGGCGCCGTAGTGGCTGCTGTTGTGGACGGCGACGGCGGCGATGCCCTGCACGCGACCGACGTCGATCACGCGGTCCACAGCAGCCTGCATCGCGACCTGACCGAGCGCGGCATCGGCGTCGAGTACTGCGACGCTGCCCTGGTCCTTGGAGAACTTCAGGTCCGGCAGCGGATTGATGCCTCCGAGCCGCAGCGCTTCGCAGTACAGCGGAAGTCGAAGCAGGCCATGGGAGTAGATGCCGCGCTGATCGGCCTGCACGAGCGAGCGGGCGGTGAGCTCTGCGTCATTCCGCGGAACACCCCGAGCGGTCAGTGCATCGGTTGCGAAGCGAACGAGGTCCTGCGGGGGCAGGAGTTGCTGGGTATTCATCGGCGAATGCCCTTCTCATATAGGAAGCGTGTTTATCCTATATTTAACGTGCTACAGATCACAACCCCTCAGGGCAGTCGGTGCGGGCGCCGGCGAAGACGACGCCCTGGCCGCCACGAAGATCGCAGGCGCTGGGAACGAATCTTCTCTCGGGTGCCGGTGCCTCTCACCGCCTCCAGGCCACCGCTGATGCAGCGGTGCCCTGGTGGTGCCTGCGGCCTCAGGTGCCGCAGTACGTCGTGTACTTGCCGAAGTCCTCCGGCGCCCCGGCGGCGTACCGTTCCAGCCCCGGGCGCTCCTCGAAGGGCCTGATGACGACGTCCACGAGCCGTTCGAGCGGCTCGAGGTCGCCGACGGTGGCGGCGTCGAGCGCCTCCTCGACAAGGTGGTTCCGCGGGATGTACACGGGGTTCACGCGGTCCATCGCGTCGGCGTCGGGCCCGAGGGTGAGCCACCGCTCGGCCCAGGCGTCGAAGGCGGCGACGTCGAGCACCTTGTCCCGCGCGGGGCGAGCGTC
The DNA here is from genome assembly GCF_058269215.1 of Arthrobacter sp. TJ-238. NCBI lineage: Bacteria > Bacillati > Actinomycetota > Actinomycetes > Micrococcales > Micrococcaceae > Arthrobacter > Arthrobacter sp. TJ-238. The sequence continues at coordinate 330,714 of NZ_JBZCNH010000001.1, read as the reverse complement.
GCCGCGCACAACGGAGCCGAGGCCCCGGAAGAACGAGGTGTAGTCGACGTGGTTCTCCTGCAGCAGGGTGAGGACGTCGTTGGCCAGTGCCGAGGCGACCTCGTCCTCGACGTCGCCGGGCAGCCCCAGCTTCGCCTTCATGCCCGTGAGCCAGGCGCCGCTGTACCGGGGGCGGAAGGATTCGAGCACGCCGACGGCGAGGGCCACGGCCCGCTCCTGGTCGTCGTCGATGAGCGGCAGCAGGGTCTCGGCGAGGCGGGCGAGATTCCACTCGGCGATCAGCGGCTGGTTGGCGTAGGCGTAGCGGCCGCCGCGATCGATCGAGCTGTAGACGGTGGCATAGTCGAAGACGTCCATGAACGCGCAGGGTCCGTAGTCGATGGTCTCGCCCGAGATGGTCATGTTGTCCGTGTTCATCACGCCGTGGATGAACCCCACGAGCATCCACCGGGCCACGAGCGACGCCTGCGCGGACAGGACCGACTCGAACAGTGCGAGGTAGGGGCGCTCGGCGGACGCGGCATCCGGGTAGTGGCGGTTGATCGCGTGGTCGGCCAGGCGCGTGAGGAGGTCCGCGTTGCCGGTGGCGGCCGCGTACTGGAAGCTCCCGACGCGCAGGTGGCTGCTCGCGACGCGCGCGAGGACGGCACCGGGCAGCAGAGTCTCGCGGCGTACGTCACGCCCCGTGGCGACTACGGCGAGGGAGCGCGTGGTCGGTATGCCGAGCGCGTGCATGGCCTCGCTGACGATGTACTCGCGGAGCATGGGCCCGACGGCGGCGAGTCCGTCGCCGCCGCGCGCGAACGGGGTACGGCCGGAGCCCTTGAGGTGGAGATCGCGGAGGCGGCCCGCCGCGTCGGTGACCTCGCCGAGCAGCAGCGCCCGGCCGTCACCGAGGCCCGGGTTGAAGCTGCCGAACTGGTGGCCGGAGTAGGCCTGGGCCACCGGGGTCGCGCCGTCCGGCACCGAGGTGCCGAGCAGCAGGGCGAGGCCGTCGGGGGAGCGGAGGAACCCGGGATCGAACCCCAGCTCCGCCGCCACCGGTTCGTTGAGGGCCAGCAGGCGCGGCGCCGGGGCGGCGTCGGCCTGCCAGGCGACCGCCATCTCGGGCAGTTCCCGCGCGAAGCGGCCGTCGAAGGTGACCCTGGACTCTGTAGGCACGCTCATCCTTCCACCGTACGCCGGGCGGTCCGGCGCCGCGTTTCGGACCGAGGGCTGGCCGCCCGCGCAGTCGCGCCCTAAACTGACAAGCCACCTGATGTTTTCGGGGTGACGAGGCGATGATCGAAGGAGATCAGCATGGGTATCAGCAACAGGATCAGGACGGCCGCGAACCGCTACCTCAGCAGGTCGGGCACCGGGACGACGGGCAAGCCCGTCGGAGGTACGGCCGGCCGGCGCGGCACCCCCGTCCCCTCCGGCAAGACCGGCGGATTCATCCGCAACCTGCTCAACCGCAAGTAGCGAAGACGCTCAGGCCCCCTCCGGGAATAGGGCCTGGGCGCTCCGCGGTTGCGCTGGATGTGCACATAGAGATCTGGTCCGACGTCAAATGCCCCTGGTGCTACGTAGGCAAGCGCCGCTTCGAGAAAGCCCTCGCGGAGTTCCCCCACCGGGACACCGTGGAGGTGACCTGGAAGAGCTTCCAGCTCGACCCCTCCCTTCCCGATCACTACGACGGCACCGAGCAGCAGTACCTCGCCGAGCGCAAGGGCATCGCTCCGGAGCAGGTCCGGGAGATGTGGCAGCATCTCTCCCGGCAGGCCGAGGGTGAAGGACTCTCCTTCGACTTCGACCGGGTGGTGGTGGGTAACAGCTTCACCGCGCACCGCTTCCTCCACCTCGCGAAATCCCACGGTCAGGGTGACGCCGCGAAGGAGGCCGTCATGTCCGCGCACTTCGAGCAGGGACTGGACACCTCCGACGTCGAGGTGCTCGTCCCCCTCGGCGTGGGCATCGGCCTCGGCGAGGACGAGATCCGCGAGACCGTCGCAGGCGACCGGTTCGCAGCCGACGTCCGCCACGACATCGAGGAAGCCCGCACGCTCGGCGTGCAGGGTGTCCCCTTCTGCGTCATCGACCGCAGGTACGGGATCTCCGGCGCACAGCCCGTCGAGCTGTTCCGGCAGGCACTCGACCAGGCCTGGCGCGAGTCCCACCCCCTGGTGTCACTCACGCCGTCGCCCGACGGCCCCGCCTGCGGTCCGGACGGCTGCTGAGCCCGGTCCGACCGACGCGCTGACGGCGCTCTGCCGCCTCAGCGGCGCGGTGACCCCGTAGCCATCCTCCGTAGTTCGTCCTGGACGCGTGCCAGTTCGCGCTGACGCTGGGCCTTGAGGTCCTCGGGGTCCGGCCGCCTGCGCCGCGTCGGCCCGGGCTCGCGCACGGGCGCCTCCTCCTCCGCCTCGAGGGGATCGAAGAACAATCCGTCGCGGTGCATTGACCTTCCCTTCGTCCGGTGTCAGAGCAGACCCTAGCCCTGCTGTGTTTCCGGCACTTTACGGAGCCGGCTCAGCCGGCTCCCGTCACGCGCGCCACCACCATCGCGCCGTCGTCGAAGCGCGCGATGGCCCAGCCGATACCGCAGACGGCATACAGGGAGATCGGCACGAGGAGGCACCACTCACGAAGGGAGCCGGCGTTGCCGAGCACGGGCACGGCGATGTTGCCGTTGGGCCGCCAGACCTGGGCGATCACGGGCACCTTCGCCAGGCCGCGGGGCCTGCGGAGCCGGAACGGGTACACGGGATTGCAGCCGCCGGTGGTCATCATGTCGCCGAGGATATGGGCGACGACGCCGATGCCCACGGCGAGCGGGAACCAGAACTGCTCCTCGGGCGCGAACGCCGTGACGAACGCGCCCGCGGTCAGGCCGACAGCCCACGGTGAGCGCCGCATGCTGTCCGGGATGATCTTCAGGGCCTTGGCCGCGAAGGAGACGAGCAGCACCGTGAGCAGGCCGGCACCCGGGTAGATGGTGCCGAAGTCCGCCGTCTCCACGGTCCACAGGCCGGCGACGAATGCGACGGCGACGAACGCGGCGACACCGAGCAGCGAATGCGTGCCGCGCCGGTGCCCTCCCGAGATGGCCCCGACCCCGGCGCACAGCAGGTTGGACAGCGGCGGCAGGGAGTGCGCGATCGTGGCGCTGTGGTGGTCGGCGTCCGGCAGCAGCGCGGCACCCGCGGTCACGAGGGCGCCCGTGACGACGCCGACGGGGCTGACCTCCAGCAGCCCGAGGCCGAGGGTGACGGTGTCGGGCAGGACGGGCAGCAGGTGGCCCGGGTGCACGTCGATCCGGGTGGTGGCGGCTACCCAGGCGGCGGCGCCGCAGGCAGCATGGTGGGCGCCCATCATCGCGGGAGTCCTTTCGGTGAGACCGCGCCGGCTGCAGGATCGCAGCCGGCGACGAGATCCCATCCTGACCCGCGCCACCGTCATTATCGTGAAAGGGGAGCACCGCCGACGTCAGTGGGGGCGGAGCTGCCGGTCGTCGGCGCCGGACGGCGTGGTGATGGTGCACAGCCACTCCTCGGCGTCGTCGCCCAGGCCGGTCGGCACTGCGACCTTCTCCAGGCTCCTCCGGAAGCTCTCCGTGATCTCGCACTGGATGCGCACCCGGGCCTCGTCGCCGGGCTCCGCGCGGCCCGCGGCGATGCGGTCGGCGACCAGCAGGAGCCGTGCCTGCGAGTGGGCGATGCTGTCCGCGAGGCGGAGGGCGCGGTTCCCGTCATGCGCCGGAGGTGCCGGCGCGGGCTGCTGCGGACGACGGTCCCTGGTGAAGATGCCCATGACGCTGACTCCGCTGGTGGTCGGCCGGCCGGACCCCGTTGTTCGACTGGCTCGGGCGACGTCGACGTCGCCCGTGGCGCAACACTACCGGAATGGCCCGGCGGCGTCGCTGGTTCCACGGATATGACCTCCCTCTTCGCCGGCGTGTCCCTCCTCGACCGCGCCCAGTCACGCCTCGGCTCCCCCGAGGCCCGGACGCTGCAGGACGTCATCGTGCGGGCCCGCCGGGCCGAGCAGTCCGGTTTCCAGCGGTTCTGGGTCGCGGAGCACCACGGCGTGCCCGGCATCGCGGGGTCGGCGCCCGCCGTGCTTGCAGCAGCCGTCCTCTCGGCCACGACGACGATCCGCGTGGGCACGGGCGGCATCATGCTGCCGAATCATCAGCCCCTGGTCGTGGCCGAGCAGGCCGCGACGCTGGCCGCTCTGTCCGGCGGGCGCTTCGACCTCGGGATCGGCCGGTCGCTCGGTTTCACGGAGGCGGTCCGGGCCGCGCTGCGGACCGGGAAGGAGGAGGCGGACCGGTTCGGGGAGGACATCGCGGAGCTGCTCGCCTTCCTGGGCGGCACCGCGTCCATCACGGCCCGCCCGCAGGACGGCGGTCGCACGCCCGTCTTCGTCCTCGCCACAGGGCGGGGCGTGGATCTCGCCGCGGAGGCCGGACTCGCCGTCGTGCTCGGCGGGCCCGCGCTGTTCCGTGACAGCCAGCCCGCCCTCGACCGTTACCGCGCCTCCTTCCGCCCGTCCGCGTGGTGGGGCGCCCCGCACGTCACGGCATCGCTGAACGTGGCCGTCGCGGGCACGACGGCGGAGGCGCGGCGGTTGCTCCTGCCGGAGGCCCGTGCGCTGGCCGTCTCCCGGACACGGGGGTACTTCCCGCCGCTCGAGGCCGCCGACGGACCGCTGTCCGCGCGGGAGGAGGGCCTCGTCGGGGAATCGCTCGCCACGGCCGTGTACGGGACGGCGCCCGAGGTGGAGCGACAACTCGTCGAGCTGAAGGCCCGTACGGGGGCCGACGAGTTGCTCGTCAGCGGCGGGGCGTACGACCTCGAGGCGCAGGCCGCCTCCGACGAACTGCTGGCCACGCTCGCCCTACGCTGACGCGGACCATCCGGGCACGCGCGGGGCGGCGACGCGCGCCGGAGCGCAAGCGCCGTCCGTGTGCCAGGCTCCGACACGGATAGTAAGCATGCTTGTTGTGTTGGGCTGAACCGCTCTATTCTGTCGAGATGCGTCGCCTCAGGCGGGCGGCACCGACGACAGGAACCCCCCATGCTCACCATGCCCGATCTCGAACCCCTTCTCGGCCACCGCAGCGCCGTCGTCACGCACCAGGGGGACAAGGTGGGCACGGTGGGCGAGGTGTTCCTGGACGACGCCACCGACACGCCGGCCTGGATCACCGTGCACACCGGCCTGTTCGGCACCAGGGAGTCCTTCGTGCCGCTCGACGGCGCCACGGTGCAGGACGGCAGGCTCGTCGTCGCGTACCCACGGGACCTCATCCGCCACGCCCCCTCGACCGAGCGCGACGGCCGGCTGAGCCCCGAGGACGAGAGCACGCTGTTCCGGCACTACGGCCTGGACTCGACGACGACGACGACGACGACGACGACGCCGACGCCGGCGACGACGGCGTCTGCGAGTGACGACCCGGCGCTGCACCAGGGGCGCGACGACGACGGCGAACCGTGGATGATCCGCTCGGAGGAACGGCTCCGCGTCGGGACGGAGACGTACGAGGCGGCCCGTGTCCGGCTGCGGAAGCACGTCATCACGGAGGAGGCCGCACTGCGCGTGCCGGTGCAGCGGGAGGAGCTGCGGATCGAGCGCGAGCCCGTCACGAGGTCCGAGGCAGCCTCCGGTGACTCGCTGTTCCAGGAGGAGATCGTCGAGTTCGTGGGCCACGAGGAGCATGCCGTGCTGGTGGGCAAGGAGACCGTGCCCGTGGAACGCGTCCGGCTGGGCAAGGCCACCGTCACCGGCAGGACGACGGTGAGGGAGCAGGTGCGGAAGGAGCGCATCGCCGGCAGTGTGGACGGCGAGGCGATGACCGATCTCGATGCCGGTGCCGGAGGCTCCAGGGGCGCCAAGGGCCGCGGGCGGCGCGCGGCCGGTAGTGCAGGCCGCGGACAGGCGGCCGAGGACGAGTCCGGCAGGATCGTCACCAACAGCCCCAACGCGCTCCTCAAGGGCAGGAACAAGCGGCGCTGAGACCGAGGGGGCCGGTTGCCGCCCGGGGGCCCGCTCGAAGCTGAGGGCCCCGGGTGGCCGGCGGATCCGCTAGCGTCTGGGAAGACGCCGACGAGCACGTGGAGGAACATATGACCAGTCCGATCGTCCGGCCCGCGGGCACCCCTGTCCGGGCAGGCCTGGGATCCTGGCCCACGCCGCTGGAACCCGCGCCCCGCCTCTCGTCCGCCCTCGGCCTCGATCCCGAGGACCTCTGGATCAAGCGGGACGATCTCATCGGCCTCGGCGGTGGCGGCAACAAGGTGCGCAAGCTCGAGTGGACCGCCGGAACCGCGCTCGCGGAGGGCGCCGACGTGCTGGTCACGAGTGGGGCGGCCCAGAGCAACCACGCCCGCCTGACCGCTGCTGCGGGCGCCCGGCTCGGGGTCGAGGTCGTCCTCGTGCTGACGGGGGAGTCCGCACCGATCGGCAACATCGCCCTCGACACCCTGCTCGGCGCCACCGTGCACTGGTGCGGCGATGTCGCGGACGAGGAGCTGGCCGCCCGTGTGCAGGACGTGGCGGACGGATTGGCCGCGCAGGGCCGACGGCCCGCCGTCATCCCCTTCGGCGGGTCGAACGCCCTCGGTGCCACCGGCTACCGGACGGCAGGCCAGGAACTCCTGGGCCAGGAGCCCGCCGTGGAGCAGGTCGTGGTGGCGGTCGGTTCGGGCGGAACCATGGCAGGCCTCGTCTCGTCGCTCGGCGCCGGCCGCGTCCTCGGGGTGGATACCGGGGCGATGTCCGAGCCAGCCCCGGTTGTCGCCCGGATGGTCGCGGAGCTGACCGGACAGCCCGCGGATGCCGCGGCCCTGCGGATCGACGGGAGCCTGCTCGGTTCGGGCTACGGCTCCGTGACGGACGCCGTCCTCGAGGCCATGAGCCTCGCCGCGCGCACCGAGGGCCTCGTCCTCGATCCCACCTACACGGCACGCGCCATGGCCGGGCTCCTGCGCGCGGCCCGGCAGGGCGAGCTGGTCCGCGGTCGGCGCGTCGTGTTCTGGCACACCGGGGGACTGCCCGGGCTGCTGGGACACACCGAAGCGCTCGAGAGGATCATGGCCGGATGAGCAGCCCCGCCGAGCACGACGCCGCGGCCTTCGCCTCCTACCAGGCGTCCTTCACCGAGGCGCACGGGTACCTGAACTTCGCGAGTTTCGGCCCGCCGTCGCGTGCCGTCCGCGAGCGGATGGCACACCTCCTGGGAATCGCCGGCGACGGGGGCGGCGCGGGTGAGGCCCTGTACGGGGAGGACCTCCGCGCCCGGGAAGCCTTCGCGCGGCTCAGCGGGTTCCCCCTCGAGAACGTCGGCCTGACCGCCAGCACCTCGCTCGGACTGTTCCAGGTGGCGTTCGGCCTGACGGGCGGATCGGTGCTCGTCAGCGCCGGAGAATTCCCGGCCAACACCTATCCCTGGCTGCGCACGAGCGCCGCGGGACGGGCGCGCGTGGAGCTGGTCGGTGGACCCGGCACCCGGATGACGCCCGACGTCGTCGCCCGCGGGCTGACGGACGACACCGTCGCGGTGAGCGTCAGCGCCGTCGACTTCCGCACCGGCTACCGCGCCGACCTCGCGGGGATCCGCGCAGCGATCGGACCCGACCGGCTGCTGGTGGTCGACGGCATCCAGGGCTTCGGCGTCGCGGACCTGGAGTGGACGCTCGCCGACGTGCTCGTCGCCGGGGCGCAGAAGTGGATCCGCGCCGGCTGGGGCGTCGCGGCGCTCGCTGTCTCTCCGCGGGCCCTCGAGCGGATCGACCCGCTGCTCACCGGATGGACGGGCGTCACCGGGTCGCGCCGGTACGACGGCGAGGAGCACCCGCCGTTGCCAGGAGCGCAGCGCTTCTCCATCTCGAACCTCTCGCCGTATGCGACCGGGGGCTTCGCGGAGGCCCTCGCCCTGATCGAGTCGGTGGGCGTGCCGGCGATCGAGGGCATCATCGCCACCCACGCCCAGGCGCTCATCGAGCAGCTCGATACCGCGGGCGTGGACGTCCTCTCACCGCGGGAGCGTGCGGACCGCGCCGGGATCGTGGTGGCCGGCATCCCCGGGCGCGCGGCCGAGGCGCATGCGGCGCTGGCGGACGCCGGCATCACCGTGACGCTGCACGGGGAGGACCGCATCCGCTTCTCCGTCCATGCGACCACGCGCTCCGAGGTGCTCGGCGAGGCCGCGAAGGTCCTGGCGCCGTTCGCCTGACGTGTCGCGCTGCTGCGCCCGGGTCATCACTGCGCCCGGCCGTCGTTCCCGCGCGGCACTATAGGACGCCGATCGCCATCACGCCAGACTGCAGCACGCCGATGGTTCACAGAACGCAACCGATCCTGAAAGTGTCCGGGGCCGGTGCTAGCGTCCCAGTCAGAACATGTGACCTAGGCAACATGTTCGTGATCTCAGGCATCTGACCTGAGCGTGCTTCACATCAGCTGGGATATTTCATGAAGGAGAACCCTTGAATCTCATCACTCGTCCCCGGGGGCTACGGTGCGCGATGGCGCTCGCCGTGACCACCGCCGTCGTGCTCGCTCCCGTGAGCGCGCAGGCCACTACCGGCATCGCGGCGGACTCGCCGACCGCGGCGTCGTCGTTCACGTCCTCGCCCAGCGCCGACGGCGCCGCGCAGAAGCTCGATGACCGCTCCGATCCTGCGGCCGAGGAGCGCCGCGACCTCAACCAGCAGGGCGTGGAGAAGGTCATCTCCGGCGAGGCGAAGGTCGAGGACCGGAACGGCTCCAAGTCCGTCAAGGTCGCTCCCGGCCAGTGGGCGCAGTACGGCCTGCAGGAAAGCGATCAGATCCTGTCCTTCCTCGTCGACTTCGGCGACAAGGTGGACCCCCGCTTCCCGGCCTCCACCCCGGGCCCCACGCACGGCGCGATCAAGGAGCCGAACCGCGCGGTGGACAACTCCACCTACTGGTCCGACACCTTCGACCGTGAGCACTACCTCGACCTGTTCTTCGGCACGGAGGGCGAGTCGCTGAAGGGCGTCTACGAGGAGATGTCGAGCGGCCGGTACACGGTCGACGGCGACGTCAGCGACTGGGTGACCGTCCCCTACACCTCGGCCAGCTACGGCGAGACCGAGAGCCAGGCGGACATGACCCGCTTCGTGCAGGACACCGCCAACGCCTGGTACGACGCGCAGATCGCGGCCGGCAAGACGGCCGCCGAGATCGACGCGTATCTCGCGGGCTTCGACCAGTGGGATCGCTACGACTTCGACAAGGACGGCGACTTCAACGAGGCCGACGGCTACATCGACCACTTCCAGGCCATCCACGCCGGTGAGGGCGAGGAGGCCGGCGCGGCGTCGTCGGCCATCTGGTCGCACCGCTGGGCGGTCGGCCAGGCGGGCCGCGGCACTGCCGGCCCCGCCGCCAACCCCTTCGGTGGCATCAAGATCGGCAAGTCGAACGTCTGGATCCGCGACTACACCACGGAGCCCGAGAACGGCGGCCTCGGTGTCTTCGCGCACGAGTACGGCCATGACCTCGGCCTGCCCGACCTGTACGACACGAGCGGCGGCGAGAACGGCACCGGCTTCTGGACGCTCATGAGTTCCGGTTCATGGCTCGGCCACGGCGACGGATCGATCGGTACCACGCCCAACCACATGGGCGCCTGGGAGAAGCTGCAGCTCGGCTGGCTCGACTACGACGTCGCCACGACGGGGGTGAAGTCGACCCACAAGATCGGCCCCTCGTTCCACGCGACCAAGGCCCCGCAGGCCGTCGTGGTGAACCTGCCGAAGGACGCCGCCGGCAAGAACCGCTTCTACATCGCCGAGAACCGGGTGTACGCGGGCTACGACGCCACGCTCGCCACCGGCCCGTACAACTTCGGCTGGGGCGTGACCGCGCCCGACACCGTGGAGCACTACAGGTACCAGGACGGCCTGAGCATCACGTACTGGAACACCGCGCAGGCCAACAACAACACGCGCCAGCATCCCGGCGCCGGCCTGGCCCTGCCCGTGGACGCACACCCCAAGGCCCTCACCTGGTCCGACGGCACCGCGCTCCGCAACCGCATCCAGAGCTTCGACGCCACCTTCGGCAAGGAGGCCACCGATCCGCTGAGCCTGCACCGTGAGACGGCTGCGGGCATGACGACGGCCACCGTGCCGTCGCAGCCCGGCGTCCCCGTCTTCGACGACACCAACCCCAACGCCTACTACGACGCCACGAACCCGCAGGGTTCCGTCGTCGTCGCCGGTACCGGGACGAAGATCGAAGTGGTGCAGTCCAACTCGACGGGCATGCTGACCCTGCAGGTCCGTTAGTCCCTTCGCGACAGCGGAACGCACGGAAGGAGTCGGGAGGTCACTCCCGGCTCCTTCTGCGTTCCCGTCCGCCCCGCCGTCCTTCCCGGGTCCTGCGCGTCCGAGGGCCGGGGTGCGGCATCTTTCCCTGCGACGAGCGGCTCCGGTGCCGGAAGGGACGAACGACGGCGGGCCGGGCCCGCGCGGGCGCCCTAGTGCGTGTGCCTGCGGCGCCTCGGCCGGACGACGACGGCGACCGGTGGTCGAGCCGCCGCGCGCAGGCGTGTTCGAGGGCCGACGGGCGGAAGACGAAGTAGCGGTAGGCGAGGTAGCGGAACACGTTGCCGAGCAGGACGCCCACGACGTTCCCGGAGATGTTGTTGGCCAGCGGACTCGTGAGCCCGAGGACGTAGTGCGAGACGAAGAGGCAGGCGGCCGCGATGCCGAGGCCCACGAGGTTCGTCAGGCCGAACAGGACGGCCTCCTCGCGCTTCGGGCGACCGGCGAACTGGCGGAAGGTGACGTAGTGGCTGCCCAGCCAGGAGACCCCGGTGGCCAGGGTCACGGAGGCGATCTTCGACGTGATCGGCCCGACGCCGAAGCCCGAGGCGAGGATGTTGTACACCGAGATGTCGACGACGAACGCGACCGTCCCGACGACCGTGAAGGAGCCGAGGCGCTGCAGTGCTCCGCTCACGGCTTTCCTCCTTCAATGACGACGCTCCATCCTACTCCTTAGGTTGCCTAAGCAACTAATTGAATGCACTGCCCTCGGTGCTTCGTCAAGGCGCGGCATCCGGCAGCGTGGATCGCCCGGGCGGCCGTGTCGAGGGGTGGGCGCCGGGCAACCCCATCCGGCTGATCCCGGTGCCCTGAGGAGTCAGGCCATCATGGACCGGTCGTCCAGCCGGTGGTAGGAGCGGTTGTGGTAGACGAGCGGCGCGGAGCCGTCGGGCCCGCTCTGCTCGATGGACAGGACCTCCGCGGCGATGATCATCGATCCGCCGACCGGAAGCCGGTGCAGGATGCTGCAGCGCAGCGCCCACGGTGCATCGGCCAGCAGCGGCTCGCCCGTCGGTAGCGGGCGCCAGGCGACTGCCCCGCCGAAGCGGTCGGCGCCGCGGGTCGCGAACAGCCGGGCGATCTCGAGCTGGTCGGCGCCCAGCAGGTGCACCACGAGGGTGTCCGACCGGACGAGGGCTGCGGCCGACGACGACGCCGTCGACACGGAGAAGGCGAGGACGGGCGGCTCGGCCGAGACCGAGGACACCGACGACGCCGTCAGGCCCACCGGTCCGTCCGGTCCCTGCGCCGTGATGACCGCGATGCCCGCCGGGTGGGTGCGGAAGGCGTTCTTGAAGAGGTCGGCGGTGAGGAGCGCGTGGTCCGCGGGGGCAGTCATGCCGTCAACGCTAGAACCTCAACAAAGGTCGAGGTCAAATCGAGGGATCAGGGGTCGAGGAGTGTGGACGGGATGCCGCGCCGCCCGGCGTCGTCGTCGGGGTTGACGAAGCCGCAGGTCGCCAGGGACAGGCAGCCGCAGCCGATGCAGCCGCCCAGCCGGTCCCGCAGGTGTTCGAGCTGCGCGATGCGTTGCTCGATCTCCTGCTGCCACGCGGCGGACAGCCGCTGCCAGTCCTCCTGATCCGGGACGCCGTCCTTCGGCAGCTCGGCGAACGCCTTCGCGACCGTGGCGAGGGGGATGCCGGCGCGCTGCGCGGCGCGGATCACGGCGACGCGGCGGAGGATCGCGCGGTCGTAGCGGCGCTGGTTGCCCGAAGTGCGGCGGCTCTGGATCAGGCCCTGGCGTTCGTAGAAGTGCAGGGCGGAGACGCTCATGCCGCTGCGCGCGGCCAGCTGTCCTACGGAGAGGCCCTGCTCAGGGGGCACGCTGCGTCCTTCCGGTTGCGCCGTCGTCCTGCCAGCGTAGCGCCGCGTCCGTCGGGCCCGCCGTCACGCACCAGCAGGCCCGACATCCAGGAAGACGGCGGCCGGCAGGACCGCGGGAACCTACCGGCCCAGCAGTTCGGCGACGTACTCCCTCAGCGGCGTCGTCGGGCGGCCGATGATGCGCGCCAGGGTGCCGTCGCTGTCGGCCAGGACGCCGTCGGCGATGTTGGCGTCCAGCGCGGCCGTGAAGCGTGCCGTGCCCTCGTCGAGCCCCGCGGCCATGAGCGCCGCGACGTACTCGTCCCCGGAGACCTTCTCCACGGTGACGGGTGTGCCGCTCACCTCGGTGACCGTCGCGGCGAGCTCGTCGAACGTCCAGGGCTCGTCTCCGCCGAGTTCGAGGATCTCGCCCGCGTAGTCGTCGGACAGCAGGACGACGGCGGCCGCCTCGGCGAAGTCGCGCCGCGGTGCGCTGGCGACCCTCCCGTTGCCTGCACCCGTCAGGAGGCCCCCCGTGGACGCGGCCTGGCGGATGACGCCGTCGTAGTTCTCGGTGTACCAGTTGTTGCGCAGCACGGTGTACGTAAGGCCGGACCCCTCGAGCAGTCCCTCGGTGGCCTTGTGCTCGGGGGCGAGGACGAGCGGCGTCGTCGTGGCCCTCGGCGCGCTCGTGTAGACCAGCGACGCGTCCACCCGGCGCGCGGCGTCGATCACGGCCTTGTGCTGCACAGACCGCTTGCCCGGCTCGTTGCCCGAGATGAGGAGGACCTTCTCCACGCCGGCGAAGGCGGCGTCCAGCGTGGACGCGTCGGCGTAGTCCATGCGTGCCGTGCGGACGCCCTGCCCGGCCAGGCGGGCGAGTACGTCCTCGTTGCGTCCGCCGGCCACGATGGTCGACGGGTCGACGCCGCGCGCCAGCAGTTGCTCGACGACGAGGCGGCCGAGCTGGCCGGTGGCTCCGGTGATGGCGATGGTCATGGCTGTCCTCCGATTCGGGCACCCGGACGGTGCGTCTACCAGCGGTAACGGGGTGCGGCCGAAAGAACTTCCCGGGACGCCGCGTGTACAGTACCCGCGGCGAGGCGGTAGGACTGCAGGGAGAAGACTCCCACCCACGAAGGACCTCCGCCGTGCACCAGACCCCGCCCGATCCGCAGCGCCCGAAGCAACGCCGCCTGAAGGTGGGGGTGGTGGGCATCGGCTGGGCCGGCCGCCAGCACCTCGAGGCCTACGCGAACAGCGCCGACGTCGAGATCCTCGGACTGGCCGGCATGGAGCCGGACCTCCTCGCCGAGCTCTCTGACGAGTACGGCATCCCGCACGCGGTCGAGCGCTGGGAGGACCTGATCGCCCTCGAGGGACTCGACGCCGTCAGCGTGGCCGTGCCCACGTTCCTGCACGCACCGATCACGGTCGCAGCCCTCGAACGCGGCCTCCATGTGCTCAGCGAGAAGCCGATCGCCCGGAACGGCGACGAGGGGCAGCTCATGGTCGACGCCGCCCGCAGTGCCGGGCGCGTCCTCGAGGTGGCCTTCAACCACCGGCGCCGCGGCGACATCACGGCCCTCAAGCGCGTGATCGACGACGGCGGGCTCGGCCGCCCCTACTACGCCAAGGCCTCCTGGCTGCGCCGCTCCGGTATCCCCTCCCTGGGCAGCTGGTTCACGAACCGGGAGATGGCCGGTGGCGGTCCGCTCGCGGACATCGGCGTGCACGTGATCGATTACGCGCTGCACCTGCTCGGCGAGCCGAAGGTCCTGTCCGTCTCGGCGTCGGCCTACTCCGAGCTCGGACCGCAGGGCCGCGGCGGCGGCGGATACAGTGCCCAGGCCATGGGTTCGGCGTTCGAGGTGGAGGACTTCGCCTCCGCGTTCATCCGCCTCGAAGGAGGCGCCACGCTGCTGGTCGAGGCGGGCTGGGCCGCCTACCGCGACGCCGACGACCTGCTGGACTTCCGCGTCTACGGCACCGACGGCGGGGCCGAGCTGACCCGGCTGGGCGGACCGGACGACGCCCGGGAATCCCTGCATGTCTTCAGCGAGGAGGGCGACTACGACCCGGAGGTCGGTCCGTCGCTCGGCCACCGGGGCGTGGTCGACGAGTTCCTCGCCGCCATCCGCGCGGGCGAATCCGAGTGGGGCCGCCATGACGGCTCGCTCGCGCTGGGCCGTGCCCGGATCATCGACGCCTGCTACGCATCCGCAGCCCAGCACCGGGAGATCCAGCTCTGATGACGACCGACACGACAGCGAGCACCACGTTCGACGGCAAACCGACCGTCGTCGTCTGGAACGAGGGCGTCCACGAGGCCCGCAACGAACCCGCCACCATCGGAGAAATGTACCCGGGGGGCATCCACGGGGCCATCGCGGACGCCCTCGCCGGCTACTTCCCGGGCTCCGACATCAGCACGGCCACCCTCACCGACCCCGAGCACGGCCTCACCGAGGAACGGCTCGCGGGCACCGACGTGCTGCTGTGGTGGGGGCACATCGCCCACGGCGAGGTGTCCGACGCCGTCGTGGAGCGCGTGCACCGCCACGTCCTCGGCGGCATGGGCCTCGTGGTGCTGCACTCGGGGCACTTCTCGAAGATCCTCACGCGGCTCCTCGGGACCACGTGCTCGCTGAAGTGGAGGAACGACGGCGAACGCGAGCTCGTGTGGACCGTCAAGCCGTCGCACCCGATCGCGGCGGGCATCGAGAGCCCGATCGTGATCCCCGAGCAGGAGATGTACGGCGAGCTGTTCGACATCCCCGAACCCGACGACCTGATCTTCATCAGTTCCTTCGAGGGCGGCGAGGTGTTCCGCTCGGGCGTCACGTTCTCCCGCGGGAAGGGCCGGATCTTCTACTTCAGCCCCGGCGACCAGGAGTACCCGGTCTACCACCACCCGCAGGTGCAGCGCGTGCTCGCCAACGCCGTCGACTGGGTGGCGCAGCCTGGCACGGAGCGCGCGCGGCGCGAGGCACCCGACGTCGGGAACCCGGCCCGGAACTGGTTCCTGACCTGATCGGGCAGGCCGCGCGGAGGGCTAGTCCGCCAGCGCGGCCACGAGCGCCGCGGCGCCCTGGGTGTGGAGCGTGTCCAGCGCCTCGAGGTAGGACTTCACGAACACGGGCTGCTCGGCGAGGTCGAGGAACAGGTCCTGCTGCCTGAGGAACGCGAGCGGGTCCGTCCGGGTGCGCGCGGCTGCCGCCGTGACCTGGTCCCGCAGCCGGTCGACGACCTCGATGGGCTCTCCCGCCTCGTCCGTCCCCTCGGCATAGCGGGCCCAGGTGGCGATGATCGCGGCGCCGTAGCGGATGCTCCTGCCGGCCTCGAGGTTGTCCCGGATCACGGGGACGAGCCACTTCGGGATGCGGTCCGAGCTCTCGGCGCACAGCCGGGGGACGGTGTCGCGGACGGCAGCGTTCGAGAACCGGGAGATGAGCTGGCGCCGGTAGGCGTCGAGGTCCACACCCGGTACGGGCCGGAGCGTGGGAGTGGCCTCCTGCTCCATGTAGTTCAGGAGGTACCCGGCGAAGTCCGGATGCTGGCAGACCTCGTGCACCAGGCGGTACCCGGCCAGGTAGCCGGGGTAGCAGAGCGCCTGGTGGCTGACGTTGAGCAGCCGGAGCTTCATGAGCTCGTACGGTTCGACGTCGTCCACGAGCTGCACGCCCGCGTCCTCCCAGGCGGGGCGTCCCTGCGCGAAGTGGTCCTCGAGCACCCACTGCTCGAAGTCCTCGCACACCACCGGCCAGGCGTCGGTGAGCCCGAAGTCGGTCGCCACCTCGTCGCGGTCCTCGTCGCGTGTCGCCGGGGTGATCCGGTCCACCATGGAGTTCGGGAAGGTGACCTCATGCTCGATCCACGCGGCGAGGTCCGGGTCGCGCAGCCGGGCGAAGGCCGCGAAGACGGACCGGGCGGTATCGCCGTTGCCCTGGATGTTGTCGCAGGACATCACGGTCAGCCCCGGCAGGCCGCGACGGCGTCGACGCGCCAGCGCCTCCGTGACGAGGCCGAAGACGGTGCTCGGCACCGCACCCGGCTCCAGGTCTGCGCGCAGGGTCGGATGGTCGGGGTCCACCATGCCGGTCACGGGGTCGATGCAGTAGCCGCCCTCCGTGATGGTCATGGACACGATGCGGACCGACGGTGCCGCGATCGCCTCGATGACGGCCTCCGGATCCTCGGGGGCGAGGAGGAAACCGATGATCGACCCGATGACGCGGGCCTCCCGGGAGCCGTCGGGGGCCTTGGAGACAAGGGTGTAGAGACCGTCCTGACTGTCCATCACGGCCTTCATCCGGGCGTCGGAGGGCAGCACCCCGACGCCGAGGATCGCCCAGTCGCGCGCCTGGCCGGTCTCGAGCAGGCGGTCCAGGTACATGGCCTGGTGCGCACGGTGGAACCCGCCGACGCCGAAGTGCACGATGCCCGCGGTCAGCCCCGACCGGTCGTAGGTGGGAACGGACAGCGTGGGCGGGAGGGAGGACAGCGTGGAGGCCGAGAGTCGGGTCATTGCGCGCCTTTGCGTAGTAGTCGGTAGTAGTCGGTGGGCTGGCTGGATCAGGTGAGCTGCCACTCGGAGACGTCGAGGACGCGGTCCGCGCGGTCCCGGGTGGCCGCGACGAGCGCGCCGTTGGGCTCATCCACGCGGCGCACCCATTCCTCGGCGGCGGCCGGTGTCTTCCCGAACAGGATATGCCGGGCGACGAGCCGGCGGCGGCGCACCTCGGGGTCCACGTCGATGAACCAGACCTCGTCGAGGAGGTCCCGTGCGTCCTGCCAGCCGGGCTCCTCGAGCAGCAGGTAGTTGCCCTCGGTGACGAGCAGGGTCGACGACGGCGGCACCGGCAGAGCGTTGGCGAGCGGCTGTTCGAGGTCCCGTTCGAAGACAGGCGCGTAGACGGTGTGATCGGGCCGGCCGCGGAGCCGTGCCAGCAGGGCGGCGTAGCCGTGCGCGTCGAAGGTCTCCGGGGCGCCCTTCCGGTCGAGGAGCCCGAGACCCGTGAGGGCCTGGTCTGCCAGGTGGAATCCGTCCATGGGCACCAGGGCATGGGCGGCCGGGTCGAGCGCGGCGACCGCGACGGCGATCGTGGACTTCCCGGCGCCCGGGGCGCCGACGATCCCGAGCAGCGCCCGCCCGCCGTCCACGGGGCGTGGGAGGATCCCGCGCAGTTCGGCGGCGTTGCGGACGGACATCCTGGCCACGGCACTTCCTTCAGGGATCGGGGGCGGTACGGTGCCGCTCGTTCCGTCCATCATGCCGTGCCGCACGGGGTTCACCGGCCCGGATGGGCGATTGCCCCGGGACGGCCGGGCTGCGTGCCGGACGCGGCGGGCGCGGTGAGCGACGCCGGGCGCTTGTACCCCGATTCCCGCGCCGCGGTGCATGCGGTGCGCGCTGGCGGCAGGACCACCGGGCGGGCCACGATGGGGGGATGGGCGCACCAGGAGGCCGCACGGGACACGTGGTGCTGCTCGGGGACTCCATCCTCGACAACGGTCGGTACGTGTCCGGCGGGCCCGACGTCATCGCGCAGGTCCGCCACGCCCTGCCCCAGGGGTGGCGGGCCACGCTGCTGGCCGTCGATGGCGATGTCACCTCCGGCGTCGCGCGTCAGCTGCGCGCCCTGCCGCCCGACGCCACGCACCTCGTGGTCAGCGCCGGCGGCAATGACGCGCTCGGATACCGCCACCTGCTCCAGCGCCCGGTGGGAGGTGTCGTCGAGGCGCTGCTGGTCTTCGACGGACCCCGGCGAGCGTTCGCGCAGGACTACGGGGCCATGCTCGACGGCGTCCTCGCGGCGGGTCTGCCTACCAGCGTGTGCACCGTCTACGACACGCCCTCCTCCGAGCCGGGCTCCGCGGTGATCCGTACGGCGCTGACCTTCTTCAACGACTGCATCACGCGGGAGGCCTTCGCGCGCGGTGTGTCCGTCGTGGACCTCCGGCTGGTGTGCGACGACGACGGCGACTACGCGAACCCGATCGAGCCGTCCGTCCAGGGTGGAGGCAAGATCGCCGCCGCCATCGCCGCGTTCCTGCTGCCCGATCCGGACCACCGGCGGCCGGCGGTGATCGTCCGGTGACGCGGTAGGACGATCAGCCGGCGGGACGCAGCGACGTGATCATCGCCCTGATCCCCTGGTACTCCGCCGTCTCCATGTAGGCGTGCGGCGTGTCGATGTGCGGTGGCTTCCCGGGGTACACGAGGAAGGGGTCGTAGATGCCGCCGAAGGCGGCGCCCGACGGCGGCCACGGGAAGAAATGGGCGAGGGGACAGGCCGTCGCCCCCGTGGGCTCGGGGGCCGCCGTGATGCCGTACGCCAGCGTGGAGGCGGCCACCGGGTCCGCGACGGCGGGGTCGGTGCGTCCCTCGAACACGAACCGCGGGGTGACCGTCCCCTGGGCGAGGGCCGGGAGCGGTTCCGCGTCGAGCAGGGAGTACGGAAGCTCCGCGGGGCACACGGCCCCGGTGACCAGGTCCGTCTGCAGCGTGGCCAGGTGCCGGCCCGTGGCGTCCCCGACGACGACGGACACCCCCGCGGGCGGAGGCTCCGGGGCGTCCGCGACGGTCCACTCGGCCGGGTGGTCGAACGCGAGGCTCCCGTCCGCCGTCGTGTAGGTCACCCACCCCTCCGGCGGCCCGGCCGCGCCCGGCTCCGACGGCGTTCCCGCCGGCGTCGTCGAGTCCTGCGTGGGGGTAGGGGTGGGGGTCGGGGCGGGGGACGGGGCCGAGGTGGCGGCCGCGGGACGGGCCTGCTGCGACTCGGAGCCCTCGGGCGCGGCGCCCGGACCGGCACCGCAGCCGGCGAGGAGGATTGCGAGGCCCACGGCCCCGGATGACGTCAGTACTGGTGCGGTCGGACGACCCATGGCTACTCCTTCGTATCGCGGGTGGACCGTTCCATGGTGCGGTCTGCCCGGGCGCCGGTACAGGGCGGTGACCGAATCGTGGCACCGGACGCGGGATCGTTGCCGTTCCGTGTGCACTCCGTAGGCGATCCGTGATCTTCCGGGGGGGCCCGGAATCACTGGACCGGCCCGGTGGCCGGTGCGAAGGTTGGTCCATGGTCAGCGAAGACGACGTCCGGTCCATGTGCCTCGCCCTGCCCGGCACCTCGGAGCGGCTGAGCTGGAACCGTCCGGCGTGGTTCGCCCGGACCCTCTTCGCGCGCATGTGGGACGACACCGTCCTGACGGTCAAGACGGACGAGCGTCCCGCGCTGCTCGCGACGCAGCCGGGCGTCTTCCTGCTCCACCCCCACCACGAGCGGTACGACTCCCTGGTCCTCGTGCGCCTCGGACGTCTCGATCACGACCAGCTCGGGGAGCTCATCGAGGAGTCCTACAGGATCGCCGGCGAGGTGTCCGCCCGGCGGTGATCCCTCGGACGGGACACTCTGTGGCGTTGATCACAGGGCGAGGGCGCCGGGGTGCCGCAGCAGTCCCGCCGGAGCGGCGATGCAGGTAGTGCGCGGCCCGGTTCGCGAGTAGGGCGGTACCCGCTGTCAGGTAGGGAAGGGGAGGAAGGGGTGCAGGTGGCCTCCCGAGGTCGCGGGACCCGTACTCGTGAGGCGGCCCCCGCGTGCTCGATACCTTGAGCCAGGTGCTCGCTGGCAGAGCCGGCGACGACGCACCCTACCCCTTCGGGGCGGGTGGACGAACCGGCCCGGCCAGGGCACACAGCTACCGGGCGGCCTCCGCCGGCCCGCGGCTGGAAGAACTCCTGTCCCACTTCCGTCTCACACGAGGCCGTCGATGCCGTTCCGGCTGCGACCGGCCCAGGGGAAATCATGACCTCTCTGCAGTCCCTCCTCCAGGACTCGTACGCCCGACGCCGCACGGTGGCCATCATCGTCGCGCTCCTCCTGACGGCCCTCGTGCCGCTCGCCGACACCCTCCTGCCCGCCGGCTGGTCCTCCGTGCTGCTGGCAGCGGGCGTCCTGCTGCTGATGGCCACGCTGCTGATGCTCGCGCGCCCCGGCTCCTCCGGCGGCATCGATCCGCGGCAGTCCGACGGCGGCAACCGCCGCGGCGCCGGGCTGCTGCTGTACCTCTCGCCGGTCATCCTCCTGAACCTCGTGTACCCGCTCGTGAGCCCCGCCATGGCTGCGGTCAACGTCGGAGGCGTGCAGCTCACGCTCGTGGTGCTCGCATCCTCCATCACCGTGCCGTGGCTCGCGCAGGCCGCCTGCCTGCCCGCCTACCGCGCCATCGGCGACCTCATGGCGGAACGGGACATGACCGCCATCACGCGCCGTTTCTGCACCACGTGGCCCGCCATGTTCGTCCAGTCGCTGCCGCTCGTCGTCGTGTTCGCCGTCCCGCTGTGGCTCGCCACGCGCTGGTCGCTCCCGGCCCTCGCCACCTACGCAGCACTCTGCGCCCTCCACCTGCTCTTCGTGCAGTCGCTCATCCTCGCGAACGTCGGGGAGCGCCGCGGACTGTGGGCCATCGCCTGGGCGGCGTACGCCGCGGCACTCTTCGCCGTGCCCACCATCTGGTGGCTCCCGCCGCTGCTCGGGGCCCTCACTCAGATCGCCGCCATGGGACGAGGCCTGGTGGCCGTCCGGCTCGCCCGCCGCCTCGATGCCCGTCACTTCTCGACCGACCTCGTCCGCGGGCTCCTGCTCGGTGCCGTGCTCTGGGCCGACAAGTTCGTCCTGTTCCTCGTCACGGACGGCGACTTCCAGGTGGTGATCGTGTTCCTGGCGATGCTGCCCGCCGTCATCGCCTACAACTACTACTTCGTGAATCTCGCCCCGCGGGTTGACCGGGCCGTGGCGACCCTGCACCGCACCATCGCCGAGGAGCCGCTGACGGTCCTCGCGACGCGGTCGAAGCGGCTGAGCCGGACCGTGGACCGTGCCATCCTCAGCACGGGCGCCGTCGGCATGATCCTCACCCTCGTCGTCGTGCTCCTCCTCGAGGGGATCCAGCCCGTCAACGTGCTGCTGGCCGTCTCGGTGGGCGTGGCATCCTGGGCCTTCATGATCCTCACGCTGCTCAGCTACGAACTGGACTACATCGGCGAGAAGGTCCTGCCGCAGGTCCTGGGCGGCATCCACGTGGCACTGTGCGCCGCGGCCTTCCTGCTGGTCGGCGCGGTGCAGGGCTCCGCTGGAGCCGTGCTCGCGTACGGTTCGCTCGTGGTGGCGGACCTCGTGCTCGTCGCCGTCGCCTGGGTGCTCTACAAGCGGCACTGGACCCAGCCCGAGTACACGCTGTTCTGGCGCCACGCCACGTCCTGGTAGCCCCACCCCGCCCTACCGACCCGCACCCAGCGACAAGGAAGCCCCATGTACGTGTTCAAGACCCCGAAAACCCGCCGCGCCGCGCTCGCGCAGTCCCCGGCAGCCGTCCATCCGGCCCAGGCCGCCGCGCAGGCCTCCTACGCGGACGTCGACGTCGCCATCGTCATGGAGTCCACCTACCCGTACCTCAAGGGCGGCGTCTCGGCCGTGGTGCACGACATCGTGACGCACAACCCGGACCTCACGTACGGCATCATCCACATCACCTGGGACTCCTCGTCGCCCCAGGAGGACCTGTACGGCATGCCGGAGAACGTGGTGTGGGTGCGCCCCGTGTACCTGAGCATGCAGGAGCACCGGCACGACTTCATGGCGGTCTCCTCGAAGGACCTGGGCATGAGCCCGGCCGAGAGGTCGGCGCTCGCGGACCGCCTGTTCGACGCGCTGTACGCGCTGTCCGAGCGGCGCGAGGTGGAGCCGCTGTGGCAGCTGATCGACGAGGGTTTCAACGAGCGCACCCGCGCGTACCCCCTGTGGGCCCTGCTGGGGTCGAAGGAGTTCATGGAGGCACTCTCCGTGCGGATGCCCCAGCTCGACCTGTCCCTGGCCGACTCCTTCTGGACGCTGCGGAACTTCCTCTCGCTCGCCTTCGCCATCCTCGGCGAGACCATGCCGAAGGCGCGCGTCTACCACGCCCACACCACCGGCTACGCCTCGCTCCTGGGCGCCGCGGCGGCCCGGGACCACGACACGTCCTTCCTGCTGACCGAGCACAACCTGTACGTGCGTGACACCGTCAACACCCTGCTGGACCGCAACATGGCGCTGTCCATCACCTCCGAGGACTACCGGACGTTCGACGTCACGCCGGACCAGCGGGCCTGGATGGCATGGTGGACCGAGATGGGCCACTTCTGCTACCCGAGCGCCACCCTCATCACCTACCTGTACCCGACGGCGATCACGGAGGCCGCGCGCCTCGGCACGGACATCGACAAGGCCGTGGTGGTGCCCAACGCCATGGTCATCGAGGAGTTCGACGACAAGTACCGGTCACGGCGGGCCGCCCAGGAGCTCCTGGAACGGCACGGCGACAACCACACCTGGAGGCTGGTCTACATCGCCCGCGTGGTCCCCATCAAGGGGCTGCTCGATCTCCTCTCGAGCATCGACCTCCTGCGCCGGCATGGCTTCCCGAACCTCCACCTCGACGTCCTCGGCCCCACCGAGCACGTGCCCGAGTACTACGAGGCGTGCCTCGCGAAGATCGAGAGCCTCGGACTGCACGACCACGTCACCGTCCATGGGACCGTCAACGTCCGGGACATGCTCGACCGGTTCGACCTCCTCGTGCTCCCGAGCTACAACGAGGGACAGCCCATCGTGGTGCTCGAGGCGATGGCGGCCGGCATCCCCACCGTGGGCACCGACGTCGGCGGCATGCGCCAGCTGATCGGTGACGAGCTCAACACGCGGGACGGCCGCACGGTGGGACCGTGCGGTGAACTGGTCCTCGCGGGTGACGTGGAGGCGATGGCGGACAACATCCGTGCGGTCATCGGCGACCTGGACCTCTACAGGACCTACGCCGAGAACGCCCGGGTCCGCGTCCAGGAGTTCTTCCAGATGCACGAGATCATGTCCTCCTACAACGAGATCTACCGGACGGTCGGTGACATCACCGACCTCGGCACGCTCACCACCACCGGGCTCGGCGACTTCGTGCGGTCGGGCTCATGACGGGGGTCGGCGCCTGGATCCGCTACGGCGACCCCCTGCTCCCGGGACAGCTCGCGTTCGCGGCGGAGCACTACCGGGTGGCCATCCTCCAGCCGTGGGAGCTGCAGGCCGCCGAGGAGCTGAAGCGCCTCCGGCCGGACATGACGGTGCTCTGCTACAAGTGCCTGTCCTCGGTGCGGAGCTACGAGCCCGGACCGGTTTTCACCTCCGGCGTCTCCTACCGGGAGGCGGACGCCGACGGTGCCTGGTTCGCCACGCGTCTGGACGGCACGCGCATCGAGTGGGAGCGCTATCCGGGGCACTGGCAGATGCGGGTGTGGGATCCCGCCTACCAGCGCCGCTGGGTGGACAACGTCGTCGAGGAACTGCGGGACTCGCCGTTCGACGGCATCATGGCGGACAACGACGTGTTCGAGGACTACTACGGTCTGCGGCTGCCCATCGAGGGGGCCACGGAGATGGCGGAGCTGCGGGTGGCCCTCGGCGACCTCGTGCACGCGGCAGGGACGGCGCTCAACGCCGTCGGCAAGATCGTCGTACCGAACATCGCCGAGTCGCGCCGCGAACCGGGCCGGTGGCAGGCGCACGCCGCCTTCGGCGGGGGCTTCGAGGAGGTCTGGCTGGGGTACAGTCCCGCGGATCTGTTCGACCCGGTCACGGCCGAGGCGCAGCTCGCGCAGGCCGCGGGGCCAGGGCTGTCCATCCTCCGCGTCCCCACCGACGGCGACGACCGGCACCCCAACTTCACCTACGGACTCTCGGCGTTCTGGATCTTCGGGGAGGGCCGCGGTGCCTACAGCGCCACCGCCCACGACGACTACAGCCGCCTCCAGCACGCGCCCGAACTCGACTGGCAGCTCGGCGCACCGCGGACCGCGCCCCAGGGCGGCAGGCATGCCTGGTGGCGGGAGTTCGACGGCGGGTTCGCCGCCGTGAACTTCAACCGGGACGGCAGGCGGCGCCGCAGGGTGCGCGTCCCGGCCGGCATGGTGGACGCCGAGGGCCGGCCCGCGCCGAAGTCGGTGGTCCTGCAGCCGCAGCGCGGCATCCTGTTCCGCCGCCCGGCCTCCTGACACACGTCGCCTGACCGGCGTCTTCCGGGGCCCCTTGCTCAGGTTCTGCTCAGGATTGCCGACGGTCGCACTCCTGCGCTGTCCCGGCCCTCCCGGCGCACCCATGATGTGCGTATGAAACCGAGTGCCGCTGGGGCAAGAATCGTTTCCACCGCGCTGGCCGCCGCCTTCGCCATCTGTTCTCTCACCGCACCCGCGAGCGCCGGCACCGTGCCCACGGGCACTGGCCAGCAGCTGCCGGCCTACCTGCAGGGGTACCGGCAGGGCCAGCTGCTCTGCCCGGGGCAGGCGCTGACGGGCAAGGTCTCGGTCGCGATCGTGGATCCCATGATGGCCACCACGGATGCGCCGGGCGACTGCACGCTCTCCGACATGAAGGCCGCCAACCCCGGCACCACTTTCCTCGCGTACCTGAACATCGGCGCCATGCGGGACGCCGAGCCTTGGAACGGGGTGTTCCGCAACTCCTGCGCGGACACCGCGACGGCGGCGGGGAAGCGGTTCGCCGTCACCACGCCCAATCCGAAGGTGACGCGGAACGAGGACGGCTTCGCGTCCTACCCGGGCTTCCCGTACCTCACCGTGGCGGACCTCTCCCCGGCCTACGCCGACGCCTGCGCGGCGACGGCGCGCACCATCCTCACCACGGACGCGCAGCGGGGCACAACGAACGCGCCTCCCGCCCGGTTCGACGGCATCTTCCTCGATGACGCCTCGATGTCCCCATCACACGGCCAGGACATGGTCGACGTCGGGCAGTGGGGGCCCTGGGCGAGCGACGACGCCTACGGCAGGGCCCTGATCTCGGCCGTGCAGCGCTTCGACGCGACACTCACCCGGACCCTCGGGCGCGACGTCCCCGTGGCCGTCAACCTCGGCGTCTACCCCGCGTGGAGCAACCAGGTGGGCCTCGCCCGGCAGCTCGCCGCCACGGGCAGCGTGGACTTCGCGCTCCGCGAGCACACCGTGGCCGGCGGCACGGGCAGGCCGCTGCCGCTCGTGGACCTGGAGCAGGCGACGACGGCGTACCGGGCCATCACGGCCGCCGGGATGCCGGTGGTGGAACACGACTACTCGGTGCCGCTGCGGGAACTCCCGGCCACCGCGTACCGCCAGGGCGCCGACATCGGCTCCTCGGCCCCGTGCCTGCGCGACACGTTCGGGTCCAGGGCCTCGGTCGTGGCGGCCGGCAAGGTGCGGCGCACCCTCGACCACCGCATGACGCTCGGGCACCTGCTGCAGACCCGGACGGCCGCCGCCCGGCAGATGACGGCCACGCTCTCCCAGGCGGAGCCCACCTGTCAGGACAACGCGTGGGACGACGACGCGAACTTCGAGACCGTGACGACGGCCTCGGTCGACGCCGCCGACGCGCAGGTCACCGCCCTCACGAAGGCCGTGACCGGCGGGGCCTACGCCACCGTCAGCCCGACGAGGTTCAGCGGGGTGAACGTGGTGAAACTCTCGAACGGGAGCGTGGTCGCGGTCAACACCACCACTGCCTCACGCACGGTCACCGCCCACGGCAGGACGCTCAGCGTGCCCGCACGATCGGCGACCATCGGCTGACGCGACGGCCGACGCGATGGCTGACGCGATGGCGGACCGGCCGCGCTGACGTTCGTCCGGCGCGCTGCGGTCCGCGCCTACGCCGGGTCGGCCGCCGCCCGAAGGTGGGTCGGGAGCACGCTACCCGGCGCACGGCTGCGGATGAGGGCCAGGTTCCGGGCATGCTCGTGCAGGCGCCGGTCCTCCTCCGAGCGGGGCACCCATGGCGGCACCGGAACGGCCGAGCCCTCGTCGTCGCGCGCCACCATGACCGTCAGGCACGTGGTGGTGAGGTCCATCTCCCGCGCCCGGGGGTTGCCCGAGCGGACGTGGACCGCCACGTGCATGCCCTTGGAGCCCGTGTACACGAGGCGCGCCTCCACCTCGACGACGTCCCCGATGTGCAGCGGCTTCAGGAACCGCACGCCGCCGGAGAACACCGCCACGGTGTCCAGGCCGCAGTAGCGCGTGGAGCAGACGTACGCAGCCTCGTCGATCCAATCCATCACCGTGCCGCCGTGCACCTTCCCGCCCCAGTTCACGTCGGTGGGAGCGGCGAGGAACCGCAGCACCGTCCGCTCGGCGGTGCCGGCGTCCGTGTACACCTGGCGGTCCATCTCCTCCACGATCTGCTTCCGGACGTCGATGCGCGCCACGGCGTGCTCGCTGTCGAGCCGCTCGGAGTCGGTCCGCGGCTCGAAGGGAGGCACGCGGACGGGCCTGCCGTCGGGGCCGACCGCCACGAAGATCACGAGGCATTCCGTGCGCTTGCCGCCGTCGTCCCCCGACACCGAGCCGGAGGAGACGACGGTCCGGATGTGCATGGACGAGGTGCCGGTGTGCACGATCGTCGCCTCGACCTCCACGAGGTCGCCGACCCTCACCGGGTCCGCGAAGTGGATGTTCCCCACGTAGGCGGTCACGCAGTACGTCTTCGCCCAGCCGACGGCGGCCGCGTAGGCGGCCTTGTCCACCCACTCGAGTACCGTGCCGGCGTCCACCGACCCGCTGTGGCCGAGGTCGGTGGGGGAGGCGAGGAATCGCAGGGTGACCGCGTTCGAGGGCTGCATGACCCAGTATCACCACGTCCGGTCGGCATCCGGAAGCGTTCCGGGAGCGCGGCGGGCGGGCCGCCTGGACACGCGGCGGTCAGGCGAGGGTTCGTCAGGGGGTGATCAGGCGTTGCACGGCGAGGCGGATCAGCTGCCGTCGTTCCTCGTGCTGCGCCTCGTCGTCGTCGGGGGAGGCCGCGATGGTGGTGCTGACGGGGGACCACGTCATCGACAGGGCGATCACCAGCGAGAACAGGTGGGCCGGGGGGATGGCCGGGTCGACGAGCCCCCGAGCCTGGGCTGCCGCGATCGCCTCGAACTTCGGTCCGTCGAGTGTGCCGATCTCGGGGCCGAGCCCGCCGGAGGGCGCGCGCTCCAGCCGCGTCCAGACGGCCAGCTTCACGATGAGGGGGTGCGCGAGGTAGTCGTCGTACAGGCGCACGGCGTACCCGGGAAGGTCCTCGCCGTCGATCGGCACGGCGTCGACGATGGCGCGCAGCTGGTCGCGGAGCACGGCGCTGAAGAGCTGCTCCTTGTTGCCGAAGTAGGCGTAGAGCTGTGCCTTGTTGGCGCGGGCGGCCGTGGCGATGCGGTCGATCCGCGCCCCGGCGATCCCGCGCTCGGCGAACTCCGCGGTGGCCGCCTCGAGGATCCGCTTCCTGGTCGCGTCGCTGTTGCCCATCCCTCCACCCTATTCCAACCGTTTGGTTTCTTTCTCCGTCGACGTCGCGTAGGGTCAATCCAACCAAACGGTTAGTTCTGGAGGAGTCCCATGAGACACATCAACGGATACGCATCCGTGCACGGCGGCAGCGGAGTGACGCCGTGGACCTTCCAGCGGCGGGACCTCCGCCCCGACGACATCGCCGTCGGGATCGACTACTGCGGCGTCTGCCACAGCGACCTCGACGCGCTCGCCTCGGCCGCGCAGGGACCGGCGCGCCTCGTGCCCGGCCACGAGTTCACCGGGACGGTCACCGGGATCGGCGCGGCCGTCACGCGCTTCGCCGTCGGCCAGCGCGTCGCGGTCGGCAACATCGTCGACTCCTGCGGGACGTGCGCGGCATGCCTGGCCGATCAGCAGAACTACTGCCATGCCTTCCCCACCCTCACCTACGGCGGCGTGGACCGGCACGACGGCCTGCCCACGCAGGGCGGCTTCTCCGAGGAGTACGTGGTCCGGCAGGATTTCGCCTACGCCGTCCCCGCGCAGCTGGACCCCGCCGCCGTCGCGCCCCTGATGTGCGCGGGGGTGACCGTCTGGGAGCCGCTGCGGCGCTGGCAGGTGGGCCCGGCCAGTACGGTGGGTGTCGTCGGGATCGGCGGGCTGGGGCATCTCGCGGTCAAGCTCGCCAAGGCGCTCGGCGCGCGTGTCACGGTGTTCACCACCTCACCCGCGAAGGCGGACGCGGCCTACCTGCTGGGGGCCGACGACGTCGTACTCTCCACCGACGACGCCGCCATGGCCGCGCAGTCCGACACCCACGACCTGATCCTCGACACCGCGTCCGCCCCTCACGACATGACGCCGTACCTGCGGGCTCTGTCCATGGACGGCACGCTGTGCAGCCTCGGCATCACCGAACGCCTCGAATTCGACCCCATGGCGCTGCTGATCGGCCGCAAGAGCCTCGCCGCGGCGGGAAGCGCCGGCACCCGTGCCACGCAGGAACTGCTGGACTTCTGCGGCGAGCACGGCATCACGGCCGACGTCGAGGTGCTGCCCGTGGCCGAGGTCAACGAGGCACTGGACCGGCTGCGGCGCAACGACGTGCGCTACCGGTTCGTCCTCGACCTGAACGCGTAGGTCAGGCCCCGACGTCGATGACGGTCACGCCGGCGGAGCGGTCGCCCGCCATCGCGACGAGGGCGCCCGGGACCTCGTCGAGGGTGATCCTGCGCTCGATGAGGTCCTGGGGACGCAGCCGGTCCGCGGCCACGAGATCGAGCAGTCCCGCGTAGTCCTGTGCAGGCATGCCATGGCTGCCGAGGATCGACAGCTCCCGGCCGATCACGGCGCCCATGGGGATCACGGGGTCGGCGGGGAACAGGCCGATCTGCACGTGCCGGCCGCGTGGCCGCAGCGAGAGGATCCCCGCGGCGGCGGTCTCCTCCCGGCCGAGGGCGTCCACCGAGACGTCGAACCCCGAGGGCGCGGCCTCGGCCAGGGCGGCGAGCACCGCGGCTCGGGAGAGACCGGAGGAGTCGATGGTGTGGACGGCGCCGAAACGGGCCGCGCGTGCCAGGGCGGCGTCGTCGATGTCCACCGCCACCACGCGGGCGCCGAGCGCCGCGCCGATCATGACGGCGCTCAGTCCCACCCCGCCGCACCCCACCACCACGAGGTGTTCCCCGCCCTCGAGGCGGGCCTGGTGGACCAGTCCGCGGTAGGACGTCGCGAAGCGGCACCCGAGGAGTGCGGCGGCGCCGGCATCGAGGGAGGCGGGGACGGCGATCAGGTTGGTGTCGGCGTCGTGGAGCGCCACGAGGTCCGCGAACGAGCCCCAGTGCGTGAAGCCCGGCTGCGTCTGGTTGCGGCACACCTGGCCGTTGCCGGACCGGCACTCGGGGCAGCGGCCGCACGCGCAGACGAACGGTGTGGTGACCCGGTCGCCGACGGAGAAGCGCCGGACGTCGCCGCCCGCCGCCACGATGGTGCCCACCAGTTCGTGGCCGGGGACGTGCGGGAGGGTGATGCCGGCGTCGTGCCCGAGCCAGCCGTGCACATCGCTGCGGCAGAGGCCCGTCGCCTCCACACGGACGACGACGCCGCCGGGCGAGGGGACGGGGGCGGGGACGTCCCGGAGGACGGGGCGGGCGGAGAACCCGTCGAAGCAGACAGCGCGCATCGCACCATTCTGCCTCGCGCGTTCCCCGCCCGGTGCATCACTCCCGACGCCGGGTCAGCCCTGCGGCGGGGCGACCCTGCGTGCGATCCGCGACCCCGTGCGCCGGGCGCCGGTGATGAGCGGGTCCTTCGCGAGGTCCATCATGAGCGCCACGCACAGGCCGATCATGACGAGCAGGAACGGGGCCGCGGCGATGATGGTGAGCGTCTGCAGGGCCTCGAGGCTCCCCACGGAGAGCAGGACGGCGGCCACGGCTCCGGTCAGGGTGCCCCACAGGATGGTCAGCCACTTGCGCGGGACGGCCGCGCCGAAGGAGGACAGCGAGCCGAGCACGATCGAGGAGGCGTCGGCACCCGAGATGAAGAAGATCGCTACGAGCACGACCACGAGGATGGAGGTCACGGACGCCAGCGGGTACTGGGCGAGGAGCGCGAACATCGCAGACTCCTGGCTCTCGGCGTTGGCCGCCGCGATGTCCACCCCGTTGTTCTGCAGGTGCAGGGCCGAGCCACCCCACACGCCGAACCAGATGATGCTGATGACACTGGGGACGGCGACGACGCCGATCACGAACTCGCGGATGGTGCGCCCACGCGAGATCTTCGCGAGGAACGACCCGACGAAGGGCGTCCACGAGACCCACCAGGCCCAGTAGAAGATGGTCCACGCCGCCAGCCACTCGTGGCCGCCGAACGCGCCGGTGCGGGACGACATCTGGGGCAGGTCGATGAGGTAGCTGCCGGCCGACGCCGGGATGAGTTCGAGGATGAAGACAGTGGGGCCGACGACGAACAGGAAGAACAGCAGGGCCAGGGCCAGGATCATGTTGCCGTTGGAGAGCCATTTGATGCCCCGGCTCACGCCGCTGACGGCGGAGACGACGAAGCAGACGGTCAGGATCGCGATCAGCGTGATCTGCAGGGCCAGGCTGCTGCCCATGCCGAAGACCTCGGTGAGTCCGCCGTTGATCTGCAGGACGCCGAGGCCGAGGGACGTGGCCGAGCCGAAGAGGGTCGCGAAGATCGCGAACACGTCGATGGCGCGCATCCCGGCGGGTGTGGGGCGGCCGCGGAAGAGCGCCGTGAAAGCGCCGCTGAAGCCGGCGCCGCGGCCCTTCCGGAACGCCGAGTAGGCCAGGGCCAGGCCGACGACGGCGTAGATGGCCCAGGGGTGGATGGCCCAGTGGAAAAGCGTGTAGTTCATGGCCTGCCGGGCAGCCTCCTGGCTGCCGGGCTCGATGCCCTCGACGGGCGGTGCGAGGTAGTGGGAGATGGGCTCAGTGACGCCGTAGAACATGAGCCCGATGCCCATGCCCGCGCTGAACATCATCGCGATCCAGGACGCCCGCGAGTACTCGGGCTTCTCGCCGTCCTTGCCGAGGGGTATGCGCCCGTACTTGCTGAAGGCCAGGAACAGGGCGAACACCACGAAACCGGTGGCAGTGAGCACGAACGCCCAGCCGAGGTTCACGACGAGGCCGTTGAGCACGGAGGAGGTGAACCCCGAGAACGGGGTGGGGAACACCACGGCCGCGAGCATCAGCAGGATGACGATCGAGAGCGAGACGAACAGAACCGGCTTGTCCAGCGCAGCCTTGGCGGGAGCCTCTCCTGGAGGGACCTCGAAGGGTGTGTCCTCGCTGGGCGGTGATCCGTGAATGGGCTCGGTGGAATTAGACATACGGCTTACGGTACGCGGACCACGAGGGCAGGGTCCGCGCGGGTCCGGGGCGAAAAGCCGCTTGCCCGGGCCTCCGGCCGGTGGTTCCGACCGGCCGGAGGGGCCCGCCGGACGGCATCGGCCGCGCGGGTCGGGAGAGCACTGCTTCCCAGTACCCGCGGCGATCCTGAGGTCTCCGCCCGGCGCCGGCGGGGCGGCCGGCGCCGGGCGGAGGGCGGCGGACCGAACCCCCGCCGCCGCCGGTCGGGGAGGCCTACCACGACCTCCGACTGTGACGAAGGACCCATCCGAGGGGCTCGCAGGTGTGCGAGGATGCCCCGCGCGGGTCAGCCCGCGTGGAGCCGGTGGCGTTCCCGGCGGTCCTTCACGGTGTCCGTGGAGAGGCTCAGGGCGAGGCCGGCGGCCACGAGCAGGATCATCACGAAGGGCAGGGCCTCGAGCCCGATGCCATCGAGGAGCAGCCCGCCGAGGAGCGCGCCGCCGCCGATCCCCACGTTGAACGCCGTCGTCTGCAGGGCCGCCGAGAGGTCGCGGGTGCGGAAGGACGCGGTGCGCAGCATCCTCGTCTGCAGCATGGCCGGGATGCCGCCGAAGGCCGCGCCCCAGACGATCACGGCGATCAGGACCACCACGGTGTTGGCGGTGAAGAGGGCGAGCGTGAGGACTGCGGCCATCACCAGCAGCACGACGCCGGCGAAGGCCTTCCGGGGGAAGCGGTCGGCGGCGTAGCCCGCCCCGACGAGCCCGATGATGCCCGCGCCGCCGTAGAGGAACAGGACCAGGGCCACGGAGCCCGGCTCGAAGGACGAGACGTCCGTCAGCCAGGGGGCGATGTACGTGTAGAACGTGTTCTGGCCCGTCAGCAGGATCAGGATGACCGCGCACAGCAGGAGGACGCCGCGGAAGCTCGGGTCCCGGCGCAGCGGGACGTGCGCCTCACCGGCCGCGCGTTCCACGTGGTGGTTCACGGGCGGCAGGTACTTCACGATCACGAGGGCGAGGACGGCCACGACCACGCCGATGATGGTGAAGGTGGCGCGCCAGCCGAGGGCGTTGCCGATCGCCGTCCCCACGGGGACGCCGAGCACGAAGGCCGCCGTCCCGCCGCCGGCCGTGATGGCCACCGCCTTGCCGAGCTGATGGGCCGGGACGAGGTGCGCGGCGTAGGCGGCGACCACGGCCCAGAAGAGGCCGTGCGCCAGCCCGCCGAGGATGCGGGCGGCGACGAGGACGCCGTACGTGGGGGCCACGGCCGCGAGGATGTTCGCCGCCGCGATCACCAGCAGCACGACGACGATCAGCGACTTGCGCGAGAACCGCTGCGTGACGGCGGCGAGCGGTGTGGTGGCGACGACCACGGTGCCCGCGAAGATGGTCACGAGGTAGCCGGCAGTGGAGATGCCGACGTCGAGGTCGCGGGCCATCGCGGGCAGGAGGCCGGTTGGCAGGAACTCGCTGGTCACGGAGACGAAGATCGCTCCCGCGAGCGACAGCAGCCCGATGTAGGGGAACGGCGCGGAGGCCTTCGCGGTGGTTCTCGGCGGGAGGGAGACAGACAAGGGGTACCAATCATGGGAAGTGCCGGCGGTCGTCGCCCCGGTTGCGCCGTCGAGAACCGGGAGGCGTGGAGCCAAGTTCGATCGGAGCCTGACTCCACCGGTGGTAACACGTCGGGGCGGCGAAGCATTCCTGCTCCGGCTTCCGGAAGTGGTGCCGCCGCGGTTTTGCCCGCGGAAGCCCGGGCCCGGGTCAGGCGAGGAGGGCCGCGACGACGACGAGCGCCGGGATCGCGAGCAGTGAGGACAGCAGGACGGTGTCGCGGGCCAGCGGTACACCGCGACCGTACCGGGACGCGAACATGAAGACGTTCTGGGCGGTGGGCAGCGCTGACACGACGACGGCGCCGAGCAGCCTTTCGCCGTCGAGCCCGAAGAGGTGCCGCGCGATGAGGTACGCGGCCACCGGCATGAGTGCGCTCTTGAGGATCGTGGCCGTGAAGACCTGCAGGCGGTCCGGGCTCGGTCTGAGGGGCCGGCTTCCCGGCAGCGACATGCCGAAGGAGATCAGCACCATCGGGACGGCGGCGCCACCGAGCAGCGCGATGGATTCCCAGAGGGGGGCCGGCGGCCTGAACCCGGATGCGGACACGGCGACCCCCAGGAGCGAGGCGATGATCATCGGGTTGCGGAACGGCTGCGTCAGGACGGCACGCACGGAGGGCTTCCGGTGGGAGGTCAGGTCGAGGATCGTCAGGTAGAGGGGTGCCAGGAGCAGGAGCTGCACCAGCAGCACGGGCGCGATCAGCGTCGCGTCGCCCAGCGCGTAGACAGTGATGGGGATGCCGATGTTGTTGGCGTTGACGTAGGAGCTCGCCATGGCGCCGATCGCGGTCTCGGCCGC
Source organism: Arthrobacter sp. TJ-238 (assembly GCF_058269215.1). Lineage (NCBI taxonomy): Bacteria > Bacillati > Actinomycetota > Actinomycetes > Micrococcales > Micrococcaceae > Arthrobacter > Arthrobacter sp. TJ-238. The sequence continues at coordinate 296,951 of NZ_JBZCNH010000001.1, read as the reverse complement.
CGCCCGGCGGAAGAGGAGCCTGCTGACGAGCACGTAGAGGACGGCGATGGCGAGGGAGGAGATCAGGGCGATCGGCACGTATTCGGTGAACACCGACCCGAGGTCGGCCTCCGCCAGGACGATGAAGAGCAGCGCCGGGTTGGTCACGAAGAACGCCACCTGGTTCAGCGCGAACCCGGCCTGGGGTCCGCCGATCACGAGGCGTCCGGCGATGTAGCCGACCAGGATGACGGCGCCGACGACGGCGAAACCGCCGAGCAGTCCCAGCATGCCCTCTCCCTCCGCACGGCCCCTCCGGCCCCCTTAGAACCTAGTGCGTCGCGCCCGGAACGCAGGAAGCGTGACGCTCATGGCCCCTGCGGGTACCAATACCGGGTTTGGGAAGCGTTTTCCCAAACCCTTGATCGCTGTAACGGGCCCGGTTAGGCTGGCGGCACGTCACCGCTGATCCGCTCCCTCACCCCGCCGTACCCGGGGTATGGGAAGGGCGGTGGACACCCGCATCCGTTTTCAATGACGAAACGAGAAGGTACTACCTCCATGCCACACTCCGGTCTCAAACGCGCCCGTCTTGCGTCTCCGCTCCTTGCAGGGGTGACCATTCTCGGCCTTGCACTCGTGGGCACCCCGGCCCACGCCGCCGATCCACCCCGCACCTATTCCTTCGACTTCGGGACCGCCTCCAGTCCGGTAGGGGAGGGCTGGAGCCGCGTCACTGAGACGACCACCTACGCGCCGGGTGCGAGCTTCGGCATCGTTCCCGTCGACGGGATCACCCCCGTATCGCGCTACCGCACCGGTGGAACACCGGACGCCGTCGCCAACGACTTCGTGCTCGGGGCCAGCTGGGGGTTCGTGGCCGACGTGCCGAACGGCACCTACGACGTGACGGTGCTCTCGGGCGACCAGCTCGCCGGCACCAGCACCACCAAGACCTCCGTCTCCCTCGAGGGAGCACCCGCCGGCGTCGTCCAGGCCCGCCAAGCGGTGGAACAGCAGACGTGGAGCACCACGGTGAGCGACGGGCAGTTGACGGTCGATATCAGCGGCCCCGGCGCGGGCGGCTACGTGAACGGGATCGTCATCACCGAGGCCGCGGCACCGCCCGCGGAGCCGGATCCGGAGGAGCCGGTGTCCGCCCTTGCAGCCCCGGCGGACCTCCGCCTCGCGCACGTCAGCGCGGAAGGCGTCGTCCTGCGCTGGAACGAGGTGGCCGGCGCCGCGGGCTACGTACTGTCCCGCGCCGCATCCGCGGCCGGTCCGTTCACGCAGGTCGCAGAGACCGCCGCCGGCCGCGACGTCTTCGTCACCGACCCGACGGCCGACACCTCCACCCCGAACTTCTACCGCGTCCAGGCCCGCGGAGCGGACGGCCTCTCGTCGCCGTCGGCCCCGACCGTCTCCAACCCGCTCGACGATCCTCCCGCACTGCCGGACGGCGGCGTCCTCACCTTCGACCTCGGGAGCGGGTCGACGGCGCCGGGTGCCACCCGGATCGACACCACCTCCGCCTACTCCGCGGACTCGAGGGTGGGATTCATCGACTCCTCGAAGGTCACGGCCACTGATCGCGGCGGTGCGGACGCCACCCGCGGCGACTTCGTCACCGTGGGCGATACCGAACTCGTCGTGGATCTGCCCAACGGTGACTACACCGTGGATCTCATCGCGGGCGATACCGGTGGACCGACCGACATCGCCATCACCGCCGAGCAGATGGCCAAGGTGCAGCCCACCACCAGGGCGGCGGGGGCCTTCCTGGAGATGTCGTTCGACATCGCCGTGGTGGACGGCCAGCTGAACCTGGAGTTCGCGGGCACCGCCCCCAACCTCAACGGCCTCGTCCTCACGCGTCAGGCGGAGCGCACCGAAGGCGCCGAACCGACGGTGTGGATCACCGGCGATTCGACGGTCCAGACCTACACCAGCGACTACGCGCCGCAGGCCGGCTGGGGACAGATGATCGACCGCTTCCTCGACGACGGCGTCACGGTCGAGAACAAGGCGATCGGCGGTCGCAGCTCGAAGAACTTCATCAGCCAGGGGCGCCTCGACGAGGTGCTCCGCACCATCCGCCCGGGCGACTACCTCTTCGTGCAGTTCGGCCACAACGACAACAGCTACGGTGTCGACGACCGGTACGCGGCTCCGGGTGACTACTACGAGTACCTCCGCACCTACGTCGACGGTGCCCGTCAGCGAGGGGCCACGCCGGTGCTCGTGAGCCCCGTCTCCCGCCGGTCCTTCGACGCCACGACGGGAGAGGCGAACGTCTCCTTCCCTGCCTACGTGGAAGCCGTCAAGTCCCTCGCAGCCGACACGGGCACGCCCGTCGTCGACCTCTCCGCCTCCAGCCGAGACTACCTGTCCGGGATCGGCGCCGAGGCCGCGAAGTCCGTCTTCCTCCACGTCCCGGCGGGGGTCTATCCGAGCCGCCCGACCGGGACCGCGGACGACACCCACTTCCAGGACTACGGAGCCATCCAGATGGCCCGGCTCGTCGCCACCGACGTCGCGGCCCTGGACATCCCGCTCGCCGGAAACGTCGCCGCCGTCGAACCTCCTGCCGCTGTGCCTGCCGCCCCCACCGGGCTCGCAGCCAGCAACGTCTCCAACGCCGGCGCGCAGCTGACCTGGGCTGCCGTCGAAGGATCGGACATCTACAAGGTGTTCAGCAAGAAGGCCTCCGACGCCGATGACGCCTACGAGCTGGTCACGACGTCGACCCTCCCGCAGGCAGCGATCGGTGGTCTGACCGAGGGGGAGTCCTATGATCTCCGCGTCGTCGCGGTCAACGGGCGCGGTGACTCGGCGCCCTCCGCGGCTGTCAGGATCACCACCAAGGCACCCCTCTACGCCTTCGACGTCCAGCTCGCCGGCAACCCGGTGATGCCGGGCTACCTCGAGGTGAACCAGAACAGCATCTACGACGTCGACCGCGGATGGGGCTTCCTCGACGTCTCGGGTCTCGGCGGCCGAGACCGGGGCATCAACTTCACCCCGGCACCCAACGACCTGGAGCGGGACTTCCTGCTCCCGACCACGGCCCACGAGTTCGCGGTGGACGTGCCGAACGGGTCCTACGCGGTGACGACCTACAACGGTGACTGGATCGGTACCAGCCGCTCCACCATCCAGCTCGAGGGCAAGAACTTCGGTGACTCGAACGCGGGCCGCGCCGCCGTCTCCCAGAAGGTCAGCCAGCCGGTGCAGGTCACGGACGGGCAGCTGAACCTCGTGCTCACCGGATCGTCGTCCAGGCTCAACGGCATCGAGATCACCCCGCTGATCCTGGCGCCGTCAGGCCTGGTGCTCGACGATCTCAGCATCGACGGCTCCGTCGTCACGGTCGATCTCGGCTGGGAGGCCACCGAGGGCGCTGCGGGGTATCGCGTGTACCGGGCATCGGCCGGCAATGCCCCGGTCGCCGTCGGCGACACCGACGCCCCCGACTTCAAGGACACCACCGCGGACGTCGGACTGGAGTACACCTACACCGTGGTGGCGCTCGACGCCGCCGGCACTGAATCCGTTCCCTCCGACCCGCTCGAGCTGACCACGGTCGATCCGGATGTCCCCGTGGCGCCCGTCCCCACCGGCCTGGCCCTCGGTGCGGTCAACAAGAACGACGTCACGATCACGTGGACACCGTCGGACGGCGCCCTGTTCTACCAGGTGTACCGCGCAGAGCCGACGGCGGACGGGTCACTCGGCGACTTCGAGCTGGTCGGCCGCACCGACGACGCCTCGTTCGAGGACACCGACGTGCTGACGACCATCGAGTACACCTACGCGGTGACTGCAGTGAATGCGGGCGGTGCATCCGAGCGGTCCTCGACCATCACCTCCCCGGCTGTGACGACCCTGAAGCGCCAGGCCGAGCGGCTGAACCGCGCGCCCGTCGCCGTCGACGGCACGGACGGGGTGTACGTGGGATGGCGCATGCTCGGGCTGGACGACGACGCCATCGCCTTCCACGTCTACCGTGACGGCGAACGCGTCACGAGCAAGCCCGTCACGGGCAGCACCAACCTGCTCGACGCCGAGGGCTCGGCCGACGCCACCTACCGCGTCAGCTCGGTGGTCGACGGCGTGGAGCGCTGGGCCACGGAGGATTTCACCGTGTGGGACCAGCAGTACCTCGACGTGCCCCTCGACAAGCCGGCCGACGCCGTCACCAAGGACGGTCAGCCCTACTCCTACAAGGCCGGCGACGCCTCCGTGGGCGACGTCGACGGCGATGGTGAGTACGAGATCATCCTGAAGTGGGACCCGACCAACGGCCGCGACAACTCGCAGGCCGGGTACACGGGCACCGTCTACGTCGATGCCTACAAGCTCGACGGCACGCGCCTGTGGCGGATCGACCTGGGGAAGAACATCAGGGCCGGCGCGCACTACACGCAGTTCCAGGTCTTCGACCTCGACGGCAACGGCAAGGCCGAGGTGAGCATGAAGACCGCCGACGGTACCGTCGACGGCGCAGGTACGGTGATCGGCAGCGCGACCGCCGACCACCGTAATTCCTCCGGTTACGTGCTCAGCGGCCCCGAGTTCCTCACCGTCTTCGACGGCGCGACCGGTGCTGCGATCGACACCATCGACTACGTGCCGGCCCGCGGCGATGTCGGCTCGTGGGGGGACACCTACGGCAACCGCGTGGACCGCTTCCTGGCGGGCGTGGCCTACCTCGACGGTGAGAAGCCGAGTGTCATCTTCAGCCGCGGCTACTACACCCGCGCGGTCATCGCGGCCTTCGACTTCGACGGCACGAACCTCACCTCTCGCTGGACGTTCGACTCCGACGAGTCCGGCAGCGAGTACCGGGGCCAGGGGAACCACCAGTTCTCCGTGGCGGATGTCGACGGCGACCAGAAGGACGAGATCGTCTTCGGGTCGATGACCATCGACGACGACGGTGATGCGCTCCACAACACCGGCCTCGGGCACGGCGACGCGCTCCACGTCGCGGACTTCGATCCGTCCAGAGAGGGCCTCGAGGTCTTCGCGGCCCACGAGGACATGGGTGCGTCGGGAAACCGTGGCGCGACCTATCGCGACGCCGCGACGGGGGAGATCCTCTGGTCCATCCCGGCCGCGCGGGACACCGGCCGTGCAGTGATGGCGGACATCGACCCGAACCACGCCGGTGCGGAGGGCTGGGCCATCGGCGGCGACGCCGCCTACAACTCGCCCGTCGGGCAGTTGCGCTCGTCGGCTGGGGAGCTGATCTCGGAGAAGATCCCCGCGGCGAACTTCGTCACCTGGTGGGACGGCGACCTGCTCCGGGAGATCACGGACAACGACTACGACGCCGCGGCTGCGGCCGGGGTGCCGACGATCTCGAAGTGGAACCCCGAAACCGAGGCGGCCGAGGAGATCTACCGGGCGGAGGGAACGCTGAGCAACAACACCACGAAGGCGAATCCCGCCCTTCAGGCGGACCTGTTCGGCGACTGGCGCGAGGAGATCGTGACGCGCACGGAGGATTCGACGGCGCTGCGCATCTCGACGACGGTGGACCTGATCGAGCACCGGCTGCGGACCCTGCAGTCGGACCCTGTGTACCGTCTCGGCGTGGCATGGCAGAACACTTCCTACAACCAGCCACCTCACACCTCCTACTTCCTGGGTCACGACATGGAGGCACCACCGGCGCCGAGCATCGCCTACACCGGTGAGGACACGGGGCCCGGTGAACCGGTGAACAAGGAACCGTCCTTCGTCCCGGAACCTGCCGGCGCGAAGGACCTCAAGGAGGGCACGCGCGTCGACCTCGGCCTGGCCGGCGTGAAGTTCGACCGCGGTGCGAACGAGGTCACGCTCGAGAACCTCGAGGCCGGCGCGTGGTTCTACGTCTACCTCAATGACGCGGGCCTCGGCTGGCGGCAGGCGTCGGACGACGGCGAGGTGACGGTGACCACGCCGGACGGCACGCGTCCCGGAAACAACAAGGTCGTCGTCTTCTCGGGTGACGGCGAGCTCTACGGCTGGGAGGCCCTGCGGGTCACCGGTCCCTGAGCGCGGCACGGAAGGGGAAGGCCCGGGCACGCCCGGGCCTTCCCCCGGGTCCGGTGTCCACCCGTGACCGTCACCAAGGCTGTTGCGGAACGCACGGCAGCCCCCGGGCGCACGGTGGCGGAAGCCCCGGCCCTCGCCGACCCGCACCCAGAACAGGCACAATGCTCATCACCCTTGCTAGGCTCATCCCGACCATCAGGACTTCGAGGGAGCAGCATGAGCGCTGATCGCGCGGGAACGGACGTCGACGGACTCGAGAAACCGAAATGGAGACTCGTCGGACCCGGCCTCCTCGCGGCGGCCACCGGCGTCGGCGCCGGTGACCTCGTCGCCACCCTGATCGCCGGCAGCCAGTACGGGTACGCGCTGCTGTGGGCCGCGGTCATCGGGTGTGTCCTGAAGATCATCCTCGTGGAGGGGGTGGGCCGCTGGTACCTCGCGACGGGCAAGACGATCTTCCAGGGCTGGCGGACCCTCGGCGTCTGGACCAGCTGGTACTTCGGTCCGTACATCATCATCTGGGGCTTCGTCTACGGGGCGACGGCGATGAGCTCGACGGCCCTGCCGCTCCAGGCACTGTTCCCCGCCATCCCTCTGAACGTTTTCGCCATCGCATCCGGGCTGATCGGCCTCGCCCTCGTCTGGTTCGGCCGGTACGGGCTCTTCGAGAAGATCATGACGGTCATGGTCGGCATCATGTTCGTCTCCGTCGTGGGCTCCGCGATCCTCGCCACCCCGAACCTCCCCTCGATGCTGACCGGACTCGTACCGACCCTCCCGGCGGGGTCGGTGTTCTACGTCCTCGGACTCGCCGGTGGTGTCGGTGGCACCATCACCCTCGCCGCCTACGGCTACTGGTTGCGGGAGAAGGGCTGGAACAAGCCCAAGTGGATGAAGGTCATGCGGGTCGACAACTCCGTGGCCTACACGATGACCGGCATCTTCGTGGTGTGCATGCTCATCCTGGGCGCCGAACTGCTCTACACCGCGAACATCTCGCTCCAGAGCGGCGACCGCGGCCTGCTGGACATGGGCGTGGTGCTCGAGGAGCGCTACGGGGTGGTCTGGGCGAAGGTCTTCCTCATCGGGTTCTGGGCGTCGTCGTTCTCCTCGCTCCTCGGTGTGTGGCACGGCGTCAGCCTCATGTTCGCCGACTTCTGGGCGAACTTCCGGAAGAAGGCGGACGACCTGTCCGACGACGACGCCCCCGGCTCGCACAGCAAGCCCGCCCGCGCATACATGCTGTGGTTGACCATCCCGCCGATGCTGCTGCTGCTGCTCGGCCGCCCCTTCTTCCTCATCCTCATGTACGGGGTCCTCGGGTCCTTGTTCATGCCGTTCCTGGCCATCACGCTCCTGGTGCTGCTGAACAGTTCCCGGCTGGCGAAGGAATGGCGGAACAGGTGGCTGTCCAACGTGTTCCTCGGCATCACAACGGTCGTCTTCCTCTCCCTCGGAGCGAACGAACTCGTCAAGGCGGTCGTCGGGGGCTGATCCGGGTCACCGCATGCCAGACTGGGACCATGCTCGTAGCCTTCAGCGTCGCCCCGTCCGGCTCCTCCGACCTCACCCGCGAGAACCCCGACGGGTCGGTGCACGACGCCGTCGCCGCAGCGGTCGCCGTCGTGCGCGAATCCGGACTGCCGAACTCCACGGACTCCATGTTCACCACCATCGAGGGCGAGTGGGACGAGGTGATGGCGGTCGTGAAGAACGCCACCGACGCCGTCGCCCGCTACGGCAGCCGCGTGTCGCTGGTGCTGAAGGCGGACATCCGCCCCGGGCGCACCGGCGAGCTGACCGGCAAGGTGGAGCGGCTGGAGGCGGCCCTCGCCGAGCAGGAACAGTTCGAGGGCCACTCGTGACGACCGCCCGCCCGCCGTATTCGGTGTCTTCAGGCCACTAAACTGGCACGGTGACACAGCCCCTGCTGACCCTGCCCTATGTCATCCGGCCGGCCATGGTCGACGACGCCGAGGCCTACGCGCGCACGCACGTCGCCGGGCTGCACGAGACGTACGAGCAGATCATGCCGCGCGAGTACCACGAGTACTACGACGCGGAGCTGCCCGCGATCATCGAGCGGCGGAGGAGGGCCTTCGAGGACGCCGAGCCCACTCCCGGCAGCCCCCGGAGTTGGCTGGCGTTCGACGACGGCGGCGAGCCGGTGGCGATCGCGACGTCGGGCCCCGGGCGCGACGAGGACAGGCCCGACTTCGAGCTGCACCACATCTACACGCTGCGCTCCACCCACGGCACAGGCCTGGGGCAGCGGCTGCTAGACACCGCGATCGGCACGAGAGCCGCTTACCTGTGGATCCTCAACGGCAACCCGCGGGCCGAACGCTTCTACGTCCGCAACGGTTTCACGCCGGACGGCACGTCCATGCTGTGCGGACCGACATGGCACCACAGGCCCATGTTCCGGATGCACCGCCCCGACCAGGAATGACGAGGCCCTCGAAGATGGCGAAGCCCGCGGGGCCCCGCCCCGAGATCGGCGAGTTCCCCATCGACACCGGGACGTGCGAGCTCGAACCCGACCCGTACAACTCCCACGGCTGGGTGCTGCGCATCAACGGCGTGCCCAGCTCGCACATCGACCTCGAGGACCCGCTGCAGCTCGACTTCGAGTACATGCGGTGGATCGCCTCGCTCGTCGACTCCCGCTGGGCACCCTCCGACCGGCTCCGCGTGCTGCACCTCGGCGGTGGAGCCTGCTCGCTGGCGCGACGGTTCGCCGCCAGCCACCCCCAGGCCCGCCAGGTCGTCGTCGAACTCGACGGACGCCTGGCCGAGCTGGTGCGCGAGTGGTTCGACCTCCCGCGGGCACCCCTCGTCCGGATCCGGGTGGGGGAGGCGCGCGCCGTGACCGAAGCCCTGAGCGAGAACAGCCGCGACCTGGTGATCCGCGACGTGTTCGCCGGAGCCCTGACCCCGGCGCCGCTGACCACGCGCGAGTTCACGCGGGCCGCCAAGCGGGTGCTCGCGCCCGACGGCGTGTACGTGGTCAACTGCGGTGACGGCCCCGACCTCGCGATGGCGCGGCGGGAAGCCGCGACCATCGCCGCCGCGTTCACCTCGACGGCGATCATCGCGGACCCCGCGATGCTGAAGGGCAGGCGCTACGGGAACGTGATCATCGCCGGGAGCGATGCGCCCCTCGGCGGGAGCCCGGGGCTCGCCCGCGAGCTGCTCGGCGGGGGAGTGCCGGCACACCTCTGGCAGGACGCCCGCGTGCGCACCTTCGCCGCGGGAGCGCAGGTCCTCACGGACTGAGGCGCGACGGCGTCGGGCCCAGCGCCCGCGATCGTCAAGCGCCGCACCCGGCCCGGGCCGTGCGCGCTCGCCCACTAGGCTGGCCGGGTGGAACTGGGATTGCTGGGAATCATGGGGATCGCCGTCCTGGTCGGCGTCGCCGTGCTCTCGAAGCGCGTGGGCGTGGCGGCACCGCTGATCCTCGTCGTCGTCGGGATCGGATTGTCCTTCGTGCCGGGCGTGCCGAGCTTCAGCATCCCCGACGAATGGATCCTCACGGGCATCCTGCCGCCCCTGCTCTACGCCGCGGCGATCAAGACGCCCGTGACGGACTTCCGCCGGAACGTCACCCCGATCGCCAGCCTCTCCGTGGCCCTCGTCGTCGTCTCGGCCTTCGCCACAGGACTGCTCCTCCACGCCCTGCTGCCCGGCCTCGGGCTCGCGGCCGCGATCGCGGTCGGCGCCGTCGTCAGCCCGCCCGACGCCGTCGCCGCCACCTCGATCGGCCGCCGCCTCGGCCTGCCCCCGCGGCTGCTCACCGTGCTCGAGGGCGAAGGCCTCGTGAACGATGCGACCGCCCTCGTGCTCCTGCGCAGCGCCATCGCCGCGTCCGCCGGTGCCCTCAGCGGCTTCGGTGCGGCGGTGGCCGACTTCGCCTTCGCCGTCGTCGTCGCGGTGGTGGTGGGATACGCCGTCGGGGCCCTGACCGTCTTCATCCGGTCACGGCTCGACGACCCCGTCCTGGACACCGCCCTGTCCCTGGCCGTCCCCTTCATCGCGTTCCTGCCAGCCGAGGAGCTCCACGCCTCCGGGGTGCTGGCCGTGGTGGTCGCCGGCATCTACACGGGGCACTACAGCGCCAGCCGGATCGACGCCCGCGCACGCATCAGCGACAACGTGAACTGGCGGACCGTGCAGTTCCTGCTGGAGAACGGCGTGTTCCTGCTGATCGGCCTCGAGGTCCGCGGACTGCTCCAGAGCATCGACCAGTCGCTGCTGACCGTCGGGCAGACCATCATCATCGGCCTCGTCGTCACGCTCGCCCTGATCCTGCTGCGCTTCCTCTGGGTGTTTTCCCTCGTGCTGCTCATGCGGCGCCTGCCGAGCCGGGCCGAGCGCCGCACGCTGCAGCTGCGCCGCGGACTCGGCAGGCTGAGGAAGCTGCGCACGCTCGACGCCCGGCAGGAACGACGCCGGCGCGCCCTCACGCGGCTGTACCAGCGCCGCAAGGCGGACCTCGATCTCGAACGGCGCGAGGGGCTCGGCTGGAAGGGCGCCACGGTGCTCGGCTGGTCCGGGATGCGCGGCGTGGTGACGCTCGCGGCCGCGCAGTCCCTGCCGGAGACGTTCGCGTACCGGGAGCAGCTCGTGCTGATCGCCTTCACCGTCGCCGTCACCACCCTGCTGGTGCAGGGCAGCACCCTTCCGGCGCTCATCCGCGTGCTGAAGATCCAGGGGATCGACGTCGAGGCCGACCGTGAGGAGTCCGCCACGCTGTTCGACGAGCTGCGCAAGGAGGGCCTGCGCGTGCTGGACGATCCGCAGGCCATCATGGGCGAGGACGTCGAGGTGGACGACGACGTGCTGGAGCGCGTCCGGGCCGACACCGGGATGCGATCGGAGATCGAGTGGGAGAAGGCGCGGCTGCCCGAGCAGAAGCTCGTGCGCTCCCCGCACCGGCAGTACAGGGACCTCCGTCTCGCTGTCCTCGAAGCGGAGCGGCAGGCGCTGCTCGCCGCCAGGGCCCGCGGCACCTACTCCTCGCGCGTCCTGCAAAGGGCGCAGCGCGTGCTCGACGTCGAGGAGACGCGCCTCCGGCCGAGGGGCGGGGCCTCGTAGCGGCCCGTGGTCGCTTCCGACTGTTCGCGCCCCGTCGGACGACGGCAGGCGACGGGCAACGGCCGTCAGCGTCCCAGGAGCTGCGGCTCCATCGCCGCGGTCGCGTGCCGCAGCGCGTCGACGACTGCGGCGACCGCGGGCTGTCGCAGAGCGTCCGCCCGCACCACGAGCCAGTAGTCGAGTTCCTCCGCGACGTCGGCGGGAAGGAGCCGCACGAGGTCGCCGTGCCGGTCGGCCATGAAGCACGGCAGCAGGCCGAGCCCGGCACCCGCCCGGGTGGCTTCGACGTGGACGAAGACGTTGGTCGAGCTCAGGGCGTCGCGCATGGTGGGCAGGAGCCGCCGGGGCGCATCGAGGCTGTCCACCTGCAGCATCGAGTCGATGAAGTACACGAGCGGGTGGCGCATGGCCTCCTCCAGCGTGCCCGGCGTCCCGTGGGTGGCGAGGTACTCCTCGGACGCGTACAGGCCGAGGACGTAGGTGCCCAGCCGCTCCGCCTCCGCCCGGTGTACCTGCGGTTCGCCGACCACCACCTCGAAGTCGAGGCCCGTCCGGGTCTGCGAGGCCCGCCGTGTCGCGGTGATGATCTCGATGCTGAGCCGGGGGTGGGCGGCCCGGAGCCGGGCGAAGGCGGGAGCGGCGATGAGGGCGCTGAAGCCGTCCGTGGCGCTCATGCGCACCACCCCCGAGAGCGCGCCGTCGTCGTCGCCCAGCCGGGCGACCGCTTCCGCGACGGCGGCCGCCGCGTCCGCCGCCCGGCGGCCCAGGTCCGTCAGCTCCCAGCCCCCGCTGCCGCGGGAGACGACACGCCCCCCGAGCGCCTTCTCGAGCGCCGCGATCCGCCGGGACACCGTCGTGTGGTTCAGCCCCAGCGCATCACCGGCCGTGGTGAAGCGTCCGCTCTGCGCGACGGCGAGCAGCACCACGAGGTCCTGGGCATTGGGTGGAAGCACATCTGCAGTATTGCAGAGCGAGGGTGCCGATCTGGCCATTGGCGGACCGAAAGGGCGCAGGGATACTCGAAGAAACCCAGCAGGGTCCCGACATGCGGGCCCGCCATGTCAGCGTCGACAGAGGAGATCTTCATGAGCGTCAATCAACGCTCGAACACCCCGGGTAACCAGCAGGGCGACGGGACAGCCGGCGAGGCGTCAGGCCTCAAGCGGATCGTCGCGGCCGCCATGGTCGGGACGGTCGTCGAGTGGTACGAGTTCTTCCTCTACGCCACCGCGGCGAGCCTGGTCTTCGGGACCTTCTTCTTCCCCAACGCGGGCTCCGAGCTCGACGGCATCATCGCGGCCTTCCTCACGTACGCCGTCGGCTTCGTGGCCCGGCCGCTCGGCGGGATCGTCTTCGGTCAGATCGGCGACAAGCTCGGCCGCAAGCACACGCTCCAGCTCACCATCATCCTCGTCGGCGTCGCCACCTTCCTCATGGGCTGCCTCCCCGGGTTCGACTCGATCGGCTACTGGGCCCCCGCACTGCTGGTGATCCTGCGCTTCATCCAGGGCTTCGCCGTCGGAGGGGAGTGGGGTGGCGCGGTGCTCCTCGTCGCCGAGCACAGTCCCAACCGATCCCGTGGGTTCTGGTCCAGCTGGCCGCAGGCGGCTGTCCCGGTGGGCAACCTCCTCGCCACGCTCGTGCTGCTGGGCATGAGCTGGATCCTGCCGCAGGACGAGTTCCTCAGCTGGGGCTGGCGCGTGGCGTTCTGGGCCTCCGCGATCATCGTGGTGATCGGGTACTACATCCGGACGCATGTCAGCGAGGCGCCGATCTTCCTCGAGGCACGCGAGAAGATCGAATCCGAGAAGGCTGTCAGCTACGGCGTCCTCGAAGTGGTCAAGCGGTACCCCAAGGGTGTCCTCGGAGCGATGGGCCTGCGGTTCGCCGAGAACATCCTCTACTACATCATCGTCAGCTTCACGATCGTCTACCTCAAGACAGTGCACCAATACGACACCTCCCAGCTCCTGCTGGCACTCCTGATCGCGCACGTGGTCCACTTCGCCGTCATCCCGCAGGTCGGTAGACTGTCCGACGCCTTCGGCCGCAAGCCGGTCTACCTCCTCGGGGTCGTCCTCGGCGCCACGTGGGCGTTCTTCGCCTTCCCGATGTTCGACACCCTGAACCCCTTCCTGATCATCCTCGCCGTCACGATCGGCCTCGTCTTCCACGCCTTCATGTACGCGGGACAGCCGGCCATCATGTCGGAGATGTTCCCGACGCGCATGCGGTACTCCGGCGTCTCCCTGGGGTACCAGGTGACGTCCATCCTCGCCGGATCCCTGGCGCCGATCATCGCGACGGCGCTCCTGCAGGAGTACGGCAGCTGGGTGCCCGTGGCCCTCTACCTCGTGGCCGCCTGCGGCATCACCCTGGTCGCGGTCCTGACCCTCAAGGAGACCCGCGGCGCATCGCTCCGCGAGGTCGATGCGGAGGACGCGCGGCGACACGGGCTGGACGAGCCGTTCGTGGGACAGGCCAGGCCATGAGCACGACGGCATCCCGGCCGACGGCGGCCCTGACCCCGGGGCCCCTGTCCGGGCGTCGCGCCCTCATCACGGGCGGCGCGAGCGGGATCGGCGCGGCCTGCGCCCGCGCGCTCGCCGGACGGGGAGCGCACGTCGTCGTCGCGGACCGCGACGAGGCCGGCGCGGCGGACCTGGCCGCCGACCTCGGCGGCGAGGCGTGGGCGGTGGACCTGCTCGACACGGGGGCACTCGAGACGCTGACCCTCGAGGCGGACATCCTCGTGAACAACGCGGGCATCCAGACCGTCAGCCCTCTGGAGGACTTCGATCCCGAGGACTTCCGGCGCATCCAGCGGCTCATGGTCGAGGTGCCGTTCCTCCTGATCCGCGCCGCCCTCCCGGGGATGTACGCCCGGGGCTCCGGCCGGATCATCAACATCTCCTCGGTCCACGGGCTGCGGGCCTCGCCGTTCAAGGCCGCCTACGTCACGGCCAAGCACGGCCTCGAGGGGCTCTCCAAGGTCACGGCCCTCGAGGGCGGCGCGCACGGCGTCACGAGCAACTGCGTCAACCCCGGCTACGTCCGCACGCCCCTCGTGGAGAACCAGTTGGCGGACCAGGCCCGCGTGCACGGCATCAGCGAGGAGGAGGTGCTCGAGCGGATCATGCTCACCGAATCGGCGATCAAGCGTCTCGTGGAACCGGAGGAGGTCGCCTCGCTCGTCGCCTGGCTGGCGGGTGACGATGCCGGGATGGTGACGGGGTCCTCCTACGTCATGGACGGCGGCTGGTCCGCGCGCTGAGCCGAGCCCGATCCACCCCGGAACCAGCGACGGCGGCCCCACCCGCCGTCGTCGCTCTCCCGTGCCGACGTGCCGGGGCGACGCCCCCGCGGACGGCGGAGGCCGGCCCGGGGCTCAGATGCCGAGCAGCTGCTCGATGGGCCCGATGCCGAAGAACACGACGAACGCCGCCGCGACCGCCCACATCAACGGGTGCACCTCGCGCCCGCGGCCCTGGATGCCGCGGATCAGCACGAAGGCGATGAAGCCGGCGCCGAGGCCGTTGGCGATCGAGTAGGTGAACGGCATGAGGATGAACGTGAGGAAGGCCGGGATCGCGACGCCCCAGTCCTCGAAGTCGATCCGCCCCACCTGGGCCACCATCATGAAGCCCACCACCACGAGGGCGGGGGCCACGGCCTCGAACGGGACGAGGCTGATGAGCGGGGTGAAGAACATCGCGAGCAGGAACAGCAGGCCCGTGACGACGTTCGCGAGTCCCGTGCGGGCGCCCTCGCCGATCCCGGCGCCGGACTCGACGTAGATCTGGTTGGAGGACACCGAGCCCGCGCCGCCGGCGACCGCACCGAGTGCGTCCACCACCAGGACCCGGTTCACGCCGGGGATGTTGCCCTTGGCGTCGACGAGCTTCGCCTCGTTCGCGAGGCCCACCATGGTGCCCATGGCGTCGAAGAAGATGCTGAGCAGGATGGTGAAGGTCAGCAGGACGGCGGCGGTGCCACCGAGGTGGCCGAACGCGCCGAACAGGCTCACGTTGCCCACGAGGCTCAGATCGGGCACGCCCACCCACGATCCGGCGGGCAGCTCGGGGACCACGAGCGACCAGCCCGCGGGGTTCAGTTCCTGGCCCGGTGCGACGCTGGGGCCGACGTCGAACACGGCCTCGAGCACGACGGCGAGCGCGGTCGCGGCGAGCACGCCAATGAGGATGGCGCCGCGCACCCGGCGGACCACGAGGGCGATGGTCAGGATGAGGCCGAAGACGAAGACCAGGGTGGGCCAGCCGATGAGCGCGCCGCCGAAGCCGAGGCCCACGGGCACGGTGGTGTTCGCGACGTCGGGCACGCGGCGTACGAAGCCCGCGTTGACGAGGCCGATCAGGGCGATGAACAGGCCGATGCCCACCACGATCGCGGTCTTGAGGCTCTCGGGCACCGCGTTGAAGACCGCCGTCCGGAAGCCCGTGAGGACCAGCACGAGCATCGTGAGCCCGGCGAGCATCACGAGACCCATGATGTCCGCCCAGGCCAGTCCCGGGTTGGTCGCGACGGTGATGGCGACGAAGGCGTTGACGCCGAGGCCCGTGGCCAGGGCGAACGGGTACCTGGCCCACGCGCCCATGAGGATCGTCAGGATGCCCGCCACGAGCGCCGTCACGGCGGCGACGCGTTCGAAGCCGAGCTCCGTCCCGGAGGAGTCGGCGCCGGCGAGGATGAGCGGGTTGAGCACCACGATGTAGCTCATGGCGAAGAAGGTGGCGAGACCGCCGCGGATCTCCCTCGAGAACGTGGACCCCCGCTGCGTGATGTCGAAGTAGCGATCCAGCGCGGAACCAGTTTTGAGCATGGGGGATCCTCGGGCGAAGGGGCGGGGACGGTCGGGGAAAGTCTATCCCGGGCCCCTCGAGGGACGCGGTTCGTGACGGCACCGGTCCCAGCGCCCGGTCAGGGACTCCACGTAGGCTTGGAACATGTCCGCCCTCCTGCACGCCCAGCGCCCCCGATCGACGCGTCGTCGCCCCTTCCGCTCCCTCACCGCGATCGTGCCCGCCGTCCTGCTCGTCCTCGCCGTGCTCCTCGGCACGGGCGGTGCGGCGAACGCGCATGATGAACTGACCGGCAGCGACCCGGCCGAGGGCGCCACGGTGGAGGTGCTGCCGCCCACCCTCGAGCTCCAATTCTCGAACGTCCCGTCCGGGATCGGCGCGCAGGTCCAGGTCCTCGACGAGGCAGGGACCGACTGGGCCGACGGCCCGGTGTCGATCGTGGACCGGTCCGCCAGCCAACCGCTGCGGTCGGGCGCACCGGCCGGCACATACACCGTCAACTGGCGCGTGGTGAGTTCGGACTCGCACCCGATCGAGGGCACCTTCGCCTTCCGGACCCAGCAGGGCTCGACGACGGTGCCGGATGCGGCGAGCACCGCCGGTCCCGTCGACGCACAGGACGCGCCCGACAACGAGACGCAGACGGCCGGGGTGAGCGATTTCCCGTGGAGCATCGTGCTGATGATCGCGGCACTGGTGGTCATCGCCGTCGCGCTCGCGGTCACCGCCCGCCGACGGCTCGGCGCCGGCAAGTAGCACCGCCGGATGCCCCGTCCCCGGGGCCGGTGACCTACGCCCTCAGCGGTGAGATCGCCGCGCGGGGCGGAACGATCCGGTTGAGCGCTGCGGGCCCCTCGGCCACGATCGCGTCGCTCGCGAGTTTCGCCTGGCGCACGATCTCGCGCGTGGTGGGCGTCAGCAGTTCCCCGACGCCGACGAGGTGCAGGCCGATCGCGCGCAGGGCGGCCTTCAGATCCCTGCCGATCGCGATGCCCATGGAGCGCAGGAACCTCCGCAACTCGTTCTGCGGGTACTTGGTCAGGACCACATGGTCGGCGAGGAGGACGCCGTCGGCGGTCTGCACGGCCCATTTCTTGCGGCCCACGGGGCCCTTGATGAGCTTCGGGTGACCGATGACGCTGAGGTGTTCCGCGACGGTTGTCTGCCGGACGTCGAGCCGGTGGGAGGCGGCATAGGCGCGGAGGAGCCGCATGAGTTCGGTCCGCTCGGACAGGGAGACGGAGTCCGTCATGACGGTGCGCATCGCGCCGGAGTCGGAGCATTCGATGCTCTCGACCACGATCGAGCTGATACCGCGGCGGCTGAGTTCGCTGGCGACGGCGAGGCCGGAGAGCCCCGTGCCGATGACCACGGTGCTCGTATGCTCCGCGGACGCGGGGTGCGCGGACGCAGAGCGGGCCGGGTCAAGGGGCAAGGGATCCACAGGGTCGCCTCTCCACAGAGCAATGGTCCCGTACGGTCCGGCGCCTCTTCCGGACCGTACGGACTCTTGGCTGCGAACGGGTCATCCAAGAGCACTACGCACAGAGGCAACCGTCTCATGGCCCGGCCCCCGCAACGGGTCCTCGCAGCCTATATAACTTTTCAGGACATGAACAGACGATGAACAGACCGGTGGATAGACCGCGGCCGAGCCGGTGCGCTACAAATGATGGACCGGCCGCTACAGGCGGTGGGACACGCAATCGAGGGAGGCTTGCCGTGGGCAGCGAGCATGCAGAAGAACTGTCGCACGGGCTCGCGCAGCACGGGATCGTCGTCGGCGTCGACGGGTCGGACCAGAGCACGTGCGCCCTTCTCTGGGCCGCGCGCGAGGCGGAACGGCGCGCTTCGCCGCTGTACGTGGTCACCGCGTACACGGTGCCGGTCTTCGCGGCGTCGAGCATGGACGCCGGCTACGCCACCGTGGACGACGACGTCATCCGGGAGAGTGCGCGGGCCGTCCTCGACGAGGCGCTGACGCACATCGAGGGTATGGGCGTGGACGTGCACCCCAGGATCGAGACGGGCGACGCCGCGGGCGTGCTCCTCGACCTCTCCGAGGAGGCCGAGCTCATGGTCGTGGGTTCGCGGGGCCGTGGTGGCTTCGTGGGTCGCCTCCTCGGATCCGTCAGCAGCGCTCTGCCCGCGCACGCCAAGTGCCCGACGGCGGTCGTCCCCGTGTGCACGGGTGCGCGCCTCGGCCATCCGGAGCTGGACAGGAAGCCTCGCAAGGACAGGGACCAGGCGGCCGCGCCGGTGGAGCCCGTCGTGGTCGTCGGTGTCGACGGCTCGGAACAGGCACGCACGGCCTCCCTGGCCGCAGCCGAGGAAGCACGCTCGAGAGGGCTGGCGCTGCGCGTCGTCTGCTCGGTTGCACCCTTCAACGGCTCCCTCGCGTGGGTGCCGGCGCCTGTGGACCGGGAGGCCCTCCACGCTGACCTCGCCGTCCAGCTCGCCGCGGGCCGCGACTGGCTCAAGAGCCACTTCCCCGACGTCGACATCCGTGTGGACCTCGTGGACGGGCCCCCGGCGGAAGTGCTCATCGAGGCCTCCGCCACGTCGGAGCTGCTGGTGGTGGGTACGCGGGGTCGCGGGGGATTCGCAGGGATGCTCATGGGCTCCACGAGCCAGGGGGTCCTGCACCACGCCCGCGGCCCGGTGCTGGTCGTCCCGGACAAGGCCGACCCGCGCCTCGAGGACCGCAGCTCCTTCGGACCGATGATCGCCCCGGTCCGGTAGGAGCAGCGCTCAGACGCGTCCCGCGGACGGGTTCAGCGGTCCCATGCCGCCCATCGAGGCGAGGTCCGTGACGAGGATGCCCTGCTCGGGATTCAGCGCGTTGACCACCCTGTTGCCGCCGAGGTAGATCGCGACATGCCAGATGTCGGCACCGCTGCCCCAGAACACCAGGTCGCCGGGCCGCATCTGCGACAGCGGCACATGCTGCACGGCCGAGTACTGCTGTGCAGCGGTCCGCGGCAGGGCCACGCCGGCGGACGCGAAGGCATGCTGGGTGAGCCCGGAGCAGTCGTAGCCGCGCGGGCCGTTGCCGCCCCAGGCGTAGTAGTAGGGGTCACCGGTCTTGGACAGCGCGTAGCTCATGGCGGTCACCCCGGCGCCACTCCCTGACGGCGGTGCCGGCGCCGGCGCGGGCCGGACCGGAGTGGGTGCTGGGGCCGGCTGGACCGGAGCCGGCGGGGCAGGCGCGGGCGGAGCGGGAGCCGGCGGGGCAGGCGGAGCCGGAACGGGCTGCGCCGGAGCCGGTCGGACGGGTGCGGGCGCCGGCTGAACCGGTGCGGGCGCCGGCTGCGCAGGAGGCGTCGGCGTGACCGCAGCGGACGGCGGCGTCCGGGCGGGGGGCGCGATCGGAGCGGGCTCACGCAGCGGGGGAGTGTCCGTCGCCGCAACCGCGGGCCGACCGGGACCGGGTGCCGGGGCAGTCGCCGCCGCGGCGGCGGATTCCGCGATGGTCCTTGCGAGGTCGCGCTCGCGCCGGGCCTGCTCGAGGCCCGCGACGCGCTCGTCCTCGAGCTCGGCGGTGGTGTCCCGCAGAGCGGCGAGCTGACCCACGAGGGTGGAGCGCTCGGCTTCCTTCCGAGCCACGAGCTCCTCGGCGTCCTCGGCCGCGTCCCGGGCGTCGTTCCCGGCCGCTGCCGCGAGGTCTGCCGCCTCCTGGGCCGCCTGCCGTGCAGCCTCCGCGTCCTCGGTCAGCGACCCCCAGGCCTCACTGGCGGACTCGGCGTCCTGCAGGGTGCGCGTGCTGCTGCTGGACAGTCCGTACAGCGTCGAGGCCCGGTACATGACCTCGTCGGGGCCGCTGCCGTCGAGCACGCTCTCGATCCCGGGGTTCATCCCGCCGGAGCGGTAGAGGTCACCGGCGAGCCGACCAACCTGCTGCTCGGCGGCGTCGTGCTTCCGCGCCGCCTCCGCCGCACGCCGGTCCGCCGCGTCGGCGGCGGTACGGCGCTCCTGGAGGACGGCGAGGGCGACGTTGTAGGTGTTCTGGGAGCGGAACGCGGTCAGCTGCGCCTCCTGCAGCTGCTCGCCCGCTGCCGCGATGATGCCCTCGATCTCCGTGACGAGCCCTGCGGCAGCATCGGCGTCGTCCTGTGCACGCCGGATCTCGTCGGCGGAGGGGAGCGCGGTGGCGCGCGGCGGCTCGAGCGAGGGGGCTGCCAGGGCCGTACCGGCGGTGCAGCCGATCAGGACGGCGGCGGCCAGGACGGGGGCGATCCTGCGGAGGAGGGTGGTTCTCGATGACTGCACGCTGCAACGCTCTTTCGCCCGGATCCGTCGCTGGCGGATGGCCAACACAGAGACGACCCTAGGGTGCGCAAGTCACAATGGCAACAGCGGCCACATCAGTATCATAAACAACACGGGTGTCATTTGCCGCTGCATCCGACGGCGTGTCGCGTCAGTTCCACCCGAGATCGTGGAGCCGCTCGTCATCGATGCCGAAGTGGTGGGCCACCTCGTGGACCACGGTCACCAGGATCTCCTCCACCAGTTCCTCGCGGGATGCGCACATACGCATGAGGGGTCCCCTGAAGATACTGATGCGATCCGGCAGGGACCCGGCATCCCACCACGAGTCGCGCTCGGTGAGCGGGGTCCCCTCGTAGAGGCCCAGTAGTTCGGTCTCAGCGGGTTCGCCCGGTGCCGGTTCGTACTCCTCCACCACGAAGATCGCCACGTTGTCCATGGAGCGGGCGAGGTCGTCCGGAATCAGGTCGATGGCGTCGTCGACGGCTTCCTCGAACTCTTCACGCGATACGTTGAACGGCACGCCCTGATCGTACCGATCGCCCGAGGCGGTCCCGCAGGACGCTGCGCACCCCTCGGTTCGCCCGCCCGCCGGCGATTTTGTGTAATCGCGGAAGTGCCCCTATAGTTTTATAGGTCCACGACAGGGAAAGATCCGCCGGAAATGCTTGCCCTCCGGAAGGTCGCAGGAATCCGAACTGTGGTCCAGGCCCCCATCGTCTAGCGGCCTAGGACACCGCCCTTTCACGGCGGCGGCACGGGTTCGAATCCCGTTGGGGGTACGCAGGAGAGGCCCTCGCGGGCGGTCAACCGGTACGAAAAGTGCTGGTAGGCTGGAACTCTTGCAAACGAGCAAGTGAAGTTAGCAAGGCCCTGTAGCGCAGTTGGTTAGCGCGCCGCCCTGTCACGGCGGAGGTCGCGGGTTCAAGTCCCGTCAGGGTCGCTCAGGCGGCTGTATCCCTTCGGGGAGCCGGCCGGGCTGGATACGGTGATCATCATCGCGATGGTCGCAAGGCTCTGTAGCTCAGTTGGTAGAGCGTTCGACTGAAAATCGAAAGGTCACCGGATCGACGCCGGTCGGAGCCACCACAAAACCCCGTAGTTCCCCTCCGGAACGCGGGGTTTTTTCGTGCCCTGTTCCGATGCGGCCTCCGTTCTCCCAGCCAACGCGGTGGTTCGCGCCGTAACATCACGCGGGACACCTCCCGCCGGACTCGCCGCCTTTCCGGTTGCCCGGGAGAACCACCCGGGAGAGTAGTGGAGGCTTCAAGCGTTGAACCTCCGGGATCGCGCCGAGACGAAAGGGCATCTGTGAGACTCCTGCACTCCGCAGCCGGGCTGTGCGCGCTCGCCGTGGTCCTCACCGGATGCGGTCCGGGTTCCCCCTCGCCCGAGGAGACCATGCTCACCATGCCGGCCAGCCCGTCGGCCGGATCGGACGCCGTCACCGGGGCGCCCTCCACCGCCGCGCCCGACAGCGGCGCCGGCACAGCGACCGCGACGGCGGCCGACCCGCACTGCGTGATCGTGGCCGGCGGGGTCACCACCGCCATGCTCGCGCCGCTGAGCCTGCGCCCCACCACGGATCCGGAGGAACTCCTCGCCCTGGAGCAGCAGATCCTCGATCTGAGGGACAAGGTCCCCGCAGAGCTGCACGACGACTTCACCACCCTCGCGTACTCCGTGGAGGCGCCCCCGAAGGGCTCCGGCACCTTCGACGAGAAGCGCTTCCGCCGCGCCATGGCGCCCGTGCAGGAGTGGCTCGGGAAGCACTGCACGCGCTCCTGAGGCCCTTGTGCCGCCCGGACGCCGGCGGTGCAGGGCCGCGGGCCGTCCCGCCCGGCGCCGGGCGCGGTGGCTTAGGCTGGGCACAAGCGAAAGGGGTCCACGTCGATGATCGAGCAACCCATGGGGCGGTCACTGCCCGCCCTCCCCGGCGCACCGGCCGGCCGGACCGTCATCGGCGATCCCGCTGCCGTGAAGATCGCGACCATCGCCGCCCGCTCCGTGCCGGGCGTCCATGCCCTGGGTCCCGGTGCCGGGCGCGCGCTCGGGGCGATCCGCGACGCCGTCGGAGCGAGCGACCCGTCCCACGGCGTAAAGGTGGAGGTCGGGCAGACCCAGCTCGCGGTGGACGTCAGCCTCGTCGCCGAGTACGGCTACGCCCTCCACGCCCTCGCAGACTCCGTGCGGGCCGCGGTCTACGACGCCCTCACCGACCTGATCGGGCTCGAGGTCATCGAGGTCAACGTCGAGGTCCTGGACGTGCACGTGCCGCAGCCGGCCGAGACCAAGGCGGAGCGCGTCCGCACCACCGGACCCGCGGCACCCGTGGCGCACACGGGGTCCACGCAGACCAAGCCGCCCGTCGAGTGAGGAAGCCATGACACCCACCATCATCGGCATGGCCGCCGGAGCGGTCCTCGCCTTCGCCGCCCTGGTCTTCGGCTTCTGGGGCTTCCTCCTCACCCTGGTGCTGGTACTGTGCGGAGCCGTCATCGGCAGGATCGCCGAGGGCAAGCTCGATCTCCGTGGTGTCCTCGACGCCCTGTCCGGCCGACGCTCCTCCTCGTGACCACCGCGTCGTTCCCGGCAGCCCCCTCCCCGATGACCCAGGCCCCACCCCTCCGGAAACCAGTACCGCTCGCCGGCCACAACCGCATCACCACGCAGGCGCTCACGAGCCTCGCCCAGGGCGCTGCCGCCGATGTCCTCGCGGTGCCGCCCGGGCAGGTCCGCGCGTCGTTCTCCGACGACCGCGGACTCCTCGCGCTCCTCCTCGCCCTGTCCCTGCCCGTTCCGCCCCTCGCCCGCGTCCTCGACGACCCGGGGATCATCGACTCCTTCGGCGGCCCGCTCCTGAGCCGTGCCGAGGCCGCCCGCACCCCGATCCTCGAGCGGATCCAGGAACTCAGTGGAGCGCGGCTGAGCCGCGTGGACATCCGCATCATCGGCAGCACCGTGACCAAGGGGGCGAGGGTGCTGTGAGCGCCGACCCGCTCCAGCGCACACCACCTGCGCCGGCGTCGACGGCCCGGCTCGTGCGCCGGGAACTGCATTCGTCACGCGCCCTTCCCTCGGTCGTCGTCGCCGTCCTCCTGATCGCCGGGTGCCTGGTCCTCCTGTTCGAGGCCGTGCTCAAGGCCGTGGGGGACGAGCCGTTCCTGCTCGACGTCGAGGCGGCGGCCGCATGGCTCGGCGCGCTTCCCTCCGGAGTCCCGGGATCGCTGCTCGGGGCGGCCTCCGTCCTGCTCCTGGTGGTCGGTGGTCTGCTGCTCCTCCTCGCCGTCCTGCCAGGGCGCCGGGCGCGCTACACCATCCCGAACGAGCGCACCGCCGTCGTCGTCGACGCCGAGGTGGTGGCGTCGTCCCTCGCCCGGCGGGCACGCGTGGCGGCGGGCGTGGCACCCGAGCAGGTCCTCGTCACGGTGGGGCGCAGTACCGTCACGGTGCAGATCAGGCCCACCTCCGGGGTCCCCGTGGACGCCGAGGCGGTCCGCGCGGCCGTCGCCGATGACCTCCGGCGCTCCAGTGTGGAACCCGAGCCGAGAATCGGCGTCGTCGTCGCCGAGTCGGGGGTGATCGGGCAGTGAACACCACGCCGCGGCTCCTGAACCGCCTCGTGCTCGCCGTCGTCGGGCTCGTCCTCCTGGCCCTGGGGGCCGCCGGACTCGCCCTCCTCCTGCTGCCCGCCGTCGCCGCGTGGTGGCGGTCCGCGGCTCCGTGCGCAGGTGAGGCGATCGAGGGGCTGCGGACCCGGACCACGCTCGAGGGCCAGACGGACACGTGGCTGTGGATCGCGCTCGCGGTGGTCCTGGTGTTCCTGATCGTGATGCTCGCCGCCTGGATCGCCGCCCAGGGGAGGGGCCGGACCGGCCTGTTCGCGACCGGTGCCGGGTCCGGGGCGGACTCCTCCCGCGGACCGGACGGGGACGAGGGCGCGACCGCGGGCTCCGTGACGATCACGGCGGCCGCGGCGGAGCAGGCGCTGAAGGCCGCCCTGCTCGAACGCTCCGATCTCGCCGGCGCGTCGGTGAGCACGTGGCAGATCCGGGGGGTGTCGGGGCTGCGGGTCCGCGTCTATCCCCGGAAGGGCGTTCCCCCCTACGCCGTGGCCGCGGAAGTCTCCCGCCTCGTCGAAGCCCTCGACGCCGTGACCGGTTCCCGTCCGCCGGTCCTCGTGAGCATCGGCTCGGGCGCCCGCGTACGCTTCACACGGCCCGAGAGGGTCAGCTAGCGTGTCCTTCGGGCTGCAGCGCTACTTCGTGGGAGGACTTCTGGCGGGCGGTCTGAAAGGCTGAGGCATGACAAGCATCGATGACGTCGCTGCGGCCCTCGGAGTCTCGACCGCCACGGTGTCCCGCGCACTGCGCGGGCTGCCGGGGGTCGCCGAGGAGACGCGTGCCCGGGTCACCTCGACCGCCAGGAGCCTCGGGTACGTGCCGTCGTCGGCGGCGTCCGGTCTGGCGTCCGGCCGCACCATGGCGATGGGCGTCCTCGTCCCGGCGATCGACCGCTGGTACTTCTCCGCCGTGCTCGAGGGCATCGACCGACAGCTCCGCGCCGCAGGGTACGACCTGATCGTGTTCAGCCTCGGCGGCGACGGCGTGAACCGCGACCGCGTGTTCCACCGCTCGATCCTGCGCAAGCGGATCGACGCCCTCGTGGTCATGTGCATGCACCTGACGGCCGAGGAACGGGAGGCCGTCCAGCAGCTCGAGTACCCCCATATCGTGGTGGGCGGCGCGGTGGAGGGCGTGCGGCACGTGGGGATCGACGACGCGCGGGCGGCACGCGACGCCGTCGAGCACCTCATCGGCCACGGCCACACGAGGATCGCCCACATGCGCGGTGGAGGGTCGTTCGACATCGACTTCGAGGTGCCCCGCCTCCGTGGCGAGGCGTTCCAGCAGACCATGGCGGACCACGGCCTTCCCGTCCGCAAGGACTGGTCGGCGTTCGGCGACTTCACGTTCGCCACCGCGCGCGTCTCCGCCCTGGCCCTGCTCGCCGATCCGGCGGACCGGCCGACGGCGGTGTTCTGCTCCTCCGACGAGATGGCGTTCGGGGTACTGAGGGCCGCGGCGCAGCTCGGCATCGACGTGCCGGGCGAGCTGTCCGTCATCGGGATCGACGACCACGAGTTCGCCGAGCCCATGGGCCTGACGACCATCCGGCAGGACCCGGGGGATCAGGGCGCCTACGCGGCGGATCTGCTGCTGGGAGAGCTGCTGCGGCACGAACCCGCCGAGTACCCTCCGTCGCGCCCCCATGTGCTCGTCGAGCGGGCGTCCACGGGGCCCGTCCTGCCCTGACCTCCCGCCGGCCGATGCGGCGTCAGGAGGCGCGGGCGAGCTGGCGGATCGGGATCCACCGGGAGGCGAGGCGCCGGTAGGAGGCGGCCGCACCCATCATGTCGGCCTCGGCCAGGCTCTCGATGCCCAGGCGCACGTCCATCGGCGAGTCGTCGGGGAATACGCGGTCCGCCACCGGACCGTAGTCGACCTCGACCACGGCGTCGCGCCGGAACACCTCGAGCCACTCGACGATCTCCGTGAGTTCGTCGAGGAGGTCCATCTCCGGCGCACCGATGGCCAGCTGAGCCACGGAGCGCCTGCCCCGGTCGATGCAGTCACCG
Source organism: Arthrobacter sp. TJ-238 (assembly GCF_058269215.1). Lineage (NCBI taxonomy): Bacteria > Bacillati > Actinomycetota > Actinomycetes > Micrococcales > Micrococcaceae > Arthrobacter > Arthrobacter sp. TJ-238. The sequence continues at coordinate 271,106 of NZ_JBZCNH010000001.1, read as the reverse complement.
ATCCTCGCGGAGACCCGGACCGTGGACACCCGGCCGTCGTCCTCGACCACCTCCGTCAGGTCGTCCTCGTGGATCAGGACGAACCACGCGAACGGCACACCCCACGTGGCCGAGCGGGTGTGCAGCTTGGCGACGGTATCGGCGAACGTGTCCGGGTCCAGTCTCGCCTGGTGCGCCTCACGGGCCGCCTCGGGCACGAGGACGTCGATCAGGGGTCCGCGCAGGCTCTGGTCGAGTGACTCGGCGGCCAGCGTGGTGCGGACGGCCAGCTGGTTGGGGCAGTAGTAGGGCGCCGTCGTGCCGCTGAGAGCGGGGAAGTGGGTGACACGGACGAGGTCCGGCTCATGGTGCGGGAAGGGGTCCGACACGCTGCGCAGGATGCGCCGGAGCGACTGCTCGTGCTCGAGCGTCTCGGTGAGCGCCCGCTCCCGCGCGCGCTGCTCGAGGATCATCAGCTGCTGCGCGTCGGAGAACGCGTCCAGCGGCTCGTACACGCGCAGGTAGGAGACGTACGGGAACGGTCGGGCGGCACCGCCCATCGGGCTCACGGCCCGCTGAGTTCCACGACGACGGGAGCATGGTCGGAGGCACCCTTGCCCTTGCGCTCCTCACGGTCCACGAACGCGTTCGTGGCGCGCCTGGTCAGGGCGGGTGAGCCGAGGACGAAGTCGATGCGCATGCCCTCCTTCTTCGGGAACCGCAGCTGCGTGTAGTCCCAGTAGGTGTAGAGGCCGGGGCCCGGCGTGTAGGGGCGGGCGACGTCGGCGAATCCGGCGTCGAGGAACGCCTGGAAGGCGGCGCGCTCGGGCGGGCTGACATGCGTGTACCCGCCGTTGACGAAGAGGTCGATGTCCCAGACGTCCTCGTCCTGCGGCGCGATGTTCCAGTCACCCATGAGGGCGATCTGCGCCTCGGGGTCCTCGCTGATCCAGCGCTGCGCGTGGCCCCGGAGGACGTCGAGCCACTCGATCTTGTACGGCATGTGCGGATCGTCGAGCGCCCGGCCGTTCGGCACGTAGAGGCTCCAGACGCGCACGCCGCCGCAGGTCGCGGCGATGGCACGGGCCTCCTGCACCGCCTCCGTCCCGGGTTTGCCGAAGGCGGGCTGGCCGGGGAAGGTGCGTTCGACGTCGTCGAGCCCCACGCGGGAGGCGATGGCGACCCCGTTCCACTGGCTCAGGCCGAAGTGCGCCACCTCGAAGCCGCTGTTCTCGAACAATTCCCAGGGGAAGTTGTCGTCCTTGCACTTCGTCTCCTGGATGGCCAGGACGTCGACGTCGGACCTGTCGAGCCAGGCCTCGACGCGGTCGGCACGGGCTCGGAGGGAATTGACGTTCCAGGTGGCGATCTTCACGGACCCTACGTTACCAACGGCCGTGTTTACTCCCGCCACCAGGAATCGAAGATGGTCACCGGCACTGTGCGCTTGTGTCGCGTGATCCAGTAGCGGTGCTCGATGGCCTTCGCCGCGTCGGCGTCCACCTCGCGTCCCTCGAGGTAGTCGTCGATCTGCTCGTAGGTCAGCCCCAGCTCGTTCTCGTCGGCGCGGCCGGGCAGGTCGTCGAGCAGGTCCGCCGTCGGGATCTTCTCGTAGAGGGACGCGGGCGCTCCGAGTTCCTTCAGCAGGGCACGGTTCTGGCGTTTGTTGAGGCCGAAGAGGGGCAGGATGTCCGCTCCGCCGTCGCCGAACTTCGTGAAGAAGCCGGTCACGGACTCGGCGCCGTGGTCGGTGCCGATCACGAGCAGGTTGTGCTGCCCGGCGAACGCGTACTGCGCCACCATGCGGGCGCGGGCCTTCGTGTTGCCCTTGGTGAAGTCGGAGATCCGCTCGCCGGTGGTGTCCGCGTACTCCTGCTGGAAGCCGTCGACGGCGGGCGCCACGTTGAACACCCTCGACGTGCGTGGCTGGATGAAGGCGAGGGCCGCCTGGGCGTCCTCCTCGTCCTTCTGGACGTTGTAGGGCAGGCGCATCGCGACGAAGTCGGCGTCGGCCCCCTCGGACCGCAGTTCGTCGACGGCGAGCTGGGCGAGCCTGCCGGCGAGGGTCGAGTCGAGCCCTCCGCTGATGCCGAGGACGAATCCGCGGGTACCTGTGGACCGTACATAGTCCTTCAGGAAGGCGACGCGGCTGCGAATCTCCGCAGCGGGGTCGATGGTGGGCTTGACGCCCATTTCCTCGATGATCTGTGCCTGGAGTTCACGCATGGCCCAAGGCTACCCCGCTTCGATTTCTACGAGGTTACGAAAATCGGGCATCTCCTGCGGGGCAGGGGCCGCCGCGCCGGCTGTGCGAGCCCGGCGCGGCGATCCCGTGCCGGCGGCTACTGGCTGAAGGCCGCGTCGAAGGAGGTCTCCGACGGCGCGAAGTCGAACTTCTTCAGGAAGGCCAGCGCCTCCGGTGCGCCCTGAAGGCGGTCCATGCCGGCGTCCTCCCACTCCACCGAGATGGGCCCGGTGTAGCCGATGGCCGTCAGCGCCCGGAAGCTGTCCTCCCAGGGCACGTCGCCGCGGCCCGTGGAGACGAAGTCCCAGCCGCGCCGCGGATCCCCCCAGGGCAGGTGCGAGGACATGATGCCGTTGCGGCCCCCGCCCATGCGCATCTTCGTGTCCTTGCAGTCCACATGGTAGATGCGGTCCTTGAAGTCGGAGATGAACGCCACCGGGTCGATCTGCTGCCACATGAAGTGGCTGGGGTCCCAGTTCAGGCCGAACGCGGGCCGGTGGCCGATGGCCTCGAGGGTGCGCTGCGTGGACCAGTAGTCGTAGGCGATCTCGGAGGGGTGCACCTCGTGGGCGAAACGGACACCGCACTCGTCGAAGACGTCCAGGATGGGGTTCCAGCGGTCGGCGAAGTCCTGGTAGCCGGCATCGATCATGCCGGCGGGCACCGGCGGGAACATGGCCACGTACTGCCAGATGGAGGAGCCGGTGAAGCCGACGACGGTGTCCACACCGAGCTTCTTCGCCAGCCGCGCGGTCAGTTTCATCTCCTCGGCGGCACGCCGGCGCACCCCTTCGGGGTCGCCGTCGCCCCAGACCGTCGGACCGACGATCGCCTGGTGGCGGAAGTCGATCGGGTCGTCGCAGACGGCCTGGCCCTTGAGGTGGTTCGAGATGGCCCAGACCTTCAGGCCGTTGCGCTCGAGGATGTCGAGCCGGTCCTGGATGTAGGCGTCGTCGTCCCACCGCCAGGCGTCGAGGTGGTCGCCGGAGACGGCGATCTCGAGTCCGTCGTAGCCCCACTGGCCGGCGAGCTCGGCGACCTTCTCGAAGGGGAGATCGGCCCACTGGCCGGTGAACAGGGTGAAGTTGCGGGTCATGCAGTCTCCTTGGATGGGATGGACTAGTGGGCGGGGGTGGCGGAGCCGACCTGGACGACGGCGCTCTTGGCCGCCGCGCTCTCCTCGACGGCGGCGAGCACGCGCTGGATCTGCAGGCCGGTCTCGAAGGACGGCTGGACGGGCCTGCCCGTGCGGATGGAGGTGAGGAAGTCGCGCAGCTGGTGCGTGAAGGTGTGCTCCCAGCCGATGATGTGTCCCTGGGGCCACCAGGCCTCGAGGTAGGGGTGGCCCGGCTCGGTCACGAGGATGCGGCGGAAGCCCTGCTCGGTCACGGGGCCGGTCGCCTCCATGAACCACAGCTCGTTGAGGTTCTCCAGGTCGAAGCGGAGGGCGCCGCGCTCGCCGAAGACCTCGACGCGGAGCCCGTTCTTCACCCCGGTGGCCACGCGCGAGACCTCGACCGTGGCGATGGCGCCGCCGGCGAGTTCAGCGGTGATCCACGCGGCGTCGTCGACCGTCACGGGTTCGGGACCGTCGGGGCCGGGCCGCTCCTCCACGAAGGTGCGCAGGCGGCCCGAAACCTCCGTGACGTTCTCGCCGGTGAGGAACTGCACCTGGTCCAGGGCATGGGAGGCGATGTCCCCGAGGGCACCGGATCCGGCGGTCTCGCGGCGGAGGCGCCATGTCATCGGGGACTCGGCGTCGACCAGCCAGTCCTGCAGGTAGGCGACGCGCAGCTGGCGGACGGCACCCAACCGGCCGTCGGCGATGAGATCCCGGGCGTGGGCGAGGGCCGGGACGCGCCGGTAGTTGAACCCGACCATGGACTGGACGCCGTGCTCCCGCGCCCGGGCCGCCGCGGACACCATCTCGGTGCTCTCGGCGATGGTGTTGGCGAGCGGCTTCTCCACCAGCACGTGCTTGCCCGCCTTCAGTGCTTCGATGGCGATCTCGGCATGGAGGTAGCCGGGGGTGCAGATGTCCACGATGTCGATGTCGTCGCGGTGGATCGCCTCCCGCCAGTCCGTGGAGGAGTCCTCCCAGCCGTAGAGCGCGGCGGCCTCGGCGGTCCGCCCGGCATCCCGGCCGACGATGACGCGTCGTGCGGTGGCGGGGACGTCGAAGTGGCTGCCGACCGTCCGCCAGGCCGCGGAGTGCGCCTTGCCCATGAAGGCGTAGCCGATCATGGCGACGCCGAGGGGGCGGGACGCGGGACGATCCGGTACCTGACCGGAAAGGGGGGATGTCATGGTGTTTCTCCAGGGGTGCGAGGGGGTGCCGGCTACTTGACCGAGCCTGCGGACAGTCCTGCGACGAGGTGCCGCTGGACCAGCATGAAGCCGATGAGGACGGGAAGCGAGACGACGACGGATGCCGCCATGAGCTGGTTCCAGTAGACGTCGGTCTGGTTGGCGTAGGCCTGCAGGCCGATGGCGAGGGTCCGGGTGTCGTTGTTGGTCAGCACCGACGCGAAGAGGACCTCGCCCCACGCGGTGATGAAGGAGTACACGGCGACGGCGATGATCCCCGGCTTGGCCACCGGGATGACCACCCGGATGAAGGCCCCCGCGCGGCTCGTTCCGTCGATCATCGCCGCTTCCTCGAGTTCCCGCGGGATCGATGCGAAATAGCCGGCGAGCATCCAGATGGCGAAGGGCAGGGTGAACGTCAGGTACGTGATGACGAGTCCCGTGTACGACCCGTTGAGCTGCAGTCCCACCGTCCGCTGGATCTGCGTGAAGATCAGGAACAGCGGCAGGAGGAACAGGATGCCGGGGAACATCTGCGTGGACAGGACAACGAGGCTGAAGGACCGCTGGCCCCGGAAGTTCAGCCGCGCCACCGCGTAGGCGGCCATGATCGCGATGATCACGGAGAAGACCGTGGCGAGGGTGGTCACGATCAGGCTGTTCTTGAAGTAGTGCCCCAGCGGGACGGTCTGCCAGATCTCGATGTAGGGCCCGATGGTGACCGTCGACGGCACCCAGGTGAAGAGGCCACGGACGTCGGCGAGGGGTTTGAAGCTCGTCACGACCACCACATACAGGGGGAGGGCGACGAGGAGGAAGAGGAAGGTCAGGCCGATGCGACGGAACCAGCGGAAGCCCGGTGTCTCAATCAATGTCTTTTCCCTTCGGGAGGACCATGCGGACGTAGATCACGGAGGCGATGAACAGGAGGATGAGCAGCAGCACGCTCATGGCACCGCCGAGCCCGAAGTTCCAGTTCGAGAACGAGTGCTGGTAGATCAGCGGCGAGATCAGCTTCGCCGACTCCGGAGGGGCCGCGCCGAAGAGCACGAACGGCACGTTGAACTGGTTGAAGATCCACAGGCTCATGACGAGCAGCAGGACGCCGTTGGCGGGGCGGATCATCGGCAGCGTGATGAGGAGGAACTGCTTCCACAGTGACGCGCCGTCGATCGCGGCGGCCTCGTACACATCCTTCGGGATGTTCTGCAGCGCAGCCAGGAGCATCAGGAAGGCGAAGGGCCACATCTGCCAGGCGGTCACGATCACCGTCACCCAGAAGGCGTTCCCGCCGAGCAGCCAGAAGGGACGTTCGTCGAGGATCCCGAGGTCGTCCACGAGGATCTTGTTGATGGCGCCGTCGCGCTGGCTGAACATGAACGCCCAGGCGATCGTCGCGACGTAGCTGGGCAGGGCGTAGGGGATGAGGAAGAACGTGCGCAGGAAGCCGTTGCCCCGGAAGGAGCTGTGCAGCAGGACGGCGGCCATGATGCCGAGGACCCAGACGATGGCCAGCACGACGACGGTGAACACGAGGGTGCGGCCGAAGCTGGCGAGGAACTCGCCCCCGATGGGCCCGTTCGGGTCGAGGCCCGCGACGAAGTTGTCGAAGCCGACGAACGGCGCGCGGAGCCAGTTGCGGATGTTGAGCTGGCTGAGACCCAGGAAGGCGATCCAGACGCCCAGGACCATCGGGATGATATGGATCAGGAGCTCCATGATCACCGCCGGGGCGATCAGGACGTAGGCGAACAGGGACTTGCGCTTGCGCCGGGCCGCCGGGGCCGGGCGCTGCGGCCCCCCGGGCTCACTGCCTGGGGCGGGCGGCTTCTCGATGAGCTGGGACATCGTGCTCCTTGGACTGAGCGGGATCAGGAGCAGGTGCCCGCCGGGGGGGCGGGCACCTGCGGAGGCTGAGTTACTGGGCGGCCGCCATCTGGCTGTTGGCGTCTTCGAGCGCCGTGCGGATGTCGTCCTCCGTGACGGTCCCCGTGGCGGCCTGCGCGAACAGGTTCTTGATCGCGGTGCCCACGAGGGTCTCCATCTGGCCCTCCTGGCTGATGAGCGGCATCGGCTTGGCGTTGTTCTCGAGGATGCCCTGCTTGAGCGTGATCTCCTCGGACTTGAACGCCTCGTCCTCGTACGCGGCCGACAGCACCGGCAGCGCGGTGAAGGCCTTGTTGAGGTAGACCTGCTCCTCGTCGCTCGTGAGGTGCGCGGCCAGCTTCAGGGCGCCCTCCTCGTTGTCCGTCTCGTTGAAGATGCTGAGGTTGATCCCGGCGACGTGGCTCATGGTCGCCTCGTCACCCGTGGCGGCCGGGTCGGTCAGCGGGACGGGTGCGGCCGCGAAGTTCTCGAAGCCGCGGGCGTTGAGGGTCTTGGCGGGCGCCTGGTCGAAGAACATGGCCGCGTTGCCCGCGGCGAAGTCCTCCACCATCTGGCTGCCGCCGGTGAACTCGGCGTTCGACGGCGAGACCACCTTGTCGACGGCCATCAGGTCCACCCACTGCTTCACCCCGGCGACCTGCTCGTCGCTCGCGAACGTGGGTTCGCCGTTCTCGTCGAAGAGCGACCCGCCGGCCTGCAGGCCGCGGACGAATGCCTGGTGCGCGTTGTTGGAGATGGAGCTGCCCGCGAGGGAGACACCCCACTGGTCGATCTTGCCGTCGCCGTCTGTGTCGATGGTCAGCTTCTTCGCGGTCTCGACGAACTCGTCCCACGTCTCCGGCGGCGCCTCGATGCCCGCGGCCGCGAACATCTCGGTGTTGTAGTAGAGCGAGTAGCTCAGGCCGTACAGGGGGATGGAGGTGGGGGCCTCGCCCTCCGCGCCGCCGGTCGACCAGCTGCTCTGGATGAAGCGGTCCTGGCCGCCCACGGCCTCGAGCGCGTCGCCCTCGAAGGGCAGGAACGCGCCGGTCTCCTGGAGCGTGGTGGCCCAGGTGTTGCCGATGTTGAGGACGTCCGGACCTTCGCCGCTGCTGACGGCGGTGAGGATGCGGTTGTAGAGGTCGGTCCACGGGATGACTTCGAGCTCCACTTCGGTGCCGGTCTCCTCGGTGAACCGGGCGAGCGACTCCTCGAGCACCTTGCGGTCGTCCTCGACCGTGGTGCCCTGGTTGGACGCCCAGTAGGTGAGGGTGTCTCCCGAGGTGGCTTCGCCGGATCCGGAGCCGCAGGCTGCGAGGCTCGTCATGCCGAGCCCCAGGACGGCGAGCGTAGACAGGGCCTTGACGGGTACTTTCACGGTTCATCTCTCCTTTGAGTAACTGCGATCGGCCGAGCCCACATCTCGACGGTTTCCGTGACACCTGACGTGCCGGACCCCTGTTGTGAGCTGGTTCCCTCCCAGTATGCCGAGCTTTTGACGAGCGTCAATCAAAAGACGCACAAGTCTTGAGGAATCATGACACGTCGAGAGTCAGAACTCGGAGGAGGCGTCCTGCAGCGCAGCGCCCGGGGGATGCCGGCGCTGCCCGGCGCCCATCCGGCGCAGGAAGGCCAGTCCGTCCTCGGCCAGGCGGTCCTGGCTCGTGGCGAGCGGACGCCAGATGGATGCGGCGACCGCGATGCTCGCATTGTGGGCGGTGAAGCTCTCGATGTTGACAGGCCCGCCGTACCCGACGTCGTCGAGCGCGGCGAAGAGCGCCGGCCAGTCCGTCTGGTCGCCGCCCGGCGCGCCGCGGTCGTTGCCGCACACCTGCAGGTGCACCAGGTGCGGGCCGGCCGCCCTGATGGCCCCGGCCGAGGACCGCTCCTCGATGGCGAGGTGGTAGGAGTCGAGTGCGAGCCCCACACCGCTGCCGAGCAGCGGCCCCAGCGCCTCGAGTGCCTGGTCCACGGTGTTCACGAGGGAGGTCTCGTACCGGTTCAGCGGCTCGATGCCGAGGACGACTCCCGCGGCGACCGCCCGGTCGGCGACGGGCGCGAGGTTCTCCCGCAGTTCGGCGTAGGCCGCGGCGCGTTCGTCGTCGCCCATCCTCCATACGCGGCCCGTTGCGGAGTAGAACGGGCCGCACACGCTCCGGGCGCCGATCGCCTGCGCCAGGTCGATGCACGCGAGAAGGTAGCGCTGGGTCCTGCGGACGTCCGCGGGAGAGGCGCCGACCAGGTCCCGACCCGGCGCCATCGCACCGACGACGGTGGCCGAGAGACCCATCACGGCGAGGGCGTCACGCACCGCCCCGGCCGTGAGGTCCCCCGCGTTCTCGAGGGGGAGTTCCACGCCGTCGAAGCCGAGATCGGCGATCCGGGAGAGGAGGGGAGGCAGGTCCGCGTCCGTCAGGGGCGATGTCCATACCCACGTGTTGATGCCGATGGGGCGCACGCCGTCGTCCATGGTCCTGCCTCCTTCCCGATCCTTGTCCCGGAACGTCGTGTCAGGGGATCTGGCGCTCCTGCCACACCGTCGGGTACCCGGGCAGGTCCTCGCCGCCGAACTTGGCGTAGTGCCCGTCGGGCATGCCCTCGTTCGCGGTCAGGAACTCGGCGCGCTCGTCCTCGGTGATGGGGGACTGGGGGAGGACCCACTCGGCAGGGACCTCCTCACCGGCGAAGATCTTCTGCAGCGCGAGCAGCGGGGTGCGCCACTGGAAGTTCGAGTACACCGGCGCCAGGGCGTCGATGCCGGTCTCGTCCCACTTGCGCAGGAAGCTCATCTCGTCCTCGCCCGTCATGACGGGAAGGTCGGCCCCGGCGTCCTCGAACGCCTCGATCGCGGCGACGGCGCCGTCGCCCGCGTCCATCCAAACGCCCTGCACGTCACCGGTGGCGAGTTCGTCCGAGATGATCGACTTGATCTCCACCGGATCGGCGCCGGTGAAGTAGTCCACAGCTTCGATGCCGTTCTCCTCGAAGATGCGCTCCGCCGCCGCCCAGCGCTGTTCCAGCACGTCGACGCCGGGGAGGATGCGCAGCGCCACCACCTTGTCGCCCTCACCGAGCCGTTCGCTCAGGAACTCGGCGGTGTCGATACCCCAGGCGAAGCCGCCGATGGGGTGGATGAACGTCACGGCGCAGTCCGTCTGCACGCCGCGGTCGAACACGATCACGGGCTTGCCGGTCTCGCACGCGCGCTCGACGGCGGGCGTCATGGCCGCAGTGGAGTTCGGGGAGATGATGAAGGCATCGCAGTTGCCCTCGGCGATGAAGTAGTCGATGTCGGCGATCTGCGTGTTGTCGTCGTCCTGTGCGTCGCGCGTCTCCATCTCCGAAATGACGCCGGCCTCCTGCAGCACCTGGAGCTGCTGGTTCATGGTGATCCAGCCCGTCTGGCGCCAGGGGTTGGAGATCGAGGCGTTCGAGAAGCACGCCTTCTGCGGCCCCTCGGCAGCGAAGGCCGCGGTGTCCGTCATCTCCCCGTCGATGTACTGCAGGTACGGCTGCTCCGGGTCCCCTTCGAAGGTGGCCGAGCGCTGCGCGTCCTGCTCGTCGTAGACGGCCTGGTCGAACCACTCCGTGCTGTCCTCACTGGGCTGCGCGGCCTCGCTGGACTCCGCGCTCGCGCCGCCTTCGGCGGCCGGCGGATCCTCGATGGACGAATCGGTGGTGCAGGCCGTCAGGGCGAGCAGCGACGTCGCTGCGATCACCGTGACCTTGCCCAGGATGCTTGTGCGCATCATGTTCCTCCCTCATTGGTGCCCGGTGCGGGCGTCGGTGCTGTTAGTGGACGGTGCTCGTCGTGGGCCTCGGCACTCGCGCCGCGGCGTCTGCGCTGCCAGTTCCGGGACGCGGCTGCCACGGCGACGATGATGATCGCGCCCTGGACGCTTTCGCGCCAGGTGGATTCGACGCCGAGGAAGTTCAGGAGGGTGAACAGCAGTTCGAGGGCGAAGGCTCCCGCGGCGGCGGAGAGGACCCAGCCGCGCCCGCCGCCGATCACCACACCGCCGAGCACGACGGCGGTGATCGCCGTGAACTCGTAACCCTGGCCCACCGACGGGTGGACCCCGGCGTAGCCCACGAGGATCACGCCCGCCACGGTGGCCGCCAGGGAAGACAGCATGAAGGCCCGGGTCCGGATCCACCAGACGGAGGCACCGGTCAGGGCGGCGGCACGGGAGTTGTCGCCCACGGCCACGAGCGTGCGCCCGTAGGGCCTGCGCATGAGCCAGAAGGCTGCTGCGGCGACGACGGCGAGGATGATCACGGGGTAGGGCAGCACCTCGAGGACCGGGATGTCCTGGATGCCGCCGCGGCCGATCTGCCGGAAGCTGTCCGCCGGGTTGCCGGTGGCCGCACCGCCCGTCCAGAACAGCACGAGACCGAGCAGCGCCAGCATGGTGCCGAGGGTCACGATGAAGCTCGGCACCTTCAGGAGCGTCGTCGCCAGGCCGTTCACGAGTCCCACGAAGGCCCCGAACACGATCATCAGGGCGAGCACCGGAAGGACCCGCGACTCGTCCTGGCCGATCAGGTTGCCGGCGATGATGACCTGCGCGGTGACCACCGAGCCCATCGAGAGATCGAACTCGCCCGACACGATGACGAAGTACTGCCCGATCGCGGCGATCGCGATGGGCGCCGTGCGGCCGATGAAGCGGATCAGGGAGCTCGGCTCCCCGAAGGAGGGGTTCGCGGCCAGGACGGCGAGGAAGAGGACGGCCGTGAGGACGAAGACCGCCCCGCTGGGTGTGCGCAGGGCCCGGAGGACGCGTTCGCCCCGGGGCGAGCGGTTCTGCTGCAGGACGGCGCGTTCGGTCGCGACGCTCATGCCGACACCTCGTTCCGCGCGTCCGTGCCGTCGCCGTGGGCCGGCCCGTCGCCCTGCGACGAGTCTCCCGGTCCCCGCGGTGGCGCGGTATCGCCCTGGTGGGTGCCCCGGCCGAACCGTGCGGGCCGGGGCACGGTCCTGCGCCGCGAGTAGACGGCCACGGCGACCACGATCACGATGCCGCGGACCACGTCCTTGAGGAACGGGTTGACCTGCAGCACGCTCATGATGTTGTCGAGCATGGCGAAGATGAGCACGCCGCCGAGGGTGCCCACGAGCGAGCCCTTCCCGCCGGCCAGGAGCGTCCCGCCGAGCACGACGGCGGCGATCGACAGCAGGTCGTACCCGCCCTGGGACCCGATGGTCGGGCTGCCGACGCCGAGGCGCGCGGCCAGCAGCAGGCCGGCGAGGCCCGCCATCGTGGAGCAGATCACGTGCGCCGCGATGACCGGTGTGCGCGTCCTGACACCGGACATCCTCGCCACGGCGGAGTCACCCCCGACGGCATACATGGCGTGGCCGAGGCGGGTGGTGTTCAGCATGACGAGCACGACGGCGGCGCAGGCCAGCATGATGAGCGTGGAGACGGGGACCGGTCCGATGCCCGTGGCCCCGATGAGACGGAACGCGAGCGGCGCCTGCCCCGCGCTGCCCTGGTAGGTGGAGCCGAGGTATCCGCTCACGATCAGTCCCATGCCGAGGGTCGCGATGAAGCCGTGCACCCTCAGCCCCGCCACCACCGCACCGTTGGCCAGGCCGATCAGGGCGGAGACGAGCAGCGCCAGGAGTACCCCGGGCACGATGTTCCCGGCCTGGTTCGCCATGACCCCGGCCCCGATGAGGCTCGAGAGGCTGATGACGTAGGGGACGGAGAGGTCGAGGCTGCCCACGAGGATGACGAGCGTCTGGCCGATCGCGATGAAGCCGAGGATGCTCGTCCCGGTGAGGATGTCGGAGATGTTGCCGGTGCTGAAGAAGTTGCGGCCCGTGGTCCCCACGAGGACGGTGCCCGCGATGATCGTCGCGAGGGCGACGAGGTAGACGATGTGCGTCGAGCTCAGCCGGTTCACGGGGCCACGCCCCGGGCGCCGGTCGCGAGCTGGAGGACCTGTTCCTCCGACGCCGACGGCGGGATCTCCCCGGCGATCCGCCCGTCCCGCATCACGATCACGCGGTCGGACATACCGAGGACTTCGGGGAGTTCACTCGAGACCATGAGGATGGCCTTGCCTTCCTGCGCCAGCCGGCGCATCAGCGAGTAGACCGCGACCTTCGCGCCGACGTCGATCCCGCGCGTGGGTTCGTCGAGCAGCACCACCTGCGGGTCGATCGCGAGCCACTTCGCGAGGACGACCTTCTGCTGGTTCCCGCCCGAGAGGAACTGCACCTCCTGGTCGAGGTCGCGGGCGACGACCTCGAGGGACGAGAACACGCCCGGGGCCTGGCGGCGGGCGAGCGCGGTGCGGCGGGGGTCGACGGACCGGACGACGCTGAGGGCGTTGTCGAGGATGGACTGGTTCAGGCTGAGTCCCTGGGCCTTGCGGTCCTCGGTGATCAGGGCGATCCGGTGCCGGATGGCGTGCCGCGGCGACCGTGGCCGGTACGGCCGGCCGTCGAGGGTCATCTCCCCGCGGGTGAAGCCGGCGGCCCCGAAGATCGCCTCGACCAGTTCCGTCCGCCCCGAGCCCTGCAGTCCCGCGACCCCGACGATCTCGCCCGCGTGGAGGGTCAGGTCCACGCCGTCGAGCTGGTCGTTGCCGCCCCCGCCCACCTGCAGCAGTGCGCCCCCCACGGTGGTGCCGGGTAGGGACTCGGGGAAGTAGGCCGAGATGGGCCGGCCGACCATCGCGCGGACCAGCGAGGCGTCGTCGAGCCCGGACGCGGGCGACGAGGTGACGATCCGGCCGTCCTTGAGCACCGTGATGGTGTCGCACAGGTCGAAGATCTCCTTGAGCCGGTGCGACACGTAGAGGATGGCCGTCCCGCGCTTCCGGAGCCGGTCGATGATGCCGTAGAGCAGGTCGACCTCCGGACCCGCGAGCGCCGCGGTGGGCTCGTCCATCGAGATGATCCTGGCGTCGTAGCTCACGGCCTTCGCGATCTCCACGATCTGCTGCTGCGCCACGGAGAGCGAACTGACCGACGCGGTGGGGCGGATGCTCCTGATGCCGAGCTCCTCCAGCAGGTCGGCGGCGGCCCGGTTCATGGCCCGGCGGTCGACGAGCAGCCCCTTCCGCGGCTCCCGTCCGAGGTAGATGTTCTGGGCGACGGTGCGCTCGGGCAGCAGGTTGAACTCCTGGAACACCGTGGACAGGCCGGCCTGGTGCGCCTGCACGGGATGCGTGAACTCGACCGGTTCGCCGTCGAGCTCCACCCGGCCGGCATCGCGGGCGTAGACGCCGGCGAGCAGCTTCATGAGGGTCGACTTGCCGGCCCCGTTCTCGCCGACCAGGCCGTGGACCTCGCCCGGGAAGAGGTCGAGCGAGGCGTCCTTCAGTACGGGCACTCCGAAGAAGTTCTTCGAGAGCCCTGTCACACGCAGGATCGGGGTGGAAGCCCCTGAGGTGTTGACTTCATCGTCCACGCGGCCACTGTGACACGGCCTCCCCCTTTTGTCGAGAGACCGTCAAAAGATGCTTCGCGAATGTTATGAGATGTCGAAGGCGCCATTGGAAGTGCCGAGTGGTTTACTGAAAGGGTGTCCATCACGTCATCGACCCGGCTGCCCAGCGATGGGGGATTCGCCCCGCGGCCGTCGGCGCCGGGCCCATCCGGTGCCAGCGAAGTGTTCCAGATGCTGCGTGACGGCCAACCACGCACCCGGGCCGAGCTGGCGCAGCTGACGGGCCTCGCCCGCTCCACCGTCGCCGCCCGGATCGACACGCTCATGTCCCTCGGGTTCGTCGCCCCCTTCGGCGGTGCGGCGTCCACGGGCGGCCGTCCGCCGTCGCTGTTCGCGCTGAACCCAGGGGCGCGCGTGGTGGTCGGTGCCGATCTCGGTGCCACCCACGCGATCGTCATCCTCGCGGATCTCTCCGGCCGGGAGCTCGGGCGCGCCCAGCAGCAGATCAGCATCGGCGACGGACCGGAGGCGGTCCTCGGCTGGTTGGCGTCGGCCATCACCGGCCTGCTGGAGCGCGACGGCCGCACGGCCGACGATCTCGCCGCCGTCGGGATCGGCCTGCCCGGGCCGGTGGAGCACGACACCGGGCGGCCCATCAATCCGCCCATCATGCCCGGCTGGGACCGGTTCGACGTGCCCGGTTTCATCCAGCGCGACTTCCCCGTCCCCGTCCTGGTGGACAACGACGTGAACATCATGGCCCTCGGCGAACTGAACGCGAGCTGGCCCGAGGTGGCGGACCTGATGTTCATCAAGGTGGCCACGGGCATCGGGGCCGGCATCATCCTGGGCGGCGTGCTGCAGCGCGGTGCGCAGGGTACGGCGGGCGACCTCGGGCACGTGCGGGTGGCGCGGGGAGGGGAGACCATCTGCCGCTGCGGCAACGCGGGATGCCTCGAGGCCATCGCCGGCGGGCCGGCGCTGGCCGCAGCACTGAGCACATCCGGGGAGCAGGCCCTCTCGGGCAGCCAGGACGTCGTCGAACTGGTCCGGTCCGGTGACATCCAGGCGCTCCAGGCGGTACGGCAGGCGGGCCGGGACATCGGCGACGTCCTCGCCACGTGCGTCAACCTCGTCAACCCGTCGGTGATCGTCGTCGGCGGAGCCCTCGCGCAGGCCGGCGAGCACCTCCTCGCCGGCATCCGGGAGGTCGTGTACACGCGCTCGCTCCCGCTCGCCACCGAGCACCTGCGCATCGTCCCCTCGGTCTCGGGGCAGAACGCGGGCGTCGCCGGGGCAGCCGTGCTCGCCATCTCGCACGTCCTCTCGCCCGAGGCGATCGATGCGGCGAGCGCGAGCCTGGCCGGCTGATCCTCCCGCCCCGGCCGTTTCAGGACGCCGCCGGCCCGTCGATAGACTGGCCGCATGACCGCCGAGACCTCCGCGCAGACCACCGACCGCACCCGGCTCCTCGAGCTCATCAGGGAACTCGCCGTGGTGCACGAGAGCGTCACGCTCTCCAGCGGTGTCGAGGCCGACTACTACATCGACCTCCGCCGCATCACGCTGCACCACGAGGCGTCCGCCCTCGTGGGCCGTGTCATGCTCCGGCTCCTCGACGACGCCGGCATCTCCTTCGAGGCCGCCGGCGGCCTGACGATGGGCGCCGACCCGGTGGGCACCGCCGTGATGCACGCCGCCGCGCAGGACGGCCGCCCGATCGACGCGTTCGTGGTCCGCAAGACCCAGAAGACGCACGGGATGGGTCGGCAGGTCGAGGGGCCCGACATCGCGGGGCGCCGCGTGGTCGTGCTCGAGGACACCTCGACCACGGGCGGCTCCGCGCTCACCGCCGTCGAGGGCGTGCGTCGTGCCGGCGGCGACGTGCGGGCCGTCGCGGTAATCGTGGACCGGAGCACGGGCTCGAAGGAGCGCATCGAGTCCGAGGCCGGCGTGCCGTACCTGTTCGCGTTCGGCAAGGACGAGCTGGGACTCGCCTGACGAAGGCCAGGGCCGCGGGGGACGGCAGGTGAACGATGACGACGACCGGGCCCTGCTGCGGGCGCGGGCCTTCCGTGAATCCTCCCGCCGGTCCTTCCTGATCGGTTCGGCGGCCGCCGCGCTGGTGACCACGGACCTCGTGGTCACGCGCGTCATCCAGTCGCAGCGGGAGCAGACCCGCATCCTGCCGCTCGACGACGACACCGCGCGGGCCCGGTTCCCCAACGACCGCTGGGTCCTCTTCCCCGGTTACAAGACCAGCTGGGAGGAGGGTCTCTGGATCCTCAACGCGCTGCGCCCCGTGCTGTCGAAGCGGGCGCAGCTGGCCGTGATGGGCTACTCCAACCGCGGGCTGGACATCAACAACATCGTGGCCACCATGAACCGCTACGTGGAGAACTTCCGCCTGGAGAAGCTCTACTTCTACGGCCACAGCTTCGGCGGCATGGTGGCCGTCGAAGTCGCAGCACGCCTGCGTGACCGCGGGATCCCCGTGGAGCTGATCCTCCTCGACTCCTCCCCGTCCAGCCGGTACGACGTGAGGGACCAGCGCATGTTCGACGGCGTGGTGCGCCTCTACGAGGCCGGTGTGCGGGTGCCCATCAGTGTGCGCGGGACCTATGAGCTGGGCGAGCGGATCGTCCATAAGGACGAGCGGACCTGGAGCCAGATCGTGGACCAGACCCTCGAGCAGCTCTCCCCGCTGGCGCCCAGCAGCGAGCTCATCCAGTCGGAGTCCTCGTACATCTACCACTTCGACGTCACGCGGTTCCGGCTGTCCCTCGGCGACACGAAGGTGGTGTTCGCCGGGAACCCGGCCGACGGCGTCGTCGACTACGCGACGGCGCGCGCCGGCTGGGCGCGGGAGCTGCCGGACAACGTGGTGTCCGTGGACCGCGTGACCGAGGGCGCCCTGCCCGCGCACGCCAGTCCGCAGTGGAATCCGGGCATCTACCAGGGCATCCTCTCCGCGGTGCAGCGCGAGTACATCCCCGTGCCGCGCGGCGGTGGCTCGAAGCGCGCCTTCGAAGCTCTCGGTGCGCCGGACGGGCGGCCGGCTCGGACCTGACCGGTCACACCTGGTCGATCAGGTCCGCCACGGACGAGCAGATCTGCGCGGGCCGGAACGGGTAGGCGTCGATGTCCTCCGGCTGCGTGATGCCGGTGAGGACGAGGACGGTGTGCAGGCCCGCCTCCATGCCCGCGATGATGTCCGTGTCCATGCGGTCGCCGATCATCGCCGTCGTCTCCGAGTGGGCGTCGATCCGGTTCATCGCCGAGCGGAACATCATCGGGTTCGGCTTGCCCACGACGTACGGGTCGCGGCTCGTCGCTGCCGTGATCATCGCAGCGATGGCGCCCGTGGCGGGCAGCGGTCCCTCCTTCGACGGCCCGGTCACGTCGGGGTTCGTCGCGATGAACCGTGCGCCCTCCAGGATCAGGCGGACCGCCTTCGTGATGGCCTCGAACGAGTACGTGCGGGTCTCGCCGAGCACCACGTAGTCGGGATTCGTGTCGGTGAGGATGAACCCCGCATCGTGCAGCGCCGTCGTCAGGCCGGCCTCACCGATCACGTAGGCCCTGCCGCCCGGCAGCTGGTCCTTCAGGAACTGCGCCGTGGCCAGCGCCGAGGTCCAGAGGTTCTCCTCGGGGATCTCGAGCCCTGACGCCTTCAGGCGCGCCGCGAGGTCACGCGGCGTGTAGATGGAGTTGTTGGTCAGGACGAGGAACCGCTTCGACGTTGCCACCCATCGGTCGATCAGTTCGGCGGCACCGGGGATGGCATGGTTCTCGTGCACCAGCACGCCATCCATGTCGGTGAGCCAGCACTCGATGTGTTCGTTCTCGCGCATGGGCGTCCTTCCGGGGGAGTTGACCGTCCTGGGCCAGTCTTCCATCTCCGGCGCCGTCTACGCTTGAACGGTGCAACAATCCCTCCCGAACACCGGCCCCGACCTGCCCGCCCCCGACGCACCGGTGGTCGGTGACGCACCGACGGTCGGCGTCGGACCGTGGGAGGGCGAGTGGCCGGACGGCGACCGCTGGGACCGCGACCTCCTGGCCGCCGGGGACACCCGCAACGTCACGGACGGGTACCGGTACTGGACGCACGAGGCGATCGTCGCCGACCTCGACGAGCGGCGCCACGGCTTCCACGTGGCGATCGAGAACTGGCAGCACGACCTCAACATCGGTTCCGTGGTGCGCACGGCCAACGCCTTCCTCGCCAGGGAGGTGCACATCATCGGACGACGGCGGTGGAACCGGCGCGGCGCGATGGTCACCGACCGCTACCAGCACGTCCGCCACCACCCCACGGTGGCCGATTTCACGGCCTGGGCTGCCGCCGAAGGGCTGACGGTGATCGGGATCGACAACTTCCCCGACTCGGTGCCGCTCGAGACCTACGACCTCCCGGAGCGCTGCGTGCTGGTCTTCGGGCAGGAGGGCCCGGGCCTTACCCCCGAGGTGCACGAGGCGGCCGAGGCCACGCTCTCGATCGCCCAGTTCGGGTCCACGCGGTCCATCAACGCCTCGGCGGCCGCGGCGATCGCCATGCACGGCTGGGTGCGCCGGCACGTGTTCGGCCAGCGCGTCTGAGGAAGCCTGGCACCCCCGTCGGGCGGCGTCCGGCCGACGCCCTCGAACGGAGCCCGACGGCTCCTCCTGCGCCCGGCAGACCCGCTCGCTAGGATGAAGCCAGCACTTCCCACCACTAAGGAGTCCTCAGCATGCCTATCGCAACCCCTGATGTTTACGCCGAGATGATCGACCGCGCGAAGGCGGGCGGCTTCGCATTCCCGGCTGTGAACGTGACCTCCTCCCAGACCCTCAACGCGGCGATGCGCGGTTTCGCCGAGGCCGGTTCCGACGGCATCGTGCAGGTCTCCACGGGCGGCGCCGCCTACTGGTCGGGTGCGAGCGTCAAGGACATGGTTGCCGGTTCGCTCGGGTTCGCGGCCTTCGCGAAGGAGGTGGCGAAGAAGTACGACGTCAACATCGCCCTGCACACCGACCACTGCCCGAAGGACAAGCTCGACGACTTCGTGCTGCCGCTGCTCGCCGCGTCCGAGGAGGCCGTGAAGAACGGCCACGACCCCGTCTTCAACTCGCACATGTGGGACGGCTCCGCCGAGACCCTCGAGGAGAACCTGCGGATCGCCCGGGAGATCCTGCCCCGCGCGGCGGCCGCGAAGATCATCCTCGAGGTGGAGATCGGTACCGTCGGCGGTGAGGAGGACGGCGTCGAGAACGCCATCAACGACAAGCTCTACACCACGGTGGACGACGCCCTCGCCACCATCGACGCCCTCGGCGCCGGCGAGCACGGCCGCTACCTCACGGCGCTGACCTTCGGCAACGTCCACGGCGTGTACAAGCCCGGCGGCGTCAAGCTCCGCCCCGAGATCCTCAAGGACATCCAGGACCAGGTGGGCCGGAAGCTCGGCAAGGACAAGCCCTTCGACCTCGTGTTCCACGGGGGCTCCGGCTCCTCCGAGCAGGAGATCGCCGACGCCGTCTCCTACGGCGTCATCAAGATGAACATCGACACCGACACCCAGTACGCGTTCACGCGCCCGGTGGCCGACCACATGCTGAAGAACTACGACGGCGTCCTGAAGGTCGACGGCGAGGTCGGCAACAAGAAGACCTACGACCCCCGCGTGTGGGGCGCCTCGGCCGAGGCCGGCCTCGCCGCCCGCGTGGTCGAGGCCGCGGCCTCCCTCGGGTCCGCCGGGAAGAAGCTGTAGCCATGTCCGACGAATTCCGGAAGAACCTGCTGGGCCCCGAGCCCACCCTCCTGCCCGAGGAGCCCGACGTCGTCGGCCGCCTCGCGGCCGGCGACGAAGCCGTGGACCTCGCGGCGAAGCACCCCACGTCGTCCCTCGTCTGGGCGATCCTCGCCGACGAGGCGTACGCCGAGGGCCGGACCATCGAGTCCTATGCCTACGCCCGTACCGGCTACCACCGCGGCCTCGACGCGCTCCGGCGCAGCGGCTGGCGCGGCGCCGGCCCCATCCCGTACTCGCACGAGCCCAACCGCGGATTCCTCCGTGCGCTCTACGCACTGGGGCGGGCCGCGGCGTCCATCGGGGAGATCGAGGAGGCCGAGCGGATCGCGGTGTTCCTCAGGGAGTCCGATCCCGAGGCGAGCACGCAGCTGGCGGGCTGAACCCCACCGCCCGCCCGCATCGGGGCAGCAGCAAGGACGGTCTCCGCTCCTGGAAGGCCGTCCTTCCTGCTGCCCCGGGTCCTGACGGGGCGGTCCGCACGCTCCCGCCCGGCGCCCGCGCCTCCAGCGTCCGGGGCCCCCGGCAGGACCGGCAGCCGGCCCACGCGGAGGTGCTCGGAGGTCTCCGAGGCGGGAGCTGCCCGCACGCCATTACTCGATGAGCCCTGTGATAAACGAGTAGTCCTTGTCCTTGTGCCGCTGTTACCAGCGCGACCAATGTTAAAGGCTCCACAGACCGTGGTGAGGCGAAGGGAAGTGGGGCTGACATGGCCACGAGCACAAGCACGGGACAGCTGTACACGGTGGCGGAAGTGGCCGCCATGATGCGCGTCTCGAAGATGACCGTCTACCGGATGGTGCAGTCCGGCACCATCAACAGCATCCGGTTCGGGCGGTCCTACCGCGTGCCGCAGAGCGCGGTCCGGGACTACATCGACGCCGCGAACCCCGGCTCGGACTACACGATCTGATTCCTGCGCGACGGGTCGCGGACGTCACCGCGGCCCGCGGACAGGGCGGGGATGCCGCACAGCAGGAACGGACAGACGCCGCGGGGCGATCGTGAGCGTCCGCCCGGTCCGGTGAAGGACACCCACTGATATCGATAGCCTTGTGAATAGTGTCGATTAACGATAGCTTCGTACTGGAAATCAGTAGGAGGAGCTGTCATGGGAAAACTCGCCGTCCTGGCGCTGCGGATCGTGCTGTGCATGATGTTCGCGGGGTCCGTCTTCATCCAGGTGGTCATGGTGCCGCTGCTGGGCGTGGACCTGGAGCAGGCGGATCCGGATGTGGCGCTCATCCGGACCCCGCTCGTCGTCCTCACCGTCCTGGTGATCCTCGCCCTGCAGGTCGCGGTGGTGTGCGTCTGGGGGCTGCTGACCATGGTGCGGCAGGGGACCGTCTTCTCGGGTGATGCCTTCCGGTTGGTGAACGTGGTGATCGGCGCCTTCGCCGCCGCGAGCCTGCTGACCTTCGGGCTCGGCGTGGCACTCGCCCCCGGAGAGGCCGTCGCGCCGGGCGTCGTCCTGCTGATCGGCGGGGTGGCGGTGTCGATCGCGGCCGTTGCGTTGATCGTCCTGGTCCTGAAGGCACTGCTGGTGCAGGCGGTGGACCGGGACGCCGAGGCCCGCCAGCTGCGCACCGAACTGGACGAGGTGATCTGATGCCGATCGTGGTGCGGATCGACGTCGAACTGGCGAAGCGGAAGATGAGCGTCGGCGAGTTCGCGGAGCGGGTGGGCCTGACGCCTGCCAACGTGGCGGTCCTGAAGAACGGGCGGGCCAAGGCCGTCCGCTTCAGCACCCTCGAGGCCATGTGCCGGGTGTTGGGCTGCCAGCCCGGTGACCTGCTCGAGTGGACCGACGACGGCGCCTCGGAGGACGGGTCCGGTGACTGGCCCGATGACAGGTCCGACGACAGGTCCGATGACGAGGGTGCGACCCTGCGGACGGAGGGCGGCGCATGAAGGGCCGTGCCCGGTACTTCCCGGCGGCGCCCGCGCCCGGCACCGCGGGAGATGCCGGGCTGTTCGGCCCTGATTCGGCCGCCTGGCGGATCGCCCGCGAACGGCTGATCGTCGCCGGCGGTCCGGCCGCGCTGCTGCTGCAGGTCGCACACCCGCTCGTCGCCGAGGGGGTGCGGGCCCACAGCGGGTTCGCGACCGACCCGCTGCAGCGCCTGCGCGGGACATTGGATGCAGTCCTCACCGTCACGTTCGGCGACAGGGCCCAGGTACGCGCTGCCGCCGGCCACGTGGCCCGCAGGCATCGCCCCGTCCGCGGGACCCTCCCTGTTCCCGGCGGACCGATGCCCGCCGGGACGCCCTACAGCGCGACCGACCCGGAACTGTCCCTCTGGGTGTTCTCGACCCTCGTCTGGTCGGCGATCGAGGTGACGCACGCGTTCCATCGGCCGGTCCCGGCGGGAGAGCGCGACGCCTACTACCGGGACATGCGGCAGTTCGCCCATTTCTTCGCCGTGCCGGACCGGCTCCTGCCCGGCGACTACGGCGGGCTCGAGCAGTATGTGGAGCAGCAGGTCCGCGCCGTGCTCCACGTCGGCGGGGCCGGACGGCAGATCGCCCGGCAGGTCCTCGCGCCGGACCCGCCGATCGTGCCGTGGCCGCTGAGGGGCATGCCCTCCCTGCTGGCCGCGGGCGTCCTGCCGCCGGTCCTGCGGGAGGCCTATGCGCTTCCGTGGCGCCGACGCGAGCGCGTGGTGTTCGCCGTCGTACGCCTCACCGCCCGGCTCGCCGTGCCCTTGCTGCCCGGGCCGATCCGGTACTGGCCGCACTACCGGGTGGCGCGGGACCGGATGGTACGTGCGGACGGCTGACGGACCGGCGCCCGGCCTGCGGGCTCGTCGTGCACGGGTTCCGGGCGCCTCGCCGGGAGGCGGCGTGTCGTGGCACTGCCCGCCGTCGACCCGCCGAGACGTGTGGACGGAGCCCGGGAGGCGGGCCGGTCACTCCTCCGGGCGGCGGATCGTCGTCGTCACCGTCACCAGTTGCGGACGCGCAGGGGCGGAGCTGAAGCCGAACCGCACGGGCGGGCTCACCGGGGCCAGGGTGCCGAGGTCGGCACCGCGCCATGTCGCCGTCGCGCCGGCGATCGCCCGGGCGGAGGTGACGCCGTAGTACTCGGTGCGCCCGTTCCCCGCGGACCCGGCCGTCGCGACGCCCTTCACGAGCCGTGACGCCACCGGACTGATGGGCCCGAGCCAGCGGGGGTGCGTGGCGAGGCGCCGCGGGACGAGGCCGAGGAGGCGGCCGAGAAGGGTGGCACCCCCGATCCCGGCCCGGACCCGCAGCTCTCCGGCGTCGACCACGAGCCGGTCACCCGTGAGCGTCGAGGCCACGGGTGTGAGCACGACGTCGTCGAACGTGTAGGTGGCCCGGACGTACTCCGCGATCTCGTGGCTGGGCGCGAGCAGCGTCCGCCGGCCGGAAGCCTCCTCGAGCATGACGTCCGTGAACGCCCCGAACGGCGAGGTGTCCCACCGTCCGATCACCAGTCGCGTGCCCGACGTGGTGCCGATCGCGGCGATGTGTCCTTCGAAGCGGTCCATGACCCCATTGTGCACGGGCCACCGGCGCACCGGACCGGGGCGCCGGTGGACCGCCCGGCACCACCTGCAGCCGCCCGCGGCCGTCACGGTCCGCTTATTTCGCCGCCGCTCGGGCCGCTCGGCTAAACTCGGACGGTAAGAGCCCCAGTGGTCGCACGTCGTGCGGCCGGTTGGGGCGTTCTGATGCACGGCGTGCCTGCCGCGGTTGCGTGGCGAGGACCCGTGCCGAATGGGGGAGGATCCCATGCCAGCAATCGTGATCGTCGGAGCCCAATGGGGCGACGAGGGTAAGGGCAAGGCCACGGACCTGCTGGGCGGCCGGGTCGACTACGTCGTGAAGCCGAACGGCGGCAACAACGCCGGCCACACCGTCGTGGTCAACGGCGAGAAGTACGAGCTGAAGCTCCTTCCCGCCGGCATCCTCAGCCCCAACGCCGTCCCGATCATCGGCAACGGCTGCGTGATCAACCTCGAGGCGCTCTTCGAGGAGATCGACGGGCTCCAGGCGCGCGGCGCCGACACCTCGAAGCTGCGCGTGTCCGCCAACGCACACCTCGTGGCCCCCTACCACCAGGTGCTGGACAAGGTCACCGAGCGCTTCCTCGGCAAGCGCGCCATCGGTACCACGGGCCGCGGTATCGGCCCTGCCTACATGGACAAGGTGGCCCGCCTCGGCATCCGGGTCCAGGACGTCTTCGACGAGTCGATCCTGCGCCAGAAGGTGGAGGGCTCCCTCAAGCAGAAGAACGAACTGCTGGTCAAGGTCTACAACCGCCGTGACGTCGAGGTCGAGGAGGTGGTGGAGTACTTCCTGTCCTTCGCCGAGCGCCTCAAGCCCCTCGTGATCGATTCCACCTTCGTGCTCAACGAGGCACTCGACGCCGGCAAGGTGGTCCTCATGGAGGGCGGCCAGGCCACGTTCCTCGACGTGGACCACGGCACCTACCCGTTCGTGACGTCGTCGAACCCCACCGCGGGCGGCGCGTCCGTCGGCTCGGGCATCGGGCCCACGCGCATCTCCCGCTCGATCGGCATCATCAAGGCGTACACCACGCGTGTGGGCGCAGGCCCGTTCCCCACCGAGCTGTTCGACGACATGGGCATGTACCTGCAGACCAAGGGCGGTGAGTTCGGCGTGAACACGGGCCGCCCGCGCCGGTGCGGCTGGTACGACGCCGTGCTGGCGCGCCATGCGTCGCGCGTCAACGGCTTCACCGACTACTTCGTGACGAAGCTCGACGTCCTCACAGGGATCGAGAGCATCCCGGTGTGCGTGGCGTACGACGTCGACGGCGTGCGGCACGACGAGATGCCCATGACGCAGACCGAGTTCCACCACGCGAAGCCGATCTTCGAGTACTTCGACGGCTGGACCGAGGACATCACGGGTGCCCGGACCATCGAGGACCTGCCGGACAACGCGCAGACCTACGTGCGGGCGCTCGAGAAGCTCTCCGGGACCCGGTTCTCGGCCATCGGCGTGGGGCCCGACCGCGACCAGACCATCGTGGTCAACGACCTCATCGGCGGCTGACGCGGATCCCGCAGCACCGTTGCGGCATGGACACAGGAAGGGCGGCTCCCGCGGGAGCCGCCCTTCGCCGTGCACCGGGTGCTAGAGGTTGACCGTGATCTCGGCGCTTTCGCGGAGCCTGCCGATGAGCGCCTGCGCGGCCTCCGAGGTCTTCCCGCCCCGTAGCTGCTCCTCGACCTGCGACCGCACCTCCTCGAGCGGCGGGATCGCCGTGGTGTCACCGCCGGCCTCCTGCTGGGCCACCGCGGCGTCGTAGGCGTCCTGGATCTCCTGGTCCGTGGGCGTGGTGTCGCCGGCCTCCTCGGCGAGGAGCGCGTCGAGCTTCACCTGGTCGGAGAGCTGGCGGTCGAACGCGGTGTCGTCGAGCCCCTGCTCGGCTGCTGCCGCACGGAGTTCCTCCTCCGAACCGAGCCCGCTGGACTGCAGGAGTTCGTCGATCGCGGCGGCGCGGGCTTCCGGCGTCGCCTCGATCCCGCGGGCCTCCGCCTCCTGCCGGAGCAGTTCGGTGCTGACGAGGTTGTCCGCGACGGTGGTCTTCAGCTGGTCCTGGTCGACCTCCTGGCCGCCGGCCTGTGCCTGGCCCGCCGCCTGGCTGAACTGGCCCTCGTAGGTGGTGGTGAAGAGCTCGCGGCTGATCTCCGTGCCGTTCACCACGGCGACGACGTCCGGGATGCCCTCGAGGTCGGGCTCGGGGAGTGCCGCCTGCTCGGGCGCCTCCGAGGGCGCTGCGGTCGACGCCGCCGTGTCCTCGGGTGCTTCCGCCGAGCCGCTGCAGCCGCCCAGGAGGGCCGCCGAGGCCACGAGGGCCGCGGTGAGCAGCCGTGCGCGCCGCACTGATCGTGAGATGGTCATGAGAGATGTCCTGACGTTGCGTACGGGGTCGGCCGACAAGCCTAGCAACGCAGCATGTCCGCGACCTCGGTGGATCCTGAACGCGCGCTGGGCGCCCACGGGCACCAGCCGGGCACCAGTCGGCATCAACCGGGCACCAGTCCGTCACCAGCCCCAGGTGCCTGCGCCCCCCTTGAACGGTCCCACGATCGCCGCCGTGATCCAGCCCCCGTAGAAATCACCCTCCTGCGCCTGCACCGTCTCACCGTCCACGGTGCAGCTGTCCATCCGCGACGGGTACAGGGCCGCTCGTGAGGCCAGCTCCCCGTACCCCGCCACCGGCGAGGGGTACGTCCACGCGCCGCGCGGGCTCCGCGCGCTGCCGGCGACGACGTCGAAGTAGCTCGCGGCGCCCTTGAACTCGCAGTGCGTGGTGCCCTCGACAGGGACGAGGACGCCCGGCACGAAATCCGCGATCGGCAGGTAGTAGACCGGCGGGTGGCTCGTCTCGAGCACCCGGACCGCGCGGTCCGTGGTGACGATCAGCTGCCCGCCGAAGCGCACCTCGATCATCGCCGTCGCCTGCTCCACCCGCGGCGGCCTCGGGTAGTCCCACACTGATTCCTGGCCGGGACCCGGCGGGGTCCGCCTGCCCTGCATCGGGTTCCTCATGGTGAGAAGGCTACTCCGGCGTGCCGCCCGGGGAGTCTGTAGGCTGGTCGAAAGGCACGGCATACACGTGAGGGCGGCAACATGTTGGTCAGCGTCGGGCAGTTCCGGCCGGGTGGGGATGTCCCGGCGAATCTGGCGGTCATGCGGGAGCTCGCCGCGGAGGCCTCCTCCGAGGGCTCGGCGCTGATCGTCTTCCCCGAGGAGTCCATGCTCTCCATCGGGCAGGTCGAGGGCCCGCTCCAGCAGGCGGTCGAGGCGACCTGGACGTCCTTCGTGCAGCAGCTGTCCTTCATCGCCGCCGAGCACTCCCTCGGCATCATCGCCGGCGGTTACGAGCCCAGCGGCGAGGAACGGCCCTTCAACACGCTCGTGCTGATCGACGCGACCGGCCGGATCGTGGACACCTACCGCAAGCTGCACCTCTACGACGCCTTCAGCTACCAGGAATCGACGCGCATCAAGCCGGGCGACGGCGGCATCACGGTCGCCGAGATCGGCGACGTCCGCGTGGGGCTCATGACGTGCTACGACCTCCGGTTCCCCGAGCAGGCGCGTGCGCTCGCCGACGCCGGGGCGGACCTCCTCTGCGTGCCGGCGTCCTGGTTCAAGGGGGAGCACAAGATCGAGCACTGGGAGACGCTGCTGAAGGCCCGCGCCATCGAGAACACCCTCTGGGTGGCGGCCGCGGGCACCTCCAGCAGCCACACGATCGGCCACTCCGCCATCCTCGACCCCATGGGCATCCCGCAGGTCCACCTCGACGACGAGGAACGCGGCGTCGTCACCACCGAGGTGTCGCACCGCAGGGTCGACGACGTCCGCGAGTTCCTGCCGGTCCTCAGGAACCGTCGCTTCGGCCGGAACGACACCATTGTCGACGCCCACTGACGCTCAGGACGCCGCGGCGACCGGCCCCGCCACGGGGCGGCGCAGCCGGCCGACGGAGCCGGGCCGTGCCGCCAACATCCGTGATGTGGCGCGCCGGGCCGGCGTCTCCCACCAGACGGTCTCGCGGGTGATCAACGGGCATCCGAGCCTCCGCGTGGAGACCCGCGACCGCGTGCTGGCGGCCATGGACGAGCTCAGCTTCCGCCCCAACCGTGCCGCGCGGGCCCTCGTGACGAGCCGGTCCACCACCGTGGGCGTGCTCGTGAGCAAGGGCTTCGAGTACGGTCCGGCCGCGAGCCTGCAGGCCATCGACAGTGCGGCCCGCGTGGCGGGGTACGCCCTCGACGTCGCGCACCTCGACGACGCTGAGGGCGGCTCGATCCGCGCAGCGCTGGACCGCCTCCTGGCGCACAACGTGGACGGCCTGATCATCCTGGCGCCGCAGACGCAGACGCTCGCGGAGATCGAGCGACTCTCCATCACGCTGCCGTTCGTGACGGTCCACTCCGCCCGGGCGTACGACGACCACCGACTCTCCGTGGACCAGTCGGGCGGGGCCGCCCTCGCGACGCGCCACCTGCTCGAGCTCGGGCACCGGCGGATCGCGCACATCTCGGGCCCCGACGGCTGGTTCGAGACCGAGGCGCGCGTGCGGGGATACCGCGGTGAGATGGAGGCCTGGGGGAGCCGGCCGGAAGCGCTGCTCTCCGGGGACTGGACGGCGGAGTCGGGCTACCGTGCGGGACTCGCCCTGGTGGGGGACCCGGGCGTCACCGCCGTCTTCTCGTCGAACGACCAGATGGCACTCGGACTCCTCCACGCGTTCCGCGAGCACGGACGCCACGCGCCCCGGGACATCAGCGTGGTGGGGTTCGACGACGTCCCGGAGGCCGCGCACTACTGGCCGCCCCTGACGACCGTCCGGCAGAACTTCCCGGAGCTGGGCAGGCGTTGCGTGGCACGCCTGCTGGGTCTCATCGGCGAGGACACGGCCCGGTCGGGCGCACAGGGACCACCCGCGGGTGCGGCGCGGGACGTCGTCCCGGAGCTGGTGGTCCGGGCCTCCACGGCGCCTGCGGCGCCGTGACCGCGGGGGTTGTCCCGCCCGATCGTTGACACGCACCACCACTTCGCGCCTACACTGGTGTCCGCGAATGTGAACGGTCACATGACTGCGAGCATCGACGATCCACCAGAGCACTGCTTTGCGGTCTCGAGAAGAACGAAGAGGTCCTTCCCTTGAGTGACTCCATCCCGGGCGCAACTGCCGGACCGACCGGCCGGCCCACCTACGTCATCGGCGTCGACTACGGCACCCTCTCCGGGCGTGCCGTCGTCGTCCGCGTCTCCGACGGCGCCGAACTCGGCGCCTCGACGCTCGAGTACCCGCACGCCGTCATGGACTCCACGCTCGCCGCCACGGGCGAGCAGCTCCCGCCCGATTGGGCCCTCCAGGTGCCCTCCGACTACGTGGACGTGCTCCGCACGGCCGTCCCGGCCGCCGTGCGGGAGGCGGGCATCGACCCGCACGATGTCATCGGCATCGCCACCGACTTCACGGCCTGCACCATGGTGCCCACCCTCGCCGACGGCACGCCGCTCAACGAGGTGCCGGGCTACGAGGGGCGTCCGCACGCCTACGTGAAGCTGTGGAAGCACCACGCCGCGCAGGGCCAGGCCAACCGGATCAACGAACTCGCCGCCGAACGGGGCGAGGCCTGGCTGCCCCGCTACGGCGGGCTGATCTCGAGCGAGTGGGAGTTCGCGAAGGGGCTCCAGCTGCTCGAGGAGGACCGCGAGCTGTACGACCTCATGGACCACTGGGTCGAGGCGGCCGACTGGATCGTCTGGCAGCTGACGGGGCAGTACGTGCGGAACGCCTGCACCGCCGGGTACAAGGGCATCTACCAGGACGGCGCCTACCCGTCGGACGAGTTCCTCGCCGCGCTCAACCCCGATTTCGCCGGGTTCGCCCGCGAGAAGGTGGAGCACACCATCGGCGCCCTCGCGTCGAGGGCAGGCTCCCTGTCCGAGGAGGCCGCCGGCTGGACCGGGCTGCCCGCCGGCATCGCCGTCGCCGTCGGGAACGTGGACGCGCACGTCACGTCGCCCGCCGCGCAGGCCACCGACCCCGGCCAGATGGTCGCCATCATGGGCACCTCCACGTGCCACGTCATGAACTCCGACCGCCTCGCCGAGGTGCCCGGCATGTGCGGCGTGGTGGACGGCGGGATCGTGGCCGGCTTCTACGGCTACGAGGCCGGCCAGTCCGGCGTCGGTGACATCTTCGCGTGGTTCGTCGCGAACCAGGTACCCGGGGAGATCAAGGACGCCGCCACCGCCCGGGGCCTGAGCGTGCACGAGTACCTGACCGAGCAGGCGCAGACCGAGCCCGTCGGGGCCCACGGCCTGGTGGCCCTGGACTGGCACTCCGGCAACCGCTCGGTCCTCGTGGACCACGAGCTCTCCGGCACCATCGTGGGCCTCACCCTCGCCACCAAGCCCCACGAGGTCTACCGCGCCCTGCTGGAATCGACGGCGTTCGGCACACGGAAGATCGTCGAGACCTTCAACGCCTCGGACGTCCCCGTGACCGAGTTCGTGGCCGCGGGCGGGCTCATCCGCAACCCGTTCCTGATGCAGGTCTACGCCGACGTGCTGAACATGCCCATCTCCGTGATCGGCAGTTCCCAGGGCCCTGCCCTCGGGTCCGCGATCCACGCCGCCGTCGCGGCGGGAGCCTACGAGGACATCCACGCCGCCGCCGCCGCGATGGGTCGGCTGGACCGCGCCGCGTACATCCCCGACCCGGAGCGCGCCGAGGCGTACGACGCCCTCTACCGCGAGTACACGCAGCTCCATGACTACTTCGGCCGCGGCGCCAACGACGTCATGCACCGGCTCAAGGCCCTGCGCCGCTCGGCCCGGACCGCTCCTGCACAGCAGGCGGTGTCCGCATGAGCCGGTTCACCCCCGACGTGGAGGCCGCCATCGCGGCGGTCCGCGAGGACGTCGCCGCCCTGCACGCCGGACTCGTGCGCTACGGACTCGTGGTCTGGACCGGCGGCAACGTCTCCGGCCGCGTGCCCGGCGCCGACCTGTTCGTCATCAAGCCCTCCGGCGTCAGTTACGACGAGCTGACGCCGGAGAACCAGATCCTCTGCGACCTCGGCGGCAACGTCATCGACGGGACACCCGGATCCGAGCGCTCGCCCTCGAGCGACACCGCGGCGCACGCCTACGTGTACCGCCACATGCCCGACGTCGGCGGCGTGGTGCACACACACTCCACCTATGCCGTCGCCTGGGCCGCCCGCGGCGAGCCCATCCCGTGCGTCATCACCGCCATGGCCGACGAGTTCGGCGGGGAGATCCCGGTCGGTCCGTTCGCGATCATCGGAGACGACTCGATCGGCCGCGGCATCGTCGAGACCCTCACCGGGCACCGCTCCCGCGGGGTCCTCATGAAGAGCCATGGCCCCTTCACCATCGGCAGGGACGCGAAGGACGCCGTCAAGGCCGCGGTCATGCTCGAGGACGTCGCCCGCACCGTCCACATCTCCCGCCAGCTCGGCGCGCCCGCCGGCATCCAGGCCGAGCACATCGACTCCCTTTTCGACCGGTACCAGAACGTGTACGGTCAGTCATCGACCCCAGGAGCCCCTGCATGAGCCCCCTCAGCACCACCCTCGACGCCTACGAAGTCTGGTTCCTCACCGGCAGCCAGGACCTCTACGGCGAGGAGACCCTGCAGCAGGTCGCGGAGCAGTCCCAGGAGATCGTACGGATGCTCGGCGACGCCGGCCTGCCCGTGAAGGTCGTCTGGAAGCCGACGCTCAAGGACTCCGCCTCGATCCGGCGGATGGCGCTCGAGGTCAACGCGGCGGACAACGCTATCGGCGTGATCGCCTGGATGCACACGTTCAGCCCGGCGAAGATGTGGATCGCGGGCCTCGACGCGCTGCGCAAGCCGCTGCTGCACCTGCACACGCAGATCAACGTGGCCCTCCCGTGGGGCGAGATCGACTTCGACTTCATGAACCTCAACCAGGCCGCCCACGGCGACCGCGAGTTCGGGTACATCCAGTCGCGCCTCGGCGTGCCGCGGAAGACCGTCGTCGGGCACGTCTCCAGCCCCGACGTCTGCGCGAAGGTCGCCACGTGGCAGCGCGCCGCCGCCGGGTGGGCCGCCGTCCACGAGCTCAAGGTCGCGCGCTTCGGCGACAACATGCGCAACGTCGCGGTGACCGAGGGTGACAAGACCGAGGCCGAGCTCCGGTTCGGCGTCTCGATCAACACGTGGGGCGTCAACGACCTCGTCGCCGCCGTCGAGGCGCAGTCGGAGGACGACGTCGATGCCCTCGTGGCCGAGTACGAGGAGACGTACGACGTCGTCCCCGAACTCCGCCGCGGCGGCGAGCGCCACGAGTCGCTGCGCTACGGCGCCCGGCAGGAACTCGGCCTGCTGTCCTTCCTGGAGGAGGGCGGCTTCGGCGCCTTCACCACGAACTTCGAGGACCTCGGGGCGCTGCGGCAGCTGCCCGGCCTCGCCGTCCAGCGGCTCATGGCCCGTGGCTACGGGTTCGGTGCCGAGGGCGACTGGAAGACCGCCGTCCTGGTGCGGGCCGCGAAGGTCATGGGTGCGGGGCTGCCCGGCGGGGCCTCCCTCATGGAGGACTACACGTACCACCTGGTTCCGGGGGAGGAGAAGATCCTCGGGGCGCACATGCTCGAGATCTGCCCCACCCTGACCACGTCGAAGCCCACCCTCGAGGTGCACCCGCTGGGGATCGGCGGCAAGGAGGACCCCGTGCGGCTCGTGTTCGACACCGATTCCGGTGCCGGCGTCGTCGTCGCGATGTCGGACATGCGGGACCGCTTCCGCCTGACCGCCAATGCCGTCGAGATCGTCCCGCCGGACGCCTCGCTCCCCAACCTGCCGGTCGCGCGCGCAGTGTGGAAGCCGGAGCCGAGCCTCGAGACCTCCGCGGCAGCCTGGCTGAGCGCCGGCGCCGCGCACCACACCGTCCTCACCACCGCGGTGGGCCTCGAGGTCTTCGAGGACTTCGCGGACATCGCCGAGGTCGAACTGCTGCGGATCGACGCCGACACGAAGCTGCGGGACTTCCAGCGCGAACTCCGCTGGAACGCGGCCTATTATCGGCTGGCGCAGAAACTGTAGGAGCCACTCCCCGAAAGCCGGCACTGCCGCCGGAAACCACTCACAAGAAAGTTCCACCATGAATCGGAAATACCTGGCCGGCATCGCGGCCGCCAGCATCCTGACCCTCAGCCTCACCGCATGCGGTGGCAGCAGGGGCGGCGGCGACGCCGCCGCCGAGGGCGGGTCCAACGAGGGTGCCAAGATCGGCGTGGCCATGCCGACGCAGCAGTCCGAGCGCTGGATCGCCGACGGCGAGAACGTCAAGAGCCAGCTCGAGGACCTCGGCTACGAGGTGGACCTCCAGTTCGCCAACGACGACATCCCCACGCAGGTCAGCCAGATCGAGAACATGATCAACGGCGGCGTGAAGGCCCTCGTCGTCGCGTCGATCGACGGCACCACGCTCACGAGCGTCCTCGACCAGGCCGAGTCGCAGGACATCCCGGTCATCGCCTACGACCGCCTCATCAACGAGTCCGACACCGTCGACTACTACACCACCTTCGACAACGAGGAGGTCGGCGTCCAGCAGGCCACCTCGCTGCTGACGGGCCTCGGCATCCTCGACGCCGAGGGCAAGGAGACCGGCGCGGCCGGTCCGTTCGACGTCGAGCTCTTCGCCGGCAGCCCCGACGACAACAACGCGACGTTCTTCTGGGACGGCGCCATGAAGACCCTGCAGCCCTACCTCGACAGCGGTGTGCTCCGCGTACCCAGCGGGCAGACCGACTTCGAGCAGGCGGCCATCCTCCGCTGGCTGCCCGACACGGCCCAGGACCGCATGGAGGACCTGCTCACCGTCGGCGGCGGCGAGCGCCTCGAGGGTGTGCTCTCCCCGTACGACGGTCTGTCCATCGGGATCATCTCGGCGCTGACCTCCGGCGGCTACGCCACCGACGAGCTGCCCGTCGTCACGGGTCAGGACGCCGAGGTGGGTTCGGTGAAGTCCATCATCGCCGGCGAGCAGTACTCCACGATCTTCAAGGACGTCCGCGAGCTCGGCAAGCAGGCCGTCACCATGGTCGACGCCCTCATGAAGGGCGAGGAGCCCGAGGTGAACGACACCGAGACGTACGACAACGGCGTCAAGGTCGTCCCGTCCTACCTCCTCGAGTCGCAGATCGTCACGGTCGACAACTACGAGGCCGCGCTCGTCGAGACCGAGTACTACACCGAGGACGAGCTCAAGTAGCCGTCCCGCAGCACCCCTGATGCCTGTGGCTCCGGACCGTTCCTGGTCCGGAGCCACAGGCGCTGTACCTCGCCCGGCCCTGCCGGGACTTCCACTCAAGTAAGCGAGGCTCCACCATGGCGGAGAACATCCTTCGGATGCGCCGCATCACCAAGACCTTCCCAGGCGTGAAGGCACTGCAGGACGTCAATCTCGACGTCGAGCGCGGAGAAGTCCATGCGATCTGCGGGGAGAACGGGGCCGGGAAGTCGACCCTCATGAAGGTGCTGTCCGGGGTCTACCCGCACGGCACGTACGACGGCGACATCGAATTCGAGGGCGGTGTCGTCGAGTTCAAGGACATCCGCGACAGCGAGCGCGACGGGATCGTCATCATCCACCAGGAACTGGCACTGTCCCCGTACCTGTCCGTCGCGGAGAACATCTTCCTCGGCAACGAGCGGGAGAAGCGCGGGTTCATCAACTGGAACGAGACCAATGTCGAGGCGGCCAAGCTGCTCCGCCGCGTGGGCCTGGACCTCAACCCGGTGGTCCGCGCCGGTGACATCGGCGTCGGCAAGCAGCAGCTCGTGGAGATCGCCAAGGCGCTGTCGAAGAACGTCAAGCTGCTGATCCTCGACGAACCCACCGCGGCCCTGAACGACGAGGACTCCGCGCACCTCCTCGGGCTCGTCAAGGGCCTGCGGGCCGAGGGCATCACCTGCATCATCATCAGCCACAAGCTCAACGAGATCCGGGCCATCGCGGACTCGGTGACCATCCTCCGCGACGGGCGCACCATCGAGACACTGAGCCTCCACGACGGCTCGGTGACGGAGGAGCGCATCATCAGGGGCATGGTGGGGCGCGACATGGAGAGCCGCTACCCCGAGCGCACGCCGGTCATCGGCGAGGAGGTCCTCCGCGTCGAGGACTGGACGGTGCACCACCCGCAGGAGAGCGCGCGCGTGGTCGTCGACGCCGCGAACCTCTCGGTCCGTGCCGGTGAGGTGGTCGGTATCGCCGGTCTCATGGGTGCCGGGCGGACCGAGCTCGCCATGAGCATCTTCGGGCGCAGCTACGGCTCGCACATCACGGGCACCCTCTACAAGAACGGGACCCCGATCACCACGCGCACCGTGGGCGAGGCGATCCGGCACGGCATCGCGTACGCCACGGAGGACCGCAAGCGGTACGGGCTGAACCTGATCGACGACATCAAGCGGAACATCTCCGGTGCCGCGCTCGGCAAGCTCGCGAAGCGCGGCTGGGTGGACGGCGGCCGGGAGGCCGTGGTCGCGGGCGACTACCGGATGTCCATGAACATCAAGGCGCCCTCCGTCGCCGCGATCACGGGGAAGCTCTCCGGCGGCAACCAGCAGAAGGTGGTGCTCTCCAAGTGGATGTTCTCGGACCCCGATGTCCTGATCCTCGACGAGCCCACACGCGGGATCGACGTCGGCGCCAAGTACGAGATCTACACGATCATCAACCGCCTCGCCGCAGAGGGGAAGGCGGTGATCGTCATCTCCTCCGAGCTGCCCGAGCTCCTCGGCATCTGTGATCGCATCTACACCCTCGCCGAAGGCCGCATCACCGCGGAGGTGCCCATCGGGCAGGCGACCCCGGAACTCCTCATGCAGTACATGACCAAGGAAAAGGACTGATTCCATGGCTACCACCGTCAAAGACCCCGCAGTGACCGCACCTCCGCCTCCCGTCAAGCACGGGCTGGCCTTCCTCACGAGCCGGCTGCGGCAGATCGGCATCTTCGTAGCGCTCATCGTCATCGTCGCCCTGTTCCAGGTGCTGACCGGGGGCGCGCTGCTCATGCCGGACAACGTCTCGAACATCATCGTGCAGAACAGCTACATCCTGCTCCTGGCCATCGGCATGGTCATGATCATCGTCGCCGGGCACATCGACCTGTCCGTCGGGTCCGTGGCGGCCTTCGTCGGCGCGATGTCCGGCATCATGATCCAGGACTGGGGCTTCACCTGGTGGGTGGCGTTCATCGCTTCGCTCGTGATCGGCGGGCTCGTCGGCGCGTGGCAGGGCTTCTGGGTGGCCTACGTGGGCATCCCCGCCTTCATCGTGACGCTCGCAGGCATGCTCGTGTTCCGCGGCCTCACGCAGATCGTGCTCGAGAACCAGCGCATCACGGGGTTCCCGGAGGAGTACCGCCAGCTCGGCGGCGGCTTCCTCTTCCCCGGGCTCTTCCCGCCGGAGACGAACCTCCTCGACTGGACCACGGTGGCCCTCGGCGTCCTCGCCGTCGTCCTCCTCGTCGCCAGCCAGCTCCGTGGGCGCGCCACCCGCGCCCGCCTCAAGCTCGAGGACGAGCCCGCGGCCTGGTTCTTCACCAAGCTCGCCTTCATCGCCGCCATCATCCTGGGCCTGACCTACCTGCTGGCCGGCTCGCGCAGCGGTACGCCGATCGTGCTCGTAGTCCTCGGCGTCCTGATCGTCGCCTACAGCCTGGTCATGAGCAACAGCGTGTTCGGCCGCCACGTGTACGCCCGCGGTGGGAACCTGCAGGCTGCACAGCTCTCGGGGGTCAACACCAAGCGCATCGACTTCATGCTCTTCGTCAACATGGGTGTGCTCGCAGCCCTGGCGGGGCTCATCTTCACCGGTCGCCTCAACTCGGCCGGCCCAGGGGCGGGAAACCTCTTCGAGCTCGACGCCATCGCCGCGGCATTCATCGGCGGAGCGGCCGTCACAGGCGGCGTGGGCACCGTGATCGGGGCCATCACGGGCGGCCTGATCATGGGCGTGCTCAACAACGGGATGTCGCTGCTCGGCGTCGGCATCGACGTCCAGCAGTTCATCAAGGGCATGGTGCTCCTGTTGGCCGTCGGCTTCGACGTCTTCAACAAGCGCCGCGCCTCGAGCGCCCTGAAGTAGGGCCGGGAGGACGCCGGAAGAAATTCCGGCGGCGGCGTAACTTTTGCGTCCCTCCGGTCGATTACCCAGATGTAAGCGCCGCACCGAGGCTTATCCCCCAACGGGCCTCGGTGCGGCCTTTTCGTGTCGCGGCACAGGTGCGTCCCGCGGCAGGACGGTCGAGGCCAACGGTTACGATGGTCACGCCGCCCCGCTCGAGCAAGGAAAAGACACCGTGGTCCCACCGCTGCCTGATGATGCGCTCGACCGCGCACGGGCCGGAGAACCTGCGGCACTCTCACTGATCTACCAGGAACTGAGTCCGAGCGTGCTCGGCTATTTCGCGGGCCGGGGCACTGAGGACCCGGAGGCACTCACGCAGGAGGTCTTCCTCACGGTCTTCTCGAAACTCGACTCCGTCTCCGGCGGGCTGCGGGGGCTGCGCACCTTCACCTTCTCGGTGGCGCACGCCCGGCACGTGGACGAGGTGCGGAGGAAGGTGCGGGCACCGGTCCTCGTGGGCTACGAGGCCGACGGCGACACGCGCACCGTCGAGTCGGCGGAGATGGTGGCGCTGGGGAACCTCGATGCCGGAGAGGCCACGGGCATGCTGGCACAGCTCAATGCGGAGCAGCGCGACGTGCTCCTGCTGCGCATCGTGGCCGAACTGCCGATCGAGCAGGTCGCGGAGATCCTCGGCAGGTCGGCAGGATCGGTCAAGCAGCTGCAGCGGCGGGGACTGCTCAAGCTGAAGGAACTCGTACACCCCAACGAATCGGATGCACAATGACTGGACGCCAAACGCCGTCGCCGGACTCCGTGCCGCGCATCCTCGAGGAGGCGGGCATCGCCGAGGACCCGGCGCTCGTCCACGCCGTCCGGAGCATCGCGGCGCTGAACGAGCGGTCCGCACCGGACGCCTCCGCCGAGCTCGCGCAGCTCATGGCCGACGGCGGCAGGGCGCCGCAGAGCCGCCGGAACAAGCGCCGCATCACGTTCATCGGTGGTGCCCTCGCGGTGTCCATGGGTGCGGGCATGTCCGGGGTCGCGGCGGGGACGCTCCATCTCCGCGACGGGTTCGACGACGCCGTCGTCTCCATCACCCGCTTCACCGTCCGCGATGACGTCGACCGGGCCGAGCCCGCCCCGGGACCGCTCGCCGACGCGGGCCGACGGCATGTTCCCACCGCTGTCCCGGGGGCGCCCACTCACGCCCACGCTCCGGCGTCGTCCGCCTCTGCGGACGCCGGCGGTCTCCCCGCACCGGCTCCCGCTCCCGCGTGGCCCGATGCGGGCGTCGCTGCCGCTGCCCCGACGGCGCCGCCCGTCGCACCGGAAGCCCGGCCACCGGCCGGCACGGCGTTCCCAGCAGACCCCGCGACCCCTGCGCCGGATGGGCCGCAGCCGCGCGCGGTCCCGGTGACGCCACCCGCGACGGGAACGGCGCCGGGCGCGACCGGCCGACCCGATCAGGCGCGGGCCGGTCAGGGTCGGTCGGGCCAGGGCATGCTCGGGCAGCGCTCGACCCCGCCCCGGCCCGTCCAGGAGAAGTCCGGTCCGGTCACGCCGGGCCAGGCCAAGCCCGGTCCGGTCACGCCGGGCCAGGTCAAGCCCGGTCCGGTCACGCGGGGCCAGGTCACGCCCGGCCAGGTCACGCGGGGTCAGGTCAAGCCCGGACAGGTCACGCGGGGTCAGGTCAAGCCCGGACAGGTCACGCGGGATCAGGTCAAGCCCGGCCAGGTCACGCGGGGTCAGGTCACGCCCGGCCAGGGCCGGGACAGAAGCGTGCCGAAGGAGAGCACCGGCACCGGTCCGGAGACGATCAGCGGTGACACGCCGGCTCCTGTCCACCACCGCAGGTCGTGGCTCCGCGCACCGGCCGGTCCTGCCGACGCGTTCTTCCTCGACGCACCGATCGCCCTGGACGCCGAAGGGCTCGCGCTGTTCCCTGCCGATGCGCTCTTCGATCCGGCGGACCCGGCGCCGGGGCTTCCGGCCGAACCAGCCGAACCGGCCGAACCGGCCGAGCCGGCCGAACCGGCCGAACCGGCCGAACCGGCCGAACCGGCCGAACCAGTCGAACCAGCCGACGCTCTGCCGGCCCACACCCTGCCGGAAGTCGCTCTGCCGGAGGACGCTCTGCCGGAAGTCGCTCTGCCGGAGGACGCTCTGCCGGAGGACGCTCTGCCGGAGGACGCTCTGCCGTTGGAACCCGTCGAGCCGTTGGAAGCTGAAGCACAGGACAGCTCCGGTGTAGACGTCGTCTCCGGTCCCGACGTCATCGTGCCCGAGGCCGCCGTGACCGGGCTCGAGGCGACGAACGCCGCAGCCCCCGACGTCGTGCCTGCGGAGTCGACGGACCACCACGCCGAATGACGCCGGCTCAGGGCTTCCCGCCCCGATCCAGGGTCGCCGTCTCCGAGGCCTGCTCCCGATCAGTGGGAACGTGTGACCATTCCCACTGATCGGAACCGAGAGCCGGGAGGGAAGGGCAGGCGCCCTATGAGGTGATCTGCCGCTTCGAGGAGATCACGCCGGTGTTGAACCCGGCGAGGTTGAGCCCCCCGTGGAAGCGCGCGTGCTCGATCTTGATGCAGCGGTCCATCACCACGTCCAGGCCCGCGGCCTCCGCGTCCCGCGCGACCCCCTCGTGCCACGAGCCGAGCTGCAGCCACAGCGTCCTCGCGCCGACGTCGAGCGTCTCCGCCAGCACGGAGGGCAGATCGTCGTGCTTGCGGAACACGTCCACGACGTCGGGCACCTCGGGCAGGTCCTTCAGGGACGCGTAGGCCGGCTGACCCAGGATCTCCTTCGCCACGGGGTTCACGAAGTACAGCCGGTAGGGCGAGGAGGACTGCAGGTAGGTGGCCACGAAGTAGGAGGCCCGCGAGGGCTTGTCCGATGCTCCGACGATCGCCACCGACCGCGCGTTCCTCAGCAGGGCCAGGCGTTCCGGAGCCGAGGGCCCCTCCCAGGTACGCGGTGCTGCTGTCCCGCTCATGCTCCCACTCCCACTGCCCGCGTTGCGGATTCGTCGTCGTCGTCCTGTCCGGCTGCCTCCTGCGGGAGGTCCTCGAACGATGCGTCCGAGGCGTTCGCCGCGACGTCGAGCGCCTGGTCGAGGTCCCACAGGATGTCGTCGAGGTCTTCGAGGCCCACCGAGATGCGCACCAGGTCCTCGGGGACGCCGGCCGCGGCGAGCTGCTCGGCCGAGAGCTGCTGGTGCGTCGTCGAGCCGGGGTGGATCACGAGCGTGCGCGCGTCGCCCACGTTCGCCAGGTGCGAGGCGATCTGCAGCGACTCGATGAACTTCTGGCCGGCCTTGCGCCCGCCCTTGACGCCGAAGCTGAACACCGACCCGGGTCCCTGGGGCAGGTAGGTCTTCGCGCGCTCGTGGTGGACGTGCGTGGGGAGTCCCGCGTAGTTCACATATTCGACGCGGGGATCGGCCTGCAGCCATTCCGCCACGGCCTGCGCGTTCTCGAGGTGCTCGTCGAGGCGCTGGGCCAGGGTCTCCACCCCCTGCAGGAGCTGGAAGGCCGACGACGGCGAGAGCGACGGCCCGATGTCGCGGAGCTGCTCGGTGCGGAGCTTGGTCAGGAACCCGTACTCGCCGAAGTTCGCCCACCACTGGATGTTGCCGTAGGAGGGCACCGGCTCGGTCATCATGGGGAACTTGCCGTTGCCCCAGTCGAACCGTCCGCTCTCCACGATCACGCCGCCGAGGGTGGTGCCGTGCCCGCCGATGAACTTGGTGGCGGAGTGGATGACGATGTCGGCGCCGTGCTCGATGGGCCGCACGAGGTAGGGCGTGCTCAGCGTCGAGTCGACGATGAACGGGATCCCGGCGTCGTGCGCGACCTTCGCCAGCCCGGCGAGGTCCGCGATCTCGCCGGAGGGGTTCGCGATGACCTCGGCGTACACGGCCTTGGTGTTCTCGCGGATGGCGGCGGCGTAGTCGGCCGGATCGGTGCCGGGCACGAAGGTGGTCTCGATGCCGAAGCGCCTCAGGGTGACGTCGAGCTGCGTGACCGTCCCGCCGTACAGCTGCGACGCGGCGACGATGTGGTCGCCCGCCTGACACAGCGCCGCGAAGGTGATGAACTCCGCGCTCATGCCCGACGCCGTCGCCACCGCGCCGATGCCGCCCTCGAGGGACGCGATGCGCTCCTCGAACGCCGCGACGGTGGGATTGCCGATGCGCGAGTAGATGTTGCCGTACTTCTGGAGCGCGAAGAGGTTGGCGGCGTCGTTGGTGTCCTTGAACACGAACGACGTCGTCTGGTAGATCGGCACGGCGCGCGCGCCGTGCGTGGCGTCGGGGGTACCGCCGGCGTGCAGGGCACGCGTGCGGAAACCGAAGGAACGTTCTGCCATCAGATACCTGCCTTGGTGGATTCGTGGGTTGCGAGGGTGGCGTCCGGATCGAAATCGACTCCGGCGGCGCGCGCGGCGTCCGCCTCGAGCTGCCGCACGATCGGCAGGACGTCCGTGCCGAAGGCGGCGACTTCCTCCTGGAAGTGCAGGTAGCAGGTCAGGAGGAGATTCACGCCGATCTTCTTGTACTCGACGATGCGCTCGGCGATCTGCTCGGGCGTGCCGATGAGCCGGGTCCTGAAGCCGTCGTTGTACTGGACGAGATCCTCGAACGAGGAGTCGGCCCACATGCCCCTGCCGTCCTTCGTGGCCGCGCCCGCCTCCTGGACGGCGTCACGGAAGCCCTCGACGGCGGGGCGGTGCGCCTTCGCAACGATCTCGCGCAGCGTGTCCCGGGCCTCCTTCTCGGAGTCTCGGGCGATGACGAACCCGTTGAGCCCGTACCGGGGGTGCCGGCCCGCCTGGGCAGCGGAGGCCCGCACGCCTGCGATGTTCTCCCTGAATCCCTCGAGGTCCTTGCCGTTCGAGAAGTACCAGTCCGCCACCCGGCCCGCGGTGGCCTGCGCCGCCGTCGAATTGCCTCCGAAGAAGATCTCGGGGTGCGGACGCCCGGGCACGTCGACCGGCGCAGGGCTGAGCGTGAAGTCGGTGATGTCGTAGTACTTCCCCGACTGGCTGTACCCCTCCACGGTCCACAGGCCGCGCAGCACGCGGATGAACTCCTCCGTGCGGACGTACCGTTCGTCGTGCTCGAGCCAGTCGAGGCCGAAGTTCACGAACTCGTCCTTGAGCCAGCCGGAGACGATGTTGACTGCGGCACGG
The DNA here is from genome assembly GCF_058269215.1 of Arthrobacter sp. TJ-238. Taxonomy (NCBI): domain Bacteria; kingdom Bacillati; phylum Actinomycetota; class Actinomycetes; order Micrococcales; family Micrococcaceae; genus Arthrobacter; species Arthrobacter sp. TJ-238. The sequence continues at coordinate 229,654 of NZ_JBZCNH010000001.1, read as the reverse complement.
CCGTTGGAGATGTGGTCCGCGGTGATGATGAACTTCGCGAGCACGCCCGGGTGCCACATGCCGGGGTGCACCGCGGCGATGACCTTCAGCTTCTCGGTCGCGGCGAGGAGCGCGAGGGAGAACGACGTCGCCTCGTGCTGCTTGTCCGCGCCGTAGGACGCGGCGTAACGGGTCTGCGACAGGGCGTACTCGAAACCGGCGTCCTCCGCGATCCGGGCGAGCTTCCGGTTGTACTCGAAGTCCCAGCCGGTGCGCTGCTCGATGGTCGAGACCACGAGGCCGCCGCTGACGTTCGGCACCCAGTAGGCGAATTTCAGCGGGGTGGAAAGGTCGGCGACGCTCATCATGTCCTCCATCGGTCTGGCAGTAGCACCCTACTGTCGCCGCGGATCGCGGAGGCCAGGGTTGCTGCGGCGTCAGTGAGCCAGATCTCTCAGCCGCTCGGGATGGTCAGAACGAGTGTGACACCGTGCACTCGCGGAACCAAACAATGTGTCCCCCGAAGAGCTCGCCACCCGCTCGTGCGGGGAGTGCCGGGACCCTTGACAAAGTTGACCGGCGCAACAAAGACCGGCCGTGGGAGCGCTTCCACGGGGAAAGGGGCGCATTCCGTTCGGGTTCTCGAAACCACCCATCATCGACATGAGGAGCAACGAGGCACAGCGCCAGATCGCCGGGCTGCGGTCCTCGGGTGACCGTCGGACGGCGGACGGCCTCAGTGCGATGGTCTCCACGCCGCAGGCCGTGTGGGTCACGGACGGCGACCCCACCACGGTGACGCGGGAGGTCCGTGCCACCACGCATCGCGCCGCCGGCAAGAAGCAGATGCCCGTGCTCGCCGCCTACAACCTGCCGTTCCGCGACTGCGCGCAGTACTCGGCCGGCGGGGCGACCGACGTCGCCGGCTACAAGACCTGGATCGACGCCCTCGCGGCAGGTATCGAGGATCGGGCCGCGATGGTGGTGCTCGAGCCGGACGGGCTCGGGATCATCCCCTGGTACCGCGGGCTCGACGGCAACCTCGAGTGGTGCCAGCCGGCGGAGGCCGACGCCGCGACCGCGGCCGCGGAACGCTTCGAGATGCTCGACTACGCGGTGGACCGGCTCAAGGCGCTGCCGAACACGAAGGTCTATCTCGACGGCACGCACAGCGCCTGGCTCGGCACGGGGGAGATCGCCAGCCGCCTCGTGAAGGCCGGCGTGCAGAAGGCGGACGGGTTCTTCCTCAACGTCTCCAACTACGAGCTCACCGAGCGGCAGCTGAAGTACGGCTCCTGGGTGTCCCAGTGCATCTACTACGCCACCGAGATCGACCCGGGCGCCTACGGCTCCTGCGCCAGCCAGTTCTACCCGGCCTCACCCTCCGACTTCTCGACGTGGGGCCTGACGGATGCCTGGTACGCCCAGAACGTGGCGGGTGCCCGCAACGCGCCGACGTCGGAGGACCTGGCGCACTTCGTGGTCGATACCAGCCGCAACGGCCGCGGGCCGTGGGTGCCGACGGCGACCTACCCGGATCCGCAGGTCTGGTGCAATCCTCCGGCTCGCGGACTGGGCCATACGCCCACCACGGACACGGGCAACGACCTCGCCGACGCCTTCCTGTGGATCAAGGTGCCCGGCGAGTCGGACGGCGAGTGCAGCCGCGGCCTGACCACCAACGGCGGGGTCGATCCCGAGTGGGGCCGGGTGGACCCCGCGGCAGGCGGCTGGTTCCCGGAGCAGGCCCTCGACCTGATCAGGAACGCCGGCGCCCCCGCCCGGCGCTGATGCACGAGGGGCGTGCGCGGTCCCAGCACACCGCGCACGCCCCTGCCGCCTAGGCTGGAGGACATGGAGAGCTGGAAGAACGCGCAGCGTGCCCACGAGCGGAGGCTCTGGGGCACGCTGTTCTGCGTCGGCGTGGCGCTGACGGCCGCACTGTCCAGCAGCCTCATCGCTGCGGCGATCAGCGCGGAACCAGGGGCGGCCCTCTGGTTCCATCTCCAGCAGTCCGTCCTGCTCGTCCTCACCGTGGCAGGCACCGCGCTCGCCCTCCGCCGGTGGCGATCGGCCCGCGTCGGAGGGGCAGGATAACCGCCGTTACGGGAATGTGACAAAACGTTCGAGCAGTAGCTATGTTCTTCTGGTGCCTCTGCCCATGAGAGGTGCTCCTGGACGGAATGCCGAGCCCTGCCGTCGTCCGGGATACGTTCGCAATCACCACGGCGGGGACGGGGGAACCACAGTTCCAGTGGACGCGCAGCTCTGACTGCGGACGTCCTTGGGGTTAAGTCGCACTGCACACGCCGACCAGGTGACGCGCGCGACCGGGTGACTCCCATCCGAACCCGACAGCTCACCCCGCAGGCATGGGAGAGGTATACATCCATGTCACGAAACATCTCTTCGGCGCGCCACCGTGCCGATATCGACGGCAATCTCGCGCTGCAGGGCCTGTCCCGCGCCGCCAAGGCCAACGCCACGATGATCGGCCGTCCCGTTGCCATCGTCGCCGTCACGTCGGGCCTCGCGCTCAGCGCCGTCGGCACCGCCAACGCCGGCACCTACTCGGACCAGGGCACGACGACGGCTCCCGCTGCAGTAGCGGCCCCGGCCGCTCCCGCAGCAGTAGCGGCCCCGGCCGCTCCCGCTGTCGCCGCCGCTCCGGCAGCAGCTGCGACCGGTGCGACGCACACGGTCGTCGCAGGGGACACCCTCGGCGCGATCTCCGCCAGCTACGGTGCCGACCTGACCGCGGTCCTCGCGGCCAACGGGCTCTCCCTGGCATCGATCATCTTCCCGGGTGATTCCATCGCGATCCCCGCGGGTGGATCGGCCCCGGCGCCGACGGTCTCCGTCCCTGTCGCCGTCGCTCCCGCCGCTCCTGCCGCTCCCGTGGAGCAGGCAGCGGTCGTCGCCCCGGCGCCGGTCGTGCAGCAGGCAGCAGCCGTAGCTCCGGCTCCGGTCGTGCAGCAGGCAGCAGCCGTAGCTCCGGCTCCGGCTCCGGCCGTCTCGACGGACCCGGGTTCGGGCGTCTACCTGGCCTCGGCCGCCGCCACCCCGGCAGCCGGCGGCGTCGGTGCGACCCTCCTGGCCTCGGCGCAGGGACAGCTTGCAGCCGGAGCCGTCTATGACTGCACCGTGCTCGTGGAGAACGCGCTGCGCGCCGCCGGTATCGCCGCGGGCGACCTCGGCCCGTCGCAGTTCTTCCAGTTCGGCTCGACCGTGGCGACCCCCGCCCCGGGCGACATCGTCATCACCGGTGGCCACGTGGCCATCTACGCCGGTGGCGGCCAGGTCATCAGCAGCGGCATGAACGGTTCGAACCTGACCATGCAGCACCCCCTCTCGGACCTCCCGGGAGCATCCTTCGTCCGGGTATAACACCTAGGCGGACCACACACGGGAAGCGGCAGGTGCTTGGACGGGGCACCTGCCGCTTCCTTGCGTTAATAACGGGCGCCGGCGGGCCTGACGGGCACGGACCCGTCAGGCCCGCGCGGCCAGCACGTCCTGGATCCCGGGGATGCACCCCTCGTTCTGCAGCGACGTCGTATCCCCGAGCGGCGCGCCCTCGTAGAGCTTCGTGAGCAGGCGCCGCATGATCTTCCCGGACCGCGTCTTCGGGACATCGGGCACGACGACGACGGCCGAGGGCCGCGCGATCGGGCCGATGGCCTCCGCCACGTGGGCGCGCAGCACCGCGACGACGTCGGCCTCCGGGTCCGCACCCGCCGCGAGCACCACGAAGGCCGCGATGGCGTGGCCGGTCAGCGGATCCGGTACGGGGCAGGCACCCGCCTCGGTGACGAGCGGATGGGCCACCAGCGCGGACTCGATCTCGATGGTGGACAGGCGGTGCCCCGAGACGTTGATGACGTCGTCCACCCGGCCCAGGATCCAGGTGTCGCCGTCGTCGTCGTACCGGGCACCGTCGCCCGCGAGGAACCAGCCCTGCCGCGCGAACATCCGCCAGTAGGCGTCCAGGTAGCGCTGCGGGTTCCCCCACACCGTCCTGGCCATGGCGGGACCGTGCCGGTCGACAACGATCAGCCCCTGCTCGCCGGGCGGGACGGTCCGGCCGTCCTCGTCGACGATGCGCGTGCTCACCCCGGGCAGGGCGCGCGCCGCGCAGCCGGGCTTGAAGTCGGTGTCGGTGGGGCTGGGGGAGAGCACCGTGGCGCCGGTTTCCGACTGCCACCAGGTGTCGACGACGGGCACCTCGTCGCGGCCGAGGTGCCTCCGGAACCAGCGCCATGCCTCGGGGTTGACGGCTTCGCCCACCGTGCCGAGCACGCGGATGCTCGAGAGGTCGTAGCCGCGCGGGATGCCGTCAGGGAACCAGCCCATGAGCGAGCGGACCAGGGTGGGCGCGGTGTAGTAGCTCGTGACACCGTAGCGTTCGATGATCTCGAAGTGCCGGCCGGGGTGCGGCGTGTTCGGGGTGCCCTCGAAGATGACCTGCGTGGCGCCGTTGGAGAGCGGCCCGTACAGCTCGTAGGTGTGCGCGGTGACCCAGGCCAGGTCGGCGGTGCACCAGTGCACGTCATCGTCCCGCTGCGCTGCATCGGGGTTGCTGAAGAGGTGCTCGAAGCTCGACGACGCCTGCGTCAGGTACCCGCCCGAGGTGTGCACGAGGCCCTTCGGCTTCCCGGTGGTCCCCGACGTGTACATGATGAACAGCGGTGCCTCGGCGTCGAAGGCCTCCGGCGTGTGGTGCGGTGAGGCCGGGTCGACGACGTCGTGCCACCAGACGTCGCGGCCTCCGGTCCACGCGACGGCGGAGTCCGTCCGGCGGACCACGAGGACGTGCTCGATGCTGTCCACACCCTCGACGGCGGCGTCCGCGTTGTCCTTGACCGGGACGGCGGTGCCCCGGCGGTACTGGCCGTCGGTGGTGACGAGCAGTTTGGCCGCGGTGTCCTCGACACGGAAGCGGAGCGCCTCGGCCGAGAACCCGCCGAACACGAGGGAGTGCACGGCCCCGATCCGGGCGCAGGCGAGCGTGATGACCACCGTCTCGACGAGCACGGGCAGGTAGACGACCACGCGGTCACCCGTCCCGATGCCGAGCCCGAGGAGCGCGTTGGCGGCGCGGGACACCTCGTCCTGCAGCTCGGCGTAGGTCACGCTGCGGCGGTCACCCGGCTCGCCCTCGAAGTGCAGGGCCACCCTGTCGCCGTTGCCGGCCCGGACGTGCCGGTCGACGCAGTTCGCGGCGACGTTGAGCGTACCGCCGGCGAACCACTCGATGACGGGCACGGTGAGTGTCCCGTCCTCCTGGGGAACGGCCTTCTCGAACGTGTGCAGGGTGTGCCACGGGGTGTCCCACTCGAGCCGCTGTGCCTGCTCCGCCCAGAATGCGAGGCGGTCGGCCTCGTCCTGCGCCATCGCCGGCCGGTCTGCCGCCGTCGTGCCCGTCGCACTCACGCCCACCGGCGCACCGCCCAGCGCTCGGCGACGCCGAGGAGTGCGTCCGTGGTCTTGCCGATCACGGCCAGCAGGATGATCGCCAGGATGATGCGGTCCACGCGGCCCGTCTGCTGGGAGTCCGTGAGGAGGAAACCGAGGCCCATCGACGAGGCGATGAGTTCCGCGGCGACGAGGAACAGCCAGGACTGCGCGAGGGCCAGGCGGAGGCCGGAGAACAGGGCGGGCACCACGGCGGGCAGCTGCACCGTGGTCAGCAGCCGCACGCCGTTCAGGCCGAAGGCCCGCGCCGCCTCGACGAGGTTGCGGTCCACGTGCCGCAGCCCGAGATAGAGCGTGGTGAACACGGGGAAGAACGCACCGATGCTGATCAGGGTGACCTTGGAGTCCTCGTTGATCCCGATCCAGAGGACCAGCAGGGGAACCCAGGCCAGGGACGGCACGGCCCGGAGGGCGCCGACGGTCGGGGTGAGCAGGACGTCCGCGATGCGGGAGAGGCCCAGCAGCGCGCCCGCCAGCACGCCGAGCACGGAGCCGATGAGGAACCCGAGGACCACGCGCTGCGTCGAGATCAGGATGTGCGTGGCCAGCTGGCCGCGCTCCACTAGGTCGACGGCGGCCGCGAGCACCGACGCCGGCGACGGGAGCTGCGAGGGTCGGAAGAACCCCGAGGCGGTGCTCAGGTGCCAGGCGAGCAGGATCAGTGCAGGGACGATGAGCCCGAGCAACACGATGACCACACGCCGACCGGCCGTGCCGGTCCTGCCCGGAGTCCTGCCGCCTCCGTCCGAGCCGGTGAGCGGAGACCCGGTGGACGCGAGGCCCTCCTTGCTGATGGGAACGGCACTGCGTCCCGTCAGATGCTCAGCACTCATGAGTCGGAGCCGATGGACGCCGGATCGGCCTTCTCGACGAGCGAGGCGTCGAACAGGGTGTCCAGTGCCTCGTCGATCTGCTCCTGGCTCTGCACGTCACCGGTCTCGACGAACACGGGGCCGATCTTCTCGAGGACGCCGCGCTGCGCATCGCCCGGAGCGGGATCGACGTCGAGGTTCGTGCGGTCGATGATGACCGAGCTGGCGACGGCCGGGTCGATCGCGGCGACCTCCGCGAGGATCGCGGCGGTCTCCTCGGGGTTCTCCTTGGCCCACTCCCGGGCCTTCTCGTAGGTGCTCACCACGGTCTGTGCGACATCGGGCTTCTCGGCGAGGAAGTCCTCCGTGGCGTTGAGGAAGCCGTAGGTGTTGAAGTCGATGTCGCGGAAGAACAGCTGCGCCCCGTCCTGTTCGGCCGCCGCCATGATCGGATCGAGGCCGGACCACGCATCGACGGCGCCGCTCGCGAGGGCCGCGCGGCCGTCGGCGTGCTGGAGGTTCTCGATGGTGACCTCCGACTGGTCCACCCCGGCGGACTCCAGGGCCTGCAGCAGGAAGAAGTACGGGTCCGTACCGCGGGTCGCCGCGATGGACTTGCCCCGCAGGTCCTCCACGCTGGTGATGCCCGAGTCGGGAAGCGTCACCAGTGCAGCCCACTCCGGCTGCGAGTAGATGTCGACGGCCTTGATGGGGGAGCCGTTCGAGCGTGCGAGGAGGGCCGCGGAGCCGGCCGTCGAGCCCACGTCGATCGCGCCGGCCCGGAGCGCCTCGTTGGCCTTATTGGAACCGGCCGACTGTATCCAGTTGACCGTGATGTCCTGCGCTGCGAGTTCGTCCTCCAGCCAGCCCTGCTCCTTGATGATGAGGCTGAGGGGGTTGTAGGTGGCGAAGTCGATGTTCAGGGTTCCGCCCTGTGTGCCACCCTCGGCTACGGCCTGCGTGTCGGCGGCGTTCTCGCCGGCCATGCACCCGCTGAGGCTGAGCGAGAGGGCGGTGGCGAGGGCGAGATTCGGCAGGAGAGCGCGGCGGTTCATGGTGGTCCTTTGCTGGATGGAGCGGCAGGGGAGAGACAGGGAGAGACAGGGTGGCGCCGGCCGTCGGACGACGGCCGCACCGGGTGGGCGGGAAGCCGGGCTAGTGCCCGGTGACGCCCAGCATGGAGAGCAGCGAGCTCCGGAGGGCCCCGAGGTCCGCGGAGTTGCGGTCGCGCGGGCGGCTCCCGGGGACGGCGACGAGCTCGGCGACGCTGGAGCCCGCCGCCTCGTCCTCGCCGCGTCCGAGGACGAGGATGCGGTCGGCGAGCTGGAGGGCCTCGTCGACGTCGTGGGTGACGAGCAGCACCGTGGTGGGCTGGGCGCGGTGGATGTCGAGGAGGAGGTCCTGCATCTTGATGCGCGTGAGGGCATCGAGGGCGCCGAAGGGTTCGTCCAGGAGGAGCACGCCGGGATTGCGTGCCAGCGCACGCGCCAGCGAGGTGCGCTGGGCCATGCCCCCGGAGACCTCGCGGGGACGATGCTTGGCGAAGGTGTCGAGGCCCACGAGCTTCAGCAGCTCGAGGACCTTCGCCTTGCCCGCGCTTGCGCTGGAGGACTTCGGCAGCCCGATCGCCACGTTCGCCTGCAGCGTGTGCCACGGGAGCAGCCGGGGTTCCTGGAAGGCCACGGCACAGCGCTCGTCGATCCCCGTGACGGGGGTCCCGTCGATGAGGACCTCACCGCGGTCGGGGACGTCGAGTCCCGCCGCGGCGCGCAGGAGCGTCGACTTCCCGCACCCGCTGGTGCCGAGAATGGCCAGGATCTCGCCCGGCTTCACCTCCACGGTGACGTCCCGCAGCACGGTGCGGCGGTCCGCGGGCGAACCGAAGCTGCGGCCGAGGCCGGCGAAGCGGACGCCGAGGGCCTGCTTGGTCGAGGTATGGGTGCTGCCGGGTGCCAGAACTGCGGTCATGGTGTCTCCATCGGTCCTGGCGGTAGCACCCTACGGACCGAGCCTTCACCACCGCTGCGCGGTGGTGCCCGTGGCTCGGACCTCGTTATCGCCCGATGTCAGGGGACATCGGACGACCAGGGTTGCTGCGGCTTCACTGATCCAGGTCTCTCGGCCGCTCGGGATGGTCACTCCCATGAAACGCCCGCGGCGGATCAGGAGCAAAATAGGGCGTGTAACAAAGGCTGTAACAAAACGCGGCGGCGGACGCCGCGGGGGACCGCACGAGGAGCAGGAGGCGCCGTGGCGCACGTGAACGATCCGCAGGTAATCAAGAGGCTCCTGACCGAGCCCGGCCGGTGGGCGGTGGTGGGGTTGTCGAACAATCCCCGCCGGGCCGCCGTCGGCGTCTCGCGCTTCCTCATGGACCGTCTCGGCATGCAGGTGGTCCCGGTGAGCCTCAAGGGCGACGACGTCCACGGGCAGAAGGGCTACACCCGCCTCGCGGACGTCCCCGGGACCATCGACGTCGTCGACTGCTTCGTGAACTCGACGCGCGTGGGCGCCGTTGTGGACCAGGCCATCGCCGTGGGCGCGCGGGCCGTGTGGCTGCAGCTGGGCGTCATCGACGAGGACGCCGCCCGCCGCGCCGCGGAGGCGGGGCTCGACGTCGTCATGGACACCTGCCCCGTCATGGAGGCACCGGCCCTCGGCCTCTAGCGTCCGCGGGTGCCTGCAGGCGGGGTGCCTACAGGCGCTGGTACTTCGACCGGATCGCCATGAAGACGCCGTAGGCCATCAGGCCGAGCGCTACGGCGCCGAGGAGCCAGATACCGAAGGGCTGGTCCCGCAGGGTCTTCAGGGCGCCGTCGAGCCCCGTGGACTGCTCGGGGCTGTTCGTGATGGTGGCGACGACCACGAGCACTCCGAGGACGCCCAGCGCGAACCCCTTGGCGATGTAGCCCACGGCCCCGAGGACCACCACGGCCTTTCCGGGTCCGCCCGCCGGAAGGCTCGCGAGCTCCCGGCGGAACCGGCGGGTGGTGCCGCTGTAGACGAAGTAGCCGCCCACCACGAGGATGCCCACACCGATCGCGAGCAGGAGGGTAGCGCCTGCCGGGTTGGACATCAGGGTTGCGCTCATCGACCGCGAGCTGCTGCTGCTGCTGCTCGAGCCGCCCAGCGCGTACTGACCGAACGCCGCGCCGATCACTCCGTACGCCGCCGCCTGGCCACCGCTCTTCAGGCGGGCCTTCAGCCTGTCCCTGCCGCTCCGCCCACTTGCACCGAAGAAGATCTCGCTGAGCTGGAAGAGGGCGAGCGCCACGCAGCCGATAAAGCAGAACCACAGGAGCGCCGTCCCGCCCGGGTTTCCCGCGAGCTGCCCGATGGCGCCGCTCTGGTCAGCGCTCCCGGAACCGCCGCGAGCGAGCCCGAGCGCGATGAGCCCGATCATGAAGTGCAGGACGCCGGCGGCCACGTAGCCGGCGCGGGCGGCCAGCTCGAAGCCCTTCGAGTTCACGGCCTCCTCGGCGGCATCCGTCGCTTTCTCGCCCGCATCCCTGTGGCCGCTGTTCGTCCTGCCGTGCCTGTCGTTCCTGTCGTGCTTGTTCTGCTTGTTCGACGCCATCCCTGATGCCATGGTGGTCCGCCTTCCTCGCGGGTCCGGGCCTTCATCCTGCCACTGCTTCCCGTGGTCCGCGCCCTTTCGGGCTAGGTTTGTTCGCAGAGCCGGGCGGCGACTTCCCGGAGCCGCAGCTGCAGGGAAGAGGTACGCATGGACCAGTTCACGTACGACGAGCGCGGCGCCACCGACAGGCCCTTCCCCGAGCAGTTCGACGGCGGCTGGCCGTCGGGCTACACCGTGATGGTGGAGTCCCACGAGATCCCGGCCGATGACCCCTCCGCGGCGTTCGTCGCCCTGGCCGAGGGCATCCTGACGTGGGACCTGCACCGGCGTGCCGGGCTGACCATGCAGCCCGATGCCGAGCGTGCCGCCCCCGGCGTCCGCGTCGTGTCCGGCTTCGGAGTCGGGCCCGCACGGATCAAGGCGCCCTGCCGCGTGATCTGGTCGCGGGTGCCACAGCTCGACGGCGCCGGCCGGGCCGTTCCCGGCCAGCGCGGGGGGTTCGGCTACGGCACGCTGCCCGGTCATCCGGTGAAGGGGGAGGAGGGCTTCTATGCCGAACTGAACGCCGACAACCGCCTGTTCTTCGTCTGCTCCGCCTACAGCGTGCCGGCCACACCCGTCTTCAGGCTCGCCTCGCCCGTGACCAGGCTGACGCAGCGGTACGTGCTGTCCCGGTACGTGAAGGCCGCGCGGGAGCTGGCGGTCGGGGCATAGCACCCCCGGCCTCGGGGTCGCCGATGATGCCAAACCGTTATGCAACGGAAGTCGGACTTTTCGTTGCCCGGGTCACGTAATCGCTCTAGGTTGAGGAGTACAGCGGTCGTCCAGCGTCGTCCCAGGTTGATCGGGGGTTCAACGCATCGGGCGATCAGCGGATCATGGATATCTGCGCGGCGCCCCTCCCAGGATGGCGCCGCTTGCGTATGGGGCCGCAAGCTGCGCCGTCGGGGATCACCCGGGGGAAACTACGTGTTTCAGGAGACGCGCACAATGATCGCTGCTAAAAAATGGGTTGCTGCCGGATCGACGGCCACCCTTCTCGCCGGTGGACTGTTCCTCGGCGCACCTCTGGCTTCCGCCGCACCCGGCGACGCCGCCTGCCTGCAGGCATCCACCCAGTTCAACTCGGCGCTCGGTGCTGCCGGTGTCGACGTCACCTTCGTCAACCAGTTCGAGCTGGCGACGGCCGCCGTCGTCACGGCCGCCCAGAACCTCGAACTGGCTACGCAGGCCGCGCTGACCTCGCAGGCAGCGATCGACGCCGAAGCCCTGCTGGTACAGGCCGAGACGGACTACACGGCCGCCGTGGCAGTCGTGGTGACGGAGCAGGGCCAGTACGACAGCGCCCTCGCGGCCGCCACTGCTACTGACCAGCAGGGCGACGCAAACCCGTTGAATGACGACGCGGTCGTCGCGGCCCAGGGAGAGCTGACGCTGGCCCTGGCCGCTCAGGCGACGGCACTGAACAACGCGGAGCTCGCTGCGGTCGCCTACGAGACTGCGATCACCACGGACGATATCCAGGCGGCAACCACCGCCCTGGAGGCTGCGGCTGTGGAGGCCGACGCCCTCCTCGCGCAGCTCAGCGGGAACGAAGCCCTCGCGGCCGAGCTCCTCGAGCTGTTCAAGGGCTTCCTCGCGGCCTGCGATGCCAGCGCCATCGGCGTCGACCCCGTCGTCCCCGCGGTCGTCACCCCTGTCGGCCAGGCACCCGTCGCCCCGGTCACCGGTGTCACCGCCCCGGTCACCGGTGTCACCGGTGTCACCGCCCCGACCGGCACCACGGCCCCGACCGGCACCAACAAGGGCCTGAACGTGCAGACCGCCGTCGTGACCGAGGACAACAGCGCAGCTGTCGCCCTCCTCGCGGCACTGCTGGCAGTCGGCGTCGCGGTTCCCGTGGCGACCGCAGCCCGCATGCGCCGCCTCGAGCGCGTACAGCGCTAGCACCCCGGCCGTTCCGCTGCGGGGCGGCGATCCACGGATCGCAGCCCCGTGCGGGGCGGCCCTCTTCTCCTCGACCCCAGGACGGCGCAGCACATGGACCACCGGATGCCGGACCTCTCCGCCGCGCAGGAGCCGGCGCCTGCACAGGTGCCGGGCCGGAAGCGCGGCGGCAGGCGCTGGCTGGCGCTCCCGCTCGTGGCAGCCGCGGGCCTCGCGCTCGCCGTCTCGGTGCTGCCCCCGGACTCCGCCGGAGCGCCCTCCGCAGCGCCGTCGTCCTCCATCTCCGCCGCGGCGACACCGCCGCCCGCTCCTACGGCGCCGTCCGCCGCCCCGGTGGCGCCCGCGAAGGATCCCGGCCCGGCCGCCGCCCGGCCCACCGGCTTCTCCTTCCCCGCCGCCGGGATCGACATGACCGTGCTGCCGCTGACCCCCAGCGACGCGGATCTCGCCTCACAGACCCTGGTGCCGCCGCTCACGATCGACGCCTACTGGCTCACGTCCTACGGTGTGCCCGGTGCGGGTTCGAACAACACCACCTACATCGCCGGCCACAGCTGGGACGGCAAGGAGGCCCCCTTCAACCGGTTGAGCGACGAGTCCCTCCTGGGCAGCGAGTTCACCCTCACGACCGAGACCGGGGACCTCACCTACGTCGTCGACTCCGTGACCACGCACGACAAGGACACGCTGAAGGACAGCGAGATCTGGAACATCGTGCCGAACCGCGTGGTGCTCATCAGCTGCTACACCGAGGACCCCTGGGGGAAGAACGTGGTAGTCACCGCGATGCCGAAGGTCACCTGACACGCTGGATCGCGACCCCGGGTCGCCGCAGCACCTGCTGACCGAGGCCGGCATGGGCTACCGGTTCGTGCCGGGGTGAGCGTCGTCAGGAGGCCATGGCGTCAGGCGAAGTGCTTCGGCAGGGTCCCCTCGTGCGCCTCGCGGAGCCGGTCCAGCGGCAGGTTGAAGTAGCCCTGCACGTCGAGCGCCCGGTTCTCCGTGTCCACCACGCCGATGCGCATGGTCGGGAAGTTCCGGGCCGTGCACATGTCGTTGAAGCGGACCTCCTCCGAGCGGGGGACGCTGACGACGGCGCGGGCCTGGCTCTCGCTGAACAGTGCGGTGAACGCATCGATGCCGTCACGCTCGCACACCTCGTCGAGGCCGATGCGCGCACCGACGCCGAAGCGAAGCGCCATCTCGCTCAGGCCGGCGGCGAGCCCACCCTCGGAGAGGTCGTGGGCGGCGTCGATCATGCCGTCGCGCGAGCAGTTCACGAGGATCGCGGCGAGCGTCTTCTCGGCGGCGAGGTCCAGTGCCGGAGGCTGCCCGCCGAGGTGGCCGCGCAGGTTGGCCCACTCCGAGCCGTCCAGCTCGTCCGCCGTCGTCCCCAGCAGGTAGACGGCCTGGCCGTCCTCGCGCCAGCCCGACGGCGTGCGGCGCGCGACGTCGTCGAACACGCCGAGCACGCCGACCACGGGGGTCGGGTGGATGGCGACGCCGCCGGTCTGGTTGTAGAGCGAGACGTTGCCGCCGGTCACCGGCACCCCGAGTTCCTGGCAGGCGTCCGCGAGCCCGCGGACGGTCTCGGCGAACTGCCACATGACCTCCGGGTCCTCGGGGGAACCGAAGTTCAGGCAGTCGGTGACGGCGAGCGGAACGGCACCCGAGGTCGCCACGTTGCGGTACGCCTCGGCGAGAGCCAGGCGCGCGCCTTCGTACGGGTTCAGGTACGAGTACCGCCCGTTGGCGTCCGTGGAGATCGCGACGCCGAGGCCGGTCTCCTCGTCGACGCGGACCACGCCGGCGTCGTCGGGCATCGCGAGCGCGGTATTGCCCTGGACGTAGCGGTCGTACTGGTCGGTCACCCAGTCCTTCGCGCACATGTTCGGCGAGGCCATGAGCTCGAGGACGGCCTCGCGCAGGTCGGCGGGCCGCCCGGAGCCCGCAGGCGAGGTGGTGAAGGCATCCGCCTGGACGCCGTCGAGCCACTCGGGGCGGTGATAGGGGCGTTCGTAGACGGGCCCCTCATGTGCGACGGTGCGGGGGTCGACGTCGACGATCTTCTCGCCGTCCCACTCGATGATGAGGCGGCCGGTGTCGGTGACCTCGCCGAGCCAGGAGTACTCCACGGCCCACTTGTCCATGATCGCCTCGAACGCGGCCACGTTCTCGGGCGTCACCACGGCCATCATGCGTTCCTGCGACTCCGACATGAGGATCTCGCCGGGGGTGAGCGACGGATCGCGGAGCAGCACGTTGGTGAGCTCCACGTGCATGCCGCCGTCGCCATTCGAGGCCAGCTCCGACGTCGCACAGGAGATGCCCGCTGCGCCGAGGTCCTGGATGCCCTCGACCACGGAGGCCTTGAACAGCTCGAGGCAGCACTCGATGAGCACCTTCTCGGCGAACGGGTCGCCCACCTGCACCGCGGGGCGCTTCGAGGGCTTCGAGGAGTCGAAGGACTCCGACGCGAGCACCGAGGCGCCGCCGATGCCGTCCCCGCCGGTACGGGCACCGAAGAGGACCACCTTGTTGCCGGCACCGGAGGCGTTGGCGAGGCGGATGTCCTCGTGCCGCAGCACGCCGACGGCGAGGGCGTTGACCAGCGGGTTGCCCTGGTACACGGAGTCGAAGACCACCTCGCCGCCGATGTTCGGCAGGCCGAGGGAGTTGCCGTAGCCGCCGATGCCGGCGACGATCCCGTGCACGAGGCGTGCGGTGTCGGGGTGGTCGATCGCCCCGAAGCGCAGCGGATCCATGACCGCGACGGGGCGCGCACCCATCGAGATGATGTCGCGGACGATCCCGCCGACGCCGGTCGCAGCGCCCTGGTAGGGCTCCACGAAGGACGGGTGGTTGTGGCTCTCCACCTTGAAGGTCACGGCCCAGCCGTCACCGATGTCGACGACGCCGGCGTTCTCACCGATGCCCACGAGCAGGTGCTCCTTCATGGCGTCGGTGACCTTCTCGCCGAACTGGCGCAGGTGCACCTTGGAGGACTTGTAGGAGCAGTGCTCGCTCCACATCACCGAGTACATGGCGAGTTCGGCGCCGGTGGGGCGGCGGCCGAGGATCTCCTCGACGCGCCTGTACTCGTTCTCCTTGAGGCCGAGCTCGGCCCAGGGGAGCGCCTGCCCCGGGGTGGTCTCCGCGTTCGCGACCGTGTCGATGTTGAACTTTTGCGTGGTCTCCGCAGTCATTTAGCCCACCAGTTTCTTGAGTACCGAGGTGAAGATGCCGAGCCCGTCGGTGCCGCCGCGCACGTCCACGGCGCCGCGCGCCGAGGAGTCGGGGCCGAAGCCCGCCTCGACGGCGTGCTCGGGGTGCGGCATGAGCCCGACGACGTTGCCGGCGGCGTTCGAGATGCCGGCGATGTCCCGGCGCGAGCCGTTGGGGTTGCCGTCGACGTAGCGGAAGACGACGCGGCCCTCGCCCTCGAGCTCGTCGAGGGTGCGGTTGTCGGCGACGAACTGCCCGTCCTGATTCTTGAGCGGGATGACGAGTTCCTCGCCCTGCGCGTACTCCGAGGTCCACATCGTGTCGGCGTTCTCGACGCGCAGGCGCTGATCGCGGCAGAGGAAGTGCAGGGAGTTGTTCTTGATCATCGACCCGGGCAGCAGGTGCGCCTCGGTGAGGACCTGGAACCCGTTGCAGATGCCCAACACGGGGAGGGCGTCCGTGCCGCCGGAGGCCGCTGCCGTGATCTGCTCCATGAGCGGCGCGAAGCGGGAGATGGCGCCGGCGCGCAGGTAGTCGCCGTACGAGAAGCCGCCGGGGATGATGACGGCGTCGACGCCCCGCAGGTCGTGGTCGCCGTGCCAGAGCTGGACGGCGCTGCCGCCCGCGATCCGCACGGCACGGGCCGCGTCGCGGTCGTCCAGGGTGCCGGGGAACGTGACGACGCCGACGGTGACGCCGTCGAGCGGGCCGTTCCCGCTGTCGGCAGCGAGCGGCTGGGGTCCACCGATCAGGGGAGTCTCGACGCTCACTGGTCGTCCTCCTCGAGAACCTCCACGCGGGTGACGTCCTCGATGACGGGATTGGAGAGCAGCGTGGTGGCGGCGTGGCGGGCCTGCTCGAGGAGTTCGTCGGTGACCTCCCCGTCCACGGTCAGCTCGAACCGCTTGCCCTGGCGGACGCCGGCGAAACCGGTGAGGCCGATCCGGGGGAGTGCCCCTGCGATCGCCTTACCCTGCGGGTCGAGGATCTCGGGCTTGGGCATGACGTCGACAACAATCCGGGGCATCCGGCAACTCCTGTGAGTGAGCAGTGGGTAAGCAGTAGCCCGGAAGTGCCGTCTCACGCCGTGTCGGGACCATCTGGGTCGACACCGGCGCTCCGCGAGCTTGCGCGTCCAGTCTACCGGGGTTTCGCCGGGCACCCGTGCCCGCCGGGCCCGCGCCGCCGCCCTGCCGTAGGATGCGGGCCATGGCGGAGTCCCTCGAGGCGTGGTCGGAGTTCAATGTCGCCATGGTCGGGGCGACTGCGGCGCTCGCCGGCCTGCTCATCGTGGCCATGTCGGTCAACATCTCCGCGATCATCGGGTCGCCGGCGCTGCCGGCCCGCGCCGCCGCGGCGATCGGCACGCTCACACTCGCGATCGTGGTCGGTGCGATCGGGCTCGCCCCGGCCCAGCCGGCCTGGGCTCACGGACTCGAGGTGCTCGCCGCATTCCTCGTCGTGCTCGGCCTCGAGGTGCACGCCCTCCGCCTCATCACCGCCGAGAAGGGCCGGACGCGCACCGAACGTGCAGTGAAGATCCTCACGGGGGCGCTCCCTCTCGGCCCGTTCGCAGCCGGTGCGGCGCTGCTTCTCGTCGGGGCTCCCGGCCCAGGGCTCGCGTGGCTCGCCGTGGGGTGTGTCCTCGCGGTCGTCGGGGGGATCCTGTTCTCCTGGGTCGCCCTCGTCGAGGTGCTCCGCTGAGTAACCCGTGCCCGCGGAAGCCCGACCCGATCCCCTACAGCGTCCCGGGTGCCCCCAGCAGGTCGCGGGCCTTGTCCCAGCGGGAGATCTCGCAGCCGTCCGTCAGGGCGAAGGACGCGAGGACGGACGTGCCGTTGAAGTCACCCGTGATGCTCGCGGTCTGCGGCCCGGCGTACTGCTGCGTGCACATGACGTCCTTGTTCGGCTGCGCCGTGAAGAACGCCGTACCGAGCCGGGAGAGGGCCGCGCAGGCCGCCTCGGCGCCCGGGAGGGTCGAGGCGGGACCGGGTGCGCCGTCGACGCACTCGAGGACGTACTGCACGGGCTCCGCACCGGCGTCCTGCTGGAGGGAGATGGTGAGCAGGGCATTGTCCGCGGCGGCGGCCGGCGTCGAGGGCGCGTCGGTCGGGGCGGCGGGCGTCGGGCTGCCGTCCGCCGTGGGGGTGCCGGTGGGCGAGGGCTGGGGAGTGGAGGACTGCACGGCGGTTTCCTGATCTGTCGGTTCGGCCGGTGGCCCGCCCTGGGTGCAGGCCGACAGGGCGAGGGAGAGAGCCGCGAGGGGGAGGCTGAGGCGTGCGACGGCGCGGCTGGGTCGACGTCTGGTCGATGTCGGGTCGGGTGTCATCAGTGGGTCCCCTTCGGCTGGCCTCCAGCGTAGCGGCTGGTGGAAGCACAACGAAGGACGACGGCAGGGAGTCCCGCCATCGTCCTTCCCGTCGTCAGACGAGGGCCAGTGCCTGCTCGAGGTGCTGGAGGAGCGTCCCCCGGAGCGACTGCGACTCCTCGGCGAACCCGCGCTGCAGGCGCACGTACTCCGCCTTGCCCTCGGCCGTCTCGATCCTGATCGGCGTGTAGCCCCATGCGTCGAGGTCGTACGGCGAGGCCCGCATGTCCATGGTGCGGATGCGCCAGGACAGCTCGAAGCAGTCCATGACGAGATCACTCGGCAGCAGGGGCGTGAGCTTGTACGCCCACTTGTACAGGTCCATGTTCGCGTGGAGGCAGCCGGGCTGCTCGAGGTCGCGCTGGGTCTCGCGGGTGGGGGCGTGCTCGTTGAGGGGGACGGCTTCCGGGGTGTAGAAGCGGAAGGCGTCGAAGTGGGTGCAGCGGATGCGGGAGGAGTCGACGACGGCGTCCGTGCCTCCCGCACCGAGGCGCAGCTCCAGGTACTCGTGCCGCACGCCGTTGACGGACGACCGGTAGGCCATGGCCCACTCGTGCAGCCCGAAGCAGCCGAACTGCGCGGGCCGTGCTGCGGTGCGGCCCAGGATCAGCCGGGCGAAGTCGATGGCGTCGCGGCGCTCGCGGGCGAACCGCCCCACGTCCACCCGGATCCCGTCGTCGGCGGTGTAGTACTTCCAGCCGCCGCGCTCGGCTGCCGCCGGTCCCGTGAGGACGACACCGGCGCCGGGGTGCCAGCGCAGGAGCTGACCCGGCTTCTGGTTGTAGTAGGTGAAGAGGAAGTCCTCCACGGGGTGCTTCTCCCCGCGCGACCGCCGCTCCAGGTAGGGCCCGGAGAAGCGGGCCACCCGCACCTGGTGCTCCCGCTCGCGCTCCTGCCACTCGGCCTCGGGGAGGCGGGTCAGGAGGCCGGCGTGCATTGTTCCATTATCACCCCGCCCCCGATTGGTACATGGCCTGTGCAAATTCTGGGAAACATGCCCGCGGCGGACTGGTCACGGTGTGTTGCCTCAGGTAAGTTGTGACTGCTGTGGCGGTTGTGATCATGATCACAAGCGGGGGATCCTATCCAGGAGTCCACGGCGTAGGGGGAACGGTCACGGCCGGCCCGCACTTTCACGAGAGGCACTACCTTCCAATGACACAACGGAGAAAAGCCGGGCCGGGGCGCAGCACCCTGCGCACTGCCACGGCTATCGTTCTTGGTCTGCCGCTGCTGGTGACATCGACGGCCGTGGCGCCGGCTGCTTTCGCAGCCCCCGCTCCGGCCACCTCGGTCACGCCCCAGAAGGCGCCGGCCAAGGAGCTCGACCCCGCGCAGTACCCGGATGGCAAGTACATCGTCGTGCTCGCCGACAAGCCGGTCGCCACCTACGAGGGCGGCGTCGAAGGCATCGCGCCGACCAAGCCGCAGCAGGGCACGAAGCTCGACGCCGCCGCTGAGAACGTGCAGCAGTACTCCGAGTTCCTCGAGACCAAGCAGCAGGAGGTGGCCGCCGAGAAGAACATCGAGATCAACCACACCTACACGGCCGCGCTCAACGGCTTCGCCGCGGACCTCAGCACCGACCAGGCCGTGGAACTCGCCAAGAGCGACAAGGTCCTGCTCGTGGCACCGGACGTCGAGAATGCCCCGGACTACTCGAGCATCGACTTCCTCGGACTCAACGGCAACAAGGGCATCTGGAAGAGCCAGTTCGGCGGCGAGAAGAACGCCGGTGCGGGCACCGTCGTCGGCGTCATCGACACCGGCTACGCGCCCGACAACCCCTTCTTCGCCGGCAGCCCGGTCAAGCCGCTCAAGGGCAACTCCAAGCCCAAGGTGGGCGAGCCCTACCTCAACGCAGCCGGCGAGATCGCCATGCTGAAGTCGGACGGCAGCACCTTCGTCGGTGACTGCCAGGTCGGCGAGGACTTCGACGGCAGCCTCTGCAACTCCAAGGTCATCTCGGCGCGCTACTTCGCCGACACGTTCCTCGCGAGCGTCCCCGAAGAGGACCGCGCACCCCAGGAAGTCATCTCCCCCGTGGACATCGACAACCACGGCACGCACACCGCCAGCACGGCGGCCGGCAACGCGGGCGTCACGCAGACCGTCGACGGCCGGAACTTCGGTGTCTCCTCGGGTGTGGCCCCGGCCGCCAAGATCTCCGTCTACAAGACCTGCTGGGAGGACAACGACGCCAGCACCGGTGGCTGCTACTCCTCCGCATCGATCGCGGCCATCAACCAGGCCATCCTCGACGGCGTGGACGTCCTCAACTACTCCATCTCGGGCAGCACGACGACGACGACCGACCCCGTGTCCCTCGCCTTCCTCTCGGCCACGTCCGCGGGCATCTTCGTCGCCGCATCCGCCGGCAACTCCGGCCCCACCCCGAGCACCGTCAACCACGGCGCTCCCTGGATGACCACGGTCGCCGCGAGCACGTTCAACTACGAACTGCAGGGCACGGCCGAGTTCTCCGACGGCTCCAAGTACCGCGGTGCCTCGATCATGCGCACCGGCGTCCCGGCCAGCCCGGTCGTCGTCGCCGCGAACGTCGCAGCCCCGGGTGCCGTCAACCCGAACCTCTGCGGTCCCAACACCCTGGATCCCGCGAAGATCGCCGGCAAGATCGTGGTCTGCGACCGGGGCGTCGTCGACCGCACCGCCAAGAGCGCCGAGGTCAAGCGCGGCGGCGGCGTGGGCATGATCCTCGTGAACCTGGTCGACTCCTCGACGGACACCGACCAGCACGTCATCCCCACGGTGCACGTCAACGCTCCCGAGGCCCTCGAGCTCAAGGCGAAGGTCGCGGCCAACCCGTCGATCACGGTCGCCCTGAAGCCCACGGACACCACGGGCAAGCCGCTGCCTCCCACCCCGCAGGTCGCCGGGTTCTCCTCGCGCGGCCCGCTGCTCGCCACCGATTCCGATCTCCTGAAGCCCGATGTCACGGCTCCCGGCGTGGCCGTCCTCGCGGGCGTCTCCACGGTGGGCTCCAACGGCGCACAGTTCGGCTTCCTGTCCGGAACCTCCATGGCGTCGCCCCACGTCGCCGGTCTCGGCGCACTCGTGCTGAGCAAGAACCCCACCTGGTCGCCGGCGACCGTGAAGTCCGCCATGATGACCACGGCCACCCCGCTGAAGACCGCCACCGGCGGCGTCGAGACCGACGTCCTCGCCGTGGGCGCCGGCCACATCAACCCGGCCTCCGTCCTCAGTCCGGGGCTGGTGTACGACCAGAACGCCGATGACTACCTGCGCTTCATCGCGGGCACCGGTGTGGAGCTCGGCATCCCGGGCCTCCCGCCCGTCGCCGCCAAGGACACCAACGTCCCGTCGTTCGCGCTCGGGAACCTCACCGGTCGCACCGAGGTGACCCGCACGGTCACCGCTGTCACGCCCGGCCTCTACCGCGCCACCGCCAACGTCCCCGGAGTGAAGGTCACGGTCACGCCGTCGATCCTCAACTTCAGTGCCGCCGGCGAGACGCGCACGTTCAAGGTCTCCTTCGAGAACCAGAGAGCGCCGTTCGGCAAGTTCGCCGCCGGTTCGCTCACCTGGGCCGGCCAGGGCAAGACCGTCACCTCACCGGTGGCCGTCCGCCCCCAGGCCGTCAACGCTCCCGCCGAGGCGGCCTTCACCTCCGCCGGCCCCGACGGCAGCGGAACGTTCGAGGTCACCTCGGGGACGAACACCCCGATCAGGATGACGCTGCAGGGCCTCGCCAAGGCGGACTCCTCGGCCATCAACCTGGTTCCCGGTGGCCTGGTCAACGGGAACGACGCCTCCAACGCCGTCAAGGACGTCACCGTCCCCGCAGGCGCCCCGGTCGCGAAGTTCTCCGTCCTCTCCAGCGACCCGACTGCCGACTTCGACATGTTCCTCGTCACGCCGGCCGGCACCGTCACCCAGGTGGCGACGTCGGACGCGAGCGAGACCATCACGCTCGAGAACCCGGCACCGGGCAACTACCGGATCATCGCCAACCTGTACGCCAGCACCGGCAACGCGCCGACCGCCGGTAGCATCGACGCGGCGATCCTGACGGGCGCGGAGAAGAACGCGACCCTGACGCCCAACCCGCTCGCCCTGGCGAACGGCACCAAGGGTTCCGTCACCCTCAACTGGACCGGCCTCGCCGCCGGCTCCTACGTGGGCCGCGTGACCTACGACGGTTCCTCGGCCGTGACCTACGTGACGGTCGTCGTCGACGGGAAGGGCACCGCTGCGGTCCAGCCCGCCGCTCAGCCTGCGGCCGAGCTCCCCACCGTCAGCCCGGCGGACAAGCTCGTCACCGGTCCTCGCGAGGCGACCACTCCGACCGGCGGCAAGTAGCACCGGCAGCAGTGACCGCCCGTAAGGGCCCATGACGAAGGCCGGTGGATCATCGATCCACCGGCCTTCGTCATGTCGGCGCCGTCGTCGTTCCTGCCTTCACCGGCGAGTGTCCGGGTACCCCCGCGCGTCGGCCTCCGACACGCACACCGGTGTCGAGAACCAGGAACGGCGAAGGTCGGGCCGGCGCCGGCGCCGGCGGAGCGGGTGGTGTCAGCGCCCGGAGCCGGCGTAGACGGTGGCCGTGGTGTCGCCGTCGAGCTCGAAGGCGGCATGGACGGCGCGGACGGCGTCGTCGAGCAGATCGGCGCCCGTGACCACGGAGATGCGGATCTCCGACGTGGAGATCATGTCGATGTTCACGCCGGCATCGGACAGGGCGCGGAAGAACCGGTACGAGACACCGGGGTTGGAGCGCATGCCCGCGCCGATCAGGGAGAGCTTCCCGATCTTCTCGTTGTACTCCACCGTCTCGAAGCCCACGCGGTCCTGCGCTGCACCGAGCGCGGCGAGGGCCTCGGCGCCGTCGACGATCGGCAGGGTGAACGAGATGTCCGTGCGGCCCGAGCCGTGGGTCGAGACGTTCTGGACGATCATGTCGATGTTGGTGTTGGCACCCGCGACGATCCCGAAGATCTCCGCCGCCTTACCGGGGATGTCCGGCACGCCGACGACGGTGACCTTCGCTTCCGAGCGGTCGTGGGCTACACCGGAGATGATGGGCTGTTCCAATGGTTCTCCTTCTTGAATCTTGATCTGGTCGTCAGGGCTGGGCAGCACCCAGGTGCCCTCGTTGTGGCTGAAGGAGGAGCGGACGTGGAGGGGCACCCCGAAGCGCCGCGCGTACTCGACGCAGCGCAGGTGCAGGATCTTCGCGCCCGAGGCGGCCATCTCCAGCATCTCCTCGCTGGAGATGGTGTCGATCTTCTGCGCGGACGCGACGACGCGCGGATCCGCGGTGTAGACACCGTCGACGTCGGTGTAGATCTCGCAGACGTCGGCGTCGAGGGCTGCAGCGAGCGCGACGGCGGTGGTGTCGGACCCGCCGCGGCCCAGGGTGGTGATGTCGTTGCTCTCACGGCTCATGCCCTGGAACCCGGCGACGATCGCGATGTCGCCCTTCTCGATGGCGGTCAGGATGCGGTGGGGCGAGACGGCGATGATGCGCGCCTTGCCGTGGATCGCATCCGTGATCATGCCGGCCTGGCTGCCGGTGAAGGACTGGGCGGAGGCGCCGGCCCCGTGGATGGCCATGGCGAGCAGTGCCATGGAGATACGCTCGCCCGCGCTCAGCAGCATGTCCATCTCGCGGGCGTCCGACGTCGGGCTGACCTGGGCGGCGAGGTCGAGCAGCTCGTCGGTGCTGTCACCCATGGCGGAGACGACGACCACCACTCGGTGGCCCGCGGCCTGCGTGTCCACGACGCGCCGCGCGACCCGCTTGATGCCCTCGGCGTCGGCTACGGAGGATCCGCCGAATTTCTGGACTATGAGGCTCATGCACTCGCTCACTGGGGACGACGGCGGACCTCGCCGTGCTGACTTGGAATCCAGGGCCGGCAGCACCGGCGCCTCGGGGACGTCGGACGGGAATCCGACACCCGTGCCAGTGTAGCGGCGGGCCGTTTGCGCGCTCAAAGTCCGGGTCGGATTAAGAACAGCCCCGCAGGGCGGCCTTTTCGTGCCGCCCTGCGGCCCGGATGCGGCGGTGTCGCCTACGCTCGTACCATGACAGACGAATTTGGGGGAATCGTTGTCGAGGGGGTTGCACGGAGCTTCGGCTCGGTGCAGGCGATCCGCGACATCGATTTCGTGGCTCCGCCCGGGGAAGTGACCGCTCTGATCGGTCCCAACGGCTCCGGCAAGACGACTCTGATGCTGATCATGGCGAGCCTGCTGGCGCCCGATCTCGGTACCGTGCGCGTGGCGGGTTTCGATCCCGTCACGCAGCCGGGGGAGGTGCGGAGCCGGATCGGGTGGATGCCGGACACGCTCGGTGTGTGGGAGTCCCTCACCGCCGTCGAAGTGCTGAGGACCGTCGGTGCCCTCTACGGCATGAGCGGCGCCGACAGCGCCCGGCGCGCCGAAGAGCTGCTGGTCACCGTGAACCTCACCGAATTCGGCCGGCGGCCGGCGCGCGTGCTCTCCAGGGGACAGCAACAGCGGCTCAGCCTCGCCCGGGCCCTCATCCACGACCCGCAGGTACTGCTCCTCGACGAGCCCGCGTCCGGGCTCGACCCAGGATCGCGGGTGGAACTGCGATCCCTCCTGCGCGCGCTGGCCGCGGCGGGCAAGACCGTCGTCGTGTCCAGCCACGTCCTGTCGGAGCTCGACGAGATCGCCGACCGTGCCGTCTTCGTCAGCCGTGGGCAGTCCGTCAAGAGCCAGACGCTCGACGAGGCCGGCAGCCAGACCCGCCGCTACTACGTCCAGGCACAGCCCATGGCGGCGCTCGCGGAGGCACTGCAGAGCTACGGGGTGCGCTTCGAGAGGCGCGGGGACTCCCGGCGTGAGGAGTTCCTCGTCCAGCTCGGCAGCACGGCGGAAGCCTCCTGGCTGCTGCGCACCCTGGTGATGGCCGATGTCGTCGTCACCGCCTTCGCGCCCGCAGGAGGCGCCCTCGAAGAGACCTACATGAGCCTGGATACGGACCGACTATGAGCACTGTGACCGAACCCTCCTCACCGCAGCCCGTCCGGTCCTCCGCGAGGCTGCCCTTCCGGTCCGCCGTCATGACCGTATTCTCCCTCGAGATGCGCCAGCGCCTGCGGGGCAGGGGCTGGTACTGGATGCTCGCCATCTGGTTCGTCGTGATTGCCTTCATCTTCGTGCTCGGGACGGCGTTCCTCGGGGCGACCGGCAACGAGGGCGGAATCCTGTTCGACCTGGTGGTCGGCTTCGTGCTGCTGTTCGGCCTCCTCGTCGCTCCGGGGCTGTCCGCGAACGCCGTCAACGGCGACAGGGCGGGCGGCACCCTCGCGATCCTCCAGGTGACCCTGCTGACCCCCGGGCAGCTGCTCATCGGCAAATGGCTCGCTTCCTGGGTGGGATCACTCGCGTTCCTCGTCCTCAGCAGCCCCTTCATCTTCTGGGCCCTGGCGCTGGGAGGGGTCAACGCCGCGGAGGCGCTGGTCTCGCTCGTCATGCTCGCGATGGAACTCGGCGTCGTCTGCGCCATCGGCGTGGGCGTCTCGGCGCTGGCCAACCGGCCCCTGTTCTCGATCGTCAGCACGTACATGCTCGTGGCGCTGCTGGCGGTCGGCACCGTGATCGTCTTCGGGCTGAGCACCACGCTCGTGATGGAGGAACGCACCGTGCGGTCCTCGTACTACACCTATCCGGAGAGCAGCCTCGACAGCATGGGCATCCCGGAAGAGGGCGCCGAGGCGGTGTGCCAGACCCAGACCTACACCTCCGACCTCCCCGACACGCAGTACATCACGTGGCTGCTCGCGGCGAACCCGTTCGTGGTGG
Organism: Arthrobacter sp. TJ-238; assembly: GCF_058269215.1. Classification (NCBI taxonomy): domain Bacteria; kingdom Bacillati; phylum Actinomycetota; class Actinomycetes; order Micrococcales; family Micrococcaceae; genus Arthrobacter; species Arthrobacter sp. TJ-238. The sequence goes on along the minus strand of NZ_JBZCNH010000001.1, from coordinate 204,456 downwards.
TCGCCGACGCCGTGCCGTACAACCTTCCCGAAGCGGACGCCGACCCGGCGCCGGGCGGGATGGCGGGCGGCTACTACGCGCCGGGCGTCATGGAGACGGTCAGCCAGGGGGTGCGCTCGGCCCAGGCGGGGCCGGACCTCGAGGTCACCTGCGAGGAGTCGATGGGCGGGCGCCAGCCGCTGCCGCAGGGCGTGCCGATCTGGCCGCTGGGCCTCGGACTCCAGCTCCTGCTGGCCGGAGGGCTCCTGCTCGTCGGTCGCCGGAGACTGACCATGCCGGCCAGGCGCCTGGCGCAGGGGACACGCATCGCCTGACGGTCCCCGTGTCCTGACGCTCGCTGTCCGACGGGGCGTCCCGATCCGCACGGACCAGGGTCGCCCCGCGTCGGGCCTTCGTCGGGGCTGACGTCGGGTCTCGGGGCCGGGTCTCGTGTCAGGACATGGCGCGGCGGCCCTCGAAGGCCCGTCCGAGGGTGACCTCGTCGGCGTATTCGAGGTCGCCGCCGACCGGCAGGCCGGAGGCGAGGCGGGTCACCGGGATGCCGATGGTCTTCAGCATGCGCACCAGGTAGGTGGCCGTCGCCTCACCCTCGAGGTTGGGGTCGGTGGCGATGATGATCTCCTGGACCTGCTCGTCCGAGAGACGGGACAGTAGTTCGCGGATGCGCAGCTGGTCCGGGCCCACACCGGCGATGGGATTGATCGCGCCTCCGAGGACGTGGTACCGGCCACGGAACGAGCGTGTGCGCTCGACGGCGATCACGTCCTTGGACTCCTCGACCACGCAGATCATGGACGGGTCGCGGCGGGGGTCGCGGCAGATGGCGCACTTGTCCTGTTCCGCGACATTGCCGCAGATGGTGCAGAACTTCACGCGTTCCTTGACCGTGGTGATCGCGGTGACGAGGCGCTTCATGTCCTCGCCGTCCGCCTCCAGGATGTGGAACGCGAGGCGCTGGGCCGACTTCGGTCCTACCCCCGGCAGGCGTCCGAGCTCGTCGATCAGCTCCTGCACTGCACCTTCGTACACGATGGTCCCTTTTCTGCTGTCTGGTTGACCGACTTCGTCGTGGCCGTCGGCATGCTGCTCGCCACCCCGCGACGGGCACGGGAGCGCCCCTCCATTGTCCGCCCTGCACGGCCGCCGGCAGGTCGCACGGCAGACCGATTCCGCCCTCGGCATGCCCTTACGCGCCGGGCGGCGTCACTGACCGTCGATGCTGCGTTCCTCGACGAGCCGACCGTTGAGGATACGTTCGATCGCCGTGCGGCCCACGAGTCCGGACTCCTCGATGGTCTCGTCATCCGCGCTGGGCTCGTCCACCACGAAGCGCCTGTCCACGGCACCGCGGGCGGCCGCAGCCTCTTCGGCACGCTTCCGCTCGGCCTCGTCGAGGAGCTGCTGATAGCGGCTGATCGGCTTCGGCCGGATGGTCCCGGCGGGAGCCGGACGATCAGGGGCAGCGGTTCCAACCGATCCGGAGGGGGCGACGGACCGGGTGGACCCGGTGCCGTTGCCGGCCGTGGCTCCTGCAACTCCTGCAGCTCCGGTGGACCCCGCGGGATCGGTGGATGCGGCGGATCCTGATGACCGGTCCGGTACGGGGCCGCGTGCACCCGAGCCTGCCAGGCCGCGGGGCGGCGCGGGCGCCGGCGCGGTCGCGGTCGCGGCCGGGGAAGCGGGCGGCGACGTGGCTGCGGGAGGACTCCAGACCACCGACCGGGACGGTGCCGGTTCGGCAACCTGTGCCGCAGGGGTGGGTCCTGGCACCCGCTGCGGTGCGGGCGCCGACGCGGGCTCAGCCGGAACGCCGCTGCGAGCCGGCGAGGGAGCAGGGGCAGGACGCGTTGCCGCTGCCTGCGGTTCCCGGGAGCGCCGCTCGTAGGGATCGTCCGGCACCTGCCCCCAGTCGTTCCCGGGGTCGAAGGCTTCCTCGGGAGGCTCGACGAGCGCCCATGAGTCGTCCGACATCGAGGGATCCCACGCGCTGACGGACTCCGACCCCGGACCGTCGGTGGGCGCGGCGGCCCGGCCCGGTCCACGGGTGTCCGCCCGGCGGGAGCCTGTGCTGCCCGGCCTGCCCTGCGGGGCGTTCCCCGGAGTGCCGCCCGGCCGGTCCGGGGTGCGGCCGGGCTCGACGCCTCGGACCACGGGACGGGTTGCCGGGTGGCTGCCGTTGCGGGTGGATGCGGAGGGCGGCTGAGCCTGCTCGCGGGTGGACAGGGCGTCCCCGGAAGGGGTCCCCGCTGCGAGCACTGATGGCGGCACCGACGGAGCCGCCGACCGCTCAGCGGCAGGGGGCCGGGCTTCCGCCCCGGCCACGGTCGCCGTGACGGGCGACGGCGGAGTGGCGGGTCCAACGGCAGGAGAGTTCACCCCACCGGTGCGGGCACCGTCAGCGCCACTGCGAGCGATCGACGGCGCGGGAGTGCCGAGGCCCGGGTTACTGCCCGGGGCCGCCTGACTGGCCGGTACTTTTGGGCCCGACTCACCTGCCCCGCCGGCGTCGTGGACCGCCTCGATGGAACACGTGAGCCCGAGGACCGTGTGGATGGCCTGTTTCACGTTGTCCACGTGGGGGCCGCGCTGGAAGCCGATGGCGTTGCCCTGGTTGGCGAAGGCCAGCACCAACTGGTTGCCCTCGAAGGAGCGCGGCTTCGCGGAGACGTTGACGATCAGCCACGTGGCCCGCTTGATCCGGGCGACCTCGTCCATGATCTCGGGCCATGCACGGCGGATCATCTCGACGCTGCCGCCGGAGGCGCCGGACGCACCGGGCTGGCTCTGCTGGCCGGGCTGGCCGGGCTGGCCCTGGTCCGGGCGGCGGGCCTCCTGCTGAGGCTGCCCCTGCTGCGGGGTGCCCTGGGCAGGCATCTGCGGTCCGCCCTGGACCGGTCCTCGCGCCGGCTCCTGCGGGGTGCCCTGGGCAGGCTCGTGCGGTCCGTCCTGCGGCTGGGTGGGCGCACCCCAGGACGGCGCGTTCCCCTCGTGGGCGGGGGCCCCGTTCGACGGACCACCCACGGCGTCGGGACGCGGGCCGCGTTCGGTCCCGGCCTGCAGATCGGCCGGCGGCTGCCGCTCGCCGCCACCGGATCGAGCGCGTCCGTCGTCCTGCTGCGGTGCGCCGAGAGCCGGCGCGGCAGGCTGCGCCGAGGACGACGCAGCAGGCACCGCAGCATCGGCCGCGGCGGGAGCGTGGCCGCTCGCCGGCCGTTCCGCCGGAGACCCGGGCCCGGGAGCGGCAGGCGACGTGGCCGGCGCTGCCGGGGCCTGACCGGAGGGACTCGAGGATCCGCCCGCTGCGGGCTGCTTCGCCGGTCCGCCCTTCGACGGCTCGGACTCCGCGAACGCGGAATCCGTGGAGACGCCCCAGCTGCCACCCCAGTCGGGGGACGAGTCGGCAGGCAATGCGCCCGGCCGGTCGCCGCGGGACGCTCCGGGGACGGCGGGGGAGTGCGCGCCCGGTCCTGCGGCAGCGACGGCGGGAGCGGCCGGGTCGGCTGCGGGCAGCGACCAGCGGGCCGCGGCCTCCTCCGCCGTCCGGGGGACATCGAGGCGGGGACGGGCCGGTGTCTTCGGCACTTCCTCGGCGGGGGCCTCCGCCGAGGCTTCCGCAGCGGAGGTGCCGGCGGCGTACTCGAGGCGGCGCTCGATGCGGTCCACCCGCGCCAGGGTGCCGCGGACCGTGGCGTCCGCGGCCGGGAGCAGCAGCCGGGCGCAGAGGAGTTCGAGGTGCAGGCGCGGCGAGGTGGCACCGGTCATCTCGGTCAGGGCCGTGTTGGTGACATCGGCTGCGCGGGAGAGCTCGCCCGCACCCAGCTGGTTGGCCTGGGAGCGCATGCGGTTCAGCTGGTCGTCCGGGACGCCGCGGAGGATCGACGCCGCACCCTCGGGGACGGCGTTGATGACGATCAGGTCGCGGAAGCGCTCCAGCAGGTCCTCGACGAAACGGCGCGGGTCGTGCCCCGTCTGGATCACGCGGTCCACGGCGTTGAACACCGTGGCGGCGTCCCCGGCGGCGACGGACTCGACGACGTCGTCGAGCAGCGTGGCATGCGTGTAGCCCAGGAGCGAGACCGCGAGCTCGTAGTCGAGCCCGTTCTCGCCCGCACCGGCCATCAGCTGATCGAGCACGGAGAGGGAGTCGCGCACCGAGCCGCCGCCGGCGCGGATGACGAGCGAGAGCACGCCGGGTGCCACCGGCACGTTCTCCTGCCGGCAGAGCTGCTCGAGGTAGGCCATGAGGGGCTCGGGCGGGACGAGGCGGAACGGGTAGTGATGCGTGCGGGAGCGGATGGTGCCGATCACCTTGTCCGGCTCCGTGGTCGCGAAGATGAACAGGATGTGCTCCGGCGGCTCCTCGACGATCTTCAGGAGTGCGTTGAAGCCCGCCGACGTGACCATGTGGGCCTCGTCGATGATGAAGATCTTGAAGCGGTCACGCACGGGTGCGAAGGTGGCGCGCTCGCGGAGGTCACGGGCGTCGTCCACGCCGCCGTGGCTGGCGGCGTCGATCTCGATGACGTCCAGGCTGCCGGACCCGTTGCGGGCGAGCTCGACGCAGCTGTCGCAGGTGCCGCACGGGGTGGAGGTGGGGCCCTGGGCGCAGTTGAGGCAGCGGGCGAGGATGCGGGCAGAGGTGGTCTTGCCGCACCCGCGGGGCCCGGAGAAGAGGTACGCGTGGTTGATGCGGTCCTTGTCGATGGCCGCCATCAGGGGTTCGGTGACATGCTCCTGGCCGATGACGTCCGCGAAGGTCTCGGGACGGTAGCGGCGGTAGAGGGCTGTACTCACGGAAGAACCTTATCGGTTGGTGCTGACGGTTTGCATGCCGGACCGGCGGGGGTCGGGAACGGGCCGGCGGACAGGACTGCAGGGTCAACGACCCACGGATCACGGGGCAGCCGGGTGGGGTCGAATGATGCGAGAGCCGCTTCGAGCGACCCTTCGGGAAGGCCCAGCGACGCCAGGATGACGTCCAGCACCGCGTGCGGTGACCAGCCCAGCCGTGCGAGGTCCTCCAGTGTCACAGCGCCGTCCCGTTTTGCCAAGCGGCGGCCTTCGGGCGAGACGGCCAGGGGTACATGGGCGTACGTGGGGACCGGCAGGCCGAGCAGCGAGGCGAGGTAGGCCTGCCGCGGAGCGGACTCGAGCAGGTCGTCGCCCCGCACCACCTGGTCGATCCCCTGGGCGGCGTCATCGACCACGACCGCGAGGTTGTAGGCGATCACGCCGTCGTTCCGCTGCAGCACGAAGTCGTCCACCGGGGCGGTGACGTGCCCGGCCAGCAGGTCCTCGATGTCCCAGGTCCCGACGCCGGCTGCGAGGCGCAGCGCCGGTCGCCGCTGCGCCCGCCGTCGTTCCCGTTCGTCCTCGGCGAGCCCGCGACAGGTGCCCGGGTAGAAGCCGGGCCGGCCGTGCGGGGCGCTCGCGGCCTCGGCGACGTCCCGGCGCGTGCAGAAGCATTCGTACACCAGGCCCTCCGCCTGCAACCGGCCCAGAGCCTGCTCGTAGCGGCCGGCGTGCCTGCTCTGGCGGACGACGGGCCCGTCGGAGAGGATGCCCAGCGCGGCCAGCTCGGCCAGATGCTCCGCCTCGGCACCGGCCCGCACGCGGTCGAGGTCCTCGACGCGGAGGAGGAAGGTCCTGCCCGTGGACCGGGCGAAGAGCCAGGCGACGACGGCGGTGCGGAGATTGCCGATGTGCAGCTGCCCGGAGGGGCTGGGGGCAAACCGGCCGGCGCCTCTGCCTGCCACGTCCGACCTCCCGCCGTGCTCGCTTAAAGTGAAGACCCCCCATGCACCTGCCAGAGCCCGCTTACCCTTGCTACCTTCCGGTCCTGGGGGAGTTCACAGGATGACACCACATGAGGGGCCGGGAAATAGTCTACACAGGAGCATGCGCGGCTTTCGAATCGGCGGGGGAGGGGGCGCTGGGAGGCCCGCGCCGGGCACGATTCGGCAGGATCCGCTTGTATGGGTATTCTGGTATCTGCTCCAAAGGAGGAGGATTCGCCTAGCGGCCTATGGCGCACGCCTGGAACGCGTGTTGGGTTAACGCCCTCGGGGGTTCAAATCCCCCATCCTCCGCTCGATGCACACAGCTGAACCCTGGCCTTTCGGCCGGGGTTCAGCTGCTTTAAGCGACCGACGGGTCCGCGGTCCCCGCCACTCGTCGGATGCGTTTCTTCGCCGCCGCCTCCGCGGGGCCTTCGGGGCCGAGCCCCAGCCGGATCACGCCGAGGACGAGCCGGACCGCCGTGCGGATGGGCAGGGGGATCGGCCCGAGGGACGGCACTTCGAGCCCCAGCAGCTCGCGGTGCCTGGGCTCGAGGGTGGCTACCGCCCCCGCGAACAGGACCTGGTACCCGAGGCGCTGGGAGCGGGGGAGCGGGGGACGGCGGACGTAGGTGAGCGCCTCCTGCACCTGGTCGCTGTTCGTCAGTTCGCCGTCGAACGCGGTCAGCTGCGCCCGGAGCTCGGCCACGGACCGCGGGGGGGCCTCCAGACCCATCAGGTGCCCCGCGTGCGCCCACTCCTCCACGTACCGGTCCGCGCCGCCCGGGATCGGGCCGCCGTATGCGGCGTGGGCGGCCACGAAGGCGTCCGCGAACGCGAGGTGCACCCAGCGCACGAGGTCGGGATCGGCTGCGGAATAGGGGCGTTCGGCTCCGCGGCTGTCGGTGTACGTACCCTTGACGCGCGTGTGGAGGTGCTGCACGAACGCCGACCCCTCCTGGGCTGCGACCTTCGAGCCGTACGTGACGGTGAAGATCCAGCGGATGGTGTTCGCCAGCCGACCGAGCGGCTCCTCGCGGAAACTGGAGTGCGCGTGGACACCCGCCATCGCGCCGGGGTGAAGCGCCTGCAGCAGCAGGGCCCTGATGCCTGCAACAGTGGGTGTCATCGAGCTGTGCACCGTCCAGACTGCGGACCCGACGGGGAAGTAGCCCGCGTCATCGCCCTTCTCGAACTCGAACTGCCACTGCGGGATGGTGGGGTCGCCGTCCGTGAAAGTGGTTCTGAGCTGCAGCTTCCACGTGTCGATGATTCCCATGCCACGCCCTATCCTGTTGATGACCTGCGGTGGAGCGGAGGCCTGCGCGGCCACCCCTCCTTCCAACGTTTCGCCGCGTCCGTTTGCTCCTGCCGCGTCCGATCCCGCCGCCATCCGTGCGGCGGGGCGGAACGAAGCAGGGAGACCATCACCTATCAGGGAGCAGCAATGTCCTCGTCCGACCTGTACGAGATCGACCTCACCATGAACGACGGCACGCTTAGGTCCTTCGGCGAGTTCCGCGGGCGGCCCGTCCTGGTGGTGAACGTGGCGTCCAGGTGCGGGTTCACCCCGCAGTACGCGGGCCTCGAGAAGCTCTACGGGACGTATGCCGAGGAGGGCCTGGTGGTGCTCGGCATGCCAAGCAACCAGTTCATGGGCCAGGAGCCGGGGAACGACGGCCAGATCGCCGAGTTCTGCTCCACGACGTTCGGTGTGACGTTCCCGCTGCTGTCCAAGGGCGACGTCCGAGGGAAGGACCAGCACCCGCTGTACGGGGAGCTGACGAAGTTCAGGAACGGCGTCCTGCCCGGTCTCGTGAAGTGGAACTTCGAGAAGTTCCTCGTCGACCGCGAGGGGGACGTCGTCGCGCGTTTCGCCCCCACCGTGGAGCCGGATGCCCCCGAGGTCGTCGCGGCGATCGAGGACGTCCTGGCGCGTCCCGCCGCCTGAGCCGTCGCGGCGTCAGCCGAGCGAGGCGACGCAGCGTGCGAGGAACGCGGCTCCCGCCTCCTCGTGGATGAGCGAGCCCTCCGTGATCACCTCGTAGGGCTTCGCCGGGATGCCGTCGGCGGGCCGCACATCGACGTGCGCGACGTCGAACCCCTGGTCGTGCAGGTAGTCCGCCATGGCGTAGTCGGTGCGGGAATCACCGACCGTCCGCCACGTCCGCGGGATCTCCAGGAGCGGGGCGATGAGCGTGAGGGCGCGCTCGGCGCCGAGGTCCTTGCCGACCCGCACCGATTCCATGTCGGTGGAGATGATCGTGGGGTCCACGCGGTAGTCGATGTCGCCGTTGCTGTCCGGTTCCTCGCGGTCCAGCCGGCAGGCACCCATGTCGTGGCTGTGCATGATGTCGAGGGCGTCGCTGTCGAAGGAGAGCTGCGCCTCGAGGTAGTCGGCGTTCGCCGCGTCGAGGGACTGCTCCACGGACACCATGGCGAGCTTGGTCTCGTCGAAGAACATCAGGTCCGCGTACTTGTCCTCCACCAGGTCCCTCACGTCGTCGGCGAAGCTGGCCGGGAGCGCGAGCGCGCGGTCCACGAAGACCTGTCCCGCGCCGTCGGCCGTGAACGAGAACCAGGTGGAGCCCTTCTCGCAGACGGCGTGGAAGGTGATCCCGGCCGGGATGCCCTGGGCGAGCATCGGAGCCATGACCTGCTCCCTGATGAAGGCGTCGGAGCGCCCGGTGTTGAAGACCACCGGCCACCCCGCGGAGGCGAGCGTGAGCAGGTCCGCGATGATCCTCGTCGGCACGGTCCGCGTGACGGGGCTCGCGACAGGGCCGTCGACGTCGAGCAGCAGGCCCTGCGCGGGCCGTGCACCACCCGGCCCGGGGGCGGGGGGAGCGTCGGGGAGCAGGTCGATGGGGGCGTCCGTAGGCATGCTCCCATTATGTTCCCGAGGTGCTCGCTCCCCGTATTCGTCCCCGGCCGGCCGCCGTCCGGCAGCTGCCCGCCGGATACCGGGCGGCCGCATGGAAGACTGCTGGGCATGAGCAGGCCGGGCATCGTCGTCGTCGGATCGATCAACGCGGACCTCGTGGTCACGCTCGAACGGCACCCGCGACCGGGCGAGACCGTGCTGGGCCGCTCCATGACGGTGCTGCCCGGCGGCAAGGGCGCCAACCAGGCGGTCGCCGCGGCACGCCTGGGCGCCGACGTCCTCATCGTCGGCGCCGTCGGGTCCGACGCCTACGCGGACACCGCGCTCTCGGCCCTGGCCGCGGCGGGTGTGGACCTCAGCTCCCTCGAGCGGACGGACGGCGGCACAGGCGTGGCCGTCGTCGAGGTGTCCGACGACGGCGAGAACACCATCGTGGTGCTGCCCGGCGCCAACGGGGAGATGACGCCCCGGATCGTCGCGGCGTCGGCCGCCGTCATCGGGGCGGCGGCCGTCGTCGTCGTCCAGGGCGAAGTGCCCGCGGCTGCGACCGAGGCGGCCGTGCGCGCCGCGTCCGGGCGCGTGATCGTGAACCTCGCACCGGTCGTCGCGGTCGACCCGGAGGTGTTCCTGCGCGCGGATCCGCTGGTCGTCAACGAGCACGAGGGCGCCCTGGTCCTCGCCCAGTTGGGCGCCGGGCACGCACCAGGCCACGCGGCCGTCGTCGAGGCGCTCCTCGGGTGCGGTTTCGCGTCGGTGGTGATGACGCTCGGTGCAGCCGGCGCACTGGTGTCCGACGGCGGTCCCGTCCGGGCAGTGCCCGCGCCCCGGGTCACCCCCGTCGACACCACGGGTGCAGGTGACGCCTTCGTCGGAGCGCTCGCCGCGCGGCTCGGGGCCGGAGACCCGCTCGAGGACGCCGTCCGGTTCGCCGTGCGGGTGGGCTCCTACGCCGTCCAGCACGCGGGAGCGCAGCCCTCCTACCCGTCGCTGGACGACGTGCTCCCCGGCGACGGCCAGGGTGTCGACGTCTGACGCCCCGACGTCCTGCGCACGCCGCGGCATAACCTTTGGGCCACGAGATCGCCGCCCGGGTCCCCTCGCATTCCCTTTGGCTGAAGCAACAACCTAGGCTGTAGCAGTGATCTTCAAAGCAGTACGCGACGGACGGCCCTACCCGGACCACGGACACGTGACCCCCAGGGACTGGGCGGAAGTACCTCCCCGGCAGGTGCGACTCGACGAACTGGTGACCACCAAGACCACCCTCGACCTCGAGGCGCTCCTCGCCGAGGACTCGACGTTCTTCGGCGACCTCTTCCCGCACGTCGTGGTCTGGAACGACGTCATGTACCTCGAGGACGGCCTGCACCGTGCGGTCCGGACCGCACTGCACCAGCGGAGCATCCTGCACGCGAGAGTCCTCGTGCTCGATGACTGAGCAGGAATCGTCGCGGCGTCAGCGGGAGCAGGACTCGCCCCGCCGGCAGCGCGCACAGGCGAAGCGCGACCCGACCGAGTGGCATGGCCACCGCATCGTCACCGAGACCGACCTCGGGGCGGCCTTCGAGGTCGACGACGCCGCCCGCCGGCGGCGCTCGTCGATGCGCCGGATCCGGCACGGGGTGGTCCTGGTGCTGCTGGTCGGACTGGTGGCGGCAGGTGTCGTCGTCGCCCTCGGCCTGGCGCGCGGCGACATCACCCTCGGGTCCTCCGACGTCGTCCCCGAGCCCATCTCCACCTGCCCGGCCGGTCCGTTCGACTACCAGGACCCGAGCGCGATCACCGTCAACGTCTACAACAGCACCACCATCGACGGGCTCGCCGGTACCGCGGCCGATCAGCTCCGGGGGCGTGCCTTCGCGGTGCGCGAGATCGGCAACCGCGAGGGCGTCTCCGTGGCCGGGGCCGCGGTCGTCGTCTCGGGCGAGGGCGGGCGGGCCAACGCGTTCACGCTGCAGCGCACCCTCCCGGACTCCGTCTACGTGCCCGACGAGCGCGAGGACAGGACGGTCGACGTCATCCTGGGCCCCTCCTACTCCGGGCTCGTGCCGCCGGAGCTCGTGGACATCACGCCGGCGGGACTCAGCTGCGCGCCGGAGGAAGGCGCGACCCCCACCCCGGCGCCCGCCGCGCCCTAGGCTGCGCCGGGGTTGCCGGGGTTCCTCGACCGCCGGTCAGGGAGCGGCGCGGGTCCGCACGACACGACGCCGGAGGGCGAACGGATAGACGACCCACAGCAGGAGCACCACGAGCAGGATCGATCCGGCGACGACGAGGCCCGCGGTCCGGCCGACCACGAGGTCGAAGATCAGCCACGCGGTGCCCGCGAGGACGAGCCCCACGAGCGCGATCGTCACGCGGATGATGACCGCGGTGTGCTGCACGAGGGTCGCCTTCACGCGCAGACCGAAGAGGACGCGATGCAGGTTGACGGATGACAGCACCAGGGCCGTGATCAGCGCCGACAGGCAGACCAGGCACAGGTAGACCAGCACCTGCGTGTCGTCGAGTTCGTCGAACCGGCTCTGGAAGGGCAGGGTCAGCAGGAATCCGGTGAGGATCTGGATGCCGGTCTGCATGACCCGCAGTTCCTGGAGCATCTCCTGCCAGTTCCGGTCGAGCCGCTGGTTGCTGCTCTCCCCGCGCCCGTCGTCGTCCGTCGTGGGGTCCGTCGCGGGGCCCGCGGCGGGGTCACCGACGACGTCGTCCTCAGCAGCGGCACTGCCCTTACCGTGCACACCGTCGCGGTCCACGCCTGGCTCGTGCTGGTCCGCCGCGGTGCTCACGATGCGCCTCCCTGCCCGCTAGGAGCGGGCGCTTCCCTGCCATACGGCGTCGAACGGGGCGTTGGACGCCACGCGGTTGCGGATCCCCTCGGTCACGAACGCCTTGGCGGTCCGGGCGGCGTCGAGGGGTGCCGCGCCCTTGGCGAGCTCGGCGGCGATGGCCGCGGCGAGCGTGCAGCCGGCACCGCTGACGGCGACCTCTCCGACCTTCGGTGCGGACAGCACCTCCAGGGTCTCGCCGTCGAAGTACACGTCCAGGGCGTCAGGTCCCTCGAGCCGCACGCCGCCCTTGGCGAGGACGACGGCGCCGCTCTGGCGGTGGATGATCCGGGCGGCTTCCTCGAGATCCTCGATCGTCTCGATGGTGATACCCGAGAGGGACTCCGCCTCGAAGTGGTTGGGGGTCACGAAGGTGGCCAGCGGCAGGATGTTCGCCTTCAGCGCCTGATCGGTGTCCAGCGCTGCCCCGGGCTCCTGCCCCTTGCAGATGAGCACCGGGTCGAGGACCACGTTGTCCCATTCCTGGCTCTGCAGGGCGGTGGCCACGGTGTCGATGGTCGCGGGGGTGCCGAGCATCCCGAGCTTGACCGTACGGAGCGGGTAACACGACTGGATGGCCTCGAGCTGGTCGGCGATCACCTGCTGGTCGACGGGTACGAAGCGGTGCTGCCACTCGTTCTTCGGGTCGAAGGAGACGATGCAGGTCAGGGCGACGACGCCGTAGACGCCGAGCTCCTGGAAGGTCTTGAGGTCTGCCTGTGCGCCGGCACCACCCGTCGCCTCGGATCCGGCGATGGTCAGGGTGACAGCGGGGGACACGGGAGTCTGGGTCTCGGACATCCTCCTAGTCTGCCCGAACCGGCTCCGGGGCGGCCACCCAATCGCGGGCGAGGACGTCGTCGAGCGCAGGACCCAGGGTGGGGTAGGTGAAGTGGAATCCGGCGTCGAGCAGTCTCCGCGGGCTCACCCAGCGGCTCTTGAGCACGAGCTCGGCCTCGGTGCGGATGATCATGCCCCCGAGACCCAGGAGCCAGGCGGGGGTCGGCAGCCCGGCAGGGACGTGCAGGCGCTGCCGCACGGCCGCCATGAGTTCCGCGTTCGTCACCACCTCCGGGGCCGCGACGTTCACGGGACCGGAGAGCGACGGCGTCACGGCGATGAAGACAACCGCGCGGAAGAGATCCTCGAGGTGCACCCAGCTGAATTTCTGCGACCCCGTCCCCATGGGGCCGCCGAGTCCGGTGCGGGCGAGGACCGTCAGGGGCGTCATCACGCTGCCGGGGCCGAGCACGATCGAGATGCGCAGTGCGACCTTCCGGACGCCCGGCACGTCGGCGTCGGCCTGCGCCCTCTCCCAGGCCCGAGCCACCGAGACCGAGAAGCCGGTGCCGAGTTCGCCGTCGTCCTCCGTCTGCGGCCGGTCCATCGCATGACGGTAGATGGTGCCGGTGCTGGCGTTGATCCAGACCGGTGGAGGTGTGCCGCCACCCGCCCGGCACCGGGCGAGCGCACGCCCGAGTTCCTCCGTGGTGTCCACGCGGGAGGAGAAGATCACGTCCGCGTTCCGCTTGTTGTAGCGGCAGTTCACGCTGCGCCCGGCGAGGTTGACGAGGAGGTCGGCGCCGTCGAGCGCCGTCGCGATGCCCTGCGTGTCGCCCCACACGGTGGGCCCGGCGCGGCCGATGGTGCGGACCTCCACGCCGGCATCGGTGAAGCGGCGCACGAGGTGGCTGCCGATGAAGCCCGAGGCCCCGGCGATGACGACGGTGGTGATGTCCGTGCTGATGTCCGTGCTGATGTCCGGGCTGATGTCAGGGGTGGTGCTCATGGCGGACCAGCTTCCAGATACTGGCGCGGGCCAGGGCGGCCGCGCCTCCGATGATGAGGGCGGTGGGCAGGCTGTCCCCGAGGAGGGTGGACGGCGAGAGCAGCGTCGTGACGAGGAAGGCCACCAGGGCGAACCCGGCGAAGAAGACCCCCACATGGACCCACTGGTTGCGTACCGGGCGGAGGAGCAGCCCCAGCACGATCGCGACGGGCAGGCCGGTGATCAGGCCGACGCCGAGGCCGTACCAGAGTGCCAGCAGGAAGACGCGCGGAGCGTCGGCCCCCCAAGAGGAGGCGAACGCGAGCGCCAGGGCGGTGAGGCCCACGAGGAACCCGACGGCGACGCCGCCCGGCCCGAAGGTGACGCGCGGATGCGCGGGGGGCCGTCCGTCGTCCGCTGTCCCCCCGTCCCCGGGGGGCGCGTCGCCCGCGCTCACTCGCGTGTCCCCCGGATCAGCTGCACGATGTCCTCGACGATCTTCCGGACCACGGGGAGCCGGGAGAGGATCACCAGTTTCGAGATCAGCGGCGCGGCCTGATGGATGAGCCGGCGCGTGCGGGCCTGTTCGGGGGAGGAGTCGTAGACCCAGAAGAGGGTCACGGCCATGTAGGCGTACCAGAGGAGCTCGGGCAGGTCGTCGCGGATGGCGAGCGGCGGTTGCGGCCGCGACAGGGCCACGGCCTGCCGGAACAGGGCGATGGCGCGGGCGCGGGCGACGGCGGATTCACTGCCGAAGGGGCTCGTCGTCGCCGAGGGCTTGATGGCGATGCCGATGAAGTTCGAGCCGAAGTCGTGGTACGGCGCCATGACGTCGACCCCCGTATTGAGCACGAGACGCAGCAGTTCCCCGAGGTTCTGGCCCTCGCGCAGCAGCGGCAGCACACGGGCCCGGTGTTCCTCCTGCAGGCTGCGGTAGAGCTCGTGCACGAGGTCGTCCTTGGAGGCGAAGTAGTAGTACGCACTCCCGGTCGAGACGTTCGCGGCCGTGGCGATGGCGCGCATGGTGGTCTTCTCGTACCCGGCCTCGCGGAAGAGCCTGAGCGCGGTGGACACCAGCAGTTCCCTCGTGGCTTCGCTCTTGGCGGTCGGCGTGGGCATCGGGCTCCTGTCTGAACGTGTTCAATTCGGAGTGTAGCCCTTATTTGAACGCGTTCAAATACAGCCTCCTGCACCGGTCGGGCCGGCCGCCGCTAGGCGTAGTACCTCCCCAGCACCTCCGCCTTCAGGTCGTAGAACGTGCCGTCCTCGATGGCGGCCCTCGCATCGTCGACCATCCGCACCACGAAGCGCTCGTTGTGGATGGAGATCAGCGTCGCGGACACCATCTCCTTGGCCTTGAAGAGGTGGTGGATATAGGCGCGGGTGTAGTGGGTGCACGTGTAGCAGTCGCAGCCCTCGACCAGGGGCGTGAAATCACGGCGGAACCGGGCGTTCGAGAGATTCCAGCGGCCGTCCGGCGTGTAGAACGCGGAGTTCCTCGCCACGCGGGTGGGGGAGACGCAGTCGAACGTGTCCGCACCGTTCTCGATGCCGGTGAAGAGGTCGTCCGGCTCGGAGATGCCGAGCAGGTGCCGCGGCTTGTTCTCCGGCAGCTCGTCGCTGCACCAGCCGAGGATCGTCCCGAGGTTCTCCTTCTCGAGGGCCCCGCCGATGCCGAAGCCGTCGAAGTCCATGCCCCCGAGGTCGGCGGATGCCTTCCGGCGCAGATCCTCGTACTGCGCGCCCTGAATGACGCCGAAGAGTGCCTGGTAGGGGCGGTGGCTGCGTTCGGCCGTGAGCCGCTCGTGCTCGGCGATGCAGCGCAGGGCCCACAGCCGCGTCCGCTCGAGCGATTCCTCCTGATAGCCGCGCGAATTCATGAGCGTTGTGAGCTCGTCGAAGGCGAACATCACGTCCGCGCCGAGCTGGTGCTGCACCTGCATCGAGATCTCGGGCGTGAACCGGTGGCGGTCGCCGTTCAGGTGACTCTTGAACCAGACGCCGTCGTCGTCGATATGGGCCAGGCGCTCCTTGCCGACGGCCACCCGGTCGTCCGCTCCGGCGTGGTCGGCGTCCACGGGGACGTCCATGGTGATGACCTTCTTGAACCCCGAGCCGAGGCTCATGACCTGGAAGCCGCCGGAGTCGGTGAAGGTCGGACCCGGCCAATTCATGAAGGCGCCCAGCC
Source organism: Arthrobacter sp. TJ-238 (assembly GCF_058269215.1). NCBI lineage: Bacteria > Bacillati > Actinomycetota > Actinomycetes > Micrococcales > Micrococcaceae > Arthrobacter > Arthrobacter sp. TJ-238. The sequence continues at coordinate 189,014 of NZ_JBZCNH010000001.1, read as the reverse complement.
CTCCGGCCTCGTCGAGGATGTCCGCGCCGGGCTGCAGGTACAGGTGGTACGCGTTGGCCAGCAGCGCCTGGGCGCCGAGCTCGGCCATGGCGCCGGGGAGCACGGACTTCACCGTCGCCTTCGTGCCGACGGGGATGAAGGCCGGCGTCCGGATCTCGCCGTGCGGCGTGGTGATGGTCCCGGTGCGCCCGTGCCGCCGGGCGCCGCTGCCGGCCCCCGGCGTCGTCTCCTCGAGTCGGCTGGAGACGGTGAAGGAGAACGAGGACTGCTGGGACTGTGGATGCACCACCCTATTTTGCCAGCCCCGCGGCGGCGGGCCGACCGGCAGCCGCGAACGGACCGTACGGCCGCCCGCAAGGGGCGTACCGCACGTGACGCCCGGCTATGCGAGCTGGTCGTTGAGCGCCCCGACGGCGGCGAGCTCGGCGGCGATCCTCCGCTCGAGGACGTCGCGGCTGAGCGTCTCGGACCCGCCGTGGGCCCGCAGGTAGAGCAGCACACCGATGCGCAGCACCCGCCAGTCGCGCTCGACATCGGTCTTCCCCGCCGCCGAGGCGCGCAGGATCTCCGGGTCGTACACGTTCGGCTCGTTGAGCTGACGCTGCCGGTACATCGCGGAGGTCTTGGCGCGCAGCGGGTCCGTCTCGGCGTCATCGGCTGCCCGGATCGCGGCGGAGTACCTGGCCGAGCGGGCGTCGTCGTGCCGTGTGAGGTAGGCGGCGATCGCGAGGCCTCCCTCGATCCACTTCCACCGCCCGAAGTTGCCGTCGAAGGGCAGCTCCGCGAGGAGGTCGGCGACGGTCAGCGCCGACGCGGTGTCGCCCTCGTCGATCAGCAGGGCGAGCGCGAGCTGGTGCAGGTCCTGGAGGTTGCTGCCGGACTTGAGGTTGATGCCGCGCGCCAGGCGCCCCGCCACCTTCTGGATCGCGTCGCTGTCGGGGTGCGCCAGCGCGATCTGCGCCACGAGCGCCTCGGGGGAGCCGTGGTCGGCGGCGACGGCGGATACACCGATCTCCGCGTCGGCGGGTTCGAGGTAGACCATCGAGCCCGTGGCGATCGAGATGCGGCGGCCTCCGTCGATCGTCGCGACGACGAGCGCGGGTACCCCGAAATCGTCGTTCTCGACCGCGACGGTCGAGACCTCCGCCAGCTCGCCTCCGTCGGGGAGTGCCAGGACGTCACCTGCCCTGAGCGCCTCCGCCGGGACCGCGCGCAGTCCTGTCCTGCCTGTCTTGTCCATCATGTGCGTCGTGCCAACCTCTGCCAGTAGCCCCCTGGATCTTCTGCGGCGCGCCCGCGCGCCCGTTTCACGATACGGTAACGCGGGCGCCGGCGGGTGCCCGTCAGCGGCCCCAGCCGGCGTGCGCGAGCGCCTGGCGCAGCAGATCGCCGCGCCCGCCCGAGAGCTCGGACTGGATAGCGGAGCCCAGCGCCTCGGCGGGCGTCAGCCAGGACAGCTCGAGCGCGTCCTGCCGCGGGGCGCACTCGCCGGTCACGGGGATGATGTACGCGAGGGCGACGGCGTGCTGACGGTCGTCGGTCAGGCCGGTCTCGGAGGGGGACGGGAAGTACTCCGCGATCGTGAAGGGCAGGGGCGACGGCGCCAGCTGCGGCAGGGCGAGCGGCCCCAGATCCTTCTCGAGGTGGCGCAGCAGCGCGGCCCGGATGGTCTCCCGGTACATGACGCGGCCGGAGACGAAGGTCCGCAGCATCTCGCCCTGCTCGTTCGCCTGCAGCAGCAGACCCACCTCGTTGACGTAGCCCAGCGCGTCGCAGCGCACCGGGATCGCCTCGACGTAGACCATGGGCAGACGGCGGCGGGCCTCGTACAGGTCTTCTTCGGAGAGCCAGCCCGGGTTGGGGTCAGGGGTGCGTACGTTCATACCCCCAGTTAAGCAGACGCCGCCCGGGCTCAGCCCTGTCGGTGCACCGTGTGCCCGCCGAAATCCCGCAGCCACTCGCTGATCCACACGTCGGCACCCCAGGGAGCGCGGACCCGCAGCGACCTCCCGAAGCCCTCGTCGATCACCACGGGCTCGAAACCGCCGCCCGTGAGGTCCCCGACCAGATCCCGCACGTCGCCGTCGTACTCGAACGCGAGCTCCACTTCCCTGCTTTCGGCGGCATGAACGGTCACGAGGCCGCCGTTCTTCGCCCGGAAGTCGTGCCGGGTGACCGCAGCGGAGCTGATCCTCGCTTTCGCCCCGATGCCCCGCAATACCTCGGCGGCCGGGCCGACCTCGGGTGTGTGCCAGACGGCAAGGACCGACAGCGGGGACGGCAGGGCGCCCGTGTCGCGAGGGCCGGCATCCGCGAGGAAGGACACGTCGTCCGGGGCGGTGATCCGCGCGGCCAGGCCATGACCCTCCTCGGACAGTTCGACGGCGGTCCCGGACTCCTCCGTCCGCCGGGCGAACTCCCGGACATCACCGACCTCGAACGCGAGGGCGGCTCGGCCGTCGTCCGCACTGCCCGGCCGGCAGGAGCGCAGGGCCACGCGGCCGCCGCCGGCGTCGAACACGGCACAGGAGTCGCCGGGGACTTCCTCCGGGGCAGGGGCGAGGCCGAGGGCCCGGAGGAAGTCCGCCGCGCCGGGGAGGTCGGAGGTATGGACGAGGGGGCGCACGCGGAGCATCGGTTCTCCCTGGGGTAGGTGCGGAGGTCCTGTTACGCGACCGCGGACAGGCTCAGGGTCTCATCGATCCTGCGGTGCTCGAGCTCGCGCACGAGGTCCGGGGGCAAGCGCGCGTCGACCCGCGCCGTGGGTGCGTCGGTCGCCACCGGGATGTCGGCACTCCGGTAGCCGCCCGGGGAGTGCGGCCCTAGGGTGTTGGCATGAAGGCCGAACTCCCCGAACTCCTGATGCCCGACGCCGCCGCCTGGCACCGCTGGCTGGAGGACAACCACGAGTCCTCGCCGGGCGTCTGGCTGATCGAGCACAAGAAGGGCGGGACGACGACGACCCTCACCTACGCGCAGGCCCTCGACGAGGCGCTCTGCTTCGGCTGGATCGACGGCCAGGCGAAGACCCGCGACGAGGGCAGCTACCTGCAGCGCTTCACCCCCCGCGGCCCGCGGAGCATGTGGTCGATCCGCAACCGGACCTACGTGGACAGGCTGCGCGCCGAGGGACGGATGCGCGAGGCAGGGGAGCGGGCCGTCGCCGCAGCCCAGGCCGACGGCCGATGGGAGCGCGCGTACGCCGGCCCCGCGACCGCCGAGATGCCCCCCGAGCTCATGGCCGCGATCGAGGCCGACGCCGGCGCGCTCGCAACCTACCGCACGCTGTCGTCGCAGAACCGGTACGCCATGATCTTCCGCCTGACCCAACTGAAGACCGACGCGGCGAAGGAAAGGAACATCACCAGGTTCGTCGCGATGCTGTCCCGGGGCGAGACCTTCTACCCGCAGGGCAAGGGAGACGGCTAGCGGCACGCCCTGTCCGCTTCCAGGACCATCCACGCCTGGAGCTGCGAGGAGAGGCTCACGGGTCCGTCCTGGCGCGGCGGGAAGACGAGCGCGGTCGGATCCACCTCCGAGCGGTCCGCCCAGAGCCGCTCCGCGGTGGCGCCCAGGAGGGCCCGGGCCGTCGATGCGGCCTCCGGAGCGATCCCCGGGGTCGAGACGCCGAGCGCCAGGTAGCGCGCGAGGATCCCGGTGAACAGCCCGGCGTCGCCGCCCGCGGAGAGCGGCAGGACGCCGTCGTCGTCGGCGAGGTTCCGGGACACCGCCTCGATGAGGTCCGCTGCGTGCCCGAGGTTCGTCCCGCCGCCCGTCGCGACCAGGGCCCCCAGCACGGTGCCCTGGTTGTAGGTGTGGACGGTGCGTTCCACCGTCCCCTCGGGACTGCCGTCCGCCTTCACGCCGTCGAGGTACAGCCCCGTCGTCGGGTCATGCAGGCGCGCCCGGAGCCAGTCCAGCAGCTCCTGGGCCCGGTGGGTGTCCCCGGCACGGGCGAAGAAGAGTGCGGCCGGAGCGGTGCTGGGGGTGTTCTTGTAATCGCGGGTGGTGTTCCAGTAGACGCCACCGCCCAGGTCCTGGGTGTGCGCCGACGCCAGTGCGCGTCCGAGGATCCGCACGCGGCGCCGCGGCCGCCGTCGTCCCTCCACCGCGTCGAGGCGCTGCAGGGACAGCGCCAGCCAGGCCATGTCGTCGTAGTAGGCGTTGCGCCACCGGCCGCCGTTCCGCAGCCAGATCCCGCGGGCGAGCTTCTTTGCGTCGGCCAGTGCGCCTCCGGCGGGATCGCGCAGGTGCTCGTCCAGGAGGCAGTCGAGGTAGTGCGCCTGCCACCAGTAGTGCCAGTGGCTCCTGGGGTCGGTCGGCGGCGGGAAGGCGATCGCGCCGAGCCTCGTCCCGGGCACGCGCATGCTCCGGCGCGCGTAGAGGCGCCGGATGCTGCTCGCGGCGCGGGAGGCGGCGTCGTCGGGGGTGGGCATGTGACCACCCTAACCACGCCCGCCTCCCCCGGGATTGGGCAGGATGCGCAATCGGAGGCCCGCCGGGTGCGCAGTGGGCCACGTCACAGTAGTCTGGGCGAAGGAGTGGCCAATGGCGGTCCTCCCGCCGCGGAAGGAACAGCATGGACATCAGGGGAGCGGTGGCGCTCGTCACCGGAGGCGCTTCGGGACTCGGTCTCGCCACGGCCCGCAGACTGTTCGACGACGGCGCCTCGGTGGTGCTCGTCGACCTGCCGCAGTCAGCCGGCGCGGACGCCGCAGCAGGCCTCGACCCCTCCGGTGCCCGCGCGCGGTTCGTCGCCGCCGACGTCGCCGACCCGGCGCAGGTGCAGGCGGCGGTCGCCGCCGCGGCCGAGCTCGGTCCGCTGCGCATCGTCGTCAACTGCGCAGGCATCGCCACGCCGGGCAAGGTCCTCGGGCGCGACGGCGTCCTCCCGCTGGAGCAGTTCGCCCGCGTCGTCACCGTCAACCTCGTGGGCACGTTCAACGTCATCAGGCTCGCAGCGGAGGCCATGACGGCCACCCCTACGGTGGCCGGGCCCGGCGGGTCCGACGAGCGCGGCGTCATCATCAACACCGCATCCGTGGCGGCCTTCGACGGGCAGATCGGCCAGCCCGCGTACTCGGCGTCGAAGGGCGGCGTCGCCGCGATGACGCTGCCGATCGCCCGCGAGCTCGCGCGATCCCTGATCCGCGTGGTCACGATCGCCCCGGGCATTTTCGAGACGCCCATGATGGCCGGCCTGCCGCAGGAGGCCCAGGACTCCCTCGGCGCCCAGGTACCCCACCCCTCACGCCTCGGCAAGCCTGCCGAATACGCGGCCCTCGCCGCCCACATCGTCGAGAACCAGATGCTCAACGGCGAGACGATCCGCCTCGACGGCGCCATCCGCATGGCGCCGAAGTAGAACACACGCTCCGGTCTCGACGCCCCGGTCTCAATCGAAAGGACGGCTCGATGGAGAGCCAGCTGCCCACCGCCGATTTCCTCGGCTTCGAATCCCTCCTCACCAGACACGAGCGGGAGAAGCTACGGGACGTCCGGGACTTCCTCGCCAAGGAGGTCTCGCCGCGCGCCGTCGAATGGTGGAACCGTGCCGAGTTCCCCCACGAGCTGCTCCCGAAGCTCGCCGGCCTGAACCTCAGCACACCCGTGCAGCAGGGCTACAGCCACCTGTTCAGCGGCATGGTGATCGCCGAGCTGACCCGGGCCGACACCTCGATCGCGACGTTCTTCATGGTCCACCACGACCTGTTCGTCGAGGCCCTCCACACCTTCGGCAGCGACGACCAGAAGGCGCGGCTCCTGCAGGACGCCATGGACCTGAGGATCACCGGGGCCTTCGCGCTCACGGAGCCGCTGCACGGGTCCGACGTCGCCGGCGGCATGACGACCACAGCCACGCGCGACGGCGACACCTGGGTCATCAACGGTGCGAAGCGGTGGATCGGCAACGGGACCTTCTGCGACTACATGCTCCTCTGGGCGCGGGACACGCACACCGGGGGAGTGCGCGGCTTCATCCTGGACGCCACCCTGCCCGGCGTGACCCGGACTGCCATCGCGAACAAGACGGCTCTGCGGACGGTGCAGAATGCCGACATCCTCCTGCAGGATGTCCGTGTCGCCGAGGCCGACCGCTTCGCCGGTATCGAGTCCTTCGACGACACCCGCCAGCTCCTGCTCGGGTCCCGGATCCTCGTCGGCTGGCAGGCCGTGGGCCAACAGCTGGCCGCGTTCGACGTCGCCCGGCAGTACGCCGTCGAGCGCCACCAGTTCGGTCGGCCGATCGCCGGATTCCAGCTCATCCAGGACCAGCTCGTCACCATGATGGGCAACACCACGGCGAGCCTGGCCGTGATGGCGCGCGTCGCCCAGCTGCAGGAGCAGGGCGTGTCCGACATGCCCCAGGCCGCCTTCGCGAAGTCCTTCACGACGGCGCGCATGCGCGAGACGGTGGCCCTCGGGCGGGGCATCCTCGGCGGGAACGGCATCGTCACGGAGTACGGGATGGCCAAGATCTTCGCGGACGCCGAGGCCGTCTACACCTACGAGGGGTCCTACGAGATCAACAGCCTCATCGTGGGCCGGGCGCTGACGGGCCTCTCCGCCTTCGCCTGACGCGTCCCTCAGGGAAGGGCCCCGGGAGCGGTCTCCCGGCCACATGACGGACGAGGTGAGGCGGCCGCCACATTACTGGGTAGGATCCCAACAGCAATCCGTCGTATCCAGTGCCGCATACGCCCCGTTTTCCGTGCCCTGAAAGCAGGCCGTTGTGACAGTGCCCCTCGAAGTGTCCCCTCTGCAGGCCGCCGACCCCTTCGGGGGTGCTGCGGGCGATCTCAGCTCCGACCTCCGCGCCGACGTGCGGCGCGTGAGCACCCTGCTCGGCGAATCGCTCGTGCGGCAGCACGGCCAGGAGCTCCTCGACCTCGTGGAGCGTGTCCGCCGGCTGACCAAGCAGTCCAAGGAATCGGGCGCCGGTGCCGATGCCGGTGAGCGGGCAGCCCTGACGGAGCAGGTGCGGGAGTTGCTTGCAGCGCTCCCCATCGACCGGGCCACGGAACTGGTCCGGGCCTTCGCCGCCTACTTCCACCTCGCCAACGCCGCCGAGCAGGTGCACCGCGTGCGCGGGCTGCGGACACGGTCGGAGGAGGACGGCTGGCTGGCGCAGACCGTATCGCGCATCGCGGCCGATGCCGGTCCCGAAGCCCTCGCCGACGTGGTTCAGGCCCTCGACGTCCGCCCGGTGTTCACGGCCCACCCCACCGAGGCCTCCCGCCGCTCCGTCCTGGACAAGCTGCGCCGCCTCTCCGACATCCTCGCGGACACGACGGCGGAGGGCTCGCAGCAGCGACGCCGCCAGGACAGGCGGCTGGCCGAGGTGATCGACCTCATCTGGCAGACCGACGAGCTGCGCCAGGTGCGGCCCACGCCGATCGACGAGGCCCGCAATGCCATCTACTACCTCGGCGACATCCTCACCACGTCCATGCCCGAACTGCTCGAGGACCTCTCGGACCTCCTGGCCGAGCACGGTGTCGCCCTGCCGGCCGAGGGCGCGCCGCTGCGGTTCGGGTCGTGGATCGGCGGTGACCGCGACGGGAACCCGAACGTCACGGCGGCCGTCACCCGGGACATCCTGCAGATCCAGAACCAGCAGGCCGTCCGGATCGCCATCCATTTCATCGACCGCCTGATCTCGTCGCTGTCGTCCTCGACGGCGATCGTCGCGGCGTCCGCGGAGCTGGGCGCGTCCATCGAACGCGACCTCGCGAACCTGCCGCGGCTCGACAAGCGGGTCCTCGCACTCAATGCGCAGGAGCCCTACCGGCTCAAGCTCACGTGCGTGAAGGCGAAGCTCCTCAACACCGCGGCCCGCGTGCAGAACCAGACGGCGCACGAGCCCGGTCGCGACTACGCCGGCACCGATCAGGTGCTGGCGGACCTCCGGCTCGTCGGCGACTCCCTGCGGCAGCACTCGGCGGGGCTCGCAGCGGACGGCGCGCTCGCGACGGCGTCGCGCGTCATCTCCTCCTTCGGCCTGCACCTCGCCACGCTCGACATCCGCGAACACGCGGACATGCACCACGACGTCGTCGCCCAGCTGACCGACCGACTCGGCGAGCTCGACGTGCCCTACCTCGAGCTGACGCGCGAGGACCGCCTCCGGGCACTGTCCCGCGAACTGGCGTCCCGGCGGCCGCTCGCCTCGGTCACCCCACCGCTCGACGACGGCGCGCGGCGCACGTTCGACGTCTTCCGCGAGGTCGGCTCGGCGCTGGAGACGTACGGCCCCGACGTCATCGAGACGTACATCGTGTCCATGACCCGCGGGGCGGACGACGTGCTCGCACCGGTGGTGCTGGCCCGGGAGGCGGGGCTGGTCGACGTCGTCGGTGACGGCTCCGGCGGCCCGGACTCCGGGGCGTTCGCGAAGATCGGCTTCGCGCCGCTCCTCGAGACGGTGGACGAGCTCCGCGTCTCCGCCGACATCGTGGACACCCTGCTGTCCGACCCGACGTACCGCGAGGTGGTGCGCCTGCGCGGGGACCTGCAGGAGGTCATGCTCGGCTACTCGGACTCCAACAAGGAATCCGGCGTGCTCACGAGCCTGTGGGAGATCCACAAGACCCAGCGCCGCCTGCGCGACGTCGCCGCCAAACACGGTGTACGCCTCCGCCTGTTCCACGGCCGCGGCGGATCGGTGGGCCGCGGTGGCGGACCCACGTACGACGCCATCCTCGCGCAGCCCAACGGCGTCCTCGAGGGCGAGATCAAGTTCACCGAGCAGGGCGAGGTCATCAGCGACAAGTACTCGCTGCCGGCCCTGGCCCGCGAGAACCTCGAACTCTCGCTGGCCGCCGTCATGCAGGGCTCGGCGCTGCACCGCACGCCCCGCACGTCCGACGACGACCGCGGCCGCTGGGCCGAGGTCATGGAGACCGTGTCCGACGCCGCGTTCGCCCGGTACCGCTCCCTGATCGACCACGAGGACCTGCCCGCCTACTTCCTGGCCTCGACGCCGGTGGAGCAGCTCGGGTCCCTCAACATCGGCTCGCGCCCGTCGAAGCGCCCCGACTCGGGAAGCGGCCTCGGCGGGCTCCGCGCCATCCCGTGGGTGTTCGGGTGGACGCAGTCCCGGCAGATCGTCCCGGGCTGGTTCGGCGTCGGCTCCGGGTTGCGGGCCGCACGGGAGGCGGGTCACGGGGAGCTCCTCACGGAGATGCTCGAGCGCTGGCACTTCTTCCGCACCGTCGTCTCCAACGTCGAGATGACGCTCGCCAAGACCGACCTCGACATCGCCGCACACTACGTCGAGGCCCTGGTGCCCGGCGAACTGCAGCACCTCTTCGGCGTGATCCGCGAGGAGTACGCGCTGACCCTGGCCGAGATCCGGAGGCTCACCGGCGAACACGAACTGCTCGACAACCAGCCCGTGCTCAAGCGGTCGCTCGCCGTCCGCGACCAGTACCTCGACCCGATCTCCTACCTGCAGGTCGAACTGCTGCGCCGCGTGCGGGCCGAGTCCGACGGCGGACGGCCCGACGAGCAGATCCAGCGGGCCATGCTGATCACGATCAACGGTGTCGCTGCGGGGATGCGCAACACGGGCTGATCGCGGTGTCCCCGGGTCCTGGTCGCCGTCCCGCCGGTGGGGCCCCTTCGGAATAGGTGCCGACCGGTGCCTGTTGCCGCCTCTGGAAGCCGAGCGGCATCGGCCGGACCACCCCGAGGAGGAGCACCATGAAGGCAGTGTTTTACGAGCAGTACGGCGATCCCGACGTGCTGCAGTACGGCGAGCAGCCCGACCCGAAGGTGGGGCCGGACTCGGTGCTCGTCGACGTCCGCGCATCCTCGGTGAACCCCGTGGACTGGAAGATCACCGCGGGCTACCTCGACGGAGCACTGCCCACGTACTTCCCCGTGATCCCGGGCTGGGACGTGGCCGGCGTCGTCGTGCAGCCCGGCCCGTCCGTCACGGAGTTCCAGGCCGGTGACGAGGTCATCGGGTACGTCCGCATGGACACCGTAGGGCTCGGCACCTTCGCCGAGCAGGTGGCCGCCCCCGTGCGGGCGCTCGCCCGCAAGCCGAAGAACGTGTCCTGGGCCGAGGCTGCGACCATGCCTCTCGCAGGGCTCACCGCGTACCAGTCGCTGCAGGCCGTCGGGGTGGGGGCGGGTGACACCGTCCTGGTGCACAACGGCGCCGGCGGAGTGGGCACCTACGCCATCCAGATCGCGAAGGCGTGGGGTGCCCGCGTCCTGGCCACCGCGTCCGAGAAGAACCACGAGTTCCTGCGCTCGCTGGGCGCCGAACCGGTGACCTACGGCGAGGGTCTCTCCGGTCGCCTCGCCGAGGTGGCACCGGAAGGGCTCGATGCCGTCGTCGACTTCGTGGGCGGGGAGGACCGCGTTGTATCGCTCGAGCACCTGAAGTCCCCTGAGCGGGTCGCGTCCGTCACGGATGCCGAGGTCAAGGACGAGGGTGGCCGCTATATCTTCGTCCGGCCCAACCCGGCCGATCTCCTGGCGCTGACCGAACTCGTCGAAGCGGGCAGCGTGAAGCCCGTCCTCGCGGAGAGCTTCCCGCTGGAGCGCGCCGCGGACGCCTTCCGCAGCAGCATGGATGGCCATGTGCGGGGCAAGATCGCCGTCACGGTCGGTGAGCAGGGCTGATCCGGGAGCCCGCTCGGCTCTGCAGACTCCTCGCGCTCCGGCCGGGGTACGCCTAGTAGCGTGACTCCTCGTAGTCGTCGCCGGTGAGGTCGATCGGGTCGCGCTGCGCGTCCTCCTGGGCGCGCAGCCAGCGCCGGTAGGCGTGATCCACCCGGTGCCGGCGGGAGCCCGCGGTGATGAGCAGCAGGAAGATGGCGAGGACTGCCACGAACGCCACGTTCACCGCGAACGGCTGCCCGAGTACCCGCTCGACGGCGATCCACAGCAATCCCCAGGACGTGGCAGCGGCGACGGCGAGGCGTCCGCGGTCGGTCGAGCAGATCACGGCCGCGGTCATCAGGACCGCGACGATCCCGAGGATGGCCCACACCCTGCCTCCCCAGCCGAAGAGGTCGACGTCGCCGGCGGTGAGGACCGCCGCGGCATTGGCCGCCGCCGCCACGAGCACCCACCCGAGGTAGAGGCCGATCGGCGTATCCACGAGTGCGCCTTCGAGCCGCGTCCCGTTCGGATGGTTGTTCATGGTCCGAACGGCCGCGAGGAGGGTGAAGAAGAGCAGCATGATCACCACGAGGCTCAGGGCCAGCAGGTCGGCCTGGGCGCTGAGGATCCAGGCGAGATTCAGCAGCATCGACGCGGCGACGATCCAGCCCAGGCGCCGCTGGCGTCCCGTCCGGCGTTGCGACGGCAGCCACTGGAACGCGGTGAACGCCACGAGTCCCGCGTAGATGACGCTCCAGATGGAGAACGCGGACGACGACGGCGCGAGCAGCGTCGCGTCCGGAGCGAACAGCCCGCCCGCGGCGTCCCTGATCGACGGACCGCCGAAGGCCCCGACGCCCGCGGCCGAGCCGAGAATGCACGCCACAGCGCAGACGGTGACGACGATCTGCCGCACGATGTCCTGATCCCAGGTGCGGGCGTGGCGCGCGGCTGCGGTGCTGCCGCGACGGGCGGCACCGGCGGCTGCGGTGCTGCCGCGACGGGCGGCACCGTAGGTCGCATCCGCGGCGGTTCTCGCCTTCTCGGCCGCGATGCGGAGTCGGTCGGAAGAGCGTGTGCCGCCGGCGCCCTCCGGGCTGGAGCCGTCGCTCCAGCCGGTATCGGCCGAATCGGCACCGCGCACCCGGGTGCCACTGAAGCCGGTGCCACTGAAGCCGGTGCCGCCGCGGCCGGAGGGTGTCGGCGGTCCGCTGACGGCGCCTCCGGGCCGAGGTTCGGCAGCGGCGCTGCGGGCAGGGGTGACGCGTCCGTCCGGTGAGCCGGTTTGCGGTGCCGGGGCCGGCGCACCGGGATCGTACGTCGTCCCGGACTGTTCGTCCTCGTGCGCGGCCGTGGTGCGGGGTCGCGCCGCCCGAAGGCGGTCGAGGACGCTCGCCGTGTCGGTGCGCGGCTCGGCCGCGGGCGTCCGACGGGCGATCGTCGGCGGCCGGACCGGCTTCTCAGGAAGCCGGGGTCCCGGGGTCTTCGGGGTGCTCATGCGCTGTGGGGGCCTTCCGGTGCTTCTTCACGGCGAGGATTGCCGCCGTGATGGCTCCTACCAGCGTACCGACCGCCATCCCGAGCAGGGCACTGACGCCCGCGGGCAGCCCGGTGGATGCGCCCGCGACGAAGCCGAGCCCGATGAGCCAGGCGGTCCACAGCACGCCACCACCGGCGGCGGCGAGCATGAACGGGCGGACGGGCAGTTCGGCGATGCCCGCCGCTGCCACGCTCGCGGTCCGTCCGCCGGGGAGGAAACGGACGGCGACGACGGCGGCGTAGGTGGGTGAGGTGCCGGCCTTCTCGATGGCGTTGCGCAGCCCACGATGGATCGCGCGGCCCCACCGGAAGCGGTCGAGGAAGTGGGTGAGCCGGCGCCGGAACAGCAGGAAGATCGCCACGTCGCCGAGCCAGCTCCCGGCGAACGTGGTGAGGACGGCGAAGGGGAGCAGGAGCCCGCTGTGGGCGGACATGGTGCCGGCGCCGATCACGAGGAGTTCCGAGGGCACGACGGGAAGCACGACGTCGACGACGATGACGGCGAACATGACGAGGAGGTAGAGCGGTGCTGGGATGTCCGTGCCGGGCAGGTCCACCCTGCAAATCTACCGCCCGGTCACTACCTCGGTCCCGGGCTGCCCGGGGTCAGGGTGGTCAGGTGAACTCGCTGAGGGCGAGGCCGGACTCGAACTGCCGGTCCGCGCCGGTCAGCGGGTCGCGGAACGCGATGCTGTGCGCGAGCAGCTGCAGCGGCCGCGTGTAGTCGTCCGGTGCCTGCGGGTGGAGCACGGGGTAGAACGGGTCGTTGATTATGCCGAGCCCGAGCGAGGCCATGTGCAGCCTCAGCTGGTGCGTCTTGCCCGTGTGCGGCTGCAACCGGTACAGTCCCCGGTCCTTGCGCTGCTCGAGCAGGCTGACGGTGGTGTGCGTGTTCGCGGGCCCCTCCACCTCCTGCGCCAGGAGGTAGGTGCGCGACTTCACGATCCGGCTCCGCACGTCGAGCGGCTCTGTGTCCAGGTGCAGTTCGGGCCGTACGGGCGCCACCGCACGGTACTCCTTGCTGATGCGCCGGTTCTCGAAGAGCAGCTGGTACGCGCCGCGCGTCTCGGGATCGACGGAGAACATGAGGATGCCCGCCGTCATGCGGTCCAGGCGGTGCATGGGGATGAGGTCCGGGAGGCCGAACTCCACGCGCAGCCGGACGAGGGCGGACTCCGCGACGTACATCCCGCCCGGGGTGGTGGGCAGGAAATGCGGCTTGTCGACGACGAGCAGGTGCCCGTCCCTGTGCAGCACGGTCAGCTCGACCGGGAGCCGCTCCTCCACCGGGAGCTCCCGGTAGTACCAGACGAAGGTGTGCTCGCCCAGCGGTGTGGTGCGCGTGAGGACCTCGCCGCCGAGCGCGACCACCTCGCCGCGGTCGAAGCGCTCGCCGATGCCCTCGGGATCCACGTGGTCGAACCGGTCCAGGATGTACTCGAGCGCCGTCTCCCAGGGACCCTCGGTGGGTAGCCTGAGCCGGGTCGCGTTGACGCCGTTGCGGACGGGCAGGGGTGAGCGCATCGCCATCACCGCATCACCCGCCCGTCGCCGTCCACCCCGTCAGGGTAGTGCCGCCCCGGCCGGGGTTCCCAATCGCGGCTGGCAGTGCGGGCAGTAGTAGAGCTCGCGCAGTTCGGTCTCCCGGTCGCCGAGCTGCTCGAGGGCCACGGGCGTCCCGCAGCGCAGGCATCCGCGACGGGACCGCCCGTAGACCCAGAGCGTGTTGCCGCGCAGCTGCCCCGTGGTGGCCCGGGTACTGCGCGCCTTGTTCGCCTCGAGGAGCTTCTTCGACAGCTCGACGATGCGCGGCAGGTTCGGCACCTCGCCCGTGGGCGTGAGCGGATGCACCCCGGCGAGGAAGCACAGCTCGCACCGGTACACGTTGCCGATCCCGGCGAGGTTCCGCTGGTCGAGCAGCGCCAGGCCGATGGGCCGTTCGGGCTGCTCCAGCAGCCGGCGCAGCGCCTCGTCCGGGTCCCAGTCGGGCCCCAGGAGGTCGGGTCCGAGGTAGCCGACGGCGCCCTCCTCCTCGGCGCGCGGGATGACCCGCAGGAACCCGAGCTCGAACCCCACGACGACGGCGTCCTCCGTCTCCAGGATGCACCGCGCCTTGAACGCGGGACGCCGCCACTTCTCACCGTGGGCGTAGACGTGCCAGAGGCCCTCCATCTTGAGGTGCGAGTGGATGTCCCAGCCGTCGTCGCCCCCGCCGCGGATGAGCAGGTGTTTTCCCCGGGCCACGGCCTCCTGCACGGTGTCGCCGGTGAAGTCCACCGTGGCGAAGCGGGGAACGCGGATGTCGCAGCGCGTGAGCACCTTCCCCGCAAGGGCGCGGTGCAGCTCGCGGGCGGCCCGCCAGACGGTATCCCCCTCAGGCACGGATCCTCAGCCCTTTCGGTGTGGAATGGAAGCCGGCGGCGGCCAGTGCGCGGCCGATGTCCGTGTCCAGGATCTCCCCGCCGTTCACCTTCTCGAGGGCCATCTTGTCCGCGGCGCCCCGGCGGATGATCGTGACCAGGGACAGGGCGGCGGCGCGCAGGACATCGGCGTCCTCCGTGAAGGTCAGCAAGGTCTTCCCGCCGCGCTCCACATAGAGGGCGAGCGCTCCGTCCACGAGCACCACGAGGGCGCCCGCCTTCCGCCCCGCCCGGTGTCCGCCGTCGGCCTGAGGCCAGCTCAGCGCGGCACCGTAGGGATTGGCGGGATCGGTGGCCGCGAGCGCGACGGCCTTCAGGGGAGGGGCCTCGCCGCCCAGTACGTCCTGTGCCGTGGGCAACTGGTTGTCGGCGCTGAACGAGCGCAACCGGTCCACCGTGGCGGGCACCGCGAACTGGGCGGCACCGAGATGCTCGATGAAGTAGCCACGCCGGCACCGGCCCATCTCCTCGAGGCGTGCCAGCACCTTGTACATGAGGCCGAACCCTCCGGGGATGCCCTCCTGTCCCACGGCGCCGCGCGTGACGACCCCGTACCGGTCGAGGAGCAGCTCCGCCGTGGCGTGGGCGTGCAGCGTCGTCTCGGCCTCCACCCCGGGCAGCATGTTCCAGCGGCCGGCGGCCAGGGGAGGGGTGGGCCGCTGGTAGCTGCCGCCGTCGTCCGCCGCGGCGCTCAGGCGCATCGACGCCCCGGTGAGGGACTTGCCGGGTGCGCGGCCCAGCCGCCCCGCCCGTGACGTCCGGGCCCGGGCCGGGACCGGTTTCTGCTTGTGCGCCGTCTTGCCGTGCGCGAGCAGTGCACGGACGGGCGTGAAGGTGTCGTTGCTGATCCGGCCGGCCCACACCAGGTCCCAGAGGGCGGTGACGACGGCGGTGTCGGGGGTCGCCTCCTGCACGTCGAGGAGGTTGGTGAGCTGCCGCAGGAAGTAGCCGCCGCCGCCGGCCAGCAGGTCCAGCAGCGCCGTGTGCAGGGCGGTCGGCTCGAACGCCGGATCCGGCCGCAGGGTCAGGGGTGCGTTCTCGGCGAGGTGCAGCGCGATCCAGCCGTCGTTGCCGGCCAGTGACCCGGCACCGGACCACAGCACCTCCCCGGTCGCCGTCAGCTCGTCGAGCATCGCCGGTGCGTAGTTGGCCACGCGCTGCGCGAGGATGAGCGGTTCCCACGCCGAGGCGGGGATCGGGACGCCGGAGAGCTGGTCGATGACCGTGATCACGCCGTCGAGGCCGCGCAGGCCGAAGCCGATGTGCTGCCAGGCGGGCAGGAACCGGCCGTACGCGGCCGGGTCGACGGGCTCCACCTCCTGCCGGAGCGCGGCGAGCGACCGGCGGCGCAGGCGGCGGAGCACCTCGGCGTCGCACCACTCGCTCGCTGC
Source organism: Arthrobacter sp. TJ-238 (assembly GCF_058269215.1). Classification (NCBI taxonomy): domain Bacteria; kingdom Bacillati; phylum Actinomycetota; class Actinomycetes; order Micrococcales; family Micrococcaceae; genus Arthrobacter; species Arthrobacter sp. TJ-238. The sequence continues at coordinate 173,044 of NZ_JBZCNH010000001.1, read as the reverse complement.
GGGCGCATGCACGGTGATGGTGCCCGGGGCGGCACCCGAGGCTGCCGAGATGTCGAGGACGGGCACGGACTCTGCGGGGCGGAACTCGCCCTCCACCACGCGCCCTGCGCCGGCGAGGCGCTGCAGCGCGCCGGCGACGACGGCGACGCCGAGGCCCAGGCGGGCCGCGGCCTCGGCGGCGGTGAACGGACCGTGCGTGCGCGCGTAGCGGCCCACGAGGTCCCCGAGCGGGTCGTCGACGGGTTCGATGAACGCCAGCGGGATACCCATGGGCAGCGGGACGCCGAGGGCGTCGCGCAGGCGGGCCGCGTCCTCGACGGCCGAGATCCGCTCGGCGCCGGCGATGTGCACGGTCAGGGCACGGTTCGCCTTCACGAGTGCCGCTACATGGCGGCCCACCACCTCGAGGGACGCGCGGCCGCGGGCCGGGGCCGGGGAGCCGGCCATCAGCGCCTCGTCGGAGGCATCCCCGTCCGGGGAAGCGTCGGGGGACTCGGTGCCCGGACGCGTGGCGGCATCGACGGTCACGGGCTGCTCGTCCGTGGGGGCCTCGAGCCGCTCGGCGATCTCCTCGACGGTGAGCGGTCCGAGCAGGCGCAACAGGTCCGCGACGCCCTCGAGCCCCCGCGCCAGGCGGTCGGGCCGGAGGCGCTGCAGCTCGAGTTCCGTCTCGGCGATGACCCGGGCATCCAGCAGTTCCCGCAGCTCGGCCCGGCCGAGCAGTTCGTTGAGGAGCGTCGGGTCGAGCGAGAGCGCCGCGGCCCGCCGTTCGGCCAGCGGTGAATCGCCCTCGTACAGGAAGGACGCCACGTAGCCGAACAGCATGGACCGCGCGAAGGGTGAGGGCTGCTGCGTGGTGACCTCGACGATGCGCAGTTCCCGGCGCTCGATGGACGCGGCGAGCTCCTTCAGCGCGGGCAGGTCGTAGACGTCCTGCAGGCATTCGCGCACCGTCTCGAGCACGATCGGGAACGTCGGATACTTCTTGGCGACGTCGAGCAGCTGCGCCGACCGTTGCCGCTGCTGCCACAGGGGCGTGCGCTTGCTCGGGTTCTGCCGTGGCAGGAGCAGGGCGCGGGCGGCGCACTCGCGGAACCGGGACGCGAAGAGCGCGGAACCGCCGACCTCGGCGGTGACGATGCCGTCGAGCTCCTCGGGGTCGAACAGGAAGAGGTCGGCGCCGGGGGGCTCGTCCTCCATGAGCGGCACCCGCAGCACGATGCCGTCGTCGGATGCCATCGCCGCGCCGTCCATGCCGTACCGCTGCTCGAGCCGGGCGCCGACGGCGAGCGCCCAGGGCGCGTGCACGGGCATACCGAAGGGGCTGTGCAGCACCACGCGCCAGTCGCCGAGTTCGTCGTGGAACCGCTCGACCACGAGTGTCCGGTCGCTCGGCACCACCTCGGTGGCCTCGCGCTGCTCCGTCAGGTAGGTGATGAGATTGCCGGACGCCCACGCGTCCAGGCCGATCCTCTCGCACCGCTCCTGCGCCTTCTCCGGCGTGGACCCCGACATCTCGCGGTTGAACGCGCCGAGGGCGCGGCCGAGCTCCACGGGCCGGCCGAGGGAGTCGCCCTTCCAGAACGGGAGCTTGCCGGGCTGGCCGAAGGCGGGGGAGACCAGCACGCGATCGTGGGTGATCTCCTCGATCCGCCAACTGGTGGCGCCGAGGGCGAAGACATCGCCCACGCGCGATTCGTACACCATCTCCTCGTCGAGCTCGCCGACGCGGCGGCCGCCCGCGCGCGGGCCCTCGCCCTCGGACCCGACGAGGAACACCCCGAACAGCCCGCGGTCGGGGATGGTACCGCCGGAGGTGACCGCCAGACGCTGCGCCCCGGGTCGGCCCGTGATGGTTCCCTCCACGCGGTCCCAGATGATGCGCGGGCGCAGCTCGGCGAACTCGTCGGACGGGTACAGGCCGGCGAGGAGATCGAGGGTCGCGTCGAACGCGGACCGCGGCAGGGTGGCGAACGGCGCGGAGGCGCGGACGACGTCGAACCACTCCTCGACGTCGATGGTGCCGAGCGCGGCGGCCGCGACGGTCTGCTGCGCCAGGATGTCCAGCGGGTTGGTGGGGATGTAGAGGGGTTCGATCTGCCCGGCGAGCATGCGCTCCACCGTGACCGTGGTGTTGACGAGGTCGCCGCGGTGCTTGGGGAACAGCACGCCCTGCGAGACCTCGCCCACCTGGTGGCCGGCGCGGCCCACGCGCTGGAGGCCGCTCGCCACGGAGTGCGGCGACTCGACCTGCACCACGAGGTCCACCGCGCCCATGTCGATGCCCAGCTCCAGCGAACTCGTCGCGACGACGCAGCGCAGCCGCCCTGATTTGAGATCGTCCTCGATGAGCGCGCGCTGGTCCTTGGACACCGAGCCGTGATGCGCCCGCGCGAGAAGCGGCTCGGCGCCGCTGGTCTGCCCGGCCTGCGCCATCATCTGGGCAGGGGTCGCCGTGGTGTGGGCGAACGACGGCGCGGCCGTGGGTTCGACGGCGGCCGGGTTGCCGCCCGCGGCCCACACCGCGTCGCGCTCGCGGCGCTCCGCGTGGATCTCGTTCAGCCGCGCGGTCAGGCGTTCAGCGAGCCGGCGCGAGTTCGCGAACACGATCGTGGACCGGTTCTGCTCGATCAGGTCGACGATCTTCTCCTCGACGTGCGGCCAGATGCTCGCCTGCGGCACCGGATCGCCGTCGTCCTCGGTGTTCGAGGCCGCCCCGCCGAGCTCCGTCATGTCCTCCACGGGCACGGTGACGGTGAGATCCCACTTCTTCTCGGACGGCGGGGCCACGATCTCCACGGGCGCATTGCCCGCGAGGAACCGGGCAACGGTCTCCTTGGGCTCCACCGTGGCCGAGAGACCGATGCGCTGCACGGGCTTGTCCAGCAGGGCGTCGAGGCGGGCCAGGGACACCGCGAGGTGCGCGCCGCGCTTGGTTCCCGCGACGGCGTGGACCTCGTCGATGATGACGGTGTCCACCTCCATCAGGGTCTCGCGCGCCTTCGACGTGAGCATGAGGAACAGCGACTCGGGCGTGGTGATGAGGATGTCCGGCGGCCGGGTGAGCATCGCCCGGCGCTCGGCCTGCGGGGTGTCGCCGGAGCGGACGCCGACCGTGATGCCGGGCGCGGGCAGTCCGAGGCGCTTGGCCGTCTGCGTGATGCCGATCAGGGGCGCCCGCAGGTTCCGCTCGACGTCGACGCCGAGCGCCTTCAGGGGCGAGATGTACAGCACGCGGGTGGTGCGTTTCGGCTTCGCGGGGGCTTTCCGGCCCTTCCCGGACGCCGGCGCAGGGGCGTCGGCGTCGGCCTCCCCACTGCCCTCGCCCGAGGCGATCAGGCGGTCGAGCGCCCAGAGGAACGCCGCGAGTGTCTTGCCCGAGCCCGTAGGGGCGACGACGAGGGCATTGGAACCGGCGGAGATGGCGGACCAGGCGCCCTCCTGGGCAGGGGTGGGCTCGGTGAAGGCACCGGCGAACCACTCGTGCGTGGCCGGGGTGAACCTCGTCAGTACCTGCGTCGTCACCTCTTCATCATGCCCCAGCGCACCGACACTCGATGGGGGGACGGCGCACCGGATACCTGCCGCTGTGGCGGGCACGGCGGGAGTAGGTTTCAGGGACGAGCCGTGCCGGCACGACCGGCGTCGGGGGCGCGTCAGATCGCACGGGCGGCGTCCGGGGCGCGTCAGATCGCACGGGCGGCGCAGAGCACCGGAGCCGACCCGTCAGGACGCGGGCTGCAGCGTCCCGACGGTCATCAGCACCACGGACGCGGCGGAGCAGGCGGGGATCTGCTGGGGCAGCACGAGTGAATCGGTGGCGCCGGGAGGGTAGATCCGCAGGCCCGCGGCCGTGGTGAGCCCGCAGTCCGTGCCGTAGTTCTGGGCGTTGGTCTGCCGCAGCGTGGTGGTGGTCGACGCCCCCGGGGCGAGCGACACGAGGGTCGATGCCGAGCCGTCGCGGTCCGCGGGGGCCCCGATCTGGGCGCCGGCCGCATCCACGAAGGACACCCCGGGGAAGCCGTCCAGCGTGCACTCCTGATCGGAGGCATTGGTCAGCACGAGCGTGCGGTACACGCTGCCCGCCGCGCCGCCGCCCGGCTGGTCCGCGATGCTTCCTGTGAGCTGCACGGCCGTGCAGGTCCCTCCTGCAGCGGGCTCCGACGGCGGCGCCGTCGGCGCTTCCGCGGTCGGGGACGCCGACGCGGAGGGGGCGCTCGACGGCGCCTCGCTCGTGGTGTCGGCCGACGGCGACGCCGATGCGTCGGCCGACGGCGATGACGACGGCGCTGCCCCGGTCGACGCTGACGCTGACGCTGACGCTGACGCCGACGCTGACGCCGACGCGGCGGTCGACGCCGGTTCCGCCGTCCCGCCGTCGTCCGTCCCGGACGACGCACAGCCGCTCACCGCGATCAGGGTTCCGGCGGCCGCAGCGGCCATGATCCAACGCTTGCTCCCCAGCAGACTAGTCATGCCCTCACCCTAGCCCCGGGATGCCGGAGCGCCAGTAGGCGGACACGGCCGTACCGGGATCGTTACCTGCGCCGCCCGGCCGGGATGCCTATTCGTGGTGGTAGGACCGGCCGCCGGCGATCTCCTGCGCGCGGTACACCTGCTCGGCCAGGATGAGGCGCACCAGCTGGTGGGGGAAGACGAGCGGCGAGAGGGACCAGACGAAGTCGGCACGCTGGTGCACCTGCGCGTCCACGCCGTACGCGCCGCCGATGATCACGGTGACGCTGCGCGAGGCTTCGAGCGGCGCGAGGAGGGTGCGGGAGAGCGTGGGCGAGTCGATGGCCCGACCACGCTCGTCGAGGAGGACCACGTAGTCGGTGCCGAGCCGGGCCAGGAGCCGCTCGGACTCCTCCCTGCGGGCGGCGTCGTGCTCCCGCGCCGAATGGCTGATCAGCTGCCAGGACAGGTCGAACGGCTTCTTCAGGCGCTTCGCGTAGCGCCCGATGCCCTCGGACACCCAGCTCTCGTGCTTGCGGCCCACAGCGAGCACCCGGATTGCCATGACCTCAGGCTATCGCTCTGGAGGGCGCCTCGTGCGGGCCCCCGGCGGAAGTTCCGAGCGGGCGCGACGTGCCGGCGACGGGCGTCAGGAGGCCTCCGAAGGTGAACGGCGGGCGAACACGAGGCAAAGAACGAGCGCCTGCACAAGGATTTCGCGGGCCGAACTTTTCCTGCCGGACCACCGAAACCGTCAGTACGCTGACGGAACTTCACCGGAGCCCACGAATCGGACCACCGAATCGGACCACGAATCGTAGAAGGAGGCGGCAATGTCGACCATCACCGACCGAATGGACGTACCGAGCACAGCGGACAACAAGGCACGCCCCCGACGAACGGTCGGCGTGATCCTCGCCGGCGGCATCGGCACCCGCATGGGCCTCGAGATCCCCAAGCAGCTGGTGCCCGTGGCGGGCCGCACGAGCCTCGAGCACACCGTGGATGTCTTCCAGCAGTGCCCCTTCATCGACGAGATCATCGTGATGATGGATCCCGGCACCATGGACCGTGCGGAGCGGCTCGTGACGCGGGACCGCTTCCCGAAGCTCTCGGGGCTGCTGCCGGGTGGCCGCGACCGCAACGAGACCTCCTACCTGGCCCTCCGGGAGATCGCCACGCCGGGCGCGAAGGTCGTCTTCCACGACGCCGTCCGCCCGCTCGTGGATCCGTCGATCATCCGCGCGTGCGTCGACGCGCTGGACACGTACGATGCCGTCGACACCGGCATCCCCTCCGCGGACACCATCATCGAGGTGGACGAGCACGACATCATCCGCGCCGTGCCGCCGCGCGCGTCCCTCCGCCGCGGGCAGACGCCCCAGGCCTTCCGGTGGGACACCCTGATGGAGGCCTACGGGCTCGCACACGCCGACCCGGACTTCGCAGCGACGGACGACTGCTCGGTGGTGCTGAAGTACAGCCCGGACGTCCCGATCATCGTCGTGCCCGGCCACGAGGCCAACATCAAGATCACGCACCCCATCGACATCCATCTGGCCGACAAGCTGTTCCAGCTCAAGCACCAGCACGCGGACCCGGTGCCGTTCGCGGCGGCCTCGCTGCGCGACGCCGTCGTGGTGGTGTTCGGCGGCAGTTCGGGCATCGGCAGCGAACTCGGCCGGCAGCTCGAGGACGAGGGTGCGCACGTCGTCTCCCACAGCAGGACCGGCAGCGGCACGTTCGTGGAGGACCGCGACTCCGTCTCGCGTGCGCTGGCCGCGGCTGCCGCCGAGTACGGGCGGATCGACCACGTGGTGCTCACCGCCGGTGTCCTGACCATCGGCAACCTCGTGGACCTCAGCGACGAGCAGCTCCAGCACGACGTCGGCGTGAACCTCATGGCCGCGTTCGTCGTGGCGCAGGAGGCCCACTCCTACCTCGCCGCCTCGCGCGGGTCGCTGCTCCTGTTCTCGTCCAGCTCCTACACGCGCGGCCGCGCCCAGTACACGGTGTACTCGGCCACGAAGGCTGCGCTCGTCAACCTGACCCAGGCGCTCGCTGACGAGTGGAGCAGCGACGCGATCCGGGTCAACTGCATCAGCCCGAGCCGCACCGCGACGCCCATGCGGCAGAAGGCGTTCGGCCGCGAGGACGAGACCACCCTCGTGCAGGCGTGCGACGTCGCCCGCGTGTGCTCCCAGGTGCTCGCCTCCGACATCACGGGCCAGGTCTTCGACGTGCGGCTGCTGCAGGTCGACCCCCTGGCCACGCAGTTCGAAAGCGTCCGGTGAGGGCGGGGCCCCTGACAGCCGACGCGCAGCGGCTGGTGATCCCTGGCGCCCGGATCCCCTCGGGCGATGCCTGCTCCGTGCTCCTCGGCGGGCGCCGCATCTGGACGGTCCGCGCGCCCGAACCGGGCGACGACGGCGCCCTGAACCTGCCGTGGCCGCCCTCCCTCGCCGAACGGCTCACGGGCCGGGCCCGGCTCGCCGTCGAGCACGCGGGCCGGGAGGTTGCCGCGGCGACGGTCGCCTTCGACGACGATCCATCGGAGTTCGCCCTGGCGGAGCCGGGCACGGGGATCCCGCAGGTCGTCAACAAGTGGGGCCGGATCGCCCGGTCCTTCGAGGGCCGGGACGCCGCGCTCATCGAGCAGGTCCTCGACGAGGCCGAGCGCGTCATCGAGGTGCTGCACCGCACGCTCGGGATCGACCTGTTCGTCACCGGCGGCACACTCCTCGGGCCCATCCGCAACGGGCGGATCCTCCCGCACGACGACGACGCCGACCTCGCCTACCTGAGTGCGCACACCAACCCCTCGGGCGTCGTCCTCGAGAGCTTCCGCATCGAACGGACGCTCGCCGAGCAGGGGTACGAGACGGTCCGGCATTCGAGCGGGCACCTGCAGCTGCTGTTCCCCGGGAGCACGGTGACGGACCGTTTCTACCTCGACATCTTCACCTACTTCGAGTGCGAGGGCTGGTTCTACGGGACGTTCCACGCCCGGGAGCCCGCGGACACCGTCACCCTCCACCCGCTGAAGCCGTTGCCCGTGAACGGCCGCATGCTGCCGGGTCCGGCCGAGCCCGCGCAGCTCCTCGCCGCGATCTACGGGCCGTCCTGGGAGGTCCCGGACCCGACGTTCTCCTTCATCACGCCGCCCGCCGCGTTCCGCCGCTACTACTGGTGGCTGAACCACTTCGACGTGGACCGCGAGAACTGGGAGGACCACCACCGCGTCGCGATCGAGGGGGGCGCGGAACGGGCGCCGTCGGGCCTTGCCGTCGCCGCCGCGGAACAGCTGCCGCCGTCGTCCACCGTGCTGGATCTCGGCTGCGGTCTCGGCGCCGACGCCCGCCACCTGGCCGACCGCGGCCACCGCGTCCTCGCCGTCGACTACAGCCGGCCTGCGCTCGCCTGGGCGAAGGAGCACCTCGCCGACGACGGGCTGACCTTCGAGCGCGCGAACCTGACCATGGCCCGTCACGCGCTGCACCTGCGGAGGCGCTGCGCGGAGCTCGACACGACGGTGCACGTGCACGCCAACCACCTGTTCAACGCGCTCAGTCCGCTCGGCTGGGACACCACGCTGATGCTCGTCAGGCACCTGCTGGCGGCCCCCGGGAGCACGGCGTTCCTCGAGGTCGGGGTGGCGGGGAAGGAGGGGTCGGCGAGCTGGGTGGAGTACCAGCCCGTGGACTGGACGCGATTCCAGGAACAGCTGCACCGGTACTCGCTGAGTGCCGAGGAGCAGGACGACGACGGAGCAGGCGGGGCGATGAGCCGCCGCGTGCTCGTGAGGAGGGAGAGGGCATGACCGACACGACCCAGGCAGGCACCCAGGCCACGGCCGAGGACATGGAGCTGCAGTTCGCCGAGCCGGAGGGCCTCGCGGAGCAGATCCTGGCGCTCCGCGGCGAGGTGGAACAGCTGCGGGCGGACGTCGTCCGGCTCGACGCCGACCTCGACGAGTCACGCAGGCTGAACCTGCGCGCCGCCGAGCTGCTCGACGTCGTCTACGAGGAACTCGGCGCCCGCCGGACCCCGCGGGAGGACGCACCGTGAGCGCGCCCGGCGAGGGCGGGCCACCGCTGGAGATCATCGGGGGCTTCGAGAGCACCTTCATGCCCGCGCACGACCGGGACATCTTCGAGACCACGGAACACGACACCCGCTGGCGCGAGGACCTCGCCCTGCTCTCGCGCTCCGGCATCACCCGGCTGCGCTACCCCGTGCGGTGGCATCGCATCGAGGAGACCGAGGGCGTCTTCGACTGGTCCGCCACGGACGAGGTGCTGGGGTACCTGCGCGAGCACGGCTTCCGGCCCATCATCGACCTCGTGCACCACACCAGCTACCCGGCCTGGCTGACCGACGGGTTCGCCGACGCCCGCTTCGGCGAGGTGTACCTGCGGTACGCGGAGGCCTTCGCCCGCCGCTACCCGTGGGTGGAGGAGTACACGCTCTTCAACGAGCCGTTCGCCACGCTGTTCCTGTGCGGGCACGAGGCCATCTGGCCGCCCTACCACTCGGGGCTGCAGGGGTTCGTGGACCTCCTCGTCAACGTGCTGCCGGCAGTCGCCGGGGCGAGCACCCTGTACCGCCGGCTGCTGCCGGACGCCCGGCACGTCTGGGTCGACACCTGCGAGTTCCACACGGGCTCCGACGCCTCCGGGCAGCGGTACGCGGACATGGCCAACGACCGCCGCTTCCTCGCCCTCGACGCGTTCCTCGGCCGGGGGTACGACGTCGACAGCCAGCTGGGCCGCGATCTCGCCCCCGTGGGCGGTGAGCGCCTGCTCGCCCTGCCGGCGGGGACCATCGACGTCCTCGGCCTGGACTACTACGCGCACTGCCAGTGGAACTTCGGCGAGGAGGGAGGGACGGCGCCCACGCCCACCCCGCTCCCACTGGCCGACCAGATCCAGCAGTACTGGGAGCGCTACGGGCTGCCGTGCATGCTCACCGAGACCAACGTCCGCGGCCGTACCTCCGACCGCGCCACGTGGCTCAAGTACGTGCTCGAGCAGTGCGAGCAGGCCCAGGCCCGCGGCGTCGTGCTCGAGGGCGTGTGCTGGTTCCCCGTCGTCGACTCCACCGACTGGAACTCGCTGCTCTTCCGCTGCGAGGGCCACGTGGACCCCGTGGGCGTGTACTGGCTCGACGAGGACCTCGAGCGGCGCACATCGGTGATGTCGACGTCGTACGCGCTCGCGGCCGGAGGAGTGCGCTCCGGCGAGCTCCCGGCCTACACCCTCGGTGAACCCGTGGCCACCTGGCTGCACGGCTACCGGCAGCAGATGTCCCACTGGGACTGGCAGCAGCCCCCCGAGACCGATCTCGGCTCACGTCTCCCCCGTACAACAACTCGAATGGAATTGAGGATCGTCGATGCAAAGTGAACTCATTGTCATGTCCCACCTGCGGTGGGAATGGGTCTGGCAGCGGCCTCAGCAGATCGTCTCACGCCTGAACCGGGCGCCGGGACGCAGGACCTTCTTCGTCGAGGAACCCCTCACGCCCCCCGGCGTCGAACTGGCGGAGAACCGGCTGGGCACCACCGAGATCGACGGCCTGACGCGCGTCTACCTCGAGATCCCGGAACAGGGCCGTCACGTGGGCTTCTTCGACGAGGTCATGCCCGACTACGTGGCGCAGCTGCCCCAGCTCCTGGGCCCGCCCACGGGCGACCGCGTCGTCTGGATCTACACGCCCCTGGTCCTGGAGGCAGCGCTCGCCCTCGAACCGACCACGCTCGTGTTCGACGTCATGGACGACCTCGCGGCGTTCAGGAACGCGGCCGCCGAGCTGCTCGTGCGCCAGCGCCAGGCACTGAAGCGGGCCGACGTCGTGTTCGCCGGTGGACGCTCGCTGCACCGGTCCGTGGTGAAGCAGGGCCGGGAGGACGCCCACCTGGTGCCGAGCGGTGTGTCCGTGAAGCACTACGCGGCGGCGGCGCGGGCGGCCGAGCCCGACCGCAGCAAGCCGGTGGCCGGCTATGTGGGCGTACTGGACGAGCGGATCGACCTCGACCTCGTCGCGGGCCTCGCGGAACGCCTGCCCGAGTGGGAGATCCGGATGATCGGGCCCATCTGCAAGATCGAGGAGTCGGATCTGCCGCAGGCGCCCAACATCACGTACTACGGGCAGCAGGACTACAAGGACCTGCCGGCGCACATGGCGGAGTTCGACGTCGCCCTCATGCCGTTCGCCCTCAACGAGGCCACGAAGTCCATCAGCCCCACCAAGACGCTCGAATACCTGGCGTCCCGCCTGCCCGTGGTGTCCACGCGCGTGCCCGACGTCGTCTCGGACTTCCCCGGCGTCGTCGAGCTGCAGGACGACGCCGAGGGCTTCGCCGCGGCCTGCGAGGCGCTGAGGGGCCGTGCCGGGGGACCGCCGACGCCCGAGCTGCGCAAGCTGCTCAGGCGCCACGACTGGGATCGGATCGCCGAGCTCATGGACAAGACGGTGTTCGACCAGGAGCGGGCGGCGCCGGTACAGGCCACGGCCGAGGCGACCGCCTAGCACCCATGCCGACCCACGACAGGCGGGAGGATGCTCCGCTGTCCCGGGAACATCCTCCCGCCGACCACCTCCTGCTCCACTTCAGCGACACCCACTTCGTGACCGGTGGGCCGCTTTACGGCGGCGTGGACGCGCGCGAACGGCTCGCCCAGCTCCTGGCGGAGATCGGGCGGTCCGGGGTCCGCCCCGACGCCCTCGTCTTCACCGGCGACCTCACGGACAAGGGCGACCCCGACGCCTACAGGGCCCTGCGCGGGCTCGTCGAGCCCTTCGCCGACGAGCTGGACGCTCCCGTGATCTGGCTCATGGGCAATCACGACAAGCGCCCGGCCCTGCGTGCAGCGCTGCTCGGCGAACCCCCCGAGGACACCCCGCTGTACCGCAGCCACCGGCTCGGCGGGCTGCGCGTGATCGCGCTCGACACATCCGTGCCGGGGCACCACCACGGGGAGCTCGACGACGTGCAGCTCGCCTGGCTGGAGGCCGAACTGGCGCGGCCCGCACCCGAAGGCAGCATCCTGGCCCTCCATCACCCGCCCATCCCGATGGTGCAGGACCTCGCCGTCCTGACGGAGCTGCGCCGGCAGGATCGGCTGGCGGAGATCGTGACGGGGACGGACATCCGCCTGATCCTGGGCGGGCACGTGCACTTCCCCTCGTCCTCGCTCTTCGCCGGGATCCCCGTGTCGGTCGCGTCGTCGACCTGCTACACGCAGGACCTCAACGTCCCCGTGGGCGGGATCCGGGGCAGGGACGGGGCGCAGGCGTTCAACCTCGTGCACATCTATCCGCACACGATCGTCTCGTCGGTCGCGACCATCGGGTCCGATCCGACGGTGGGGGAGTACATCCGGCCGGAGGAGGCACGCCGGCGCCTGGCCGCCGTCGAGGGGATCACCCGGACGCGGCGCTGAGCGGGGGAACCGGCCGGGTTCAGCCGTCCGCGTCCTCGCGGGACGTGATGCCGAAGCTCGGGGACTGCAGCTCGGTGAAGTTGCCGACGGTGGCGCGCACCGTGCACCCCGGCGTGATCTGCAGTGCCGTGACGGTGAGCCCCGAACTGTCGACGGCGAGCGCCCCGCCGCAGCCGTCGGAGAACCGCACCCCGTCCTCGCCGCCTGCAACCGCGGCGAACATCTGCGACGGCTTGCCCGACGCCGGACTGACGTAGAGCGGGTTCAATTCGTCCGGGCCACCGGCCCACACGGGGATGAGCGTGATCTTCAGAGGGCTCGGCGTCACGACGCGCGCCGGGGTGCGGACATCCACGCCGGTCAGACGCTGAACGGGGTAGGCGGTGCCTGTGACGGCCGGGTCCTGCGTCGCGGCCGACGTCGCCTCGGACGCGCCGCGCACCCATGCATCGAGCGCCTGCTGGTCGGTGGGTTGCGCCGATACCGAGGCGGTCACTTGAACAGACCCTCCCGCCGGGACCTGCAGGTCCGACAGCGTCCAGCCGCATGCGACGTCGAGCCCGGTGATGGAAGCCTGGTTGCGCTTCGCGGGGGCACCCTCCCAGGTGACGGCTGGACACGCCTCACCCTCGGCCATCCCGGGGACCACCTCGAGGAACTCCCCGGAAAGCGGCGCCTTCTGTGCTGCATAGGTGAGCGTCAGCCGGATCCGGCCGGAGGAGGGCTCGTAGGAGGCGGCCCGCGTGATCGTCAGGCCGGTGGGCAGGGCGGTGTCCTGCCCCTGGGCCGACAGCGGCTCGCCGGCGCCGGCGGACACCGCCGGCTGCTCGGCAGGACTGAGGACCACGAATCCGACGACCATCCCCACGAGGAGGAGCACCGCGCTTCCCGCGAGGAGGAGGGCCTTGCGTGTGCGCCAGAACGGGGGCGCGAGCGCGGGTTCGAGCCGGGTCTCGGCCACCGGCCGCACCTCGCGGCGCGGCATCGGACGGGCGATGGTCGCGTTGCCCGCGTCCCCGAGCCGCGGGACCTCCGTGTCGTCGGTGGGCGGGGCGGCTGCCAGGGCTGCCAGGTCCGCGTCCGTGAAGGCGCCCCGGACCACCGTGGCGGGGCGTTCGACGTCGTCGAAGTCCGCCGGGGCTTCCCCGCGCGCGAGGGGCGCGCTCGCAGCGACGCGAAGCGCGAGGCGTCGGAGCGTAGCTGCCGCCTCGGGGGCGGTGGGGCGCTCCGCGGCGTCCTTGGACAGGAGCCCGGCCAGGACGTCCCAGAGGGCGTCGTCCACGGGGATCCGCGGCGGATGAGCGGAGACATGGCGGTAGGCGACGCTGAAATCCGTCCCCGGGCCGGCGAAGGGGGTGCGTCCGGCGAGCAGCTCGTAGAGCAGGACCCCCGTGGAGTAGACATCACCCGCAGGGCCCGAGCGGCCCTGGCTGATGAGTTCGGGCGGCATGTACTGCGGAGTGCCGATGAGGCCCGTCGTCTGGCGGACCCTCTCGCCCACGACGTCGGAGATGCCGAAGTCGGAGACCCGCACGTCACCCGGGGTCCATCCGGTCCAGGGCCGGGCGAGGAGCACGTTGTCCGGCTTGATGTCGCGGTGCGTCACGCCTCGGGAGTGGGCGAACGCCAGCGCGTCGAGCACCTCGGCGGTGAGGCCCAGCGCGTCTGCGGGCCGCAGCGTGCCGGCCTCCCGCACGACGTCCCGCAGTGACCCGCCGGCGACGTAGTCCATGACGATGGCCAGCCGCGCACCCTCCACCACCATGTCGCGCACCGTGACGATGGAGGAGTCCTGCAGCCCGAGCAGCACGGACCGCTCACGGACGAACCGCTCCACCAGCGAGGGATCATCGGCGTGTTCGGGGCGCAGCACCTTCGCGGCGAGGACCCGGTCGTCGCTCGCGGTGACGGTCCACACCTCACCGACGGCACCGGAGCCGACCCGTTCACCGAAGCGGTAGGACGCGCCGAGCGCCTGACCCGTCTGTGCGAGTTGCATTCCGTTCCCTCCACCTCTCTCCGACGCCGTCGGTCTGGTCTGCCGGGCGCTCCCGCGTGTCGGGGCCCCTGTCATCGTCGGTTCCGGTCAGCCTGCGGGACTGATCGACTGGATGAGCGCTACCTGCCCGCCCACGCCGAGGTAGCCGCGTCCTGCGGTCATCGCCACCGGCGCCTTCCGGGGCAGCGCCGCACCCAGCAGCTCGCCGTCGTAGTCCACGTCCGGTTGCAGCAGCACGCCGAGGCGTGACTTGCGAACCGCCTTGGTCCAGTGTCCGTACAGTCCGCGGAGATCCGCGGCCCGGCCGGCCGCGATGACGCACAGCCCCGACTTCCCGGAGGCCACGATGCCCACGATGGACTGGTCGGGGTCCTCGAAGCGCTCCGCGTCGTCGATCAGGAGGAACACCGGGCCGCGCTCGAGCCGCAGGGACGCCAGCAGGGCCGGGACCTCGTCCGCGCCGACGGCCGTGCGGTCGAGGGCGGCGGAGGCCAGGGGTGAGCGGCGGTCGCAGATGCCCCAGACCTGGGCTGGTCCCTGGGGTGTGGCTGCTCCCCGCAGGGCCGCGGCGAGTGCCATGAGCAGTGTGGACTTCCCTGATCGGGCGGGCCCGGTGATGAGCGCATGCTCACCCTCGTAGATCTCCAGGAACGCGGGGGAGAGGTCCGACTCCTGGAGCCCGATCGGGATGCGCCACGGCTCGGCGTCCAGCTGCGGTTCCACCCCCAGGTCCTGCAGGGTGACGTCCGCGGGCAGGCGCCGGATCGCCCGGGACTTCGCGGGGGCGTCGGCCCAGTTCTGCCGTACCCGGTCCACCGCGGCCGCGACACCGATGCGGGGCGTGGCCACATGCATCTGGAGCGCGGTGCGGGGGTCCACGCAGCGGCCCGGGAGCGCGGCCGGGATCTGCTTGCCCCGGACGCCGAGGGAGGAATAGTCGTAGGTGTCCGCCAGCCGGAACAGCCATCGCTGGAGGGTCACCTCGTTCATGGCCGAGGGCACGGCCTTGGCGCGTGTGGTGGAGACCGCGAAGGAGAGCCTGAGCGCCGGGCCGTCGGCGTACGCACGGTACAGCAGGTCCAGCAGCTGCTGTCCCTCGTAGTCCTGCAGCTCATCCCGCAGGGAGGCCAGGCCGTCCAGCAGAACCACCGTGCGGCGGTGCGTGCCCGGCTCCGCGCGGCGCCGTTCCAGCTCGCCGTGCAGGTGCCGCAGGAAGCGGGCCTGCTGCTCCTTGGCGCCGGCCCCGGATCCCACGTAGGCGACGGTGTGCGGCAGCCCTTCCAGGGCCTCGAGGGCCCGCGAGCCCAGGTCGAGGACCATCAGGTCGAGGTCGGCCGGATCCGTGTCCCGGGCGAGGGACAGCGCGATGGACGCCAGCGCGGTCGTCGTGCCGGAACCGGCCACGCCCATCAGCATCAGGTTGCCCGCAGACAGGTCCCAGCCTGCCGCGGACTGGCGCTGCAGCTCCGGCTCGTCCATGAGCGTCACCAGCACGGAGGAGCCCCGCACGCCGCCCACTCTCGGCAGGTGGAGGGGGCCCGGCTCGGCCGAGCCGTCGTCGTCCCCCTCGGGGAGGAACCCGTTCAGCTCCACGCGCTCGCCGAGGGCCTCGGGCCAGACCTGCCGCGGCGGCGCGTAGCCGGCGTCGGCGTTGGCCCCGACCACGGCATCGATGAGGAGGTCGAGGTCGTTCTCGTCCGACGTCGCGGCTGCCGACGGCGCTTTCGGAGCCACAGGGACGCCGAATCGGCGCACCTCGCGGACATCCACCGCCGCGCCCCCGCCGGCCTGCGCGCGTCCGGTGACGAGCGCCGTCTGCACGGGCGTGATCTCGTCCTGGCCCAGCTTCACGAAGGCCCGGCCCATCTGGGCCCGGCCGATCGCCGAGGCCGCCGGGACACCGATGACGTTGCTGGAGTCCTCGCGGCTCTGCACCCGCAGCGCCACCCGGAGGTTGGTGTTCGCGAGGATGTCCTCGCTGACGACGCCGGCGGGGCGTTGCGTGGCCAGGATCATGTGCACGCCCAGGGTCCGGCCCACAGCCCCTACGCTGACGAGCGCCTTCAGCACGTCCGGGAAGTCCTTGGCCAGCATGGCGAACTCGTCGATCACGAGGAGCAGCCTCGGCATGGGTTCGGCAGGGTTGGTGGCGAGGTAGGCGTTCAGGTTGTCGATGCCCTCGCCGGCCGCCGCGAAGACCCTCTGGCGGCGCTCCATCTCCGCCTCGAGGGCCAGGAGGGCGCGGTCGGCCAGTTGCTCGTCCAGGTTCGAGATGGTGCCGATGGTGTGCGGAAGGCGTTCGCAGGCCTTGAAGGCTGCCCCGCCCTTGAAGTCGACGAGGATGAAGTTCAGGCGGGTGGGATCATTGCGCGCCGCGAGGCCTGCCACGAGCGAGCGCAGGAACTCGGACTTGCCGGAGCCTGTGGTGCCGCCCACCAGGCCGTGCGGGCCGTCCTTGACGAGGTCCAGCGTCAGGGTCCCGTTCTCGTCGGTGCCGATCGGCGTCGACACCCCCGGGGAGGCTTCCCACATGCGGCGGATGGTGGCCGGGTCCGGGCGTTCGTAGCCCAGGAGCCGGGGCAACCGCACGAGTGCGGGGAGCGAGGCGCCGGGCACACTCAGTTCCGGGTCGTCGAAGCGCGCCAGGCGCATGGCGCAGCGCAGGGCTTCCTCCTCGTCGAGACCCGCGAGGATGACGTCATCCACGCGGACCAGGTCCTCCGGTTGCTCCACGGTGGCCGCTGCGTCCGCCCCCACCCTGATGATGGTGGTGCAGGCCGCCGGCAGTTGCTCCTCGGAGGTGGCGATGACGATACCCGCCACCCGGGACGTGCGCTGGTGCGCCATCAGGGAGGCGCCGGGCACGGAGCGGCCCATGCCGAGCAGCGCGCGCGCCGGGGCGTCCCGGCCCTCGGTGAGGACTTCGGAGTCCAGGACCACCATCAGGGCCGGCGTGGGCAGTTCCGTGACCGTGTCCTTGAGCGAGCGGAGCATGGCGAGACTCGTCTCACGGTGATCGGACATCCACCGCTGGCCCGTGCTGCTGCCGGCCTGGCGGGTGTGCGGGAGCCAGGAAGCCCACTCCCACTCGTCGGCGCGTCCGGCGTCGCAGAAGACGCCGACGGTCAGGTCCGCGGGTCCCACGTGCACCGCGGCCTGGGCGAGAAGGGACCGTGCGAGCGCCAGGGTCCCTTCCCGCGGTCCCACCATGCCCACCACGCCGGCGTCGGTCAGGTCCACCAGCACGGGTGCGGCCAGCAGGCGCGCGGCCGTGAGGGAGTCCTTGACCTTCTCGTGCATGCGAGGGCCGCCCGACCGCTCCACCGGGGGCTTCCACGGGACGTCCCCTGTTCCGGCGTGCAGGGCCAGGAAGTCGTCGGCGTCGGCGCGGCGCTGCCACAGGGAGGTGGCGGGGAGGGCCGCGCGCCGCACGACGGTCGCGGGGTCGGGGATCAGCCGGTGGCGCAGGGCGGTCTCGGTCTCCGCTGCCGCACGGATCTGCTGCTCGAACTCCTCGATCGCTCCGGTGAAGCGGGCGTCCTCGTCCTTGAGGCCGCGGGCGTGACGGCGTTTCTGTTCGAACCACATGCCCACGGCCATGACCGGGCTGAGCATGGCGAACATCGCGAAGCGGAGGTCCCGCAGGATGAGGACCATGGCCACGGCCATCACGAGGGGCGCGAGCACGCTGATGTAGCTGAACTTGCCCGCGGGTGGGACGTCCTTGGGGCTCGGGGGGATGAGCGCGTCGGCCGCCGGAGCCTGACCCGGACGGGGTGGCCGGTTGAAGGGCGCCGTCGCCGCAGGCGTCAGGTTGTGCAGGCTGCCCGGTGCGGGAGCCGGGGTCTCGTCGAGGAACCGGCGCAGCAGGAGCACTGTCCCACCCGCCGTGATCGTGGCGATCTCGGTGACGAGGACGCCGTCGTCCCCCACAGGCTCCCCATCCACGAGGGTGCCGTTCGTGGAGCCGCTGTCCAGGACCCGCACGCCGTCGTCCTCCCGGCGAAGGCGGCAGTGCTCCCAGGACGCGCTCTCGGCGGGCAGGGTGAGATCGGCGTGCGGTGACCGGCCGATGAGCATCTCGCGACTGCGAGGGATGTCGATCACCGTGCCTGTGTGCTGGCCGCCGGCGAGTGTCACGCTCCAGTCGCGGACGCGCAGGGGAGCCGGCCACGGCGCCCGGGCGATGCGGCTGCCCTCCAGGAGGACGAGCTCCGAGACGGGGGTGGACCCGCGGACCTCGGTCTCGTCCACGAACACGGACCCGTCGGGCGCGAGGCGAGGCCCGCCGGCGATCTCCACCAGGTCCGCCAGCGTGGTGGCCGGTGCGGCGTGCGCCACCTCGCACTCGAAGCGACGCTCGTCCAGATCGATCAGCACACGCACGGTGGCGTTCCTTCTGTCGTGGAGTGGGCCCGTCCACGGAGGGTGGGCCGGGGAGGTTCGGTCAGGGGCTGGGCGTGAGGGCCGGCGCCGGCACCCAGACGAGGCGTGGGGCGTTCTCGTCCGCCGGGCGCAGGCCCAGGTCCTGGGGGGACGCGTAGACCGGCACGGCCTTGGCGGTGAGCGCCTCGGGGCGAGAGAAGTCCAGCGGCGGCCCGGCGAGCCCCTCGCCGGGGCCCAGCGAGACGGAGCGTAGCGCCTCGCCGACCTCCGACGAGTCGCCGCTGCCGGCCAGGGCGGCCGCCCGCACCAGGGCGACGACGGCGTCGTGGCTGGCCGCGTCAGCTGCCCAGGCATCGGCCGAGAAGGGGGCGTCACCGGTCAGGTTCTTGATGTCGGTGTCGCCCGCGGCCAGGCGCACGGCGGACAGGAAGGCGGACATCCCGCGCCCCTGGGCGTCCTGCTGCAGGGCGGTGCTGTCGCCGGCGGACGGTGCGATGCCGACCAGCTGCCCCGAGGCGGTCCCGTCGAGATCGGAGAGCGCGGAGGCGAAGTCCGGGGCGGTCGCGCCGTCGGGCAGGATGAGGGGTACGGAGACGTCACGGGACTGCAGGGCCTGAACCAGACGGGCCAACCGCTGCGGAGTGGCGGCGGAGACGACCACGGCGTCCGCCAGACCAGCGACGCCGGTGGACCCGCCGCCTGCGGGGGCGTCCGGCGCGCGCTGCTGGTTGCCGGTGAGGATGGCGGCCTCCTGCGCCAGGCCCGTCACGTCGTCGAAGTCCTGGAGGTCGAGGGTCTGCGCAACCGGTACATCCGCGGACGTCGTGCCGCCGTCATTGACGAGCAGCACACTGGTCCTGCCGTTCACCGCTGTCCGGAGGGCCACCTCGACGGAGGTGCTGGACGGCACCGTGGTCCAGAGGGACGGCGCGGCCTCCGACGGCTGCGCGTACGGCAGGATCGTCGGGAGGCCGAGCTCCGCTGCGGCCCGGGCCGCTGCCTGGGCTTGAGGGCCGGCGCTCGCCACGACGACACCGGACACGCCCTGCTCGGCGAGTGCCTGGACGGCAGCGCGTGCGCCGTCCTCCGTGCCGCGGTCGTTCTGGGTGGACAGGGCGACGGCGGCGCCTCCCTGGAGGAAGCGCTGGGCGGCGACGACCGCGCCCTGGGCGGCCCGGTTGTACTCGGAGCCGGGCTCGCCGGATTGGCCGTACGTCAGGACGACGCCGATGGTCACGTCCTCGGGCAGGCCCTCGGCCTGCAGTGCCACGGGAACCGTTGCGGCCACCGGGTCGGGCCGGATGGCCTCCGCGGGGCGGTTCAGCATCACGGTCAAGGCGATCACGGCCGCGACGACGACGACCGCCGCGGCGACGAGCAGCGTCATGAGCCTGGTGCGCGAGCTCATATGCCGGCACCGATGGTCAGGGTGTAGAGGGTCTGCGAGGTCGCGCCCTCCGGCACCTCGAGGTGGAAGGGCGGCAGTTCCTCGACGGCGGCGAGGGAAGCCTTGAACTGTGCCTGGCGCAGCAGCAGCCCGTTCACATCCCGTGAGCGGATGTTGGTGTACCCCTCGGCATTCTGGGAGGCGAGGGCCAGCTGGAAGTCGGCGGTATCGGCCTTGGCTGCGCTGGTGGCCATGGAACCGAGGAGGCCGGAACCGTTCACCGTGCGGTCGCCGAGGTCGAGCATCACGTTGTTCAGGCTCGAGGCCAGCAGGGCACCGGCGCCGTCTACGTCGCGGCTCGAGCCGGACGTGCTGGAGGCGATGTTCACGAGCGAGGCCTGCGTGCTCCTGTCCAGGCCCTCGGCCAGGACGTCGCCCCGCTGGTTCAGTTCGTTCCGCTGCTTGTCCACCGTCCCTCCGGCGTCGGTCACCACCTGGTCCGACGTCGACTTCAACCCGGAGATGGAGCGGTCGAAGGCGGTGATCACGGACGCGGAGCCCGCGTCGCCGATGTCGGCGACCTCGCGCACCTGGTCATCCACGGCCTTGTAGATCTCGGTGGCGGTCTCGATTGAGACCTCACCGAGGGACCTCATGATCCTGTCCCCGAGTCCTTCCTGCTGCTTCCGCAGCTCCTCGAGCGTCGTCCCGATGTCATCGGAGGGCCCGATCGCCTTCCCGAGCGAGTCCTTCAGGTTCTCGAGCTCGGACTGGGTGCTGGTGGTGTTCTTCGTAGCGGCGGTGTCGAGCACCGCGACGGCCTCGTCGACCGCGTCCAGCGCGGCGTCGGTGTCGTCGATCGTGGTGTCCAGGGCGTCGAATGCCTGGGCGATCTGCTGATCGGGGTCCGTGGTGTCGACGGCGGCGAGGACCGAGTCCCAGGCTGTCGCCTGATCGCGGAGCCGCACGTCCAGCGGATCCTGGAAGCCGACCGGCTGGAGCAGGTCCCGCGGAGGGATCACAGTGACCTGCATGACCCTGTCCATTGCGGGGACCGCGGCAGCTTCACCCGTGATCGGCTCGTCCGTCGCGGAGTCGTCCGTCGCGGAGTCGTCCGGCGCGGGGGAGGTGGGCACGGATACGTCCGGCACGGAGTCCGTGGGCGTGGGCGTGGGCGTGGGTGCGGGGTCGCCCGGCGCGGTTTCGGTGGGTCCGGGCGTAGGGGCGGTCCCGGTGGGCGTCGGGGTCGGCAGGGTGGGATCGGGTGCGGGTTCGGTCGGTGCGCACGGCGTGGCCGTCAGGTAGGAGCGCAGCTGGTCTGCGTCCCTGGTGGACATCCGGCCCTTTTCAGCCAGTTCACACAGCTCATCGGCGAGCCGCTGGCTCTGCTGCATCATCGACCCGTCCAGGAGCGAGCCCTCACCCAACTCGCTCCTCGCGGCCGTCGCGGTGTCGCCGATGGCGGTCAGCCTGTCCCGGAGTCCGTCGATGCTGTCACGGGCAGCCTGGGACGCGTCGCGGGTCGCGGTGACGGAGTCACGGGCGGACGCGATCGCGTCCTTCACATCGGCGAGGGCCAACATGTAGTCGTCGTCGGCCGCCGCGCTCTCGAGCAGCGTATCGAGGTCGATGCGCACCTGCTCCAGTGCATCCCTGGAAGCTTCCTGATTCTTGATCGCCAGTGGGAGCGACTTCAAGTCCAGGCTTTCCACGAGCTCGTCGCCTTCCGCCACCAGGCCCAGCAGTGCCGCGGTGACGGTCACTGCGGAGCCGCGGAGGGAACACGTCACCGAGCCCTGCGCGGCGCATTCCTCCGGCGTCGGGTTCTCGGGCCCCACGGTGATCCTGAGGGAGTCGGCGACGGAGTCCCGGCAGTCAGCACTGACCTTCGCGTAGGCGTCGAGCTGCGCCGCCATGGTCAGGATGCTGGAGTACACCGTGGCGGTCTGCCCGGGCCTGGGCACCTCGGCGGTACAGCCGTCCCCGTTGATCGGGATTGTCGTGGGTGCGGCCGAAGTATCGCCCAGCATGGAGTCCACGGCGGACACCGTCTGCTGCAGCTGGGACATGGTGGTGGACTGCGTCGTGCTCGTCGCGGCTGTCAGATCCGCACCGAGGACCTGCAACTGGTCCTCCAGGTCCTGCATCGTCCGGGCCAGGGCCTGGGAGTGGTCGCGTAATTCACCGGCAGTCTCGACACCCAGGGTCTCGGAGGTCGTCTCCAGGTTCTGCCGGACGTCCGTGATGGTGGCTCCTGCCCTGGTCAGCACGATGTTGACATCGGCGACGAGGGCGATGGTGCGGCGTTGCAGGTCGAGTTCGGACCCGCTGCCAGAGGAGAAGGCGCCGGCGACCACGCCGTCCGCGGTGAGGTCGGTGTTGAGGCCCGGCTGCACCGCCAGATCGAATGCGGGAACCTGGAAATCCTCGACGTCGGCCACGAGGCGCAGCGTGGTGCTGGCTCCGGAGCGGGGCGGGGCCAGCACCGTGGCCCACTGCACGACGGCGGCGCCGTCCTCGGTGCTGCTCAATACGCCGTTGGTGCCGGCCGTCCCGTCGGCGGAACCCGGGGTGACGTCGTCAGCCCGTACGCCCTCGAGCGTCGTCGAGGCGGCGATCGTCAGAGGTGCACCCACCAGGGCGGTGTCGGAGCGGGTCTGGCCCGCGGCGTCGTACTCGATGGTCCGAGGTTTCACGGTGAGGTTCTCGAGTGTCAGGTCGATCTCGACCGGTCCGGTGTGGCCCTGCAGCTCGGCGAGGTCGGAACCGGACTTCCCACCGGCCCGGTACTGCAGGCTCACCCGAACCGGCAGCTCGCCCACTGTGTCGGCAGTGCTGTACTCCGTGTTCTCCGTGGAGGACTCACCGGTCGCGGCCACCGAGATGGTGGCTCCTTCGATCGTCTCGATCCCGGCGGCGGGAGAGAGGCCCACGCGGACGTGCTGCAGGAGCTTGACGGGGTCGGATACCGGCTCCGGCTCGGGAGTGGGCGTGCAGGACGTCGTCGCGATCAGTCCCGCGGCGATGAGGACAGCACCCAGCCCTCTTTTGGGCGCTATGCCGCCTCTGAAGTTGTGCTGGTGCGTGCGAGACCGTGCGGCCATGATCGTCCCCAATTCCGTTCGATGCCTTGAGCATCATACTCACGCGCAAACACATTCTTCGTCCGGCGCTCCTACGGGATTGTTTCGGGTATTCCGAGGTGGGCTTTGCATTGGTAGTGGCTTTTACCAACAGGTGTTGGTAGCGTCGCGTGCGTCCGCTCGCTGGTGATTCTCTTATCCGGCATTGAAGCGGTGGTCTCTTGGGGAGGATGTTTTTCATGTCGCGTGTGTTGTCTACCGAGCAAGCGAAGGCTGCTATCGGTCAGGTCCAGTCGATCATCAATGGTGGTTTCACGGATCAGATCTCGGCGCTGGATGCGCAGGGCAAGATCCTGTCGGATCCGAATATCTGGGACGGGCCGTTGGCCTCGCAGTTCCGCGGTTCGACGTGGCCGGAGACGAAGGCCGCTTTGGACAAGGCCCGCCAGGAGCTCGAGGAGCTGCGGACGCAGCTGCAGAAGATCTCCCAGGACATCTTCTCCGCCGGCGGCGGCGCCTGAGCACGAGCCTTTCGCGGTGACTTCCGGCTGACCGCGCCACTCGTTGGAGTGGCCCGGTCAGCCGGACCGTCACGGAAACGGTGGTTCCCCCGGTCAGGGTTTCCCCTGGGCGGGGTTTCTCAGGTTTTCTTCCCGGTGCGTGGTGTTGTCCGCGCCGGTGCTGCTTTTCCTGGTCTCTTTTCCTGTAGGTCCTTTTTCTTTCTGTCTGTCCCGTGCGGGTCTCTGCCCGGCGGGTTCGATGATTTTTCCTGTTGTTTTTCTTGCTGTTGTTCTTTGCCTGGGGGGCGTTGGTCGTGACCGATTTCGTGGAGATGCCGTTGTTGCCGGAATCGGATGCCTCCCATGGTGGGCGGTTCGATTACTCCGTGGCGGGAACGGTGCGGCGGGCGTTCGAGTCGGCGGCGTCCCGGTTGGAGAACCAGGCGGGGACGCGGGCCTCCTATGTCACGGCGGCGAAAGAGGATTTCAAGGGCCGGTTCTCGGAGATCTTCCAGGCCAACGCCACGACCGCGGCCGGTGACGCGACCGCGTTGGCTGCGGCGTTGCGGACGGTGGCCGGGTATGTGGGGCAGATGATCGACGCCGGGCACGAGGAGGACGCCCGGCGTCGGGCGAACAACGAGTGGGTGCGTGAGCACAACGACCGGAACCTGATCGAGAAGGGCTGGGACTTCTTCGCGGGTGAGGGGGACCGGCCGAACATGGACCCGGGGGCGGCTCCGTCGTTCGCGCCTGCGTCGGCGTCCACGGGATCCCGGCAGACACCTGCACCCGGTGGCGGCGGGTACGGGGGTGGAACGTCCTCGGCCCGGCCGGAGCGCCTGCGCTCCTTCGCCACCAATGCCCGTGGCCTGGACGAGGGTCTGTCATCGGCCCCGGGCGCCCTGTCCGGGCACCTGTCCTCCTTCGCGTCGAGTTGCTCATGGGGGTCCCTGGAGGCCTCCGGGGTGATCAGCGCGTACCGCGAGTATCTGCGGGCGAATGAGAACGACGCGGTGTGGGCGGTCACTGTTGCTGACGCGTTCGCCGCAGCCGGTGGCGAGGGTGCCGTTTCGACGGTGTCGGATGCTGCGTTGAACGAGGCGCTGGCCGCGGCCGGGGTCAGCGCGTCCCGGTCCGCGCTGAGCATTGACCCGCCGACGGCGGCCGGGGCGATGCCGACCAGCGGGTACGCGAATGATCCGGTGAACACCGCGACAGGGAACTTCATCGAACCCGAAACCGACCTCGGCTTCACCGGTCCGGCCTCGAACCTGGTGCTCTCGCGGATGTACAACTCGCTGGGTTCGGGTCTGGGCACCCCGGGGGTGTTCGGTCCGGGCTGGGCCTCGATCCTGGACCAGCATGTGTCCCTGTCGGACGAGGGCGCCCGCTGGGTGCTCGCCGACGGCCGCGCCGTCGACTTCCCCCGCGAGGGCACCGGGTGGGGCCGGGCCGTGGGGGAGAACTACTGGCTCACCCGCGAACCCGCCATGGGCTTGTCTGACCTGGACTCTGTGCCCGAGGCCACGAAGGGTTCTTCCGAGCTCCTGGTGGTCCGCAACAATCAAGGTGGCTGGTGGGCCTACTCCCTCGCAGGGGTATGGCTGGGCGCCGGGTCCGGACCGGGCCGCACCATTTCCGTCCACCGCGGCACCCCGACGCTGACGTTCGACGGCGAGACCGGGCTGATCAGCCGACTCTCCCATGGGCGGGGGCGTTTCCTGGACGTCGAGTACGTAGCCGGGCGTGTGGCGGTGGTGCGGTCCTCAGACGGGCGTCGGGTGGAGTACGGGTACGACGACGCCGGCCGGCTGGTGGCTGTGACCACGGAGACGGGGACCCGGTCGTACCGGTGGAACGAGCAGGGCCTGATCGCCGCCGTGGTCTCCGCCGCGGGGGTCCTCGAGGCAGAAAACACGTACGACGAGCAGGGCCGGGTCGTCCTGCAGGTTACGCAGCACGGGAGACGGGTCCGGTTCGCGTACCTGCCGGGCCGGGTCACGGTCGTGTCCGACGAGGACGGCACCCGGTCCAACTCCTGGGTCGCGGACGCCAAGGGCCGCCTGGTCGGGGTCCTGGATTCGGAGGACCGACGCCAGTCCATGGCCTACGACAAGCACGGCAACCTCGTGTCCTTCACCGAGCGCGACGGCTCCGTCACGGTCCATGCCTACGACGAGCGTGGCCGGCGGATTCGGACGGTGGCGCCGGAGGGCGCGGACCTGACGTACGGGTGGGACGAGCACGACCGCCTGACCACCCTGGTCACCGCCACCGGGTCCGTGGTCAGCTACGACTACGCCGACGATGTCACCCAGGACCCGTCGGTGGTGCGCGACGCCCTGGGTGGGCGGACGGTGCTGGACTGGGATAACGGGCAGCTGGTCCGGGTCACGGACCCGGCCGGCGTGAGCGTTGGCTTCGAGTACGACGGGTTCGGGGACCTGGTCGCCACCCGCAACGCGGTCGGCGACACTGCGAGGATTGTCCGGGACCAGGCGGGCCGCCCGGTCGCGGCTGTCAGCCCGTCCGGGGCCGAGACCCGGTTCGGTTATGGCGCCAGGGGTTTGCTGGTCCGCCGTGAGGACCCGGATGGGGCGGTGTGGTTGTTCGAGCACGACCCGGCGGGGCGTCCGACGGCGTCGGTTGCCCCGGACGGGGGACGGACCCAGATGGAATATGCCGCCAACGGTGAGCTGGTCCGCACCATCGACCCGCTGGGACGCAGCATAGAGCGGGTGGTCGATGAGCTCGGGAACGTGACCGCGGCGGTGCTGCCCGACGGCGCGTCCTGGGGGTTCTCCCATGACGCGATGTCGCGGCTGGTCGGGATCACGGATCCGGCCGGGCACGACTGGGTGCGCGAGTACGACAAGGTGGGTGCGCTGACCGCGGTCGTGGATCCGACCGGGGTCCGCACCGACACCGCCACCGACCGGAGGAACGGGACGGCGACGATCACCGACGCCTTCGCCACGGCCACCTACACCTTTGATCAGTACGGGCGGCCCACGAAGGTGAGCGGCGCGGACGGCGCCGCGGAGCTCATCACGTACGACGCGGCTGGGAACCCGGTGGAACTCCTCGACGGGGAGGGCGGGCTGACCGTCCTGGGAAGGGACACCGCGGGGAAGATCACCTCCATCACCTCGCCCGCCGGCGCGGTGACCCGGTACGAGTACGACGCGTGCGGGCGCCCGTGGAAGACCACCGACCCGACCGGCGCGACCACCGTGCTGGCTTATGACGCCGATCAGCGCGTAGCATCCCGGACCCTGCCCACGGGTGAGGTCGAGACCTTCGGCTACGACGCGTGCGGCAGGTTGATCCTGCGTCGTACCCCGGGCAACGGGACCGCCCGGTACGGGTACGACGCGTGTGGGCGACTGACGTTCTCGCAGGACACCTGGTACGGGACCCGACGGTTCACCTACAACACCGCCGGGGAACTGACCTCCACCACCAACGGGGTCGGCGGGCGGACCCGCTTCGAGTACGACACCCGCGGACGGCTCACCCGGATCACCGACCCCTTGGGCGGGGTGACCACACGGACCTACACGGCCACCGATCAGGTCGATTCGGTGACGGACCCGCTGGGCCGGGTCACGACCGCGACCTACGATCCGGCCGGAAGGCAGCTCTCCCAGACCGACCCCGACGGGCACACCACCACCTGGACCTACGACGCCGCCGGCCAGGAAGCCACCACCAGCGTCGACGGGAAACTCCTGGCCGCGATCGACCGCGATGTCATGAACCGGCGGGTCGTCATCAGTGACCACACCGGCAACGCCGGGGCCGGCGCGGACGCCGACGGGCTGGTCGTGGAGCACGAACTCGCCTTCAACCGGCGCGGGCAGCTCACTTCCCGCACCCGGGGCGGGCAGGGCCTGTCGTGGGCGTACGACGCCGACGGGAACCGGACCTCCTTCACCGACGCCCAGGGCACGACCACCACCTACACCCGGGACGCCGCCGGGCGGATCAGCACCGTCACCAACCCGCACCTGGGCGACGCGGTATTCACCCATGACGCGTCCGGGCGCCTCACCCGCGTCACCGCCGGGGACCTCGTCCAGGAATGGGCCTACCGGGGCGGGAACCTCACCGAACACAGCCGCACCAACAACTCGGACGGTGGCGGCGGCACGGATGTGACGCTGATCGGGCGGGACGACGACGGTCGGATCACCGCCCTGACCCGCGCCGGGACCGTCACCCGCTACGGATACGACAACGCCGGACAGATGATCACCGCCGCCACCACGCTGATCGAAGGCCGGGAGACTCCGGCGCCCGGGCCTCATGCCCCATCGGCAGAGACTTCGGAGTGGCAGTACGACGCCGGCGGACGCCTGATCCGCGAGACCACCCCGGCAGGGTCGCGGATATTCACCTACGACGCCGCAGGACAGCTCCTTACGATCACGAACCCGGACGGGTCACGGGCGGAGTTCGTCCACGACGGCCTGGGCCGGCGCACCCGCCTCATCAGCGCCGACGGGGCCTGGACCGAATACGCCTGGGGCCCCACCGGCCAGCTGAAGAGCACCTGCGAGCGCACACCCGACGGGGACGTCATGTCGCGGCACGAACTGTGGTTCGACGCCCTCGGCGAACTCGCCGGCATCGACGGCACCCGGCTCTGGTGGGACACCGCGAACCCCATCCCCACCCTCACCCACATCACCCCAGCCAGCGACAGGAACGCAGACGCCGAAATTCCTGGTGTCGCTGGTGGTGGTCAGGTGCTGTCCCTGCCCGGCGGTGTGACAGGTATCGCCGACGCCTGGACCGCGTCTGGGTGGCGGGCCGCCCGCCCCACAGACGAGACCGACCCCTGGGCCGTCCTCGGCACCCCCGCCGTCCCCACCCCCGGCGGAATGACAAGCGGGGTCGCCGGTGTCGGTGCCGGGCCGGCCGGTGGGCTCCCGGCGGGTGTCGGCCTGACAGGTCAGGGCGGCGTGGATATCGCGGGCCTGGAATGGCTCGGGGTACGCGCCTACGACCCCACGACACGGGGGTTCCTGTCCACGGACCCGTTGGCCCCGGTCCTGGGGGCGGGCTGGGACGGCAACCCCTACGCGTACGCGGGCAACAACCCACTTAACACCACCGACCCCACCGGACTCCGCCCCCTCACCGACGACGACCTCAAGGCCTACGACGGCTCTGCAGGCGGAGCCGTCGCCGCGATCGAGAAGTGGGCGGACGATAATGCGTACCTCGTCGGCGGCTTAGCCGTCGTGGCTGGCGCAGCATTGATGTTCGTCCCGGGCGGGCAGATCGCCGGCATGGGACTGATCAGTTTCGGCGCCGACGTTGTGATTCAGAAAGCAACCACCGGCCAGGTCAACTGGGCGCAGTCCGCTGCGATGGGAGCTGTCGGACTGCTCGGAGGCGGGGCGTTGACTGCCGGGCGCGCTGCCGCTGCTACTGCGTCATCGGCCTCAAGGCTCGGCAGCTACGTCGCCATCAACGCGGGCGTCAATGGGGCATCGGGTGCCGTTGGTGGCGCTGCGACTCACCTGGTCAAGAACGGAGGCCGGATCGACAATTGGCGGTCCTTCGCCGGATCGGTAGTCGGCGGTACGGTGGGCGGTGCTGTGGGTGGCCTGGCGGGACCTGCTGGCGGAACTCTGGCCCGTGCAGGAGGTTACGGCGCATATACGCTGACTGCCGCAGGCGCCAGGCCCACACTTCAGGCTGCGGCAGCAACGACTGCACTGGGAAGTAGTGGTGCAATCGCGGGAACCGCAACCGACAAGTTCATTTCCGGGGAAGCAATCACCTGGGGTGACGTGGGCTGGGCCGGCGTTACGGGCGGTGCTCTCACCCACGTACCTGGCGGACCCAGCCCATCCAGTACACTCCAGCAAGCGGCACGAACGAACGTCAGTACGTTGTCGGGGCTTGCGAGCGGCGGTCCGAACTCTGTGGCGTTGCTGCGTTCCTCGTTCTATGGAATGACAACGGGATCCGGACTGGATGTTGCTAAATTTGTCGTTGCTGGAAACTGAGATGCGGGGAAATTGATGGACGACCGTAAATCTGCTCGAGTGCGAGGGGCAGGCGAATCCCGTGACTTTTGGCTCCGGCTACTGATTCCCGCGATCCTCCTTGTCCTGTTGTTGTTCCTGCTGGTCGGCTATGTGCCAGGCGAGGCGCTTGTGCCGGCGGTCGTGGTCGTGGGAGCTGGGCTTCTGATAAGTGGCGCTGTAGGTGTGCTTACGGGCATCCGGGGGCCGGCGTGGCTGATCTACGGAGTGATACTTGCTGAACTGGCTTTGTTGCTCATGTTGCCTGCCCCCTGGCGGGGGTTTGCCCTCCTGTCCGTTCCGGTGTCCGCCATCGGGTATGCGTTCGGAAGAGAGATCGCCTTCTTCGGATACAACCGTCGTCACCAGGCTTCACCGTCCACCTGGGTCGTGGCAGGAGAGGCGATCGAGAGTGTCGCGGAAGCCAAACAAAGGGCACTCTCCCACCTAGGACGTTGGGAAAGTCGGAAGGATGGCCGGTTCGTCGTCGTCCTCGGTCACCGTCGCTTCGAGGCCTGGGGCGCTGCTGCCGAAGGCTTCGTTGTCCACGTCGCTTCGGACGATCGAGACCTTGAGACACTGTCCGTACTCACTCATCTTCCCCATCAGGACGACGAGGTGTCGATCGCGGTGGACACGCATGGTCTGACTGCCTGGGTGCCCCAAGGAGTGCAGGTCCCCACTGAGGTGGCGGAGCAGGCCCTGAACGGATTCTTTGAAACCCAGGGGGCCAAGGACCTCACCGATTGGGCATGGGAACGCGGCGCTCAAGCCCAGGAGCTCCGCTTCACGTAGACGACGGCCCGAGTGCCGGTGCCCGGGCGTAGGGTGGAGAGCTGACGAGAGGAGCAACCCATGAAGAAGATCCTCATGGTTCTGACCAGCGTTTCCGAGATCGGCGACACGGGAGAGAAGACCGGCTACAACGTTGCCGAGGCCGCACATCCCTGGAAGGTCTTCAAGGACTCCGGGCACTTCGTCGACTTCGCATCGATCCAGGGCGGGCAGCCCCCGCGCGACGAGGTGGACACGGCGGATCCCGTGCAGGTCGCCTTCACGGAGGACGAGACCACGCGCGCCGGTCTCTACAACACGGCCCGCGTCGACGTCGTCGACCCCGCCCAGTACGACGCCGTCTACCTCGTGGGCGGGCACGGCACCATGTGGGATTTCCCGGACAGCGAGGGCCTGCAGAAGCTCGTGGCCGGCGTCTACGACGGAGGCGGTCTGGTCGGCGCGGTCTGCCACGGGCCCGCCGGGCTGGTGAACGTGGAACTGGACAACGGGTTCCGCCTCGTCGAGGGCCGCAGGGTGGCCGCCTTCACCAACGACGAGGAGGTCGCCGCGGGCAAGGACAAGGTCATCCCCTTCTCCTTGGCGGACCGTCTCGAGGAACAGGGCGCGACCCACGTCTTCGCGGATGTCTTCGAGGAGAAGGTCGTGGTCGACGACCGGCTCGTGACTGGCCAGAACCCTGCGTCGGCAGGGGGCGTGGCCAAGGAGATGGAGAAGCTCTTCGCGGTGGTCATCCGCCAGGAGAAAGCCGAGGAACAGCACGAGACGGAGGCCCTGCGCGCCGAGAAGGATGCGGTCAAGGCTGCGGCGGCCGGCGACGAGGACTGAGGTCGGATGGTCTCGCCGGGGGCCGCGGCGTCCGTTCCGCGGATCCCCCGACGAGAGTGTTTAGGTCCGGCTGCGCCGAAGGGATGTGCCCCCACCTCAGGCCAGGACTGCCGTCGCCTCGATCTCGACGAGGAGAGCGGGGACCCAGAGCGCCTGGACGCCGATGACCGTCATGGGTGGCAACGGTGAGGTGAAGCCTTCGGACTCCTGGGCGCGCGCTGTACCCGCCCAGAGGTCGTCAGCCATGTCCGGCGTCCAGTCGACGACGTAGAACGTCAATCGGGCGATGTCCCCGACGTCGCCCCCTGCGCCCCTCACGCCCGTGGCGACATTGCGCAGCGCGGAGTGGACCTGGCCCGTCAGATCCTCTGCGGTCGGTGCGCCGGCGGGTGTCACTCCCGCCTGTCCTGCGAGCAGCAGGAACCGGGTTCCCGTCGCCACGGCGACCGGCGCGTAGTCGGTCTGCTGCAGAAGACCGTCGGGATGGCGGAGGTGCACGGTCATCAGGGGTTCCTTCGGTCGACGGGGATCGGGGACCCCATGGCTGGAGAGTGCCGCCGGCGGTGGGCGTCCACCAGGACGGTCCTGCCGAGGGCGTCTGTCCTCAGGAGACACTGTGTGCCCACCACACGGTCAAGGCGGGCGCCCTCGACGTCGTGAGCAACAGGGAGGCCGCATCGCCCCTCAACGAGCGGTGTGACGTATCACTCCTCCCGCGGCCTTGACCCTGTTCCTGGCACACCCTCTTCAATGGTCAGCATCTGGAATAAACCGGACCGGCAGAACGCTCTTGACCCCGCAACCAAGACATGGTATAGAGCGGCGGGGTGATCAGCATCCACCGCGGAAGAGACGAAGGAGAACACCGTGGACAACCCGTATGAAGGAATCAGGGAATGGGTGCAGCAACTGCCCGAGCTGGTTCAACCGCTCGGCGTCGGCGTCGCCGGCATGGTCCCTTATATTGAGGGCGAGGGAGCCGCCGGCATCGGCATCATCCTCGGGATCAATCCGGTCGTGGCGGCCCTCGCTGCCATGATCGGCAATTTCCTCAGCGTGCTCGCCGTCGTCACCGTC
Source organism: Arthrobacter sp. TJ-238 (assembly GCF_058269215.1). Lineage (NCBI taxonomy): Bacteria > Bacillati > Actinomycetota > Actinomycetes > Micrococcales > Micrococcaceae > Arthrobacter > Arthrobacter sp. TJ-238. The sequence goes on along the minus strand of NZ_JBZCNH010000001.1, from coordinate 141,045 downwards.
AGCTCACGTGTCCGCGAGAAGGTCGTGGCCGGCCGCAGGGACGAGCGCGAGGCGTCCGATCCCGCATCCGCCGCTCCATCAGCGCGCCGCGTGAAGGGGCAGCGCCGCCTGCAGGGCTGGCTCTCCCGGTTCGGCGTGCCGGGCGCGAGTCTCCTCGCTCCGCTTGCGCTTCCCACGCAGCTCACCGCCGCGTTCTTCGCAGCATCCGGGGTCCGGAAGGAGCGGGTCCTGTTCTGGCAGGCGATCGCCATCGTCCTGTGGACCGGCGTTATCGCGGCTCTTGCAACCGGACTCGTCGGATTCCTGGGCTGGTAACGGAAGCCGGAACGTCTTCGGCCGGTGGGACGATGGGTTTCCCACGGGCCGGCTGACGGACGGGCACAGCGAATGAACCGGTGGACGAGGACGCGGACGGAGTGACGAGAATGGCGTGGAGCACCCGGGAGATCGCCGAGCTGGCGGGAACGACCGTGAATACCGTACGTCACTATCACCAGGTCGGGCTGCTCGAGCAGCCGGACAGGACGTCCAACGGCTACAAGCAGTACCAGGTCAGGCATCTGGTCCGCCTCCTGAAGATCCGCCGCCTGCGGGATCTCGGCGTCCCGCTCGACCAGATCGACGACGTGGCCCTCGAGGGCGATCCATCGTTCGAGGCGTTGAGGGCGATCGACGCGGACCTGGCCGTGAGCATCGAGAGGCTGCAGCGCGCCAGGGCGGAGATCCAGGCGATCCTCCACGGCTCCTCGGTGACAGGCGTCCCGGCAGGATTCGAGGACGTGGCTCCCCGGCTGTCCGAGCCGGACCAGTCACTGATGCTGATCTACTCCCAGCTGTACGACGACGATGCGATGCAGGACCTACGGACCATGATCCGGCAGGATCCGGAGTCGCCGAGCAAGGAATTCGACGAGCTGGCCCCTGACGCCGATGAACCAGCACGCGCCGAACTCGCCGACCGCTACGCACCGACCATCGCCGATGCCATCAGGGACTACCCCTGGCTCACGGAACCCGGGAAGCACCTCTCCAAAAGCCTCGAGGTCACCCGGACCACAGTCGTCGAATCGCTCACGGCGCTGTACAACCCGGCACAGCTCGACGTCCTTGCGCGGGCGAGCGTCATCGCCGGCGAACTCCTCAAGAAGGAACAGGGCATGAAGGACGAACACACGCCCTGAGGCCGGGGCACCCACGCTTCTATCGGACGCTCGGTCAACGCGACGCCGGGAACAACGGACACGTCGAACTGACACAACTCCCGGTGCAGGCAGGCCCCGACGTGGCACCAACTCCTGCCCCGCCTGTCACGTCCTGCCTTCGAGCGGGCCTCCCGGTAAGCCCGCAACACCTGTGTCCACACACCACCAGACGACAATCACGAAGGACAGCATCATGATCGAAGTTCGAGGCCTCTCCAAGCGGTACGGCGCCAAGACGGCGGTGGACGACATCTCGTTCACCGTGCAACCCGGGAAGGTGACGGGCTTCCTCGGCCCGAACGGCGCCGGAAAGTCCACCACCATGCGCATGATCGTGGGCCTGGACAACCCCAGCGGCGGACGGGTCACCGTCAACGGGCGCCCCTACGTTCAGCACAAGGCGCCATTACATGAGGTTGGTGCCCTCCTCGACGCCAGGGCCGTGCACACGAAGCGCTCCGCGTACAACCACCTCCGGGCGATGGCGGCGACGCACGGCATCCCCGACAGCCGGGTCAGGGAGGTCATCGAACTCACCGGGCTCGGCCCCGTGGCCACGAAACGCGTCGGCGGGTTCTCCCTCGGCATGGGCCAGCGACTCGGGATCGCCGTCGCCCTCCTCGGTGACCCCCGCACCGTCATCCTCGACGAGCCCGTCAATGGCCTCGACCCGGAGGGCGTTCAATGGGTCCGGCACCTCGCGAAGGATCTCGCCGCGGAGGGGCGCACGGTTTTCCTCTCCTCCCATCTCATGTCGGAGATGGCCCTGACCGCCGACCACCTGATCGTCATCGGCCGCGGCCGTATCATCGCGGACGCCCCGATCCAGTCGATCATCGACGGGCAGAGCAAGACGCGCGTCCGGGTCCGCGCCGAGCGCCCACAGGACCTCCTCGCCAGGCTCGGCAGTCACGGCATCACCTCGCAGGTCATCGAACCCGAACTCGTGGAGATCACCGGCGTCGAGCCCCGCCGCATCGCCGAAGTCGCGCTCCGGGAGGACCTCCTCCTCTATGAGCTGACCCCCATCCAGGTGTCCCTCGAGGACGCCTACATGCAGCTCACGAACCACGACGTCGAGTACCACTCCCGCAGTGCGACGGACCCCACGAACACCACCTCAGTCCCCGATCCTGCAGGAGCACGTTGACCATGACCACGAATACCACCACCCCGACCCCACAAGAAGCTCGGCCAAGCATGCACCGGACCATCCAGGGGATCACCTTCGGCCGGGTGCTGAAGTCCGAATGGATCAAGGTCACCACCGTCCCCTCGACCGTCATCCTGCTTCTGGGGACCGTCATCGTCATGATTGGCCTGGCCGCCCTCTCTGCATGGTCGTTCGTCGTGCTGGCTCAATCCGACGCGCAACTGCCACCGGACGTACAGGTACCAGCGGAAGGATCGGGTAGTGCAGCCTTCATGGCACTGACCGTCCCCTCGTCCGGGCTGATCTTCGGCCAGCTGCTCCTGGCCTCTCTCGCGGTGGTCCTGATCGCCTCCGAATGGGCGACGGGCATGATCCGCTCCACGCTCGTGGCGGTACCGGGACGCACCCAGGCGCTTCTCGCGAAGGCTCTCGTCGTCGCGGCGATCGCGTTCCTCGTCGGATTCGCGAGTGCGCTGCTGTCCTACGTCGTCGCGCAGCCGATCCTGGGCGGAGCGGACCTGACCTTCTCCCTCACGGAGGACAAAGTGTTTCTCTCGATCGTGAACAGCGGGACCTACCTCGCGCTCGTCGCGCTGATCTCCATGGCGATCGGCATCCTGCTACGCAACACCGCAGGCGGCATCGTCACCTCGGTGGGCCTGTTCTTCGTCCTGCCGGTCGTCCTCCAGCTTCTCAGCGGACTGGCCGAGTCGGTTGCGGACGCAGGCCGCTACCTCCCGGGCGAGGCCGGCCAGGCGATGGTTGCCGTCACCACGGCCGACGGCGCACTGACCCCCCTTCAGGGCGGGCTCACCATGGCCGCCTGGGCGCTCGTCCTCATGGCAGCAGCTCTTGTCGTGACCAAGAAGCGCGACGTCTGACCTCCAAGCCCTCCGTCCCAGCTGGAGAATGAACCCTCGTCGGGGAAGCCGCGGAGCGGACGCCGCAGCTCCCCGACGAGCCTCCGTCACCGGCCGACCCTTTCAGGCAACGTCTGAGGCGTCCCGTTCGTGATCAGCCGGCTAGTTGAGCGCGAACCGCCTCGGCGAACGGCGTCTCCCCTCGCGTCAGTTCAAGGATCCGTCTGTTGATGGAGGGCTGGTGCAGGAGTTCGACCAGCACGTCGGCAACATCGTCACGAGGAATCTCTTCGTGATGCGCGGCAGGGCCGAGAGTCACACGGCCCGAACCCGCCTCGTCGGTCAGCAGCGAGGGTCGAAGAACAAGCCACTCCAAGGACGACCGACTGACCCGGACGTCGACCGCCTTCTTCACCGCGAAGTAGTGCTCCTCGTCGTCGCTCAGCGTGCGCTCCCGCCATGCTTCGGGGAAGACCGACACCAGGACGAACCGTCGAAGCCCGGCGGACTCAGCAGCGACAAGGCTCATCTCGACTGCAGTGCTGTCGATTGCATCAGTGACAGCACGCGCGCCACCGTTAGAGCCGGCTGTGAAGACGATGACGTCCACGCCATCGAGGAGGGGGATCAGATCATCCGCTGTCAGCGTGGACACATCACCGACGTGAGCGCGAATTCCCGCATCCGACAGACGGCGTTCCTGCTGCCGGCTGCGAACCAGACCGGACACCTGATCACCCCGCACCCGGAGTCGCTCGGCCACGAGGCCCCCGATTGCACCGCTGATTCCGACGATGAATACGTGCACGAATCTTCTCCTTCGCGTTGGAAGTGTGTTTCAGGCTACGTCTACCTCATGCGTCGACATCCGCTCCTGCCGAGAGCACGCTGTGAGCCTCGCTCGCACGTGTTCGGCGGCCCCGACCGGGCGCCGCCGAACCTTCATCGCTGGAGCGCTCGGTCTCTCCTCCGGACCCATGGGCAGTGGTGCACACCGGGAGCTGCCAGAACAACCACCTGGGGGTCTGCACTGCTGGGACGCTCGAAGTGGAAATGGAAGACGGCACCCGCACCACCATCCACGCCGGCGACGCTTATTCGATCCCTTCCGGTCATGATGCCTGGGTCGGGAACGACGAGACGTTCGTGGGTTACGAGGTCATGAGTGCGGCCGTCTACGCCAAACCTGCCTGATTTTTCGGAGGACACTCCCTGAGGAAGGTGTCACACGTTCCAAGCCCCCCAGGATTGTCGCCGGCGCACCCACCTGCCCCGCGCACTCTCTGCCGGATGCGTGGGTGCCACCCTGTGATTGACCCACGAGCCGCGCGCAGAGCACCGTCGAAGCCGTCCGGGACGAGATCATCGCGGCCATCGCCGAGGTCCGCGCCGCCGCGCTGCTGGGCCAGGATGAGCAGCGGGCCCGTGCCGCTTGCTGGCTCGACCAGCAGTTCGCGGACGTCGAGGATCGACGCGGTCTCCGTGAAGCGTCAGCCCAGTCGCTCACCCTGTACCGCGGCGGGATGGGGTCGTTCCGCGATGTCGGATACGAGGGTCGAGTCTCTCTCTGACACGACACCATGATCACGTACTCAATCCGCAGCGGGGGAGCGTCACCGTCCTTCCCCTCACCTATTGCTCCCGGCCGTGGCGCGTCCGCGAGGTCTTTGAGTTGCGGTGCCTAATCGACCTCGTGGCCCATCGCGGCCAGGGATCCGGTCTCGAGGAACACGGCGATCTCGAAGAAGCGCAGCAGAATGTCAACGCCCCGGTACACAGGTCCGACGTCGCTGAAGATGAGCCCGGTGAATACGATCAGGCGCCAGCCGGGTGTCTATGTGCCACAAACGTGGATTCCGGTGGCGCCTGAGGTTGAGCGATGACACATATCGACAGTGCTTCACGGGGCGGGCCTGACCCGCCGAAGTGGGGTGGGAAAGCGCTGGGTCGCTTACCTAAGGCTGTTTGGGGCGGGTGGCGCGTTAGGCCAGCACTTTTGCCCTGGAGGTGCGGTTGGCAAAGAAAACGTGGTCGAGCGAGAACCGCCCAGGACCAATGAGGCCGATTGCCAGGGCTGCGGTTCCGAGGAGCAGGACCAGTTCGTATCCGTTGTCCGAGACGAACACGCCGGAGGACAGGTGGACGAGCACCAGCGCGCCAGCCATGTTGAGGGCCAGCAGAAGCGCGACTGGCCGGGTCAGGATGCCGAGAATGAGCGCGATGCCACCGATCAGTTCCAGTGTCGCGACGGCAGGTGCGGCGAGTTCGGCGAGGGGGATGCCCATCTCGCCGAAAGCGGCCTGTGTGCCGGCGATCGTCCATTCTGTGTACTTCTGCCAGCCATGGGCGGCGAAGAGGAATCCGACAACTACCCGCAGGAGGGTTTGGGCGGTGGTGGTCATAGTGGGGTTCTTCATGGGAGTCCTATTCGATGAGGGGGAGATGGGATCGTGTGCCCTTGCGGCGTTGACCGATTGATCGGTGCCGCAGTGCAATGCTCTAGCGGACGAGTGCGAAGCCGCTCGTCCAGGAGATCTGCTCGCTGGCGGCGAGGGTCAGTTGCAGGAATCCGATTGACTCGAGTTCACGGGCGCGTGCCAGCGGGCCGGCGTCGAGGGCGCCGACCCCGCCTTCTTCCACGGCGGCGGCGAGGGTTCTCTTGGCGTCGATATCATCACCGGCGATCAGCACTGTCGTCCTGTTCGCGCCGACCGACCTGGAGGCGAGCGTTGCGGCGAAGTTCGTGTCGAAGGCCTTGAGGATCTTCGACGATGGCAGGGAAGCGGCCAGTTCTGCGGCGGCGGAACTATCGGCTGGAACCACTAGAGAGTTGAAGGTCTCGAAGTTCGGCGGGTTGGTGATGTCGACGACGATCTTGCCGGCCAACTGATCACTGTACCTGGCGATGATGTCCTGGAGCGCAGGGGAGGGAACCGCGAGGATCACCACATCGCCCTTGATGCGTGCATCGATGCTCGTGGTGTCGATGTGCTCGACGGCTGCTCCACCCGCCTCGAGCACGCCAGCGATCGCAGCACCCATGTTGCCCTTACCGAAGAGGGTGAACGCCGTCATAGTCAAGCTCCCTCGGATGTCAGTTGTAGATACAACGAACAAGCTAGCACCCATTAGTTGTAGCTACAACTCAAGCGTAGGATGAGCGTATGAGGGAACCGAGATGGCTCACAGTTGACGAACACACCGCATGGGTGCACGTAGCGGCTGTACTGGAGTTGCTGCCCGGTGCTCTTGATGCGCAACTCACGCACGATGAGGATCTGACCCACTTCGAATATTTCGTGTTGGCGTCCCTGTCGGAAGTGGCCGATAGAACCCTGCGTATCAAGGCACTCGCCTCCCTGACCAACGCGACCCTACCCAGGCTGTCGCGGGTTCTGACCGGTCTGGAGCGGAAGGGTCTCGTTGAGCGATCCCCATGTATCGAGGACCGGCGGGCAACGAATGTCACCCTGACGGAGGTCGGCTGGACGAAGGTCGTGCACTCAGCTCCGGGCCATGTGGAGAACGTCCGCACCCTGGTGTTCGATCAGCTCAGCGCTGAACAGGTAAGTCAACTCTCGGATATTGCGGCAGCACTGCTCACGCGACTCGATCCAGAAGGTCGCATGTTCGCCACGCAGGGCGAGCAAGCGCAACCTCACCAACTAGCGCCACAACACCCGGCTCGTTGAAACCTTTCCTTACCTTGACACTCAGGGCTGCTTCGCGGCTGCGATCTGCTGACTACTTGGGCGCAGCTAGGCTGCCGTCACGATGACGGTGTTACCCCAGGGGTCCTCGGTGACAATATCGTCGCCGGCCTTCTGGTAGTCGAGGCCTGCGGTGTCCGGGCGTGCTTCGACGTCCGTGCGTTCCTCTGCATTCTCGAGTCGCACTGTGAGGGACCCAAGTCCCAACTCGCTGCTGCGTACTCCGGCCCTTGACTAGTCCACACGATGGTGCCGACATGGTGGTGTTAGCCACCTACGGCAAAGAACAGTGCCCCGTTGTCCTCGGCTGTCACTGCAAACCCTAGAGAGGCCCCATCGTCATAAGGAAAGCCGAGTGATAGATGCCGGCCTGAACGGGACTATCCCTGGGGTCGCCGGGTTCTTCGGTAATTCTCAAAAGCTCGCTGCTCCCGCAGTTCTACAAGGCGGCCTGTATCGTGCTCCAGAGGGCCTGCGTGTACGCGCCGGGCCCCATCGGCGTCGGAAGCACGACCCACATCGAGGCGTCGACGTTCGAGGTGATGCTTCATCCGTGCGGCAGGAGGTACTCATGGAGAGCGGGGTTCAGTTGGTCCTGAGCTGGCACACCGTATGGTGAGGCACTATGTCGATCACCTTCACACGCATTGATCCCGTCGGAGCCGACCGCGAGCCTCTCATATCTTTCATGACGCGCAACGAATTCCCTTTCCACGTCGGTTCTCACCTCACCCGCGACCAGGTAGAAACCTCCATCGGAAAGGGGCGCTTCCGCGATGAGGACAATGACTCTTTCTGGATAGACCATAGCGAGCACGGCCGTATTGGCTTCTTCCGGTTCGAGGACCTCAGTGATGGCAGTCCGTTGTTCGACCTTCGTCTGGACGAACCTTCTCGCAAGCGTGGCCTTGGAACAGAGATTCTGCGGGCGGCCACACATCACGTCTTCACGACCATGCCGACGGTCAACCGATTTGAGGGACAAACCAGGGAGGACAACGTGGCCATGCGCAAGACGTTTCTCCACTGCGGGTGGGTCAAAGAAGCTCACTACCGCGAGTCCTGGCCGAGCGAAGACGGAACGCTGCGTGCTTCAATCGCCTACGCCATTCTTCGACGTGATTGGGAGACGGGACAGACTACACATCTGATCTGGGAGGATCTCAGCGTGTAATGCTCCATGGCTGCACGTTTGGGAGAGGAGGACGCAACTCATGGACGTTGACCTGCGAACACCAGAACTGTCAGCTGGTGCTCTTCTCGGCCAGCTGTACCGACAACATCAAAAGTCGAAAAGTGAGCTGTGCGTAAGCCGGTCGCCGTTGCCCTGATCGAGGCCCGCGGGGCCGACATCGGCACTCGTGTACTGCCAGGCATCCACGACCTGTCCGTAGACTCTTGCGACGTCGTCGGCGGCGGGCACTTCGAGTATCACGGGACCGTTCCGGAGGTCGGCATAGGCCGCGATGTACGGTGTCGAACTGTTTGGCGTCAGCGCTTCTAGGAGCGGCGTGGCCTGGGCTGAATACGCGATGATGTCGTTGCCACGGAGACCGAGGTCATCGATCGCAGCGGCACGAAACCGGTAGATGCATGCGGCTGGCATGGCCCAAAGGGCCGCCTCGAAGGCCCGCCCATACTTCAGCTGGTAGTCGAAGTCGATCATCGAGGGGCTGATGCCAGCTGGAGGCTGACCGCCCAAGGGCTCGACGGTCGAAGGTGATTTCTCGGTGCTCATGGCTTGGCCCTTCGTGACACGACTCCGGATGGTCGATGCGTACCGAGAAGACCGAATTGCTACTAGCGCGGTGACGATGATCTCCAGAAGTGACTTGCGCCCGGTCCTATGCTCCGACAACGCGCGAAACGGGTCGACGACGTGTCGACCCGCGGCCATTATCGACGTCGACCACCTGTTCGCAATGCTCGGTTTCCGGCCCCGGTTCAACATCAGGCAGGCGGGCTCGAAGGTGGTGCATAACCCGCGTGCGAAGCGTCATCGTCGTTTTGCCGTGAGCGCGACGGATTGTGCTACCCGCTCAAGGTACGCCTTGCCACTCAGGCTGGGAGGTGACGTCGTGACTGACAGTCGTTTCTCGCCACAGCACGAAGCGCCGAGGCGGGAACGAGGCACGTTGTCCGTCGCGCTGGTCGTCGTTCTTGGTGTCGTTGTATGGGTGGTGACTGCATTCACGGTCTACGCCGTTCTGGTCTACACCAGCGCCTGACTGCTCTGGACGGTTTCGCCTTGCTTCACTCGCCGTGAGGGAGTGTGTCTGAGCTTGGGCTGCGTCGGTGTCTGCTGTGTCAGGCGTTGTCCGGGCGTACGTGGCTCTCTGCCACCATGCGGCCGGGTGTTTTTGTTCGGATGGTGTCGAGCCGGTGCCAGAGACGCCAAAAGATGAGAGCGGTCAATCCGGAGAAACCTGCTGCCAGTGAATGCGCTCCAAGATAGACCGTGTAGTCCTGCGTAGGGTCGGGGGCTGCAACGTCCCAACCACGCAGGAGCGGCACTCCCCACAGGATCGCGCCGAGCACGAGCAGGAGTGCAGTCGAGAGTGTGAGTAGACCGGCGAGAATGACCCTGCCTCCCCGGACCGGACCGCTGGTGAAGTGGACGCTGCCGCGTCGCATCAGCCACCAGGAGGCAAGACAGGCACAGATCAGGGCGACAGCGTCAGCACCTAGTGTGTCGCTGAAGCGGTGCCATTTCGCGGTCGTTGTGTAGGCGCCGATTCCGATAGCCCAGAACAGGACGATCAACACAGCAAGACCCCGCCACCGGAGTGGGACGACGATGAAGACGGCGAAAAGCACGGTCATCGCGATCGTCGTATGTCCGCTGGGGAAGCTGTTCTGCGTGAAGCCTGCACTGACGTCGACGAGTTCCGGGCGTGGAAGAACGAAGCGCTTGAGCCCTTGAGTAAGCACTTGGCCCAGCATGATGACAGCAACGCCTGCGACTGCCAGATCGACTCGTTTCCGTACCAGCCCCACCAGTCCGATGAGGACAACGGCGAGAGCGAGGGAGTACACGGTGATCTGGCCCAGCGCTTCCGATGCAGCAGTGAGGTCATCACTGCCGACCTGGTCCGCGCCACGCAGGGCTGAGTTCTCCAGCGCTTGACCACGCGCAGTCCATACCGCCAGTAGATAGCTGACGATCAGGACGACGGAAGCTCCACCGGCCGCCAGGAGCCAACGCCGGGTTCGAAGCTGAGGATGGGTGGGGCCGCTCGCCCGCATCGCTTGGCTCATGGCTCGACCCTAGCAACGGCATTCACCGGAGCCTCCTCGAACTTCACCGTTTTCAGTGAGAGAGTTCTGGTGGGAGGAAGGCGGCTGGCTACTGGGGCAAGGGACTCCTCCTCCGGCCGGGCAAGGTCGGCGTGGAGATATGGTCGATGAGGGTAAGCGTGACCGGCGGCGCCACCCGGATGGCATGACTGACGCCGCTTAGTGAGGTCGTGGGGGCCGCTCATGGAAGTTGCGTCGTGGCAGGTCGCTCTTACTCAGACCGTCGTCGCTTCCCTCGGGGCCCTCATCAGCGGGGGTCTGCTGTGGTGGTCCCTGAATCGGGATCCTCGGCCACTACGCAACGGTTTCCTCGCTGTAGTGACTATCTACTATGTTCTGGGCTTGGTGTCGTTCGTGGCCGCAAAGATACCCACCGTCGAGTTCGCCGCTGACCTGATCAGAGTCGCGGTCCTAGTAGCAGGTGCCGTGGGCCTGCTGCTGTTGCCCTTGATGTTGATTGTCAACGGGATCTTCATGATTCGCCGGGAGCATCGCTCGCTAAGTAACTTGCTGTCGTTGGTGGCAGGGATCGCGCTTCTGGTTCTTCCTCTGATCGTCGTGTGGTTGATCAGACACGAGAACACGGTGACCGGGACGATTGCGGTCGGCTTACTGACCGCGCAGGCATGCCTGGGTCTGCTGTTTTTGATCTTCGTAGCTCATACGGTGCTCTACGCCTTCGTGGCCCGACGGGCCCCCGCCCAGGCGATCATTGTGCTCGGAGCCGGCCTCCTATCAGGGCAGGTACCGCCGTTGCTGGCGGGACGCCTTCAGCAAGCCCTCGCCGCAGCACAACAACGACAGGAACAGAAGGAGACAAGCAGCAGGATCCCCATCGTCCCCAGCGGAGGACAGGGCGCCGAGGAGTCTCGTCCGGAAGGCGAAGCCATGGCTGAGTGGTTGCGTGAGCATGGGGTACCCGACCGCGACATCCTCGTGGAGGACCGGGCCCGGAACACTGAGGAGAACCTCCGTTACAGCGCCGGGCTACTGCAGGAGGTCGGTATAGATCCGCCCTACCTGATCGTGACGAACAACTACCATGCCCCACGCGCGGCGATGCTGGCCCGAAAAGTAGGTGTCGACGCACAAGCAATAGGCTCACCCACTGCCCTGTATTTCTGGCCCAGCGCGTACCTTCGAGAATTCATTGCGGTCATGACCGGCCACAGACCTCTCCTTGGCCTGGCAGGCCTATCCACTGGGATCATGATGCTCCTTGTTTGGCTCTCGCTCAGCGCCCGAGCCTGAACCGGACAGGAATGCGATGCGAACCCGACGTAGCCGATCACTGAGACCGATCAGGTAGACCTCGGATGAGACTCACCCTTCAAGAGAGGACCGCGTTTCGAGGCATCGTCGCTGGACGCGGTGGGGAAGATGGATTCCCAATCGTTGAGGACGCTGACGACGGTGAAGTGAAAGGCCCCAGCTGTGCGTAGGGCTTCCTCGGCTCCCTTGTCGTAGGGCTGATCGCCTCTTTCGGTGTGGTCATCGTGGTGGACAAGGAGGCTGAGGGAGCGCGGATGCTTCTGCACATACCGGAGCATAGGGATGTCGCCGTTGGAATTGCCGGCGGCCAATACCGGCCGCCGTCCGATTCGACTCCAGATGCGGACGGGTTTTTCGGGGCCGTCATCGAGGAAACTGAAGTCTGCCCCGTAGCTGATGTTGTTGCTGTCGGCGTCGTAACGGAGGCCAACGGCGGATCCGATCACCCGCTCAGGGGGGATGCCGTAGTAGTCCAGCGTCATGGGGCGCATGAAGTCGCGATCGCCGCCCGAGACGATGTAGCAAGTGAAGTCATGAGCTTCGAGATGGAGCAGCAGTTCGATCATGGGTTGGTAGACGGTGGCCGAGTATGCCCGACCGAGGGTCAGGTGTTTCGCTTCCCTGTAGAAGGCAGCCACAGCGCTCTGGTAGTCGTCGACACTCTGGTCCAGTGTCGTGCTGAGGAGGGCGGCGAGCAGAATCTTCAGGTCCGAGTCATCGCCGGCGTAATGCTGGTCGAGTGCGTTGCCCAACCAGGACAGGTCTCCGGTGACGGCGGATATGTAGGGCTGCTGTTCGGCCAGCGTCGGGTCGGCGCGGGCCGCTGCGGCCCATTTCCCGACCACATAGTGCAACTCCACGGGCACGGGTTTCTCCGCCCATAGCGTGCCGTCGTTATCGAACACCGCGATGCGTTCGGCGACCGGGATGGCGTCCGGGCCCGTCGAAACGGCGTCGATGAATTCCAGGACGGCCTTTCGGGTCGCGCCGTCCCGCCAGGAGGTGAGCGGGCTAATTGTCGCGTCCATGGACCATGTCTCCTTCAGTGGGCGGGCGGTGCTAGGGCAGGGCTACCCGGAAGCCGATGTGGCTCATCCCGGTGTCGATCATCTGGGGTCGGCGGGCGGCCGGTCGGTAGCGCCTGCAGTAGCTATCCGCGCAGAGAAACGAGCCGCCTTTGACGACCTTGCGGGGCACACCGAATTGATCTGCCGGGTCGATGCTGGCCTGGCGTGTTCCACCGGTCGGGTCGGCGGGGGCGCAGCATCCGTGGTCATCCTGATGTCCCTGATACCAGTCGGTGGTCCATTCCCATACGTTTCCTGCCATGTCGAAGAGTCCGTACCCGTTCGCGGGGAAGGAGCCCACGGGTGCTGTGGACCCATACCCCCGCGCGGATCGCCAGGGGAAATCGCCGTGCCAGTAATTCGCCAGCCGTTCCCCGGGCAGCTCAGGTTCGCGGCCCCAGGTGTACGGCTGGCCGTCCAGCCCCCCACGCGCGGCGAGCTCCCATTCCGGTTCGCTGGGCAGCCGGGCGCCGGCCCACGTGGCGTAGGCCTCGGCGTCTTCGTAGGCCACGTGCACGACCGGATGATCCGCGCGATCCCCGATCGTGGACCTGCGCCCGAAGGGTCGCCGCCAGTTCGCTCCCGGTTTCCACTCCCACCACTGGCTGAGGTGTTTGAGGTTGACAGGGCCACTGGTGCCTACGAACACCATCGAGCCCGGTTGCAGGTTTTCCGGTGGCGCGTCTGGGAACTCAACGGGATCGATGGGGCGCTCGGCGACTGTGCGGTAGCCGGTCGCCCTGACGAAGTGCGAGTACTCCCGATTGGTGACCGTGGTGCGGCTGATCGAGAAGGCGTCGACGTGAACCCTGTGCGCTGGCGCTTCTTCCGGGTAGTGCTCGTTCGAGCCCATGAGAAAGTCGCCGCCACCGATGTGCGCGAACTCGGTAGTAACGGCCGCCCTGGCCGGGTGCGCAGTCAATGTCCGCTGGTCAGGAACGACTGCAGCTTCTCCACCGCCTGATCGATACCGAAGCTCGCCGGACGCTGGCGGGGCGGGAACTCCTCGAACGTATGCAGGAACTGCACCACGAGCGCTTGTGCCGCGAGAACCATGTAGGAGTTGTCAAAGACCCAATCCCAGTAGGTATTCGAGGTCACGTCGGCGCGTTCGAACGGGTCGGTGCGCAGGTTGTAGAGCTTCGGTGCCCGCAGTGGAACGAACGGGTCCAGCCACACGGCGAGAGTGCCCAGGGTGCGCTGCTCCATGAACACAGCTTTCCAGTTGTCGTACCGGATCCCGAGAACATCTCCGTCGTCGGAAAAATACACCATGCCCTTCCGGGGGCTCTGCGCGACCTCGCCGGTGAGATAGGGGAGGAGGTTGAACCCGTCGATGTGCACCTTGTAGGTGCGGTCGCCGATGGTGGTGCCCTGCTTGAGTCGGTCTACGGTGGTGGTATCGCCTGCGGCGGCGAGGAGCGTCGGCAGCCAATCGTGATGCTGGATGATCTCGTTCGACACGACGCCGGCAGGAATATGGCCGGGCCAACGGATCATCTCAGGAACGCGGAACGCGCCTTCCCAGTTGGTGTTCTTCTCGCTGCGGAACGGCGTCATTCCTCCGTCGGGCCAGGTATTCATGTGCGGGCCGTTGTCGGTCGAGTAGATCACGATGGTGTCATCGGCGATGTCGAGCTCTTCAAGGTGATCCAGGAGCCCGCCCACAATGTTGTCGTGGTCGATCATCGTGTCGTGATACGGCGATTGCCAGCGGCCGGCTTGCCCGACGCTCTCAGGTTTCGGATGCGTGCGGAAGTGCATGTGCGTGGTGTTCATCCAGACGAAGAACGGGTCGCCGGACCCGCTGGCGCGCCCGATGAAATCCTTCGCCGCGGCAGCGAACTCGTCATCGATGGTTTCCATCCGCTTCTTCGTCAGCGGGCCGGTGTCCTCAACCCGCTGCTTCCCCAGCCGACCGTACCGTTCATCGACGGTGTCATCCTCGTCCTCGCTCGCCCAGGAGTGAATCACACCGCGGGGCCGGACTCGCTCATTGAAGGCTGGGAATTCCTCGCTCGAGGGCCAGTTCGCCGATTCCGGTTCCTCTTCGGCATTGAGATGATAGAGGTTGCCGTAGAATTCGTCGAAGCCGTGCACCGTGGGCAAGAACTCGTTCCGGTCGCCGAGATGGTTCTTGCCGAACTGGCCCGTCAGGTAACCGTGTGGTTTCAACACCTCGGCAATTGTCGGGTCCTCGGCACGCAACCCGACGTCGACCCCTGGCATGCCCACCTTGCTCAGACCGGTGCGGAACACGCTCTGACCGGTGATGAACGACGCGCGCCCCGCGGTGCAACTTTGTTCACCATACGAATCGGTGAACCGCATCCCCTCGTCGGCGATGCGGTCGAGATTCGGGGTGCGGTAGCCCATCAGGCCATCGCTATAGCAACTCAGGTTCGTGATTCCGATGTCATCTCCCCAGATGACCAGGACGTTGGGCTTTCCGTTCGGCATTGTTACCTTTCCAAAACGATTGACGAGAAAGAACCTTTGATCACACGGTGCAGATCAGACCGCCATCGAAACAATGCCCGCCGATTAGGCCCGTCGAACTCCCTCGGGTTGAAAAGTGCACGGCAATGTCCGAGACATTCATGAATTGGCTCTTTCTGTGTCAGGATTTTGGCGGCGTCGCAGTGTCCCTGACGATAGCTTCACAACGCTCCTGCTCACGTCACCCAAAGCGGGTGATGATCCCGTTTTCCAGTGCTACTCCAGTGCCCAATATGGCCTCAACATCACCCACCAGGCTCTGATCCATCCGTAGTTCATCGGAGAAACGGTCAGGCAGAACGCAACCCTGACCTTCTTCTAGGTGGTTCCTTGAACCGGTTCTTCCAAAGCGGTCGGCTCGATCCTCGCGGTGCCGTCGATGTTCTTCGCACGCGTCCTGATCATCGATGGGGACAGCGGTGATGCCGACCTGGGGTCAGTCCGACGGCCGCAGATGGACCTCGTACCCCGGAATGAATTCGAGGGCGACCTGTGACGGATCGACACCCTGATCTTCCAGCGCGGCGACAAGGTCCGCTGTGTCGGGGACAGGGGTGCGCCGGAAAGAGTCAACGTCGCAGTAGCGCCGTCGACTCGCAATTGGGTGATGGCCCAACCGTTGGTGGCCGCCCAGGGTTCGGCGGCTTGCCGGATCGAGCTCTCCAGCAGTTCCTGAGCAGTGACCTGGATCGAGGAGAGCGCCAGAGGGATGCCGATGACGACGAGCGTGACCAGAATGGTGATGATCGCGCGGTTCCGTCGACCCCATCCCGGATGGGCAGTCGAGATGGAGGGGTTGTGGGACGTGTCCTGGACTGTACGGCCGACCCGGTAGAGGGTCAGGATGACGACGCCGGTTGCGAGGATCGCGGTCACGTTGGCGGCGAAGAGAACTAGGGCGCCTACCGCCACGCCCCGGGCGTGCGATTCCAGCGTCAACCCGGCGACGCACAACGGCGGGACGAGCGAGATGGCGATCGCCACGCCGGGCACCGCGTTCGAGATGTCTTCGCTGACCAGCGCAATCGCCCCCACTACGCCGGTGGCGAGTGCTGCCAGCAGATCGGTCAGTCTCGGCGAGACCCTGGTGGCGACCTGCGCGTTCGTCTCGGCCAGCACCGGGGCAGCTACGAGGAGGCCGGCCAGGTAGCCGATCGCGACGGCGGTCACCGCGTCGGCGACGACCACCCCCCCAACTCAGCAGCAGGTTGTGGCGGTCGCCCGTCACGGTGGCCAGGACGACACCAAGGATTGGGGTCATCAGGGGCGACGATCATCGCCCCTGATCGTGGTCCATTGCTGGGCTTGGCCGCTATTTACCAATGACTTGGGGTGGCGACACCGTTGTGGGGGCGAGGTGTTGCTCGTGGTGCGTGTGATACTCAGGCGCATGGGTACATGGGGGACTGGTATTTTCGCCAGCGATGACGCCGCTGATGTTCGGGAAGAGTTTAGGACTCTGATCGGTGGGGGTGCTTCTGCGGAGGAAGCATCAGAGCGGTTATGTTGTGCCCCGGATGATCGATTTGGCGCTGCGGAAGATCGAGTCCCCCGAGGAAGATCTTGAGCGGTTCGAGGGGCCGTCTGACCGGAAAGCGCGTGTAAAGGTCCTGCAGCGATTTGGGGAGAAGTTGCGCGAGCCTGCGCCGGCACCGAAGGTGATCCGCCCGAAACGATTGTCCACCACTGATTTGTTGCTGGGCCAGCATCTGGTCGTGACCGACCCAGAGACTGGGGCGCGGATCCTCCTGCGGGTTTCAGAGTTTCACGACGATGCGGGCGGAAGGACGCCGGTGGTCCTGATCCTTGATTGGAACGGGGACGATAGCGCGTTGCCGTATGCGGATTTGATGCGGCCGATCAAGACCCGTTGGGGAAAGCAGGTGTTGGGTTCTATCGTGTTCGGGCGGAAGCCCAAGAAGGAACACCTGCAGCTCCTCGATGTCCGCATCCATCCCATGCCGTACCCGCGAATGATCGTTATCCCGGAATATCACTGGCAAGAGACCAGTGCTCGGTGGCGGCGCAGCACCTACTTCTGCCACCACTGGAACCGATTGTTTGAGCATGTCGACTGGGCCCTGGATGAGGTGCCGGCGTCGATGACCGCATATCGGGCATCAAGGACTGCGTTGAAAGATTCCTCCGCTGACTCCATAGCGGCGGGCGCCGCATCGGCTGACACTGTCAGAATTGAGCCTGACACCCAGGCGGAGGGCTCCGATCAGGTGAAGGCCGCGGTGGCCGAGAACACCGAAACCGCCCAAGGCTTCGGTCGCATCAGAGCATTGTTTCGACGGGACAGGTCCTAGGCCGGCCGAATGCCCTGCCGAATTTCTGACGAAGACCCACTGAGGTGGCAGGGCGGAGTCGCCAAGGTCCTAGGGCCCTGCAGCATCCGGGTGAGTGGTAATCCATTGCCGGGCGTCGAGATTTGCAATCCGCCGGTCGAGGGTGGGCCGTGACATGCCAAGATCACGGGCGACATGGGATGCGGGCCGGCCCTGGTCGACGAGTCGGCAGGCGTTGGCAATCTGGCTGTCAAAGAAGACGGGGCGGCGACCGCCGAGGTCCAGGGCGGCGTTCCGGCGTTCGGTGTTGGAGTTGTTGACGCGTTCGCGTATGTCTGCTTCATCATCGACGCGTACTCGCGGATGATCGTCGGGTGGCGGTGCGCCTCTCATGTGCGCACGGGCATGGTCCTCGACGCGATCGAAATGGCCCGCTGGTCACGGGGCCGTCATCACGAGGACCTGCGCTGCCACAGCGATGCGGGTAGCCAATTCACGTCGATTCGGTGCGGCGAACACCTTGCTGAGATTGGCGCGACCCCGTCGATCGGGACTGTTGGCGATTCATATGACAATGCTCTGGCCGAGACGGTGAACGGTTACTACAAGACCGAGCTCGTCCGTGGTCCAGTCCGCCCTGGTCCGTGGAAGACGGTCGAGGATCTCTAGCTAGCGACGCTCGGATGGGTCCACTGGCACAACACGCAGCGCCTTCACGGCTACCTCGGCGATGTTCCGCCTGCGGAGTTCGAGCAGGGGTTCTATGCTGGGCAAACCGACCGCTATCAGCTGGTCGAAATCACATAACGCGAGTCTCCATCAAACCCAGCGCGGTTCAAGTCGTCTGGGATGCCGAGATCGTGTTCGACACTGGCCAGAGCGAGAACGACCTGGTTGTTGTCGATGTTCTCGATCGGCCCGAAGCAATACTCGTCAATGGTTTGCTGTGATGCGAGCTTTGGGTCGAATCCTTTACCGATCAGGTCCCTGAACGTCTCCTGGACATCCACTGCATCATCGCTATCAAAATTCCGTATCCCCACACACCCATCCGCTGAGTATCACACGCCCCTCTAGCGTCACGCTAGCAACTCTCCAGCGCGTCCGTTAGCCGATCCCGCACCGCACAGACCCTGACCGTCGACGTCAATGTCCGTAAGGATGTGAACCTCACCCCGGAAATCCGGGCCTGCACGTCCCGATACGACACTGAGTGATGGCACCTGCATTTCCGAGCGCAGGATAGGCGTTGTTACTCTCTACTTATGACGGGATATTCGAATGACCTTCTCGTTCTTGCCGAGGATGCATTGAACCATGCCATCCTTTCCGTGACCGACGGCGGGGATCTCATCCCCTTTGTGATGCGGGAGACTAAGGAGGGTCGAAGTATGAGGAGATTTGTTGCTGACCGGCTCGAGGACTGCGTAGACATCGCTCGGCAAACTCTTCAGACGGAACCCGCTCCGTACCGGGCGGCGCTGGCTTTCGACGGTTATTTTACCTCCGACGACGGTGAGCGAATGGAAACACTTTTTGTTGACGCCTATGAAGCAGGTGATGCTGGGGGTTTAGTTTTAGCGCAACGGACGAGAAGGACCGGCCCATTAAAGGAAGAACGTGAACCGTTCGCAAATCTTTTTATTGCTTCCTCCCACTCGAACCCGCTCTTCTAAAACTTCACCCTCCCGGATGAACGCAAGAAACTTAGCCCCGTAGGCGAATCGAACCGTTGATACATCGAAGAAACTCCCTCAATTGGGTGTTGCTTCGACCAACAGAATCCAAGTGCCATATACGTATACCAAGGAGAGCTCCCGACTGCCGACGAGTAGTCCAATCAAAGGATCCTTTGACCAGACAAGTTGTTGAGCTCCCGAGTGGTCAGAGAGTTCTCAGCACCGGCGTGGAATTGTGAGCAGGCGTAGTGTCTCAGCAATGTGTCTCATGCTCCTCATGCTCCTCATGCTCATCAAAGCAAAAACAAGCCTTTGATGAGCATGAGGATGGGCAGAGTCGGGTATGCCAGGGTCAGTACCCTGGAGCAGAACGCTGATCTGCAGCATGCAGCGCGGCGGCAGCTGGTTGCGATCAGATCTTCACCGATCACGGTGTGAGCGGAACGACGGCTAGTCGGCCAGAGCTCGACAAGCTCCTCGATCACCTCCGCAAGGATGACGAGGTTGTGGTGTGGGAGCTGGACCGGCTAGGGCGAAACACCCGCAACCTGCTGGCCCTCATCGATGACCTCGAGCACAGGGGAGTGCACTTCCGCAGCGTCACCGAAGGCATCAGCACCACCGGACCCATGGGTAGGGCCATGCTCACCGTGATGTCCGCCTTCGCGCAGCTCGGGCGCGACCAACTCGCTGAAAGGACCAGGGCCGGCATGGCCATGGCCGCACAACACGGCCGGAAGGCCGGTCGGCGAGAAGTGACCACCGACCACGCAAAGGTCAAGCGAGCCAGGGACCTCAAAGCACAAGGTCTGGCCCCAGCGGACATCGGGAAGATCATCGGTGCCAGCCGGGCGACGGTGTACCGCTACCTCAGCCTGGCCATGAACGACGCGATCTGAGCGCTGAGGATCCTAGGTGCTGAAAAGCCGCGAGTGAACTTCCCACTGACGCGAAGCGTGATCGTGCGACCGACCAGTCGGTCTGTTTGTACGGTATACTCGACACATGAGTAATAGGGCGAAGATTCTGAGTGCAGCGCGGATGTTGACGATCGAATCTGGTGTGGTGCCGTCAATGGATGTCATTGCGCGGGCGGCGGGCGTGTCCAAGGGCGGGATGATGCACCATTTCGCGTCCCGTGCAGCCCTGGTCGAAGGCCTGGCTTTGGAGGCGATGCAGGACATGGACGTCGCTTTGGTGACGGCGGCCAGTCAGGGAGTAGTGGTGGAGACGTGGTTGCGACTGTCGACGTCCCGGGAGGATGCGGCTTTGTACCGGGCGATGTCGATCATCCTCACGGACTCTTCATCCAGCACGAGTGCGCTACTGGAGCAGGCGGTGCAGTTCACGCAGAAGTGGGAGGGGCTTTTCGCCGCCGAGACAGGTGATCGTGTGACCGCGACGGTTGTCCGTCTTTTGGGGGACGGGTTGCTGCTGAACAGTGTCGCCGACGACACTGTTCAGGACGTCGACGGGATCCTCAGCTGGCTCAATCGCAGGTTCACAACGTGATCAGTGGGCCCTTGCTGGCTGGCATCACCGGTCTTGCATTGGCGGATGCTTTGAATCCGGCGACGATCGTGGTCATCACCCTCATCCTTCTCACGGTCCGGCATCGTCCTGTCAGTTCTGCTCTGACCTTCGTTCTGGGTGCGATGAGCACTGTCTTCATCCTCGGTATGGCGATCTTTCTGGGGGCCAGCGCCGCTGCTGATGCCGTCGGGGAAGGACTGGTCTGGTTGCGCCGTGGTGTGTTCCTCGTTGCCGCGATCGCCCTCGTGATCGCCGGCACGCGCAGGTTCAAGGACCGGGAAAGGAAGGGCATAGCACTTCCGTCCTGGTTCGGTGTGTGGACGGCATTTCCCCTCGGCATCATCGTCACCGGCGCTGACCTTCCCAATGCCTTCCCGTACTTCATCGCGATCGAGCGCATGGTCGACGCGGACATCAGCATTCCAATTGGGCTTCTGGTCCTCGCCGCCTACTCCCTCGTGTACTGCCTGCCGTGCCTGATACTCCTGGTCCTCGGCATGGCGCACGGCAAGAAGGTAAGGGCCCGCCTGCAGAAGGTCCTCAATCGGTTCTCAACCGGCACGATCAGGCGCTCCCTGCCGATCGCGATGACACTCTTCTTCCTCGCCGCCGCAGTTCTCACCATCGCACTCTGGCCGTAGGTCGGTCGCCCTTCAGGGACGTGCGACGCATGGGCCTACGGCGAATCTCGCGATTCCGCTCATGTCCTCGAAGGCGAGGATAGAAAGTGGCCACAAGGGGGTCGTAGGTACCCCGAGTACGAGGACTTTTGAGACGAGTGGCGGCGAGACAGATTCCGACACAGAGGCAGGCCTGTAATTACAAGGGAGTAGTTGCGTGGTGCTCGAGCCGTTTAAGTGTCTCAGGAAGCTTAGATTTGCAAGACACTGTGAAGATCTTGGCTATGTAGGTGTGAAACGACCGCGTGCCGCAGACAGGGGGTGCGGTATGTAGTTCTCGGACACGACCCGTGAGACACGACCCACCGTTCTGAAAGCAGCTGTCCCAGATGTCTCATGGACGGTCGTCTGTATGACGTCGTTATGGTCAGCACCAGGCCGCGTAAGAACAGTCTTGGAGTGGGCGCTCGTGAGAAATTCCTCCTTAAGGCCCGGGATAGGAAGTAGGCTTACTAATTGGGCCTCCATCAGGGGATCCTGCCCGAGTCTCAAGGAGAAGCAATGATTCGCAAAAGCGCAGCTACTGCAGCCCTGTCCTTCGCCGCCCTGATGGGCGTGGCAGCTCCTGCCGCGGCCGCGGATGAAACAGCGCCTGCCACCGAGCAGACCCAAGAGGCCGACGACAACGGTGACGCCGGTCTGTGGGGCCTTCTCGGCCTTTTCGGCCTGGCCGGTCTCCTGAAGCGGAACAAGAAGGAGCACGTCGATCACGTCCGTCCCGCCGGCGCGAGTCGCGTGAATGACGTCAATGGCCCCGGACACTGATTCCGACCAGCACCAGTCAGCGCCACGGCCAGCACAGACCAGCGCGCTTAGATGCTAATTCCTCTGGCGGCGCTGCTTTCATCAGCAGTGTTGGGCAATGACAAAGGCCCGCTCCTATGAGGAGCCTTTGTCATATCCAGAGTCCTGCAAAAATCACCAGGATCACCAGTAGCGACTATCACCGCCGCGATGGTGATTCCCCGCGGGGCCAAGCACCGGCAGTGGGGTTCTACCGGGGTTCTTATGGGTTAGAGCGCTTTGAAGAGCTCTATCATCGCATCGGGTGAGGATTGGTGGGAGTGCTGGCGGGTCAGGTGCAGCGCCCGGTCGATGATCTCCTGAGAGATGACGACGACTTTGCGGTTGGTGTGCTGGCTGTAGGAGTTGATGCGTTTGAACGCTTCGGTGGCGTTGAGGCCGGCGCGGCCGATGAGGATGCCTTTGGCCTGTTCGATCACGGCCCTACTGAGTGCGGACGCGGCAACGGCTTCGTTGGCGATCTTGTGTGTGTCGACGTGGATGGAGTGGGTGAGATCCACGACCAGGGCCCATACCCCAACGGGCTGCTCGTCCTCGGTGTGGATGAGATCCGCGGAGATCAGAAGTTTGTGTGTATGCCCGTGCAGATCGCGTAGGGACGCGTAGACAGAAGATGGGCCCCCGGTGGTGGTGACTTTGGTCCAGAACGCCCGGACGGCGTCCCGGTCGGCCGGATCGATGTGGGACATGCCGAGTTCGAGGGTGGGGACGACGTCGCCGCGTTCGTAGCCGTGGATCCGGTACAGCTCATCGGACCAGTTGTAGGTGTCGTCGGCGAAGTAGTGCTCGACGGTGCCAGTCGGGCAGTCAATGAAGTGCTCGACGCTGGACACGGCCCCGGACACAGGTACAGCGGGCTCGGATCCGGATGAGGGGGAAGTCCCAGCGGTGGAGGGCATACGTAAGCCATTCGACGAAAAGGGGAACGGGCTAGCGTCTTAACCCGAACCTAGAACAGCACACTAACAGAAACCATCAAACGCTCGGATACTCAGCATCGGACACAAGGAAGCCCAGCTGGTAGACGTTGTACCCAGCTGCGCGGCAACCTCTTACATCAAACGCGCCACAGCCTGGAACGAGTGAAGAGTAACGATAGGGGGCAGGGGTCGGGCTGACTCATCGAGAAACACCGACCCCTGCCCGACAGGCGTAGCATCAGCCGGCTTCTTGACCAACTACTAAGCCTACTGATCAGTTGATCATGGGGTAGCAGGGGAAGGTCAAGATTTGAGGTGAGGCATTTTTCGTGCGTCTGACGTACAACTTCGTGCTACACGCTCACGCAAACGCCGAGCACCGCACCAATCATGATCCTGCTTCTTCCACCCTCAGCTGCTGCGACGTGCAGCGGGGGATCCTCGTGTTCGGTACTACGGAAGTCGGCCACCACTAGGCCAACAAAGCCGCTGCATACCCGCCGCGGAGAAGATTACGGAGTCCCTTAGCGCGACAGTGATGGGGGACGGGTGGAGCACGTGGTTCGCCCCTCCTTCCGTTGGAACGTTGGCATATGGTCGGTGCTGTGAGGCCAGGAACTGGTACTGAGAGTTGTTGGCCAGGAACGCGAAGGCCATGGTGGAGTGGGGAATGATGCTGAGGCGTCGTTTGTGGGCGTTGAGCATCACATGACGCATTGGTGTGGTGTCGGAGCCGAGGTCGCGGTGAGTGGGTTGCTCGACGCCGTCGATCAGGTTCACCTGCCCGCCGGTCATCGTGTACTTCATGTACACGGCGAGGTCGCCGTCGACGAAGAGCTCGAACCTGCAGGACAGGACATTGTCGCGGAAGGACTCTCTGGCCTTTTGTTGAGGCGCCCGTTCCCGTGCCGTCTGTCCCGGTAGCTTGAGTTCCTCAGTGACGGCCTCGTACTGGTTCGTTGCGCCGGTAGGGGGAAGTCCGCGTCGAGGACCTTGAACAGATGGTTCGACATGATGCGCAGTTGCCGGTTCGACGGGGATGTGAGGTCTTCCAGCGATACGGCGTCATCGAGCCAGGAGCGGGCCGTTTCTGTGCTCGCGGAGCGCCTGCGGCCAGGAGGTCGTCAGTGGGCGTGAAGTCCGCGGGATTCTGGGCGGGGTGAAGTAGATCTTTCATGAGCATTCCTGTGCTTGTCAGAACCACGGCCTGCTTCAAAACCCGGCGTCCTTCGCACAGTAACCACTTCGACATGGAAGGGAAACGAGTGGACTTACACCTGCGGCTGGGCTCCGCGGAAGGCCACCAGAGCCTTAGCGCTACAGTACGAGACACCCATGTTGTTCAACGGCCGACCCATATCTGGATTTGGGCCTGGTGTGCGAGGGCCCGGAGGGTGGTGTGGTCGTCCTCGGTGAATACGCGTGGCTTGTCATCGATGAGGCAGAGAGTGCCGATCCGCCACCCATCGACCGTGGACAGGGGGTGACCGGCATAGAAGCGCACTTTCGGACCCGCGGTGACCAGGGGATGGTTCCGCCAATCTGGGCTCGTGCTGGCGTCGGGGATGACCAAAGTTCTGTCTGTTTCGATCGTCGTCGCGCACAAGGCCAGGTGCCGTGGAAGGTCCTGACCGATAGGCCCGACGACGGACTTGATGATCTGGAAGTCTTCCGTGATGAACGCGATCGACGCGGAGCTCACTCCGAAGTGCTCCCGTGCCCGCGCGGTGATTTGATCGAAGCGATCCTCACTTCCGGCGTCGAGCAGCCCGGACTCGTACAGGGCGTGGCACCGCTGGATCTCGATATCGTCATTCCCGAAGGCGTCGACGTCATCAGCACCATAGGTACCGTCAGCACCGTCCTGCCCATCGGGCAGACCGAGAAGAGCCATCGATGATCCGGGGCGTGACGTGGTGTTGCCAAAGGCTCCAGGTGCGCGGTCCGTGCTGGTGCTCATGTCTCCGACAGGGGCGGCGACGAAGTCGTAGGCGTCAGGGGAAAGGATGAGGGCGCGTAGGTAGTCGGCGTACCCGGAGGCCGCTGCGACCTCGTCGGTGCTGTAATGGGCGCCGTCTGCCAGTGAACCGTTGAGGTCAAGCAGTTCATTGATTGCCTGCGCAACCAGGTCACGCTCCGCTGTGGGCAGCATGATCACGGCAGCAAGGTAGCCCCAGATGTCGATCTCGTCGGCTTCGCCACCGGCATCAAAGTACTCGTGGATGACATGGTCGGTGGTGAGCTTCGCCGCTCGTAGGGTCTGCAGGGCACTCCACTGCTGCACATGTCTGTCGAGCACGGCGTTTCCTTTTCTGGCTGTTTTCGTTCCCGGCATGGAAGGAGCCGGATCACGTCCGCCGTCTACCTTAGGCGCCAGGATCTGCTCCGTGAGGAAGAGTCCTAATCACGCCCGGACAGGACGGGGCGTGGACAGAGCGACGTAGGTATGACCCAAGGGCAGACGCATCATCACCGTGAGGTCGGTCAGCCCGCGCGTGTAACGCCTGGCACCTTTGGCGTTCAGCTTCGAAGGCGCTCCGGCTCGGCGCCGGGTTCGTCATCAGATGCTTGCTCAGGGGTGGCACCCAACGGATTCTGAAAGCCGCTAAGAGGATGTCTCACCGTTGACAGGGCGTCATCAAGGAGTTCGCGAACGTCGAGTTCATCGTGCAGGTTCTCCAACCGGAACTCGGTCTCGGGTGCTGCTTCAAGGTTGTGCTCGTACTCGAACTCCAGCTCGCGGTGCACCTTGCTGTTGAGTATCTCGACATCCTCAGTGGGTAAGGTTTCGAGGTCATCAGGGAAAGGCGCCTCCGGGGTCAGGCTATTCATCGGTTGATCGTCCAATCTTCGTCATGGGGGTCGTCCTTGAGTGCTGCCAGTGGTGCCACGGGTGCCGTGCTCACGGACGTTGCAGAAGGATGGCGGCAGTGATGCAACGTAGCGTTCGGAGTTGCTCGAACTCTTCTAGTTAGTAGGCGGGGGAGGGCGTAGCTGGGCGTCGAGTCCTTCGAGCAGGATGGTAATGCCTTGGTCGAGTTCGGTTTTACCGTCGTAGTTGAGCAGCAGTGCCGCCAAGTCGCGCAGGTGGGGGAAGTCCCTTTTGGGAAGTCGGTGTAGTCCCATGCGCAGTCCCACTTCGTCCTCGTCTGGGTTGACCACAACCTCTTCAAGTTCATTGAGGAGGTGCCCTAAGAGGTATCCGTAGTAGGCGCGGTAGGCATGAAGGGCCCCAGGCGGATCGAAACCAGCCGTTCGAAGGATGGTGAGAATGCCTTCGAGCGGTCGCAGCGCGCCGAGGGGGCGCAGCCCAAGGGGGGTCGACAGGGGGCGCGTGACCAGCAGCGGCACGAGGTGGGGATGCTGCAGGGTCAACTCACGGAACCGATGTGCAGCCAGACGGAGTTGGTCCTGCCAGGCATCGGTGGTCGCATCGGGTGCGGGAATCGTCCATTGATCCAGCAACAGTTCGGTCAGCCCGTCCAGAAGGGCGTCCCGGTTGGCTGCGTACCTGTAGAGAGCCATCGGATCCTTACCGAGCCTCGCACCCAGGCGTCGCATGGACAGGGCATCGAGCCCGTCCTCATCCACGAGGTCCAGGGCGGCCTGCAGGACCGCCTCCCGATTCAGGGAGCCCCGCGTGTTTCCTCGTCGTGTCGTATCCGCTGCTTGGCCCGCCACCTCGTCGGACGGGGCATCACTGGGTCGATTGTTCCGGTTTTTGGCGATCCTGAACACCACTCTCGGTTGGGCGCTTGTAAGCCTGCTTGCTATTCTTACCTCTACACCGTAGAGTCTACAGCGTAGAGAAGTCGTGGAGTACACCGCGACCTTCTGCTCACATCTCTGAAGTCGCCCGGTTCGGGCCTTCACCTGCCGAATCTCGGCTCCACATCTTTCAGGAGAAACCCTTGGCTAACAGCACCACGCACAGCAACGCCCACAGTGACCACAACGACGCCGGCAACCGGGTCGAGACCCGCCGCTCCACCGAGACGAAAGCCTCGACGAAGACCACCGAGTTCTTCGCCTACATCGCCATGGTCATCGCAACCGTCGTGACCGCGCTGGTCGTCGGAGACGGCGACGGCGAGGACGGCATCGACATGTTCAACGCCCATCAGGGCATGGAACTGATCACTTTCCTCACCATCGGCTACATGGTGGCCCGCGGCTTGGCGAAGTCCGGCAGCCGCGAGTACTACAACGTCTAGCAATCCCTGTCATCCCCGTACCGGAGCCACCCACTCCGGTACGGGGATGACGTGTACCCGGATGATCTAGCCGACCCCAAGTTCGTTCGATCAGCACCTATACCGATAGTGCACACACCTCCCGATAGTTCCCGATAGCACCAAGGACACTCATGAGCGATCTCGCCACCCCTGCCGTCCCAGTTTCAGTCCCTGCTGCTGTCCCTGCTGCTGCCCCTGTTGCTGCTTTGGGGCAGGCAGTGCCGCCGGCCTCGCGCTCTGTTCGTGTCTCCAGGCCGAACGACGTCGTCGCTTCCTACTCCGTGCTGCTGAAGCAGGTCCGCAAGGAGGGCCTGCTGACGCGTCGTCGCCGGTTCTACGTCTCGGTGTTCGCGATCCTCGTCCTCGCGATGGGTGTGGCGTGGACCGGGTTCGCGCTCCTCGGGGACACCTGGTTCCAGCTCCTCGTCGCCGCCGTGCTCGGCGTCGTGCTCACGCAGGTCGCGTTCCTCGCCCACGAGGCCTCCCACCGCCAGATCTTCAGGACCCGCGGGGCCAACGACTGGTCCGGACGCATCCTCGCCGCCGGGGTGGTCGGCATCAGCTACGCGTGGTGGATGGACAAGCACACGCGCCACCACAACGACCCCAACACCCGCGGCAAGGACCCGGACATCGAGGTGGACACCATCTCGTTCCTCGAGGAGGACGCGGCGAAGGCCAGGGGCGTCCAGGCCTGGATCACGCGCCGCCAGGGCTACCTCTT
The DNA here is from genome assembly GCF_058269215.1 of Arthrobacter sp. TJ-238. NCBI lineage: Bacteria > Bacillati > Actinomycetota > Actinomycetes > Micrococcales > Micrococcaceae > Arthrobacter > Arthrobacter sp. TJ-238. The sequence continues at coordinate 113,119 of NZ_JBZCNH010000001.1, read as the reverse complement.
CTTCCCGCTGCTCACCATGGAGGGCATCAACCTCCATGCCCGCTCCATCAGCACACTCTTCGCCCGCCGCACCATCAAGGGTCGATGGGTCGAGCTCGCCCTGCTGGGCGCCCGCTTCGGTGCGTACCTCGGCGTCCTGTTCTGGTTCCTGCCCGTGGGCATGGCGTTCGCGTTCCTCGGCGTTCAGCTGGCCGTCTTCGGCATCTACATGGGGGCGAGCTTCGCGCCCAACCACAAGGGCATGCCCGTGGTGCCGAAGGACAGCACGCTCGACTTCTTCCAGAAGCAGGTGCTGACCTCGCGCAACATCCGCGGCGGATCCTTCGTCAACAACGCGTTCGGCGGGCTCAACTTCCAGATCGAGCACCACCTCTTCCCTGACATGCCCCGCCCGCACCTGCGCCGCGCCGCCGTGATCGTCCGCGAGCACTGCGAGCGCCTGCGCGTGCCGTACACCGAGGTGGGCGTCGCGGCGTCGTACGGCGCCGTCGTGTCCTACCTCAACCGGGTGGGCCTCGCCGCCCGCGACCCGTTCGACTGCCCGATGGTGAACCGCTACCGCCGTCCCTGAACCCCGCCCATCCCTCCAACTGACACCACGAAGCGGCATCACGAAGCGGCATCACGGACTGCCCCCACGAGCCGATAACCACGAATAGTAAGAGCCCATGAACATGACACAGAATCCCGCACCCGCACCGATTCCCGAGACGGTGGCGAGCACAACCACGATCGAGATCGAGGTTGAGGCCGATGACGCGTATGCGCGGCTCTCCTGTCGCATGCATCTGTCCCGCCGGGCAGCGGACCCCGGACAGATCCGACCGCTGTTCGTGATGGTGCACGGGATCGGGATGTCCCACCGCTACTACGACAAGCTGCAGCGCTCTCTCATCGAGCATGGCGACACCCTGATCCCGGACCTGCCCGGCTTCGGTGGCACGCCAACCCCGGAGCGCCAGATGAGCATCCAGGACTACGCGGCAGTGATCTCCCGGGCCCTCGACGGCGAGGGGGCCAGCCGATGCGTGGTGATCGGCCATTCGATGGGCGCCCAGTTCGTGACCGAGCTCGCCATCAACCGACCCGACCTCGTATCCCAGCTCGTGCTGATCGGTCCCGTCACCGACGTCGAGCACCGCTCCCCGGTAAAGCACACCCTCATGCTTGCCGCAGACACCCTGTTGGAACTGCCCGTCACGAACCTGATGGTCGGTACCGCCTACGCCGAATGCGGGATCCGCTGGTACCTGCAGGAACTGCCCGTCATGCTCGGCTATCGCCTCGATGACAGGCTGCCCCTGGTGAGCTGCCCTGTCCTGGTCATCCGGGGTGCCCGCGACATCATCTCCGGCCATGACTGGTGCGAGAAGCTCAGCTGCAACGCCCAGAACGGGCGCCTCGTGGAGATCCAGGGACAGCCCCACGCCGCTCACCGTGGTGGTGCCGAAGCTGTTAGTGCAGCAGTACTCGATGCTGTCGAGAAAGACATCATCGGGCGCACCAGCGTGCGGGTGGGCGCGGAAGCAGCTGACTCCTCAGAAGGTGAGGTATTGCCGAAGAACCTTGTGGCCGCTTCCTCTTCCCGTTCCATATCCCGTACTGAAGCGTTCGAGTCGCGTCTTCCGGTGCTTGCATTGAGGAGTATCACGGTGGGGGACCGGCAATGCCGGTCCTACTTCATCGGCCATGGCGAAGGCGTGAACCGCGTCGATTCGAAGGACGGGCAGCCGACTCCGGTGTTCGTGCTCATCCATGGGATCGGCATGTCGCACCGGTACTTCCGCCGCCTCGGCGCGGTCCTGTCCGAGTACGGTGATGTGCACCTGATCGATCTTCCCGGATATGGATGGACGGGACGACCGGAGCACGCATCGAGCAATGAGGCGACGGCCGATCTGATCGGGAAGCTCCTCGACGAGGCCGGAGCGTCGTCCTGCGTCGTCGTCGGCCACTCCATGGGAGTGCAGAGCGCCACGGAACTGGCTCTCGGACGCCCGGATCTGGTGTCGCACCTGGTCCTTATCGGTGCTGCCGTGGACGTCGATCACCGTACTGCCCGCCAGCAGGCCGTGCGATTAGGCGTGAACTCGATCCTTGAGAAGCCGCTGTTGAGCATGGTCCAGTCCTTCGACGTCCTGCGGTGCGGGCCGCGCTGGTACCTGGCACAGCTGAAACTGGCGATGAGCTACCCGCTCGAGGAGCGGTTACCCCTGGTGAAACAATCCGTGCTCGTCCTTCGCGGTTCACGCGACGTCGTCGCCGGCGCCGCATGGTCCGACAGGCTCGCCCGCACCGCACAGCATGGAGAATCAGGCACCATCCAAGGTGCACCTCACGCGGCACACCACAGCGCCGCCAGGGCGGTGGCATCCGCTATCGCCAACTTCCTCAACCGCGGGTAGCCTGCTGCGAGATTTCCCCAAGGGCGGCGCTTCATTTGCGTCAGCGCACCTGCGGATGACGCCCTACTTACCCGACGCCTCACTGAAAGAGCAATCATGGACACCAGTTCGACGTTATCGCCCCGTAAGTTCGACACGATCACGATCATCTTCAATCCGAACAGCACCGGTGACGCGCCGAAATTGGCCGCGGAGCTTCGGGATGAACTGGTGCCCGCCCTGCCGGACACCGAGATGAGGCTCACCCCGACCGAGCACGCCGGTCATGCGATCGACCTCGCCCGCCAAGCCGCATCATCGGGAAACGCCCTGGTCGTCTCGGTCAGCGGTGACGGCGGGTACAACGAGGTGGTCAACGGTGTGATGGCCAGCGGCGCGGACGACGTCGTCTGCGCCGTCCTGGCGGCCGGCAACGCGAACGACCACAGCCGCGTCACGGGTCGCAAGCCGCTCGGTGAGGCGATCGTGGAGGGGCAGGTGCGAAGGATCGACCTGCTCCGGATCAGCATTGCCGGGACGGACGCCGTGCCCGCCGCGGAGCCGGTGTACGCGCACTCGTACATCGGTTTCGGTCTGACCCCGATCATGGCGATCGATCTCGAGAAGGGCAGCAAGGGCGCCATGAAGGAGATGTTCTCCGTCGTCCGGACCTTCCGCAAGTTCAAGCCCTTCGAGATCCGGCAGAGCGACGGTAAGCGCCGGAAATTCGACAGCCTCGTGTTCGCGAACATCTCCCAGATGGCGAAGTACGCCACCCTCAGCGAGGCCGACGATCATCCCTCCGACGGGAAGTTCGAGGTCATCACCTTCCCGCACATGGCCAAATGGAAGATCCTCCTGACCGCCCTGCGCGCCTCCACGAAGGGACTCGGCGACCAGCCCAGCTACTCCCAGTACCGCTTCTCGACGCTCAAGCCACTCCCGTACCAGATCGACGGCGAAGTGAAGGACGTCGACGCGGGCACGGACATCACCGTCGACAGCATCCGCCAGGCTCTCGCAGTGCTCGGCTGAAATCTGTCCGTACAGCTCAAGGGCGAGCTCACCAAACACACGCGCTGAATCCAGCCACCGCACCATTACCAGCAGGTGATAGACACCAGCAACGCTAGTCCGACCAAGGAAGTGTCCGCCCAAAGCCTCTCACGCGTTTGGCCCAAGATGACCGAATCGTCTCGAACAACGGACCTTTCTCCGGTGGATCGACGTGGCCTACCCGCTGGTGGACGGCTTTGAGCTCCACCCGTCGGGCTCTCTCGCCCGCAGGTGGATGAGCAGCACTGCCGCTACCGGACCTACTAGCCCTCATGCGCCTGAGTCGGACCAACTCATGTTGCTCACAACCGCGGGGAAGAGGAAGCCGTGCACATTCACCGCTCGCTCAAGGTGAGCTCCTCCGTATTGGTGACGGTGGTAGGTATGTGCAGAAGGGCTGCCGGTTGCTGCTGTCCAGGTGTATGCGGGACAAGCAGCGGAGCATGGAGATTTTGTGCCGTACACAGGTGGTCAGGAGGCTCGAGCGGCATGCTCCCAGCTGGTCCGGTCGCTTTGCAAGTAATAAACGTCCAACGAGCTTGTCGGAACAGCCTGCGACGCTGCTGCCAGGCCGTCGCTTCGTCTTGTGATGCTCAGCTTTTCGACATCCCTACTCGAACCTGGAAGGGAGCCTGCCCGGGTCTGAAGCGGTGTGGTGCTGAGTCATGATCCTGGCTGCTGGTGATGGTGTTCATGTAAATGGCGGTGCACGGCGGTGGCATGGCAGTCGAGGATGTCAGTGGCTAACAGGTACTCGTACCGTTTTTGATCGGGTGATGCGGTCTCGCTCAGTGATGCTCGAAGGGCGTTGTCGAAGTTCTCGCATGGGCATTTGCAGATAGTTCGGTGGCGATCCTGCTTCGAGATCGAACCCCGAAGGGTCCTCGTTCCAAGGAGGGGGTGAGCGCAGTAGGTACGAGATACGCACGAACTCCGAGAAGGGAAACCTTCACCACCCTGCGACTTTCATCACCCATAGCCGATTCTCAGTACCACTGAGTAAATGCTCCCGTCAGGCGCACTTCCGGCAGCTCAAGGGCCCGACAGAGTCCCGAGATGGTCGTGGAAGCATGTGCCCCCGGTTAGCGCGTGACGGTGAGGGTCTGAAGTCGGCTAAGGGATGAGGAAAGCATTCGCGGGGTCCGTGGCGCTGCTGGTATCAGTGTCTGGTGACGAGTGACCGGAATTGGGGGTGGTCGTGCAAGAACTGTTGGGCTTGAGGACAGTTTGAGTGGACTGCCAGGCGGCGCCGGTGTGCGTTGAACAGTGCGCGGCGGATGAGATCAGCTACCAGTTCGGGTTGGTGGATGTCTTCGGTGACGCGGGTTTCCTGCAGGGTCAGGTGGCCTGCTCGTAACGTGTAGGAGATGATGCCGACGAGGTCGCCGTCACTGAAGAGCTCAAAGCGTGACCGCAGCGGATTGTCCCTGAACGACGTCGCCCTCCCAACGCCGATGTGCTGGGCTGCCTGGGGCTCGCGGAGCCTAAGTTCCTCAGACACGTCCTGGTAATGCGCATAGGTCCTAAAGGGTGGAGCTTTGGTGTCCAGGTCGCGGTAAAGGGTGTTGGATAGGACGCGTAGCTCACGTGTCGACATGGTCGAAAGGTCCACAGGTATCGTTCGAATGGCGTCCTGGCCGTAGCCGGGATCGTCCTGGACCGTCTTGGTGGCGCTTGGCTGGACGAGGGACCACACAGAACGGGTGCGAATAGACCCGAAGGGGTTGGCAGGCATTGAAGACACCTCACGTAACGAGTTTCCGTCAGGCATCTGTTTAGCCGTGAGAGAGTCTAAACGATTCCTAGACCTATGTGAATCTCGCTTCTTTAGCTACCTCTCGCCCACCAGGACGCTCGCCCAGCCTGGCCACCAAGCCTGGTCGGGCGGCTAGTTCGTAAGGTAGACATGTTCGATGGTTTCACCCGTGTAGTCGTGCTGTGACTGTGCGTGGAACGTTGAGATAGAGAGTTCGGGTTGAGCCCGACGATCCGAGGAGCAGCACTCGGCCAGCACTCAGGCAACATTAGAGCAGTCCTGCGGCGGTGCGGGAGGTGGACCAGGGGTGCAGGGCGATGTGGCCCTGCACCCCTGCCGCCCTTGGTGCCGGCTGCTTGACCCAAGGGCTTCTTCCAGTGAAGAGGGTTTTTGCCCCAGTGGTCACTCAATCCCTCCTGATGATTTGTTCAGCGAAGTGTGAGACGGAGTGGAAGTATGGAACGGGTTCAGTCGTTCAAGCTGAGCTGAGACTGAAACCCGGAGACTGAGACGATCCAAAGGATGGGGTGCGGAGGTTGTGACTGAGGAGTCTGGTGTGGCAAGGGGGATGCCGTCTACCCATCACGAGGGGCAGGACCGGGCCCGGGATCTAGCGACGCAACTCGCGGAACTAGCCCGCTCACTGCAGCAGGCGCCCGATTCTGATGCCGTTCTTGCCGGCTTCGTTCATGCCGCCCTGGAACTGATTCCGGGAGCGGACGAGGGCTCTGTCAGCGTTGTCCTTGGCCGGAAGAATGTAGGATCGAAGGCCCCTTCAAGTGACTTGCCTGAGCGCATTGATGCACTGCAGATGGAAACTAAGGAGGGCCCGTGCCTTCAAGCCGCATACGAGCACAGCACTGTCCGTGTTCCGGATATGAGTGTCGAGCAGCGGTGGCCGCTTTTCGCCAAACGCGCCACAGAGGCAGGCGCGCAAGGGATGCTGTCAATCCAGCTATGGGTTGAAGGCGACGACCTCGGCGCCCTGAACCTGTACTCCCGTGAAGCTCACGCGTTCACCGATGAATCGGAAAACATTGGTCTACTGGTTGCCTCCCACGCCGCGGTGGCGTTCGCAGGGGCTGAGAAGAATCGAAACCTCAAGAACGCCCTTGATTCACGAGACACTATCGGGCAGGCCAAAGGCATCCTCATGGAACGGCACAAGATCACTGGAGCTGAAGCGTTCATGGTGCTGTCGCTGGCCAGCCAACGAAGCCACACCAGAGTCGTCGACGTCGCCCACGATCTCATCACTAGTGGCGAACTCATGGTCAAACCCGCACGGTGATGAATGATCGAGCAGACAATTCTCCTGAACGATTCGGTCGTTGGCCAGATACGCCGATGCAGGCTGCTACTAGCTCGGGCGCGGACATGTCCCGGGGGAAGTGGTGAAGCGGAGACGGACAGCTGACCAGCAGCGTCGGATGACAGCGCTGGCCATATCATCGGCAGGACTGGACTTCCTAAACGTATGGGTGCGGTACTTCGAGTGTGCTGGAACCGCTGATGAGCTTGATCTCGACGCCCACCTGGAGGGACTCGTTCTTCTTCCGGATGACCAGGCCGACATCCTTGCCCACGTCGTCAATGAACTCATTGATCGGCTGCCAGCCCGTCCCCGCGCACCGTATAGCCATGAGATGGTCACTGACCGATCACACTGAGAGTACGGTGCGTACTGAACCTGATCAGCCCGTCCTTGGGTAAACCGTCCGAGTCAACAGGCCGTCTCCTGCTTCGCTGCGCGTCCCTCATGATTCGTTCTTGTTGTTTCCGGTCCGTTACCGGCGGACATAGCCCTAGCTAAACGGCGATACGGGTCCATTCGGTCATCACCACCATCATCTTCGTGACACGTCGACTTCGCGGTGCGAAGGTTAGTTGCACACACGCGGGTGCGGGCTGGGGAGTCACAAGGGGGACTGGTGTGAGTGATGCTGATGTGCAGCAGGGAATCGCTGTTGATCTGGTGCTGCAGCACAACTTGGACGTGCGCAGGCTTTATGCCGGGTATGTCGAGATGGGTGGCATGAGTACCAACGCCGAGGTGCTCCGCTACCTGTCGGGATCCTGGAGTTTGCCGCAACTGCAACGCGACCTGATCGCGCACGCCGTCAATGACCAACTCAACGATCCCTATCGGTGCGCTGGCTCCCGTAGTGCAATACGAGCTCCGTACAGCAGTGCGAGCGTCGCGCTGGCCAGTGGATACATGGTCAGTGAGCTTGACGGTGAACGCTTGGCTGAGCACCGCCCGCTACCGGTGCATCATGTGCCCTATACCAAGGACGCAGAAGTTGAACGCTTTGCCTCCCTGTCCGCGTCGGGACTGCTCGACATGCCGTTGACGCGAAACCTGGAGAGACTGCCGCGCATGGCACGGGCCTATTTCGACGTCATGGGTGCTGCGTTCACGCTCATCAGCAAGGGCGAGCTCGTCACGAAGTCGTTCATCGGCACCCTTGAGGCGTGATGCCGCGGCAGGACACCTTCTGCAACCAGACCATCCGCTTCGACCGGACCCTGGTCATCCCGGACACCCTTAAGGACCCGCGATTCAAGGACAACCCCTGCGTCACAGGCCCACCGTTCATCAGGTTCTACGCCGGACACCCTATCCAAGGGCCAGCCGACATGCGTATCGGCACCCTATGTATCATCAACGAAAATCCCCGCTGCTTCAGCACCAGCGATGAGCACAAACTCCGAACACTCGCTGCACTCGTGCAATTAGAAATCCGGGCATCGATCAATTCATCAACACCGGAGAAACCGATTGCACCATGCGCCTTGGGGGCTTCCAACGAGCAGTTCAGGGGATGTATAGGGTCACTCACTCGTCGATGCTCACTCTGCTGAAGCGGGCGGGTAGTAGTCAGAGAGGTTCGCTGTAGGGGGCGAGCGGTGGTAGCGGTACCTGGGAGATGAGTTCATTGACGGCATGTGAGACCAAATCCCTCTCCAGTGGGGGAAGGACGATCAGTCCGTGGAGGTAGGCGTCGAGCTCGAAGTCGTCCGCATCCCCACTGATTGAGAAGTAACGCATCCACACCTGTTCGAGGGTGAGACTGGCGGCGTGGATCGCGTAAAGGGTTGAGAGCCGCTGGTCCTCCGGCGACAGCTCATCAGTCACAGCGCACCACCTATGTGGATCTCGGGGTATGCAACGGTGCGGGCCTGATCGCCGATCGTGGTTCCGTTGTGGCCGGCCAGGTCGAATAGTTTCTTCATGGCGTCCTGCGTGTTCATCCCGTGGCGTTCCATGAGGATACCTCGAGCGACACCAACCGTATCTCGCAGAGCCAATGATGCTTTGAGTTCGGTGCTGATACGTTGCGGCAGGTCCGTGGCCTGCACATGCCCCAGGAGGGCAGCGGCGGAACGGGCGATATTCGTTAGTAGCTTCTGGTCATCAGTGGAGAACGCGTCGGGGCTATCGGAGTAGACCTTTATCGCTCCTAGAGCCGCCGTTTTTCTTAGCAAGGGAACGGACAGGCAGGATCGGATACCGGATTCGGCTGCTGCCGTCGTCCAGGCTTGCCACCGCTGATCAGTGTGGGTGTCGGTGATGTGAACAGGGGCCCCTGTGGACCAGGCGGTGAGGCAGGGTCCTTCTCTGAGTTCGTACTGCAGATCATCGGCCGCGAGCACTCCGTCGCTGGTTGCACCGATACTCAAGCAGCGCCCATCGATGTCAAGGAGGCTGACCCCGGCACCGTAGGCGGCACTGATGACGTCTGCGGCGACTTCCGCGAGACTGTCGACGGCGTTATGGGCGGTCTCCTCCGTCAGCAGGTAGCCTCTCGTGCGCCCGACGATGGTGTAGAGCTCTGATGAGGGTCGCGGTGGTATTGCCATGGAAATCTCCTAACAAAGCGGAAGTGAGCAGTGGCAGGGGTAGGGGAAGTGGGGTAAGCGCTGCAGAACTACAGGTGCCGCGGCAGCTTCGTATGCATTCGCGTGTTTGGTGATCGATTTTGTTCTTAGTTCATGAAGTGGGCTTTCTGCGGGTTTGGATCATAGGTACCGACGATGTGCTCAGCGACCGTGTGGAGTTTCAGGTGCCTCGTATTGGACGCGCTTCTTAGGATCGTGATGGCCTGGTCCTGTGTGCACCTGTTCTGCGCCATGACCATTCCCACTGCTAGGTTAATGACGGTCCGTGTCTGTAGCGCAGTCTGAAGGTGAATCTGCCTCTCCAGGGTGGCGGTTCGTTGGAATACGAGTTGGAAAGCCTGCGACGCTGCCCTCGCAAACACATGCGCCTCGTGTTCGTTCTCGCCAGTAAACGTCGCGCCATCGCATGCTTGAAACGATAAGGACGCATGAGCAACACCACCGATGTCGAGGGCTATAACGATGATCGCTGGCTCCTGCACCAAATGAATCAACCGGCGCCCATGATCATCATTCGTCTGATCTACAGGGTTGGCATCAGTAGCGTTCATGGTCGGACTGGTCGTTGGGCTTCTAGTCGTCAGAACAGCACCGCCCTCGATGTCCTCGAGAACTAGAACACACGTCGCTCCGGTATCCGACGCGAGGTGCTGACTTCCCAAAAGGACGACGCCGGTGCTGAACGTCGCAATGTCTTCATAGTTCAAAACAAGGTCCAGCAACTTGTCCGCAGTGCCACCAGTAGTCCGCATCGAGGCCCCGTAGTTCACGTTCCGAAGATCCGGCTGGGAAGCTGCTTGGGCTGCAGCACAAGCATGGTCGGGAAGGGGTACCATCGTGAGACTCCTCGGGGGCAGGAAGCGGGCCATGCCACCGGGGTCTAGGGTGCTGGTTCAACAGTGCGCCTTAACAGCCCACTCGTCAATCCAATAGACCCTCATCACGCGTTCCTGTAAGAAAGATCGCCACTACCTGCCATCAGGAGGGGCGATGACGCGATGAGCGGGGTCCTCCATGCCCGAACAGATCTTCTCTGCGCGGTGCGGGCCTGAGCGCGGGCAGGTGTTCTCTTTGGAGGTACGGGCTATGGTTGAGTCAAGTACCTCGTGATATTCAGGAATCGTCGGCGGATTGTTGAAGGGCTGCTAGTGCATCAGTGCCCCCGCCGTAGGGCCGCAGCCAACGATCCGAGACGATGATGACCCCACTAGCTGCACCCTCACCGGACAGCCCTTCGCCGGACGACGAGTTGTGTGCGGCATATCTGGACGAGCTTCCGGTTGATGGGGCTGCGATCTCAATTTTTGTAGGAACGGGTAACGAGACCCGCATCACGGCAACCGATGACACTGCTGTTGCCCTTGACGAAGCGCAGTTCACCGTCGGGGAGGGACCCCGCTGGGACGCGGTCCGCACCAGACTCCCCGTGACCCTGCCCGATACGGATCTAGCTCACCTGATGTGGCCGGCACTGGAAACAAGTCTTGCCGATACCGGGGCAGCAGCACTCGTTGCTTTACCGCTCACGGTGGGAGCGGTCGACGTAGGCGTCATCGAGTTGTACCGTTACCGGCCAGGGTCGCTCAGCGCATCCCAGCTTGCCCACGCTCAGATGTTGGCGGCCAAGACGTCCTGGGCCCTCCTGCACCTGATCCTCGACCAGCAACGTCATTCTGGATCGGGGCCCTCGTCTGAGGGCGAGCCACTGGAACGCCGCGAGATACATCAGGCGACCGGCATGGTCCTCGTCCAGGCTGATGTGTCCGCCGCCGACGCTCTGTTACTTCTGCGCGCTCACGCGTTCGCCAACGGAATACCGCTCAAGGACGCAGCACAAGCCGTCGTCAGCAGGCGCACCGCTTTCACTCCGGACACGAACACAGGCTTTGACACACCGTCGACCCCGCCTGACGATGATGATCCTGACCCGGTATCCGATCATGCCGGTCATGAGGAAGACTGATGAACGTACTTCATCATCCCCGCCGCCAGGGCGCCGATACGAAGCAACCCAGAAGGGCGGCATCATGGTGACCCGGTCACGACCCGAACAAGTCAGCGCAGCGTTCGTCAAGCTTGCCGACACGCTCGTTGCCGACTACGACGTCCTTGACCTGCTACACACCCTGGTCGAGGAGTGCGTGAAACTCCTCCAGGTAGATCAGGTCGGCCTGCTACTGGCTAGCCCCACCGGTGACCTGCAGGTCGTAGCGTCAACCAGCGAACAAGCCGAACTCGTCGAGATCCTGCAACTACAGGCCGGTGAAGGCCCCTGCATCGAGAGCTACCACTCCGGAATCGTTACGACTATCCCTGACCTCACAACCCTAAACCGGTGGCCGGCCTTCCGTCAGGCAGCCCTTCAACAGGGTTTCGTATCCGTACATGTCGTCCCGCTGCGCATTCACGACCGGATCATCGGTGCTATGGGATTGTTCGGTTCCACGGCCGGGAATCTGGTTCAGGAGGACGCCATGATCGCCCAAGCCCTCGCATCCGTAGCGACCATCAGTCTCCTGCAAGACCGCACGATCCGCGAATCTCAGATCGTCAACGAGCAACTGCAGCGCGCATTGAACAGCAGGATTTTGATTGAGCAGGCCAAAGGCGTCATCGCCCAAACCTCTACCGTCGGAATGGACGAAGCCTTCCGCAGACTGCGACTCTACGCACGATCCAACCATCACACCCTCGACGACGCTGCGCGGCAGATCATCAACAGAACGATCGTTCTGTAGGCTTGCCGCCACTCCTACCACACCCACTTCTGGTGGTTTGCTCGAGGCTAGGATGCTCAGCGGGTCACGGGTACCGCTGCCTGGGGCTGGGAAAGAATGGTGTGTGGAGTCCGGCCTGATCCGAGAGGAGACGGCCGTAAACGACTTCATGACCAAAGCAGCAGAGGCGATGATCGATCCTGTGGCGGGAGAAATCATCGATCAGAAGGAGATCGCCGAACGGCTGCTCGCCCAGGCTAGGGAGCAGGATGTGAGCCTGGTCAGGCCCGGCAGGTTGTTGAACCAGCTCACGAAGAACGTCCTCGAGGCTGCGCCAGAGGTGGAGCCGACCGAGCACCTCGGGCATGAGCACGGGCAGACGCCGATCGCGGAAAACACGCGCAACGGCACCCGAGTGAAGATCGTGCTGACCGAGACGGGTCCGGTCGAGATTGGAGTGCCACGAGACAGGGCTCGGCGAGAACGCGTTTACCGCGGAGATGCGCGGTGAGGTGATGTGGATCGAAGGGGTCACCCGGGCGACGGTCACCGACCGTATGGCGTCCTCCCTCGTCGAGCGGGCAAACGCCCTCAGCCCGAACATATGTCCGCCGATGCTGGTCATGCTCAATGAGATGGTGACCCTGAGCAGGGGTGCTCTGAAGATCTTTGCCCGCGGGATGAACATCGCCGCCCTGGCTTCGGTCGGCCCGTCGCCGGTCGATCGGCTTATCGCCAGCTACTTTACCAATGTCCATAACCCGCCCTACCCGACACGCCACTTCACCACCGTCGAGGAAGCCCACGCCTGGTTGACCGACTACCCGCACGCTGGTTGATGTTGTCCGGCCATCTCGATCAGAACCCACAGTCAGCCGGACCGCATCGAAAACCTCGCACCGAGTAAGGTCACAGCGAGAGGTTCGGTGACGCCGCCAGAGTGGGCGCTACTAACTCGGTGATCTAGAAGGTCAGCACCAATCGACCGCGGACGCCGCCTGCTTCGACGCGACGATGCGCTTCAGGCGCATCCTCGGCAGCCAGGACATTCGCTATACGCGGCGTCACAATTCCGTCCTCCACCGCCTGCCGTAGTCCGTCGAGCTTCGCAGCGGAGTGAAAGTCATGGAACACCCATACCGCTTCGAAACGGATGGCACGTGTAGGCCTTCCCTTCCACCCTCGCACCGAGATAAAGACTCCCTGATCACGCAGGGCAGGTACAACTGAACCGCTCTGGGTTTGATGGAGGCTTTTGACCTTGGAAACGAGAATAGAGTCATGGCATCGAGTCAGGGAGTTGGGAGGCCGACAGCACGTCGGTACTCGCCGGAAGAGAAAGCCGCAGCGGTCCGGATGGTGCGGACGTTGCGGGCAGAGCTCGGGACCGAGCACGGGACGGTTCATCGGGTCGCATCGCATCGCAGCTCGGGTACGGAACGGAATCGGTACGGTCATGGGTCCGTCAAGCCGACGTCGATGAAGGTCACGCTGCCGGCGTGAGTACCGCCGAGGCCAAGCGGGTGCGGGAGCTTGAACAAGAAGTCCGGGAGCTGCGGCGGGCGAACGAGATCCTGAAGCGGGCCGCGAGTTTCTTCGGGGCGGAGCTCGACCGCCAACACCGGAAGTAGTTGCGTTCATCGACGCGAACAGACACGACATCGTCGAAGGCCGACCGCTTGGAGTCGAGCCCATCTGCACCCTGCTGCAGGTGGCCCCGAGCACGTACTACGCCGCGAAGAACCGCGTCCCGTCCGCGCGTGCCGTCAGCGACGCGGCCCTCACACCCGAGCTGGTCACACTATGGGAGGCCAATTACCGGGTCTGCGGTGTCCGTGAACTCTGGAAAGCCGCCCGCCGCGCCGGTATCGCTATCGGCCGCGACCAGACGGGCAGATTGATGCGCGCCGCTGGTATCGAAGGCGCGACCCGTTCGAAGAGGGTGAAGACCACGCGGCCTGATCCCGCCGCGGCACGACACCCGGACCTCGTTCGCCGTGTATTCACGGCGACGGCGCCGAACCGGCTATGGGTGACTGACCTGACCTTCGTTCCGACCTGGGCCGGCGTCGCGTACGTCTGCTTCATCATCGACGCGTACTCGCGGATGATCGTCGGGTGGAGGTGCGCCTCTCATGTGCGCACGGGCATGGTCCTCGACGCGATCGAAATGGCCCGCTGGTCACGGGGCCGTCATCACGAGGACCTGCGCTGCCACAGCGATGCGGGTAGCCAATTCACGTCGATTCGGTGCGGCGAACGCCTTGCTGAGATTGGCGCGACCCCGTCGATCGGGACTGTTGGCGATTCATATGACAATGCTCTGGCCGAGACGGTGAACGGTTACTACAAGACCGAGCTCGTCCGTGGTCCAGCACGCCCGGGGCCCTGAAAAACGGGCGAGGATCTCTAGCTAGCGACGCTCGGATGGGTCCACTGGCACAACACGCAGCGCCTTCACGGCTACCTCGGCGATGTTCCGCCTGCGGAGTTCGAGCAGGCGTTCTATGCTGACCAGACCGACCACAATCGGCTGGTGGGAATCACATAACGCGAGTCTCCATCAAACCCAGCGCGGTTCACACCACAAGCCAAAGGCCTCCCTAGCGTGCCCAGAACCACGCCAGGGAGGCCTTTCTCGCGCCTAAACCAGGAGCGCACGGCGCTCCAGCTAGCCGGCGTTCGACGAAACACTCGTTAAACAACGAATTCCTCCCCACAAGACGCTGCGAGAAGGAATTCGTTACGTAGAACCCGGAAAACCGTGATCTACCCGTGGCGGTGACGGTGGGATTTGAACCCACGTTGGCTTTTACACCAAACAACATTTCGAGTGTTGCACCTTCGGCCGCTCGGACACGTCACCAACGCCACTACGTTACCGGTTCCAGCGCCCCAGACCCAAAACGGGTCCGGTACGGACCTACGGCAGTTCGATGACCTCGTTCTTGCCGGAGTCCGGCTTGGTGCCCGTCACGAGGCCCTTGACCATCTTCACGGCCGAGACCACGCGCGGCGCGTCCAGGGACCAGTACTCGGCCATGTCGGCGTCGACGTGGATGAGGGCGACGGCGGGATCGTCGCGCCCGTCCTCGAACCACGCGGACACCGAGGGGCCCCACAACTCGTCGATCTTCGCCTGATCCTTGGTCAGGGTCGCCGTGCCGGCGATGGACACATAGCCCTTGCCCGTGCTCGCCGAGACATTGACCTGCGGATTCGCGCGGATCTCGTCGGCCTTGGGGGAGGGGTCCTCGGTGAAGAACCAGAGATCGCCGTCGAAGTCCTTCGCCTGCAGGGCGAGCGGCCGGCTCACGAGCTGCCCGTCGAGGCTCACCGTGGTGAGGATCGCGATGTCGGCCTTGCCGAGGATGTCCTGTACTTCCTTCAAACCGTCCTGCTGGTCTGCCACGTCTGCTCCTTCGTGAGGCCTGCTGCGTATTTACTAAGCCTACGCACTATTCGTTCGGGGGGCTCGCTGAGTGACGAAGAACTCCCTGAGCAGCCGCGCGCACTCGTCCTCACGGACGCCGGGATATACCTCGGTCCAATGGTTGAGTCGGGGTTCGCGCAGGACGTCGAACACCGACCCCGAAGCCCCGGCCTTCTCGTCCCACGCCCCGAACACCACGCGGGAAATGCGCGCCAGCACCGACGCCCCCGCGCACATGGCGCACGGCTCCAGCGTCACCACCAGCGTGCAGCCCTCGAGCCGCCACGCGCCCAGCCGGCCCGCGGCGGCACGGATGGCCTGCACCTCGGCGTGCGCCGTCGGGTCGCCGAGTTCCTCGCGCTGGTTCCAGCCCAGGCCCACCACGTCGCCGTCCGGGTCGACGACGACGGCACCGATCGGGACGTCCGCACTCGTCCGCGTCAGCTCGGCGGCCTTCAGGGCCAGGCCCATCCACGCGTGGTGCTCGGGGTCCACGGCGGGCAGGGCGGGGGTCATGGGCACAATGGTACTTTTGAGGCATGCGCGTACTGGTAGTCGACCACCCCCTGGTAGCCCACAAACTCACGGTTCTCCGGGACAAGGACACGTCGTCGCCGGTGTTCCGGCTCCTCACCGAGGAGCTCGTCACCCTGCTGGCCTACGAGGCCACGCGCGACGTCCGCGTGGAGACCGTGTCCATCGAAACGCCTGTCACGAAGACGGAGGGCACCGGGCTCGTGAAGCCCACGCCCCTCGTGGTGCCCATCCTCCGCGCCGGCCTCGGGATGCTCGAGGGCATGACGCGTCTCGTGCCGACGGCGGAGGTCGGTTTCCTCGGTATGGCACGCAACGAGGAGACCCTCGAGGCCATCACCTACGCCGAGCGGTTGCCGGACGACCTCACGGGCCGCCAGGTGTTCGTTCTCGATCCCATGCTCGCCACCGGTGGCACCCTCCGCGAGGCCATCAAGTTCCTCTTCGCCCGCGGTGCGGCCGACATCACGTGCATCTGCCTGCTCGCAGCGCCCGAAGGGCTCGCCACGCTGCAGGAGGAGCTCGAGGACCGTAACGTCACCATCGTGCTGGCCTCCATCGACGAGAAGCTCAACGAGAAGTCCTACATCGTGCCGGGCCTCGGAGACGCGGGGGACCGCCTCTACGGCGTCGTCGGCTAGGTAGGACAGGCGTCGTCCGCGCCGGCACAACAGCGCCGGAATGGCGCGAGGGGTTGCGCCATCGCGTGCGAGGGACTGCAATGGTGCGATGGCCACGGACAGCGGCACCACCGAAGCGAGCACCGAGGGCGGACTGAAGCGGGCCATCGGTGCGCCGCTGCTGTTCGCCTTCATCGTCGGCGACACCCTCGGGGCGGGTATCTACACCCTCGTGGGCACCATGGCGGACGATGTCGGGGGTGTGATCTGGCTGCCGCTGCTCATCGCGCTGGTCGTGGCGCTCCTCACCGCCGGGACATACGCGGAACTCATCACCAAGTACCCGCACGCCGGAGGTGCCGCGCGGTACGCAGACCGGGCCTTCGGCATCCCGTACCTGTCGTTCCTCGTCGGGTTCCTCATGATGGCATCCGGCATCACCACCGCCGCGGCCCTGGCGAACGCCTTCGCCGGCGACTACCTCGCCGCGCTGATCGATGTCCCGCCCGCTCCGACAGCCGTGGTCTTCATCATCCTGTTGACGCTGATCAACCTCCGTGGTGTGCGGGAATCACTGACCGCCAACCTCGTCGCCTCGATCATCGAGGTCACGGGCCTCGTGCTCGTGATCGTGCTCGCCGCCATCGTGCTCACCAGCGGCAACGGAGAACCGGGCCGGTTGCTCGAGTTCGCCCCCGATGTACCACCGCTGCAGGGCGCGTTCGCGGCGTCCGTGATCGCCTTCTTCTCGTTCCTCGGCTTCGAGGCCGCAGCCAACATGGCCGAGGAGGTGCGGGACCCCTCCAAGGCCTACCCCCGGGCGCTCTTCGGCGCGATCGGTACTGCGGCCGTCGTCTATCTCCTCATCGCCATCGGCGCGGTCATCGTCCTCCCGCCGACCGAGCTCGCCCAGTCCACCGGGCCGTTGCTCGACGTCGTGAATGCCAGCGGCGTGGCCGTCCCGTCGTGGCTGTTCAGCCTGATCGCCCTGATCGCCATCGCCAACGGCGCCCTGCTGTTCATGGTCATGGCCAGCCGCGTGGCCTACGGCCTCGCGGAGGCAGACCTCCTGCCACGGGCCTTCGCGCGGGTGCTGCCCAACCGGCGCACGCCGTGGGTCTCGATCGTCGTCGTCGCCGGACTGACCATCGTGCTGACCCTCTTCGGGGACCTCGCCACGCTCGCCGAGACCACCGTGCTCCTGCTCCTGCTGGTGTTCATCTCGGCCAATGTCAGCGTTCTCGTCCTGAAGAAGGACAAGGTGGAGCACGCCCACTTCTCGGCCCCCCGGATCGTGCCGATCCTGGCCATCGTCGCCAGCATCGCGCTGCTGTCCCAGCAGTCCGGCGTCGTCTGGCTCGGCGCCATCGCCTACATGGTGGTCGGGTCGCTGCTGTTCCTGGCAGCCCGCGCCGGACGCAAGCGCGAGCAGCGCGTCGTGCAGTAGCGCAGGCCGGCACGAGGGGCGTCGCTCCACCCGATCGCCGTAGCGCCGTCTCGCATGCCGGACAAAGTTCCTTTGTTACTTGTGCGTAGCCGATTGTTACATGCAATAATTCCTTGCGTGATCACCCACTCACTCGCATATGCAGCCGTCGCCTGCTGCCCGGATATCTTGTCCGGGAACGGGCCGCGCTGTCATCGAATGCACGCGTAACGGTTACACCCAACCTCTTCCTACGCATTTCGAGCCCAACGGCGGGCAATCCTCTTCATACCGGCCGGGCTCATCCCGCATTCGAGCCGCGATGACGGCACACTTCACGAGGTGGTTTTCATGTCAGTAAATCCGGGCTACGTCCATATCTCACTCCGCTCCCCGCACGGCGCCCAGGGGCGCCAGGCCATCACCCCGGCCTTTCCGGCGCCGGGGCAGCAGGGGCCGCGCCCGCACTCGCGCCTCCAGGCGGTCCCCGGGGACGTGCAGCACCTGAGCGCTCCGGTACCCGTCGTCGCCCCCAACGGCGTCCCCGGCCCGCAGGCGGTCTCGGGCGACACGACGGCGCGCGGCTTCGTGCTGTACGTCGCGCTCGACGACGCGACCGCCGCGGCGGCCGGGACCACGTTCTCGAAGCTCGCGCAGGACGTCCGCGCCTATGTCCGCTCGCTCGTCCCGACGGCGGAGAGCCACGCGGCCGTGGCGCTCGCCCCGGCAGATGCCCCCGGATCCGACATCGATGTCGTCCGTGCCGCCCTCGGCGACCCGACGGTCGCCCGCCGCCCCCGCCTCGACGCCGCGTCCGCGGCCCCGCAGGCCCAGCCGGCGCGTCCCACGGGCGTGCTGATCGACCTGTCGCGGCGCGAGGTGCACCTCGACGGCGAGACGCTCAACCTGACCTTCAAGGAGTTCGAGCTGCTGAACTACCTCGTGGAGAACGCGACCCGCACCGTGGGCCGCGAGGAACTGCTCAGCGGGCTCTGGCGGAACGCCGACGAGGTGCCGAACGAGCGCACCATCGACGTCCACATCCGGCGCCTGCGCTCCAAGCTCGGTCGCCTGGCCAATACCGTGCGCACCGTGCGCGGACAGGGCTACCGCTTCTACGACCACCCCGAAGTGATCGTCTGGGCCGCTCCGGAGTACTCGATCTAGCGCCGCCGGCCGTCGCCCGGAAGCCATAGACTGCGGAAATGGACCACCACCGGAAGAAGCTCCTGCTGCTGCGCCATGCGAAGGCCGAGTTCCAGGAGGGCGTACCGGACCACGAGCGGTCCCTCAGCTCCCGGGGGCACGCGGACGCGCCACTGGTGGGCCGCTGGATGGTGGAGCACGACGCCGTCCCCGACTTCATCCTCGTCTCCTCGGCCCTCCGGACCCGGCAGACCTGCACCTGGGTCTGCAAGGAACTCGGGGACAAGGCGCCCACGCCCAAGCTCGAGGACGACCTCTACGCGGCGCGTCCCTCGGAGATGCTCGCACTCATCAACCACGTGCCGCCGACCGTCACGAGTCTCCTCGTGATCGCGCACAACCCCGGCGTGCAGGAGCTCGCGATGCGTCTCGCATCCGTGCGCTCGAGCGAAGACGCCGTCATGGACCTGGCGACGGACTACCCGACGGCCGGGCTCACGGTCCTCTCGTACGACGGCGAGTGGGCCGAACTCGACGGGCGCGACGCCGAGGTCACCGACTTCGTGGTGCGCCGCGCGTCGACCGTGCGCTGACCGGCGCCGGTCCTGCGAACCGCGTCAGCCTGGGATCTTCCCTACAGCCCGTACTGCTCGAGCAGCCGCAGCCAGACCTCGCTGACCGTGGGGTAGGCGGGGACGGCATGCCACAGCCGGTCGAGGGGTACCTCACCGACGACGGCGATGGTCGCGGCGTGCAGCAGCTCGGACACCTCCGGGCCGGCGAACGTCACCCCGACGAGCACCTTGCGGTCCTCGTCCACCACCATCTGCGCCCAGCCCGTGTAGCCGTCGGAATGGAGCGACGAGCCGGCCACCGCGATGGGCAGCGAGGTCTCGGACGCGTTGACGCCGTCCTTCCGCGCCTGGTCCAGGGTGCGCCCCACCATCGCGATCTCCGGGTCGGTGAACACCACCTGCGGTACCGCTCCGCGGTCCGCGGTGGCGGTGTACGGGCTCCAGTCCGCCGCCGTGTCCCCGAGCGTGCCGGACGCCCGGGCGGCGATGGCGTCCCCGGTCATCCGCGCCTCGTACTTGCCCTGATGGGTGAGCTGCACCCTGCCGCCGGCGTCGCCGACGGCGTAGAGCCAGCCCCCGGCATCGGGCACGCGCCCGGTGTCGTCGGCCCGGATCTTCGTCACGTCGAGGCCTAGCTCCTCGAGACCGAGCCCGTCCGTGTGCGGGTGGCGGCCGGTGGAGACGAGCAGCCGCTCCGCGGTGACGGTCCCGCCGTCGCCGACCCCGAGCACGAACAGGCCGTCCTCCTTGCGGACCGACGTCGTCGCGGTGTCCGTCAGGACGGTGATGCCCTCGCCCCGGAGCGCATCGAGCACGAGGTCGGACGCCTCCTTCGGGTAATTGCCGAGGATGCCGCTGCGCGCGACGACCGTGACCTCCGCCCCGAGCCGCGAGTACGCCTGTGCCAGCTCCACGCCGGCCACCCCGCCGCCGAGGACGGCGAGGCTCGCCGGGACCTCCTTGGCCGAGGTGGCCTCGCGGGTGGTCCAGTAGTCGAGGTCGGCGAGTCCGTCGACGGGCGGGACGGTCGGCGTCGAGCCGGTGGCCAGGACGACGGCGTGGCCGGCGAGGTAGCGCGCCTCCGACCCGTCGTCATGGCTGATGGTCACTTCCCGCTCGCCGGTGATCCTGGCCCAGCCGCGTTCCAGGGTGATGCCGGCGGAGGCGACCCACTCCTCCTGCGAGGAGTCGTCCCAGTCGGAGGTGAAGGAGGTGCGGCGTTCCAGGACCTGCTGCGCGTCGAGGGAGCCGGTGATCGCCTCGCGAGCGCCGGCGACACCCCGGGCGGCGTTCAGGACGGTGCCGGGGCGGAGCAGCGCCTTGGACGGCATGCACGCCCAGTAGGAGCATTCGCCGCCCACGAGGTCGGCCTCGACGAGGACCGCGGAGAGGCCCTTCTGCACCACTCGCCCTGCCACGTTCTCGCCGACCGCGCCGGCTCCGATCACGATGACGTCGATGTTCCGGGATTCGCTCATATGCAGAGCCTCCCACCCGCCCTGCGGGGGAGCAACCCGACGAGAAAGGCCCCGGCCGGAGCCGGGGCCTTTCTCGTCGTACATCGAACCGTGGTGCGCGCGAAGGGATTCGAACCCCCAACCTTCTGATCCGTAGTCAGATGCTCTATCCGTTGAGCTACGCACGCATCCGTAGGCATTCAGATCGACGGGCGACTGAGTCCTACAAGCTGGCCGTTTGGCCGTAGACAACTTTAGCGTGGAATCCGCAGGACGCCTAATCAACGGGCTGACCCCGGCATCTCTATACCGGTCTAGGTGACCTTCGTCACACGGCGGCCCTGCGTAAGCGCAGGACATCGCAGTCATGACGCGGATCACGCTCGGGTTCCCTCGGATGTTTCGTCCTCGGGACCCATCCCCGAAATACGCCGCCCCTAGCATCGATACTCCGAGCACCCACACCGAAGGGAAGACTAATGGGCCATACTGCGCGTCAGCTTGATGAGGTCGGCACACCACCCACACATCCTGACGGCAGCCCGCTGCCGGATGCCTCCGGCGCTGCGCCGACTACTCATCCGGCCCTCCTCGCCTGGGTGCGGGAGGTGCAGGAGCTCACGCAGCCCGCCGAGGTCGTATGGGTGGACGGGTCGGAGGAGGAGAACACGCGCCTCACGGAGCAGCTCGTGGCCAGCGGGACCTTCGTCCGGCTGAATCCCGAGACGTTCCCCAACTCCTTCGCGGCGTTCTCGGACCCCAAGGACGTGGCCCGTGTGGAGGAGCAGACCTTCATCTGCTCGAAGGACGAACGCGAGGCCGGCTTCACGAACAACTGGATGGACCCGGACGAGATGAAGGCGAAGCTCACCGGCCTCTTCACCGGCTCCATGCGCGGGCGCACGATGTACGTCATCCCCTTCGTCATGGGCCACCTCGACGCGGAGGACCCCAAGTTCGGCGTCGAGATCACGGACAGTGCGTACGTGGTGACGTCCATGCGGATCATGGCGACCACCGGCACCGCGGTCCTGGACCGGATGACCGAGCTCGGCGCCGGGTTCGTCCCCGCGCTCCACTCCCTCGGAGCCCCGCTGGAACCGGGTCAGGACGATGTGCCGTGGCCGTGCAACGACGACAAGTGGATCGTGCACTTCCCGGAGGAGCGCTCCATCTGGTCCTACGGCTCCGGCTACGGCGGAAACGCCCTGCTCGGCAAGAAGTGCTACGCGCTGCGGATCGCCTCCGTGATGGCGCGCGACGAGGGCTGGCTGGCCGAGCACATGCTGATCCTCAAGCTCACCTCGCCGGTAGGCAAGACCTACTACCTCTCCGCGGCCTTCCCCTCGGCCTGCGGCAAGACCAACCTCGCGCTGCTCGACCCCACGATCGACGGCTGGAAGGTCGAGACCCTGGGCGACGACATCACCTGGATGCGCTTCGGCAAGGAGGGCGAACTCCGGGCCGTCAACCCCGAGACGGGCCTGTTCGGGGTCGCCCCGGGCACCGGCTGGGGGACCAACCCGAACGCCATGCGGGCGATCGCGAAGGGCAACTCGGTCTTCACCAACGTGGCCCTCACCGACGACGGCGGCGTGTGGTGGGAGGGCATGACCGACGAGGTGCCCGTGCACCTGACCGACTGGCAGGGCCGGGACTGGACGCCCGACATGGGCAGGGACACGGGCCATCCGGCCGCACACCCGAACGCCCGCTTCTGCACGCCGATCGACCAGATCGACATGCTCGCCGAGGAGTTCCACCGGCCCGACGGCGTCGAACTCGCCGCCATCCTCTTCGGCGGCCGTCGCAAGACGACCGTCCCGCTCGTCACGCAGTCACGCAACTGGGCCAACGGCATCTTCATGGGCTCCACGCTGTCCTCGGAGACCACGGCGGCCGCCGCGGGCCAGGTGGGGCGGGTGCGCCGTGACCCCATGGCCATGCTGCCGTTCATCGGGTACGACGCCGGCGACTACCTCCGCCACTGGCTCACCCTCAGCGCCGGGGCGGACCAGGCCCGGCTGCCGAAGATCTTCCTCGTCAACTGGTTCCGGCGCACCGAGACCGGCGGTTTCGCCTGGCCGGGCTTCGGCGACAACTCGCGCGTGCTCAAGTGGGTCATCGAGCGGCTCGAGGGCACGGCCGACGCCGTCGAGACGCCCATCGGGTTCGTCCCCACCGGGGACGCCCTGGACCTGACCGGGCTCGACATGACCCCGGCCGAGGTCGAGGCCGCGGTGCACGTCGACGCGGTCGAGTGGGCCGAGGAGCTCGAGGGCATCGAGCAGTGGTACGCCCGCTTCGGCGACTCGCTGCCCGAGGAGCTGAAGGGACAGCTCGAGGAACTGAAGCAGCGCTTCAGCGTCGCCTGACGCGCCGGATCCCGATCCCTCCGCACGGGAGAGGCCCCTTCCCGCCGGGAAGGGGCCTCTCCCGTGCCTGCGGACCGAGCGCGGCCTAGTCGCGGATGACGGCCAGCACGCGCTGCACGAGGTCCTCGAGCGTCTGCGGATCCACGGCCTCGGCGTTGAGCCGCAGGTACGGCTCGGTGTTCGACGGGCGGAGGTTGAACCACCAGTCGCCGTGCTCCGGGGTGAAGGTCAGGCCGTCGAGGTCGTCGACCACCACGCCGTCCTGCTCGAACTCCTGGCGTGCACGGGCGATGGATGCGGGCAGGTCCTGCACCTTCGAGTTGACCTCGCCCGAGGAGAAGTAGGGCTCGTACTCACGGCCCAGTTCGGACAGCGGGCCGTCCTGCTCGCCGAGCGCTGCCAGGACGTGCATGGCCGCGAGCATGCCGGTGTCCGCGTTCCAGAAGTCGCGGAAGTAGTAGTGTGCCGAGTGCTCGCCGCCGAACACGGCCCCCTCCTCGGCCATGACGGCCTTGATGAAGGAGTGGCCCACGCGCGTGCGGACCGGGCGGCCGCCGTCGTGCCGGATCAGTTCCGGCACCGCACGGGACGTGATGAGGTTGTGGATGATCACGGGCTCCGGCTCGCCGGCGGCCTGCGCGCGGGCGATCTCGCGGCGCGCGACCATAGCCGTGATGGCGCTCGGCGAGACGGGCTCGCCGCGCTCGTCGATGATGAAGCAGCGGTCGGCATCGCCGTCGAAGGCGATCCCGATGTCCGCCCCGTGCTGCACGACGGCGGCCTGCAGGTCGAGCAGGTTCTCCGGCTCCAGCGGGTTGGCCGGGTGGTTGGGGAACGAGCCGTCGAGCTCGAAGTACAGGGGCACGATGTCGAACGGCAGGGCGGGGAGGATCCGGTCGCCGAGGACGGCGGGCGTGGTGAGGCCCGCCATGCCGTTGCCGGCGTCCACCACGATCTTCAGCGGGCGCGACGCCGAGAGGTCCACCTGGGAGCGCAGGAACCGCGAGTACTCGTCGAGGATGTCGCGGACGCCGGTGGTGCCCTGGGTCTCCGCGGCGGGGATCGCGTCGTCCGCGAGGTAGCGCTCGGCGCGTTCCTGGATGTCCTTCAGACCGGTCTCCGAGGAGACGGGGACGGCGCCTGGGCGCGTCATCTTCATGCCGTTGTACTGGGCCGGGTTGTGGCTGGCCGTGAAGGTCACGCCGGCGGCGTGCAGGGTGCCGCTGGCGTAGTACAGCTCGTCGGTAGAGATGAGGTCGAGGAAGATCACGTTCGCGCCGCGCCGGGTGGCACCCTCGGCGAACGCCTTCGAGAACTCGGGGGACGAGGGGCGCATGTCGCCGCCGACGAGGATGGTTTCGCCCGCGAGCTCCAGGGAGTCCACGAAGGCCGCGCCGACCGCGCGGACGGAGTCCACCGTGATGGTCTCGCCGACGATGCCACGGACGTCGTAGGCCTTGAAGGATGCTGAGAGATCGAAGGTTGTAGTCACGGTGGAGAGTCTATCGGTGGGGCTGCGGGCGCTTGCACACATGGCGGAACCGGCCGCATGGACTGGGGGAGGCGGCTGGGATACTGGGGAAATGTCGTCGACCACCACGCTCAACGAGCAAGCCACCGCCATCCTGCACACCCTCGTCGGATCACCCGACGCGCACTTCCATGAGGGGCAGTTCGAGGCCATCGAGGCGCTCGTCGAGGGTGGGCGGCGGGCCCTCGTCGTGCAGCGCACGGGATGGGGGAAGTCAGCCGTCTACTTCGTGGCGAGCCTGCTCCTGCGTGCCCGCGGCGCCGGCCCCACGCTGATCGTCTCGCCGCTGCTCGCGCTCATGCGGGATCAGGTGGCCGCTGCAGCCCGGGCCGGGGTGCGTGCCGAGGCCATCAACTCGGCGAACCAGACCGAGTGGCAGGACATCGAGGCGAAGCTCCAGCGGGACGAGGTGGACGTCCTCCTCGTCTCGCCCGAGCGCCTCAACAACCCGTCCTTCCGCGAGCTGTACCTGCCGGAGCTCATGCGGCGCACGGGGCTGCTCGTGATCGACGAGGCGCACTGCATCTCGGACTGGGGCCACGACTTCCGCCCCGACTACCGGCGCCTGCGGGAGCTGATCATGGGACTGCCTCAGGGCGTTCCCGTGCTGGCCACCACGGCCACGGCGAACTCCCGCGTGGTGAAGGACGTGGAGGAGCAGCTCGGCGCGGGCGGCACGGACGTCTTCACGCTGCGCGGCGAGCTGGCGCGCAAATCGCTGCGGCTCGGCGTGCTGCGCCTGCCGAGCCCCCGCTCCCGCCTCGCCTGGCTCCTCACCCACCTGTCCGACCTGCCGGGCAGCGGCATCATCTACGCCCTGACCGTGTCGGCGGCCGAGGACACCGCCCGGCTGCTGCGCGAGAACGGGCACGCCGTCCGTGCCTATACGGGACGCACCGATCCCGCGGACCGCGAGGCCGCGGAGGCGGCCCTGAAGAACAACGAGGTCAAGGCGCTCGTGGCCACCAGCGCGCTCGGCATGGGCTTCGACAAGCCAGACCTCGGCTTCGTGGTGCACCTCGGGGCGCCGTCCTCGCCCGTCGCCTACTACCAGCAGGTGGGGCGCGCGGGCCGCGGGACGCCGAACGCCGACGTCCTGCTGTTGCCCGGCGCCGAGGACCGCGACATCTGGGAGTACTTCGCCACCGCGTCGATGCCGTCCCAGGACGCCGCACTGCGCGTGCTCGAGGCCCTGGAGCCTGGCGTCGTCCTGTCCACGCCGGCGCTGGAGACACGGGTCAACCTGAAGCGCTCGCCCCTCGAGCTGCTCCTCAAGGTGCTCGACGTCGATGGCGCCGTCCGCAAGGTGACCGGCGGCTGGGAGAGCACCGGGACGCCCTGGACGTACGACGCCGACCGGTACCGCCGCATCAGCGAGGCCCGCATGGTGGAGCAGAAGTCCATGCTCGACTACGAGAACACCGCGGGCTGCCGCATGGAGTTCCTCTCCCGGTCCCTCGACGACCCGGCCGCCACCCCGTGCGGCCGCTGCGACAACTGCGCCGGCCCCTGGTACTCGGACGAGGTGGCGCACGGGGCCTCCGATTCCGCGAGCCAGGCCCTCAGCCGGGTCGGCGTGGAGCTGGAACCGCGGGGCCAGTGGCCCTCCGGGATGGACAAGCTGGGCGTGCCCCTGAAGGGGAAGCTGAAGCCGGGCGAGGTCAGCCTGCCCGGACGGGCCCTGGCGCGCCTGACCGATCTCGGCTGGGGCAACAGGCTGCGTGAGCTCCTGGCGGATGCCACGCCGGACGCGCCGCTGGATCCTGCGGTGATCGAGGCGGTGGTACGCGTGCTGGTGCAGTGGGGCTGGGACGAACGGCCGGTCGCCGTCGTCAGCGTCCCCTCCCGACGGCGGCCGGAGCTCATCGGGTCGCTCGCGCAGGCGCTCGCCCAGGTGGGCCGCATCCCCTACCTCGGACAGCTGGCCACCCCGCTCGGCTTCCCGCAGGGCCAGCCCGGGGGCAACAGCGCCTTCCGCCTGGCGTCGGTATGGGATCACTTCGCCGTCCCCGAGGGCGGCGCCGCCTGGTTCGCCGCGAATCCCGGGCCGGTGCTGCTCGTGGACGACTTCGCGGACAGCCGCTGGACGATCACCGAGGCGGGGCGGGCGCTGCGCACCGCCGGTGCCTCGGGTGTGCTGCCGTTCGCCCTGGCGCTCAAGGCATAACGGCCCGGTCCGGGAACGCGAAGGGCCCCCGGAACACCGGGGGCCCTGACGCGGAGACGGGGGGATTTGAACCCCCGGTAGGCTTTAGGCCCACACTTCATTAGCAGTGAAGCCCATTCGGCCGCTCTGGCACGTCTCCATCGGCTATCGCTAGCCTCCCAAGGTTACCCAGAAGGGGACGGCAAGAGCAAAACCACCCCGTCCCCACGGCGTTGCCGTGCGGGCTCTCGCGCGCCGCGAGTGTCAGAGCGAGCCGGTGAGCGCCCTCCAGAGGAACTCGAAGCTCATGGCGTGCATCCTCGCGGCCTGCCGGTTGTCGGCCGCGCCGGCGTGGCCGCCCTCGAGCGCCTCGTGGAACCAGACGTCCGGGATGCCGAGGTCCTTCATCTTCGCGGCCATCTTGCGGGCCTGCACCGGGCCCACCCGGTCGTCGCTGGTCGCCGTCCAGATGAGCGTCTTCGGGTAGGCGACGTCGTCGCGGAGCAGGTGGTAGGGCGAGAAGGTCTGCACGTACTCCCACTCCTCGGGCTTGTCGGGGTCGCCGTACTCGGCGATCCAGGAGTAGCCGGCGGACAGCTTCGTGTAGCGGCGCATGTCGAGCAGGGGCACGCCGCAGGAGATGGCGCCGAACAGGTGCGGGTAGGTGGTGAGCATGTTGCCCACGAGCAGGCCGCCGTTGCTCCGGCCCGTGCAGCCGAGCAGTGCCGGTTGCGTCACGCCGCGCCGAACCAGGTCCTCGGCGATGGCCGCGAAGTCCTCGTACGCGCGGTGCCGGTCCGCCTGCAGCGCGGCCCGGTGCCACTGCGGCCCGTACTCGCCTCCTCCGCGGATGTTCGCCAGCACGTACACGCCGTGCCGGCCGTCCTCCGTGGTGCGCTCGAGCCAGCCGCGCCCGATCACACCGCTGTAGGCGGGCGTCATCGAGTGCTCGAAGCCCCCGTAACCGGACAGCAGTGTGGGGTTGCCGCCGTCGAGCACCAGGTCCTTCTGCGCCACCTGGAAATAGGGGACACGCGTGCCGTCGTCCGAGACGGCGAAGTGCTGCTCGACCGCGAAGCGGGCCTCGTCGAAGTAGGACGGCGAGGACTTGACGGCCGCGTGCTCCCCGCCGATGGTCCCCCGGTAGAGCGTGGACGGTGTGAGGAACCCGGTGGCGATGAGCCAGTAGTCGTTACCGGTCTCGTCGTCCTCGTCGTCGACGGCGTAGGCGTCCACGGAGTGCAGCGGCGGGCACGCATCGAGGAGGTCCGCGGCCCAGTCCTTCGCCGGGTCGAGGATGCGGATCTCGGAGGACACGTCGCGCAGCAGGTTCAGGAGGAGGTGGTCACGGGTCCAGCTCCAGGACTGGAGGGACGTGGACGGGTCGGGGGCGAAGACGGTCGCGAACGTGCGCTTGCCGGCGAGGAAGTCCTCCAGCGCGATGATGAGGAGGGAGCCGGCGGCGTGCGTGTCGGCGCCCGCGGCCCAGTCCGTGCGCGGGCGGACGATCAGCCATTCGCGGTGCAGGGAGATGCTCGCGTCCTCGGGCACCTCGATGAGGCGCCAGCCGCCGTCCTGCCGCAGGTAGGTGCGGCGCGTGTAGAAGTCGATGGTGTCGACGGCGATGTCGCGCTCGAACCCGGGTGTGGGGTCGTGCAGCACGAGGGCCATCATGTGGTCCTCGTCCACCTCGAAGTACGGGTCCGCGGAGGCCAGGTCGCCGCCGCGCCGCAACGTCCGGACGGTCCGGGGGTAGGAGCTCGACGTCATCGAACCCGGCCCGAAGTCGGTGCCGACGTGCAGGGCGTCCGGCCCGGCCCAGCCGATACGGCTCTTAGCGGTCGGGATGTCGAAGCCGCCGTCCACGAAGTCGAGGGTGGTGAGGCTGAACTCCCGGTACCGCGCGGCGTCGCCGCCGTCGGGGGAGAGGACCACGAGCACCCGCTCGTACGGGGAGCCGTCGGCGGGGCGGAGGAAGAGCGCCCCGCCCCAGACCCACTCGGTCCCCTCGGCGGCGCTCAGGGCATCGACGTCCAGCAGGGTCTTCCAGTCCGGGGTGTCCGAGGTGTAGCTGTCCCAGGTGGTCCGCCGCCAGATGCCCTGCCGGTGCTCGGCGTCGCGCCAGAAGTTGTAGTAGTGGCTCCCGTGCTTGCCCACCATGGGGATGCGGTCGGTGGAATCGAGCACCTCGAGGATGCCCCGTTCCCGGGCGTTGAAGGCCGGAGTCAGGAGCGCGTCCTCGGTCAGGGCGTTCTCCGCGCGGACCCACGCGAGGCCGTCCTCGTCGTAGATGTCCTCGAGCCAGAGGAAGGGGTCGTCCGTGGGCGCGGTGGTCTCGGTCGAGTGCGTCATCCGTTCATCCTATGCAGGGCTCCTGCAGCGGGAGCCGTCCTGTGACGGGACCGGCAGCCGGGCGCGGCGGCGGGGTTGGATACGCTTGGGGCGTGAAGAACCAGGAGGCAAGGCGCGTGGCCGTCATCGGAGGCGGACCCCGCGGGACCTCCGTGGTGGAGCGGCTGATCGCCCGTCATCGTGCCCTGGGGGCAGCTGCCCCCGACCTCGCCCTGCACGTGATCGAGCCCTACGAGCCCGGCCCGGGACATGTCTGGCAGACGGACCAGTCGAGACTGTTCCTCATGAATACACCCTGTCTGTACCCGACGGTCGTCCCGGCAGGCCCGGCCGCAGCAGACGTCCCAGCCTCGCCCGGCGGCGTCTCCTTCGACGCCTGGCGGATGCGCGTGCAGGCCGGCCGGGTCACCGGACTGGGCGACGAAGATCTCGCCGAATGCGCGCGCTTGACCTCACGGGACTTTCCGAGCCGCGCGCTCTACGGCCGGTACCTCGCGTGGACGTTCGCGGAGGTCGTGCGTGGGGCCGCGCCGGGTATCACCGTCGCGCACCACCGCAAGGAAGCCGTCGGGCTCCAGCGCTTCGACGACGCCGCGGACGACCAGGTGCCGGGCGACGGACCCGGTCGCGCGGACGGGTGGCGGATCCTCCTCGACGACGGCTCCCGGCTGCACGTCGAAGACGTGGTTCTTGCGCTGGGGCATCTCGCGGCGACCCTCACCCCGGAGCAGGCGAGGCTGCAGGACGTCGCCGCCCGCTACGGGCTGCAGTACTGGCCGCCCGCCGTCCCCGCCGACGTGGCCTGGAGCCGCCTCCCCGCAAGGAAGACCGTCCTGGTCCGCGGGCTCGGCCTCAACTTCTTCGACGCCATGATCCAGCTGACGGAGGGCCGCGGCGGGAGGTTCTCACCCACCGACGGTGGCCGGCTCGAGTACGAGCCGTCCGGGCGGGAGCCCCGGATCGTCGCGGCCTCCCGGCGGGGGGTGCCCTACCGGGCGAAGGCGTCCCTCGACTCCTACATCCCGCGCAGCGTCACACTGCGCTACTGCACGCCGGCCCGGGTCCTCGCCTTCCGGCGGTCCGGTGTCCAGCCCGGCTTCGACCACGACCTGTGGCCGCTGCTGCACCGCGACGTCCTCTGGGCGTACTACACGACGCTCTGCCGCACCACGGACCGGGTACTCGCGGTGTCGCCCGAGGTGTTCCTCGCGGAGCTCGACACCGCGATCGGGATCGACGGCCCTGCCTGGGAGGCCGCTGCGGGGGATGCCGTCGCCCGCGCCGTGCCCACAGGTCTCCGGCTCGACGTCGAAGCCCTCGCGCAGCCGTTCGCGCGGCGCCACTTCGCCGACGGCGAGGAGTATGCGGCCGCCGTCCTCGCCTACCTCGACGCCGACGCGGCCGGATCGGCCGAGGGCGAGGACGACCCCCTGAAGATGGCGATCGGTGCCATGAACGCCGGGAGGTCGGTGATCAAGCAGGCGG
Organism: Arthrobacter sp. TJ-238; assembly: GCF_058269215.1. Taxonomy (NCBI): domain Bacteria; kingdom Bacillati; phylum Actinomycetota; class Actinomycetes; order Micrococcales; family Micrococcaceae; genus Arthrobacter; species Arthrobacter sp. TJ-238. Next base: position 82,223 of record NZ_JBZCNH010000001.1, on the reverse strand, counting down.
TGGCCGACGGCGGGATCTCGGACTCGTCGTGGAACGCCGAGCTGCGCGGCTGGTTCGAGCCGCTCGTCGAGGGCCTCGCCAGCGGACCGCCGCCGGTGCGGATCGCGCAGCTCGCCGCGCTCGTGCGCGCAGGCGTCGTCCGCTTCGTGGGGCCGAACCCGAGCTTCGGCTTCGACCCGGACGAGGGACTGTTCCGGGCGACCTCCCCCTGGGTCCAGGGCGATTCCTTCACGGCGCGCTACCTCGTGGAGGCGATGATGCCCGCGAACCGGGTGACCACGAGCCTGTCCCCGCTCATGCGTACCCTCCTGGAGGACGGCACCGTCAGGCCGCGGACCCTCATGGGGGAGGACGGCGTGCCGGTCACCTCCGCCGGGCTGGACGTCACCCTGCCGCCCTACCGTGCGGTCGACAGCACCGGCCGGGCCCAGGACGACCTCTTCGTGATCGGTCTACAGCTCGCCTCCGTCCAGTGGGGGACGGCCATCGCGGCCGAGGCCGGGGCGTCGCTGGAGGCGGGCGGCAGGACACTGCTCGACGCCGATGCGATCGCCGCCGCGCTCCTGGAGCGGGCCGTCTGAGTCGCCGCGTTCGGGAGCCGGACGCAGCCGGATGTAACCGGATGTAACCGGACGCAGCCGGACGCTCCCGGGCCCGGTTCCGATGCCGAAAAAGGGGACCTTCACCATGCTGGTGAAGGTCCCCTTGATCATGCGGGCCGGAATCCGGCGATCTACCTAGCCCTCGAGGCAGCGTTGGTAGTTCGCCAGGTGGGCGCGGTAGCTCGCCCAGCTACCGTTGTTCGCGCCCTCCGCCGGCAGAGCAGGCTCGGAGCAGGCGGGCTTGCCCGGCTTGCCGGGCTTCACCGGCTTCACGGGCTTCTCCGGCTTGCCCGGCTTGGGCGGCTCGGCCGGAGTGACCGCTTCGACGCTGACCGGCAGGGTCACCGTCGTCGCGCTCGGTGCGGCCGTCAGGACGATCCGTCCCTGTCCGCTCGCGGTCGTCGGGATGGTGAGGTTCACCGTGGCGCTACCGCCGGCGACCGGGACGGACCCGAGCTGCGTGATGGTGCCGTTCGCGGCCACGAAACTCGCGGCCAGCGTGGTGTTCACCGGGCTGCCGAGCGAGGTGAGGTCCAGCTTCGACACCGCGAAGGTGACGGCGTCGCCGGCCTTCACCGTGGTCGGAGCACCCTGTACCTGCACGCTGCGGCGGTCGAACGACGGCGACAGCGGGCTGTTCGCCCTGATGTAGTCGATCCACGCGTCACGGTCCACCAGACCGGACTCGCGGGTGTCGGTGCCCTCACGGAAGGCGGTGAAGTTGTCACCGCCCTGGGCGAGGAAGCTGAAGGTACCGACGCGGTACCCCTTCGCCGGGTCCAGCGGTGCACCGTCGATCGTGACGGAGGTGATCCTCGAACCCCGCGCGAGCGTGGGGTCGTAGGTGACGCTCACGTTGTCCGAGAGACCGAGGGCCAGGAACGCCCGCGAACTGCCGTCGGGCTGCCACTGCTGCTCGAGCATCGCCTTGAACTGCGCACCGGTCAGGGTGGTGGTCCAGAGGTCGTTCACGAACGGCAGCACAGCATTCGCCTCGGCGAACGTCACGACGCCGTCGGGTGCGTAGTAGAGCTCGTTGCGGAGTCCGCCCGGGTTGACGACCCCGATCTGTGCTCCGCCGCGTTCCGCGGAGGAGAGGCTGGCCTTCAGCGAATCGGCGACGAGGTTGCCGAGCGTCGACTCCGAACCACGGTCATCACGTGCAGCGCCGATGAAGGCCGACGTGATGTCCTTGGTGACGGATCCGACGGGCTGGCTGCCGATGACCGCGGCCTCCGCGAGGGCCGCGTCGACGATGCGCTTGACCTCGGCGACCCGGGGGAAGCCGGCGACGAGGGCTGCGTCGGTGTCCGTGGTCCGTGCGACGTTGCGCGCCGTGTAGGACTGGACGTCCCCGGTGGCCTTGTCGACGGTCAGGCTGATCTGGCCGACGAACTCGCCGTAGGAACCGGTCTGCAGGATGGGCCGGGTCTTCCCCGTGACGCCCGGGACGGGAGCGTCCCACGCGTACTGCTTGTGGGTGTGACCGGTGAAGATCGCATCCACGGAGGGTGTGGTTTCGGTGACGATCTTCGCGAACGCACCGCCTGCTGCGAGCTCCTGCTCGAGGGTGGCCTGCTCGACGACGCCGTCCCCGGCGCCCTCGTGGTACTCGGCGACGATGACGTCGGCGAGGTCCTGGTCCTCGATCTCCTTCGCCACGCGGTTGACGGCTTCGACGGGGTCGCCGAAGTCGACGGTCGCGATGCCGCCGGGGCTGACGAGTGACGCGGTCTCCTCGGTGACGACGCCGATCACGGCGACGTCGACGCCGTCGACCGTGATGATGGTGTACTCGTCGAGGGCGGGCTCGGTGGTGCCCTTGGTGTAGACGTTGGCGCCGAGGTAAGGGAAGTCCGCCGCCTCGGTCACGCGACCGGTCAGGTCCTCCAGGCCCTTGTCGAACTCGTGGTTACCCACGGCCGAGGCGTCGAGCTCCAGGGTGTTGAGGACGTCGAGCGTGGGCTGGTCGTCCTGCAGGGATGAGGCGAACAGCGAGGCCCCGATGTTGTCCCCGGCGGACAGGAACGCCGTCTTGTCCTCACCGGCCTCGGCGCGCAGCTTCTCGACGGTCCCGGCGAAGCGCACCGTATTGGCGTCGATCCGGCCGTGGAAGTCGTTGATGTTCAGCAGGTTGAGCTCCGCGGTGGTGTCCGCGGGCGCGAGGTCGAGGCCCACGATCACGGGGTCGTGGTCGCTGGCGCGGTACTGGTCCGCCACGTAGTAGTCGGTGACGTTGTTGTTGAACCGGCTGTACTCGAGGGCGACCGACTCCGCGGAGTTGATGTTCCACGTGTCCACGCCCGTCACGGCGGTTTCCGCGGCAGGCGAGGCCAGGATGTGGTCGAGCGAGCCGCTCAGGCCCGAGAAGACGTACGAGAAGTCGCCCTCCTTCTCGCCCTGGTTGACGTACCCGGCCTCGTACAGGACCTGCATGGGGTCCTCCTGCGTGTACGAGTTGAAGTCGCCGGTCAGGAAGACCTTGTCCGTCTTCGCCGTCGCCTTCATGGTGTCCGCGAAGGCCACGAGGGCCTTGGCCTGCGTGACGCGTGCGGCGTTCCAGGCGCCCTGGCCGTCGCGCTTGTCGGCGTCGCCGCCGGAGCTGGGGCCGGAGCCCTTGGACTTGAAGTGGTTGACGATCGCGAGGAAGGTCTCCGCCTCCGTGCCGCGCACCGGCTTGAACGCCTGCGCGAGGGGCTTGCGGGCGTTGGAGAACGCCACCTTGTCGTTGAGGATGACGGACTCGCCCACAGGCTCCGCCACGGCCTGCTTGTAGATCAGGGCGGTACGGATGAAGTCCTCGTCGGCGGGAGCCGGAACGGCCGCGGGTGAACGGACGTAGTCCCAGGTGCCGGGAGCCTTCTCATTGAGCGCCTCCACGAGGGTGGCGAGCGCGGCGTCGCGATCCTTGCCGAAGCGCACGGAGTTCTCGACCTCCATGAGCGTCACGACGTCGGCGTCGAGGCCGTTGATGGCGGCGACGATCTTCGCCTCCTGGCGCTCGAAGCTGACCTTGTTCGCGGCGCCACGGGAGTTGCAGCCGCCGTCGACGGTGATCGGGTTGCCCGCGCGGTCGGTGAAGTACCGGCAGCCGGTCTGGTCCTCACCGGTGGTGGGGAAGTAGTTCAGTACGTTGAACGATGCGATCTTCAGGTTCCCGCCCACCTCCGCCGGAGCGGCGGGGCGCTCGCCGGCGAACTGCACCGGCTGCACGCCGCCCGGGTTCGCGCCGTCGAGCTCGGCCAGCGGCTGGAACTTCCAGGCGCTGTTGCGGTAATCGAGGACCACAGGGGAGGTGAAGGTGGCGCCGTAGCCGACGCGCACGGGCTGGGACTGCGTCAGGTACGGGAGTACCTTGTCGCGGTTCGCCCCGGTGAAGAAGTTGGTCGAGGCGCCGTCGTCGAGCCGGACGCTCCGGGCCGCGTTGTCCGCGGTGACCGCTGCGTTCTCCGCCGTGCCCGGGCGGGCGACGTCGGTCGGCTGGCGGAGGGGCTCGGTGCCGGCGGCCAGGGTGACCTCGCCGTACTGGTTGAGCGTGTAGTTGTCCGCAACGGTGTACGCGCCGGAGGGCTGGAACAGCATGCCCTCGACTGCCTCACGCGCCGCCTCCGTGGCGGGCAGTGCGATGGTCGAGGCCTTGGGCTCCTCGGCCGCCTCGGTGAGCTTCGTGGTGCCACCGGCGGGGACGGTGAGCTGCGTCAGGTTGAAGAACTCCCCGGCGGTCCCGGTGACCTCCACGTAGTCGCCCACGGCGACGGACCCGACCGTGTCGGGGGAGTAGATGAAGAGGGCGTCCGAGGCGGTCTGGTCGGCTGCTGCCGAGCTGCCCGCGGTCTGCAGGTAGAAGCCGGCGAAACCGCCCGTGGGGTAGGCGGCCGTGACCTTGCCACGAGTGGTCACGGTCTGCCCGGACAGGGGTGTCGTGGTTCCGGTGCCCTGGATGTCACGGATGGGGGTGACGGGGCCGGGGGTCGGAGGCTCGGTCGGTGTGGGGGTGGGAGTAGGGGTCGGCGTGGGAGCCGGTCCGCCCGGGGTCGTGCCGCTGTTCGTGGGCGTCGGGTCCTGCAGGGTGAAGTCCGCGCCGTTGTTGTCCGTGTCGGCGAAGGCCGTGCGGTTGGCGGACTTCGTGCTCCCGGAACCGGGGGTCGGAGCGACCGTTCCCTCGAACGCGGTGGCGGTGCCGTAGCCGAGGGCGTCGACGACGCCGGGCGTGCCGACGATGGTGCCGGTGCGCAGGGCGCCGACGCTCGTGGCCTGGTTCGCCAGCACGAGGACGCCGCCTGCGGCACCGGGGTTGATTCCCGCTGTGAGATCAGGGGTGGGCAGAGCGGAACCCGCCGTACCGTTGGTGCCTCCCTGGATCAGGAAGTAGCCCCTGGCCGGGATGGTGCCGCTGAGGGCGGTTGCGCCCGGGGTCGCGGTGGATACGGGCGCCCGGTACTGCAGCGACCAGCCGTCCAGGCTCACGGGTGCATCGGTGGGGTTGTAGAGCTCCACGTACTTGTTGGTGAACGGCGTCCCTGCGGAACCGCCGGTCAGATATGCCTCGTTGATGACGACGCCGTTCCCTGCGACGGACGCCGTCGCCGGTGGTGTCTCCACCGCACCGGCCGGCAGTGCGATCATCGGTGAGGCGATGAGCCCCACCGACAGCGCCGCACCGAGCGCACCCTTCCATGACGAATTAACCATTCGTTCGATTTCTCCTTGACGATGGCCGCAAGACGGCCGTGTGTGTAGCCCGCCGACCCGTCGATGGGTGGGCGCGTTGGCATGAGCACCATATGTGACACAGGTGACATTCCATCCCCAGGAGTAGACAACCAGAACATCGTGAACATCTGGTTACCAAACCACCGTGAGCCTCCCGAAGATCTGAACCAGGTGATCTCTCGGCGGGAGGGATACCCGCTATCTGCGGGCGTTCCTCAGTGTCCCCGTCACCGGTTCCTCGCCCTGCTCCGCGACGAAGCAGAGGATCTCGCGGTCGCCCGCCGCTTCCCAGCTCTCCTCGACAGGGTAGAAGTAGAGCAGTTCGAGGACCGAGGCGTCGTACTCCAGGCCCACGTACGTGGCGAACTCCCTGGCGCAGAACTCGCCCGCGGCGGTGTTGGCGGCGGGCACGCCGGGGTACTCGCCGTCGGGCATGTCGGTGCGGGCGAAGGTCTCGAAGACGTGCGGCTGATCGCACGGCAGCACGGTGATGTCGGTGACGCTCTCCGTGCCCGGGTCGTTGATGCAGTCGCCCACCTGGAGGGAGAAGGCGTCCGTCGTGGCCTCCGCCGTCACGGCGCCGTCGGCGTCGCGCTCCGGACCGGGTGGGCCGAAGACACCGCAGCCCGGGACGGAGGCGAGGACCCCGATCACCGCTGCGGCCGCCGTCGCCCGAAAGCGTCCCCTGCTCCTGTGCTGCCCAGTACCCATCGAGACTCCGTCATCGGCCACGGCGCCCGTGGCATGGCTGTTGCTCCTCGGGACAGTACCGGATGGCAGGCACCCCGGCACCCGACGACAGCGGAGGCGCAAAAAGGGAGGCCCCGCGCTGCGGAGCCTCCCTGGGAGCGGAAGGTAAGGGATTCGAACCCTTGAGACGGGGTGACCGCCCACTGGTTTTCAAGACCAGCTCCTTCGGCCGCTCGGACAACCTTCCACCGCTAGTGTTTCACGAAGGGCGGGGAGCCCCAAATGCCGAGGGAGTGGAGGCGGGCATGCGTGCAGTGGTCATCGAGGGTGCCGGCGGGCCGGATGTCCTCTCCGTGCAGGAGGTCCCGGAGCCCGTACCCCAGCAGGGCGAGGTGCTCATCGAGGTCGTCGCCGCGGGCCTGAACCGCGCCGACGTCCAGCAGCGGCGCGGCCTCTACCCGCCGCCCGCGGGTGCGTCCCCGCTGCCGGGCCTCGAGGTCTCCGGTCGCATCGCCGACGCGGGCGGCTCGTCGTTCCGAGCGGGGGAGCCCGTGGTCGCACTGCTGGCCGGCGGCGGTTATGCGGAGAGGGTCGCCGTACCGGCGGGCCAGGTGATTCCTGCGCCCGACGGCCTGGACCTCGTCGGGGCCGCGGGCCTCCCCGAGACGGCCGCGACCGTGTGGTCGAACCTTGTGCTGCAGGCGGGCCTCGCCGCCGGGGACGACGTCCTGATCCACGGAGCCTCCGGCGGCATCGGCGTGATGGCCGTCCAGGTGGGTCTCGCCCTGGGCGCTGTGCCCCATGTGACGGCAGGATCGGCGGCGAAGCTGGAGATCGCCCGGTCCCTCGGCGTACGGACGCTCATCGACTACCGCGAGCAGGATTTCGTCGAGGAGGTCAGGGCGGCCACGGGCGGCCGGGGAGTGGACGTCATCCTCGACGTCGTCGGCGCGAAGTACCTCGCGCGGAACCTCCAGTCCCTCGCGGCCGGCGGGCGTCTCGTGGTGATCGGGCTGCAGGGCGGCGCGACGGCGGAACTGGACCTCGGGATGCTCATGGGCAAACGGGCGAGCGTGGCCGGCACCACGCTGCGCGCCCGGCCCGTCGCGGAGAAGGCCGCCATCATGGAGGCGGTCCGCCGGAACGTGTGGCCGCTCGTCGCCACGGGGGCCGTGAAGCCCTTCGTCGATCGGACCTTCCCGCTGGCCGACGTGGCGGCCGCCCACGCCTACTTCGACTCGGGGGAGCACACCGGGAAGGTCCTGCTGGTCATGGACTGAGCATGGTCCGCTCCTCCGCAGCGCGCTGCCGGAGGTGCAGCGCCAGCACCAGGGCGATCCCGACGAACGCGCCGATGCCCGTCTCGAGGGCCCGGTCCGCGAGCAGGCCCGCCGGGTCGGTGGGGTGGGCCAGCTCCGTGGAGACGAGGGCGAGCGGCGTGACGAAGGCCTGCGCGAGCGCGTACTGCCGGAGGATGAACATCTCGGCGGCGAACTGCGCGACGGCGATCACGAGGACGAGCTGCCATGCCGGGAGCCCCGGGAGCAGGATCAGCGCGGTCAGGACCAGCCCGGCGAACGTCCCGAGCAGACGCTGGAGGCCCCGGGTCACGCGGGCGCGGGCGGTCTGACCGACCAGGGGGACCGTCGCCGCCACCATGGCCCAGTAGGTGTGGCCGATCCCGAGCAGGGTGGCCACACTGCCTGCGAGGAGGGCCGCCACCGCATACAGGGCGGCCTCGCGTCCCAGGGCAGCGAGGTGCCGGGCGGTCGGGTGATCGGCGGGTGCCCTGAGCCAGGGTGTGCGGTGACCCGGCCAGAGGAGGCCCACCTGTCCGAGGAGGACGGCGAACGCCACCGTTGCCGCCGCCGTCGTGAGCCCCTGCCACAGCGGCGGTTGAACCGGCACCGAGGCGATCGCCGCGAAGGCGAAGATATGGAACAGGGATCCACCCGGGCGGAGGCGGAACAGGCCCGCCAGGAAGGTGCCCAGCCCCGCCACCGCGCTCGTGAGCAGGATCAGGCCCCACGGGCCGACGTCGGCGCGTGCGGTGAGCGCCGCCGCGAGGATCACCGTGAGCATGAGTCCACCACCGCGCAGCTGGGTGGCGAGCCGCGGACGGTGTGGCTCGTTCCGTCCGTAGATGCCGGCGAAGGCCCCGAAGGTCGCGAACACCGCGAGATCGAGCCTGCCGAGCAGCAGCACGACGAAGAGGGGGACTCCCACTCCCACGGCGCAGCGCAGCGCGGGGTGGTGGTCGGAGGCCGAGGGGGCCATGTGCACGAGGTCGCGGAGGAGTGGCACGGAATGCGGGCTTCCGGTCGGAGGGATCGACGGCGCCGCTGGCATCGGGTGGCGGAATGCCACCGATCAACCCTACTCCCGTCACCGTGCCGCGTGCCGCCGTTCCGGGACCGTCAGCATGCTTCCGGATGTCCGGGGGCTGTGCAAGGCTGGCAGGACAGCAACCGGAAGGAGCACCATCGTGGGCAGTACGCATCACGACGACGAGGGCGGCCTCTCGCAGGCGGCCGACAGTTTCGCCGAGAACCTCGGTGACCAGGTGCCCGACGGTGTCGACGACGGTCCGGAGGACCGGCCGGACGGCGCCGCGGACGACCGTACCAGGACGCACTCGAGCGTCAGTGAGGGCATGAACGCGAACGACGACGACGAGCCGCCGCCGGTGCTCGACGACGGGCCCGACGGGGGCCCGCGCGGCTCATCCTGACGGACCCGCGCGAAACCTCCTGATACCTCCCGGGCACGGTCCGCCGGGGCAGGCGCACGAGGACGGGGGCCCACCCCTGCCAGGAGCGCGTCCGTTCGCCGCACCCGCGGGTGCGTTCGGCGCAACGACCGGGTACGCCCGCTTGCGGTGTGACGCAGGCCTCACTAGGTTGCTACCTTCGTGTGCATCACACTTCCGCACCCGAGGAGCATCATGAGTAATAAGCAGAACGGATCCCACCGGCACGCCGACGTGCTGGTGACGGATCCGGACCTGCCGCCGGTCGCCGTCGACCCGCAGCAGGCCGAAGCAGAAGACCGCCGGTGGACGCCGGCGAAGATCGCCCTCTGGGTGGGCATCGCACTCCTGGGCGGGATCGCCTGGACCATGCTCGCCATCGTCCGCGGCGAGACCGTCAACGCCATCTGGTTCGTCTTCGCGGCCGTCTGCACCTACCTCATCGCCTACCGGTTCTATTCGAAGTTCATCGAGCGCCACCTCCTGAAGCCCGACGACCGTCGAGCCACTCCTGCCGAGTACAAGGCCGACGGCAAGGACTACGCCGCCACCGACCGCCGGGTCCTCTACGGCCACCACTTCGCCGCCATCGCCGGCGCCGGACCGCTCGTGGGCCCTGTCCTCGCAGCACAGATGGGTTACCTCCCCGGCACGCTCTGGATCATCATCGGCGTCATCTTCGCGGGCGCGGTCCAGGACTACCTCGTCATGTTCTTCTCGATGCGCCGCGGCGGCCGTTCCCTCGGCCAGATGGCGCGCGAGGAACTCGGGGTCATCGGCGGCACCGCGGCCCTTATCGCCACCCTCACCATCATGATCATCATCGTGGCCATCCTCGCGCTCGTGGTCGTGAACGCGCTCGGAGAGAGCCCCTGGGGCGTCTTCTCCGTCTCCATGACCATCCCGATCGCCCTCTTCATGGGGGTCTACCTGCGCTACCTGCGGCCCGGCAAGGTCACCGAGGTGTCCCTCATCGGCTTCGCGCTGCTGCTGCTCGCCATCGTCGGTGGCGGCTGGATCTCCGAGACGGCATGGGGCGTCGAGATCTTCACCCTCGACCGCATCACGATCGCGTGGGGCATCATCATCTACGGCTTCATCGCCGCCGTGCTGCCCGTCTGGCTCCTGCTCGCACCCCGCGACTACCTCTCCACGTTCATGAAGATCGGCACGATCGTCATGCTCGCGGTCGCGATCGTCATCACCCGCCCGGAGATCAGCGTCCCCGCCATCACGCCCTACGCGACCTCCGGCACCGGTCCCGTCGTCGCGGGCACGCTGTTCCCGTTCCTCTTCGTGACCATCGCCTGCGGTGCGCTCTCCGGGTTCCACGCCCTCATCGCCTCCGGCACCACGCCGAAGATGATCGAGAAGGAACGCCAGACCCGCTTCATCGGCTACGGCGGCATGCTCATGGAGTCCTTCGTGGCGATCATGGCGCTCGTCGCAGCCCTGTCGATCGACCGCGGGATCTACTTCGCGATGAACTCCTCCGCAGCGGCGACCGGCGGCACCATCGAGGGCGCCGTGACGTTCGTCAACGGCCTCGGCCTCACCGGCGTGAACCTCACCCAGGAGGCGCTGAGCACGATGGCCTCGAACGTCGGCGAGGAATCGATCGTCTCCCGTACGGGTGGCGCTCCGACCCTCGCCGTCGGTATCGCCCAGATCATGCAGGGTGTCTTCGGCGGCGCGGGCATGATGGCGTTCTGGTACCACTTCGCCATCATGTTCGAGGCGCTGTTCATCCTCACCGCGGTCGACGCGGGAACCCGGGTCGCACGGTTCATGCTGCAGGACAGCATCGGGAACTTCGTGCCCCGCTTCCGCGACACCTCCTGGCGTGCCGGGGCATGGATCTGCACCGCCATCATGGTGGCGGGCTGGGGGGCGATCCTCATCATGGGCGTCACCGATCCCCTCGGCGGCATCAACACGCTCTTCCCGCTGTTCGGTATCGCCAATCAGCTGCTCGCGGCCATCGCGCTCGCGGTGTGCATGGCGATCTGCGCCAAGAAGGGACTCTTCCGGTTCCTCTGGATCCCGGCCCTGCCGCTCGCCTTCGCATCGGTGGTGACCATCACGGCGTCGTTCCAGAAGATCTTCTCGCCCACTCCTGCCATCGGGTACTGGGCGCAGCACACGGCCTTCAAGAACGCCCTGGCAGCGGGCGAGGAGAGCTTCGGCACGGCCAAGAACGTCGCCGCCATGGAGGCCGTGGTCCGCAACACGTTCATCCAGGGCACGCTGTCGATCTTCTTCGTGGTGCTCGCGATCATCGTCATCGTGACGGCGATCCTCGCCACGATCCGCGCCTACCGGCACGGCGGAGGCAAGGAGAACGAGGACGCCCCGGTGGCCTCGCGCATCTTCGCGCCGGCCGGCCTCATCGCGTCCCCGGCGGAGAAGGAGCTGGAGGCGCAGTGGGCCGCACTGGAGCCGGGCAAGCGGCCGGCGCGGACGGGGCACTGATGACCGTGCCGCACGTGCTCTCCCGCGCGCGGGACACCGCGCGTGAACTGGCGTGGCTGTTCAAGGGGGTCATGGGGGAGAACGCCTACCAGGCGTACCTCGACCACCATGAGCGCACCCACGCCGGCGGGCTCCCGATGACGGAGCGCGAGTTCTGGCGGGACAAGACCGACCGGCAGGACGCGAACCCCGAGGGCCGCTGCTGCTGAGCAGGTTCAGGCACGACGAAGCCCGGCACTCCGCACGGAGTGCGGGGCTTCGTCGTGCGGACCGTCAGCGCTTCTCCCACCGGAAGCGCTTCGCGGCGATGCCGTAGGGCAGCACGATCCAGGCGAGGAGCACGACGGCGGCACCGGCCACGGAGGCGTCGAGCGCCTCCGCACCCCACCCCGCCATGAGGAGGTTCTGCAGCGCGCCGCCCGGGGTGAGCCGGGAGGCCAGCTCGAAGCCGTCGTCGAACGCGGTCCAGAAGAACGAGCCGATCACGACGACGAGGAACGGCAGCGTGGTGATCTGCGCGGCGGCAGCGGAGGGCGTGTAGATGCTCGTGAGCATGCCGGTGGTCGCGCACAGGGCCAGGAAGCCGAGGACCGCCCCGGCCACGACCAGGGGCCGGGTCGGGGCGTCCACGCCCGCGATGCCGAAGCCCACGGCGATGACCGCGAGCTGCGCCGCGACGAGCGCCACGATGGGCGTCAGCATGCCCAGCCAGATCACGGTGTCCGAGGACTCCCCGCTGCGCAGGCGCTTGAGGAACAGCTCCTGCCGTCGGGTCGCCAGCGTCGTCGTCGCGGTGAGGTAGACGCCGAGGAGGGCCACGACCATGAGGGTCAGCCCGGCCAGGACGGCTGCGCCGGACGGGCCGGCCATCCGGTCGGCGCCGACGTAGAACATGTAGACGGCCATGGCGACGGGCATCAGCACCGCGCCGGTCAGCACCGTCTTGTTGCGGAAGATGATGCGCAGTTCCATGAGGGCGATGGCCGTGATGCGGGCGGCGGCGGACGGGGACGGGGTGTGCGCGAGGGTTGTCATGGTTCTCTCCAGGTCGGGGTGTCGGGAATCCGGGGTGGCTAGGCGGCGTCGCCGGCGCTGACCCGGCGGAAGACGGCGGCGAGCGACGCCTCCGAGGCGGCCAGCCGGTCCAGCCTGACGCAGGAGGACTCGGCCCATGACAGGACCGTCCAGAGGTCGCGCTGCAGATCGAGCGTGGGCACGGTCACCCTCGTCGTGGACGGGGTCGGCACGAAGTCCGGCGACAGGCCGAGTCCCTGGAGCTGCAGGACGTCGACGGCTGCGTCGACCTCGAAGGACACGGTCGACGGTTCGCGCCGCAGGACCTCCGCGAGGGTGCCCTCGACGGCGATCTCGCCATCGTGCATGATCGCCAGCCGGTCCGCATAGCGCTCGGCCTCCTCGAGGTAGTGGGTGGTGAGGACCACGGTGGTCCCGGCGTCGTTCAGTCCGCGCACGAGTTCCCAGGTCCGCTCGCGGGACTCCGGGTCGAGGCCCGTGGTCGGCTCGTCGAGGAAGAGGAGGTCGGGCTCGTTGGCCGTGGCGAGGAGGAGGTCCAGGCGGCGGCGCTGCCCGCCCGAGAGCATCTTGACGCGGGTCGAAGCCTTCGCGTGGAGGTCCAGCACCTCGAGGCCCGCCGTGATGACCTCCTCACGGGTCCTGGCGCGAGGATCGGCCGTGGACAGCCGGAGCCACAGGCGGCAGGTCTCCGCCACGGTGAGGTCGTCGGCGAAGCCGGCCTCCTGCAGCATGATGCCGAGGCGGGGCCGGATCGAGGCCCGGTCGCGGTGCGGGTCACCCCCGAGCACCGAGACGGTACCGGACGTCGCTGCGCGGTGGCCCTCGAGCGTCTCCATGGTGGTGGTCTTGCCGGCCCCGTTGGTGCCGAGCAGGGCGAAGAACTCACCGTTGCGGATGGTCAGGTCGATGCCGCGGACCGCCTCGTACGAACCGTAGGAGCAGCGCAGGCCCGCGGCGGAGACGGCGATGGTGTCCGCAGGTGCCGTGCCGACCGTGGGGGCCGGGCGGTTCTGCGTCGAGGGCAGTGGCGGAGTGCTGGGTGAGGGAGTCATGACTCCATCCTTCCGAGCGGCTCCGAACGCCGTCAGTGCCCGCCCGTCACCTCTTCCCGTGCCCGTCCGCACACCGGGACCATGACAAATGTCATGGTCCTACGATGGACGGCATGGTGCTCTTCAAGGCTTCCCCCGGGAACCGGGACCCCGACCGGCCCGCGATCGCGGCCGCCGGAACCGCTCCGGTCCCGGAGGCCGGCCGCGGCGTCCGCGCCACCTGGCGGTACAGCGTCTCGTCGATCGTCGTCTACGGCGTCTTCGTCAGCGCGGTGAACGCGCTGTTCATGCTCTCCGGCGGCGACTACGGGCTGCAGCTCCTCGACATCGTCCTCATCGCGCTCGCCGTCGTGTCCGTCGCAGCCCTGACACGCTACTGCTGGTTCTTCCGGAGCGGACTCGGAGGCGGGCTGCCGGAGCGGAAGTACACGCTGTGGCTCCTGCTCCCGCCCGCCGGCCTCTGGTTCCTGGGCCTCGTCCAGCCCCACACCCTCTGGGTCGCCGCCCTGCCGCTCTGGTTCGCGGCGAACGCCCTCGCCGTGGTCGTCGACCGGCGCACGCGCTGGTCGATAGTGGCCATGGCGCTCGCCGCACTCCTCCTCCACGGGATGCTCGGGATCCTCCTCGGCACGCCTGCCGGCGGTCCCGCGGCCGACACCGGAGGCCTGTTCTCGCTGGGCGTCTGGGCCCTGATGACGCCCCTGCTGTTCGTGGGCGGTATCTGGTGGTGGGAGATCGTGCTGCGGCTCGACGACAGCCGCCGGGCCTCCGGCGAGCTCGCGGTCGCGAAGGAGCGGCTGCGCTTCGCGGCAGACCTGCACGATATCCAGGGGCACCACCTGCAGGTCATCGCGCTCAAGACCGAGCTCGCGGGCCGCCTGCTCGACGTCGATCCCGTGGCGGCACGCGTCCAGATCGGCGAGGCCCAGCAGCTCGCGCGCACCGCGCTCGAGGACACCCGCGCCCTGGTCCACGGTTACCGCGCCGTATCCCTCGCCGCCGAGGCGGCCAACGCGGCCGAGGTGCTCCGCGCCGCCGGGATCCAGGCCTCGGTGGAGGTGGACGCCGAGGGGCTGCCGTCGGAGGAGCGCACCCTCTTCGGGCTGGTCATGCGGGAGGCGACCACGAACATCCTGCGCCACAGCGAAGCCGGCTGCGTGACCTTCCGGCTCGTGCGCAGCGGCCAGGGGCACGTCCTCTCGGTGACGAACGACGGCGCCGGCGGTCCCGGGCCGCGGACGGCGGGAACCGGGATCGAGGGATTGCGGAAGCGGTTCGAGGCCGTCGGTGGCGCTGTCGATGCCCGGCTCGAGGCCGACCGCTTCGTCCTGACGGCCACCACGCCGGGAGCCCCGGATGCTGTCGCGCTCGCAGCCTCACCCGGTACGTCCACCGCCCTCGCGGCCGATACCCCTGCCCCGCCCGTCGGGGCTCCCGCCTCTGCGGCCCGGGCCCTGGGGGAGCGACCGTGATCCGCCTGGTCCTCGCCGACGACGAGCATCTGATCCGGGGCGCCCTCGAGGCCCTGCTGGGACTCGAACCCGACCTCGAGATCGTGGCGAGTGCCGACAACGGGACCGACGCGGTGCGGCTCGCGCAGCAGCACTCGCCCGACGTGTGCGTGCTGGACCTCGAGATGCCCCCGACCGACGGCATCTACGCCGCGGAGGAGATCCTCCGGTCGGTCGCGACACGCGTGGTGATCGTGACCAGGCACGCCCGGCCGGGCGTCCTGCGGCGCGCGCTGGCCAGCAGGGTGTCCGGCTTCGTCCCGAAGTCCACGCCCGCGGACAAGCTCGCGGACGTCATCCGGGACGTCGCGGCCGGCCGTCGTTACGTGGACCCGGACATCGCGGCGAGCGCCCTGACGGGTGAGTCCTGTCCGCTGACCGTCCGGGAGCTCGACGTCCTGCGCCACGGCCGGCAGGGCGCGAGCGTCCAGGCGATCGCGCGCGAACTGCACCTGGCGCCGGGAACCGTACGGAACTACGTATCGTCCGCGATGGCGAAGCTCGACGCACCGTCGCGCCACGAGGCCGCCGCCCGGGCATGGGAACAAGGCTGGATCTGACGTGCCCGCTCCCGAGCGGTTGTGGGAGCATTGCGTCATGACTGAACAGCAGCCTGCCGGCCCCGCCATCCCCCTCCCCGGCACGCCGGACAACCCGCAGCCCGGCGGACCCGCGACACCCGCGGCACCCGCCCCGGACAACCGTCCCGCCAAGCTCGCGGAGCTCGTGGACGAGCCGGCCAAGGTCATGCGGATCGGCACCATGCTCAAACAGCTGCTGGAGGAGGTCCGGTCCGCCCCGCTCGACGACGCCGGCCGCACCCGCCTCACCGCCATCCACGAGCGCTCGGTCCGGGAGCTCGAGGACGGCCTCGCCCCCGAACTGGTCGAGGAACTGCACCGCATCAACCTGCCGTTCGACCGCGAGACCGTGCCCACGGACGCGGAACTGCGCGTGGCGCAGGCGCAGCTCGTGGGCTGGCTCGAGGGCCTCTTCCACGGCATCCAGACAGCGCTGGCGGCCCAGCAGATGGCGAACCAGCAGCTCGCAGCCCGCCTCCAGCTCCGCGAACTCCCGCCCGGCACGGTGATCGCGCCCGGCGTGGTGGTCGGCGAGGACGGCGAGCCCCGGCGCGTCCCACCTGGACGCAGCGCCCAGGCGTCCCCCGCGGACACCCACGGGCCCGGCCAGTACCTGTAGGGCGCCCGTGGCCTTCTTCGCGGCCGCGCGGCAGGGACGGAAGGACGACGCCGAGCTGGGCACCGGGGTGTGGCGGCGCGCGCACGACCGCTTCCGCCGCGGACTCGACCGCTACCACCAGATCCTCGAGGGCATCGACGACGACGACGTCTACAACGAACTCGTCGGCATCGCCAACGACCTCAGCGAGATGCTCCCGCGCGTCCGGGAGGTCTGCGTGCGTGCCCAGGCCTCCTCGCCGAGTACGGGGCTCGACATCCCCGGAGCGCTCATGCAGGTGCACCGGGCGCTGTCTCGTGCGGGCAACACGCTCGCCACGACAGCCGAGGCCGCGGCGATGGCCCGGCTCGACGGCGAGCGGTGGGGCATCGCGTCCTCCGGCCTCGACAACGTGCGTCGCCGTGCACAGCTGGTGGCGGAGGACGTCGAGGAGGCCGAACGGGCCATGCCGGACGCCGGTCGGCGCCCCGTGGGCCATCAGTAGAACAACAGGGTGCTTGCCGGGTCGACGGCGATGTCCCACAGCTCGAACTGCCGTCCGTCGCACGTCCCCCGGGCGCCCGTCGGCACGCCGCGGATGAACGGCGTCGACCTGTTCTCGTCCACGTAGGGGTAGCCGCGTTCGTTCAGGACGGTGAGGACGCGGAGGCCGCCGGCGGGATCGCCGTTGTCGGAGATCGACTGCCGCTCGTAGGCGGTGAAGCCCTCCGGCCAGCGCAGCAGGACCGCGCGGCCGTTGAACGAGAAGAGCACGCACGCCTGCCCGTCCTCGGCATGTATGCGGAACGTGCCGAGGAGGGTGCCCGGCATGTCCTGCGGATCGCGGCCCTCCGGTGGGCGGATTCCCACGACGGCCGCGGGGTCCAGCGCCCCGGGAGGTACGCCGCTCGTCTCGAGCGGCAGCTCCTCCTCGGGCATGGCCCGGATGGTGTCGCGCAGCCCGTCCGGGAGGGGCGCGGGATCACCGTTGCTCGTGGCGGCCTCCGGCACCCTTCGGTCCACGAGGGTCAGGACGGAGCCCTCGCCCTCCATCGGCGTGAGGACGCCGTGCTCGCCGTGTTCGAGGAACATGAGCTGGTTGGGCGGGAAGAAGCTGCGGCTGTACGGCCGCTCGAGCGTGCTCCGCCCCGTGACGTCGACCGTGAGGACCCGGCGCGTCTCGTCGCCCTTCAGCAGCTGCACCACCGTGGCCCCCCGCAGAATCCGCACCTCGCCGTTGATCACGGTCGGCTGGACGTTCGAGGCGGCCACCACCGCCACGACGTCCGCGAGGTCGTAGAGGCGGGCCGTCTCCTCCGCGGGACCGGCGGCCCGGCGGGGGAGGAGAGCCGTGGTCAGGGCCGCCACGATCAGGAGGATGCAGGCGGCACCGACCACCACCTGGATCCTCCGGCTCAGGGACCCGCCGTCATCGCCGGGCGGAGGAGGCTGTTCGTCCTCCACCGGTGCCGCGGGGATGGTGGTCCGGACCTCCGCCGGAGGGTCGGTCGTCGCCGTCGCCGTCGCCCGGTCGGGGAGCGCACCACGGCTGCGCCCCAGGTCCTCCTCCTGGACGGCCCGGGCCGGATCGGCGTCCGCGAGGAGCGCGGCGAGGGCGACGACTGAGCCCTCCGCAGCCTCCACCCGGCTGGCGCAGGCGGCCTCGACGTCGCGCAACCTCCCGGCGTCCTCTCCCGAGGCCCTCGCTGCGGCCTCGACGTCCAGCCGGTCCCAATGGTGCAGGAGGAGGAACTCGCGCTCACCGGCAGCGAGGGCGGCGAGGGCCGCCTGCAGATCATCGACCTCGACCCGGGGCGGGAGAGCCGGCGGGAGGTAGCGCTCGAGGGCTGCCCGGGCCGCGGTGACCAGGAGGACCCTGACCCCTTCGGCGGCCTGGTCGGCTTCGGCAGGATGGCCGGCTGCATGCGCGTCGACGGCCTCCACGGCCTCCAGCGCCGCCGCCGCGGCCAGCCGCGCGGACCGGGAACGGCGGAAGGCGTACAGGTAGGCGTCGTCATGGAGGGTGACCCGCACGGGATCGTCAGCACCACTCATCCCATACCTCCGTCATCGCAGGCTGGTCCGCATGGGTCCGCTCCGGGGAGCGAATACCTCGCGGGCTGATAGTTGTCGATGGAAACAGAAATAAATGAACCGGCGCGTTCGTTCCCGCCTATATGACTACATCACCAAACCTTACGTTCAATGACGGCCTCACGATCCCCCAGCTCGGGTACGGCGTGTGGCAGGTCGAGGACAAGGTCGCCGAGGAGGTCGTGGGCAAGGCCTTCAAGGCCGGCTACCGCCACATCGACACCGCCATGATCTACGGGAACGAAGCAGGCGTCGGCCGGGCGATCGCCACGTCGGGCCTGAGCCCCGAGGACATGTTCATCACGACCAAACTGTGGAACGCCGACCAGGGCTATGAGAGCACGCTGAAGGCGTTCGACGAGTCCATGGAGCGCCTGGGCCTCGAGACGCTCGACCTCTACCTCATCCACTGGCTGCAGCCCAAGCAGGGCAAGTACGTGGACACCTGGAAGGCGTTCATCGAACTGCAGAAGCAGGGCCGCGTGAAGAGCATCGGTGTCTCGAACTTCACCATCGAGGCGCTCACCGAGATCATCGACGAGACCGGCGTGGTGCCGGTCATCAACCAGGTGGAGACCCACCCGTACCTGAACCAGGCCGAGCTGCGTGCCTTCGAGGCGGAGAAGGGCATCCTGCACGAGTCGTGGTCGCCCATCGGCTCCGGCAAGGGACTGCTCGACGACGCCGTGCTGCAGGACATCGCACAGAAGCGGAACGCGACGCCCGCCCAGGTGGTCCTCGCCTGGCACCTCGCGCTCGGCAACGTGGTCATCCCCAAGTCCGTCACCGAGTCCCGCATCATCGAGAACTGGGAGTCGCTCGACGTGAAGCTCGAGGACGAGGACATCGAGGCCATCAACGGCCTCGACAAGGGTGCAGCAGGCCGCATCGGCGCCGATCCGGCAACCTCGGACTTCGCCTGACCCCTGCCGGCCCGTACACCGCAGTTCCTCCCGACGTCACGGGGGTTGCCCGACGGCGGAGTCCCGCTGCAGCGCAACCGATGACGACAGGAGCCGCCCGGCGATGCCGGGCGGCTCCTGTCGTTCCTGCTCCTGGCCTCAGGCGGCCTGGGCCAGCGCCGCCTTCAGCGGATAGTCGGTCCCGTCCAGGATCAGCTGGGCGCAGCGCCCCGTCGAGGGATCCAGCACGATCGGTGCGGCGAGATTGACGGTGGTGCCCTCGGTCCCCGGGTTGGCGACGACGAACAGGTGCGCCTCCGGCACGTCGGATCCGAGCACGTCGCGCTGCGCGTCCGAGAATCGCGGGCTGTAGTGCGGCACATAGGTGGCGGCGTCGAGGAGGAACAGGCGCACGCTCGGCTCGTCGGCTGCGGTGAGCGTGAACAGCCCGTCCGCGCCCGGCACCTGCTCGAGGTCGAAGCGTGTGAGGGGCGCGAGGCCCGGGGGAGGGGTGACGAAGGCGGCCCTCATCGCAGGAAGTCCATCAGCGAGGGCTGCAGGACGCGGGCCGAGACGGCGAGGGCACCCTGGTAGGCGGTCTCCTGGAGCTTGAGGTCCAGGATGATGGACGCGAGGTCGACGTCTTCCACGGCGGCGCGTTCTCCTTCGAGAGCCAGCGAGGCATCGGCGACAGCATCCTTGGCGCCGAGCAGGCGTGCGTGGCGTGTGCCGATCTCACTGTGGTGGGCGGTGAGGTCCTGGATGCGCTGCTGCAGCGGTGCGAGGTGCACGGACACGTCCTTGCCGGCCCGCAGGTCAGCGGCGATGGTGTCCAGCAGGGCGAAGGCAGAGCCGGAGCCGTTCCCGAAGACGGCGGCGCCGTCGGCGTCGACACGGATCGTCTCGTGCGGGCCGACGCGGCGCTCGACGGTCCCGCCGGTCGTGAACGTGAGATCCGGAGCGACGGCGGCGGGGGCATCGGAGTTCCCGGCGAACAGGAATCGGCCCCCATAGGTGGCGTTGGCCTGCACCACGAGCTCGGTGCGCAGTGACTCGATGCTCAGTGCCAGCGCCTCGCGGGCGGTGGGCGGCAGGGACGAGTTGGAGCCCTGCAGCGTCAGGTCATTCGCGGTGTCGAGGGCCCGCTTCGACATCGTCATCGCGTTGTCGAGCTGGGTCAGCCACCCTTCACCGTCGGCGATGTTCCGGCCGTACTGCCGGGTGGCGCCGATCTCGGCGCGGACGCGGAGGGCTTCGGCCGCAGCGGCCGGGTCGTCCGACGGGCGGCCGATGGCCTTCTGGCTGGACGCCTTCTCCTGCAGGTCGGCGAGGCGGGCGAGGTTCACCTGCAGGGAGCGCTGGGCTCCGTGCAGCATGGTCTGGTTGGTGACGCGGGTGATCATGGTGCCTTCCTACCGTCCTACGATTCCCATGCGGTTGATCAGGACGTCGAGCATCTCGTCGACGGCCGTCATCACGCGCGCGGCGCCCTGGTAGGCGTGCTGGTACTCCAGCAGGTTGACCTGTTCCTCGTCCATGCTCACCGAGGTGGCGCCGAGTTGTTGCTGCAGCGCGGTGGTGGCCGACACCTCCGCGAGGGCGTTGCCCTGCAGCTCGGCGCGTGCTGCGGCGCCGAGATCCGTGACGAAGGCCGACCACACGGAGTCGGGGGACCGCGTGCCGATACCCAGCCCGGAGATCGCGTCCGCCACCGAGCCGTCGAAGGCGCCCGCGCCGGGAGCGCCCGCCGCGAGGTCCTCGCGGCGCGTCGGCACGACGGCGAGCGAGGCGGCGGCCCGCTCCGGCTGGTACGCGAAGAACGGTCCCTTGCCCGCGTTCGCATGCAGCGCGTTCACCTGACCGGCGAGATCCGCGGCGAAGGCGTCGTACCCGGCCGCGGCCTGCGCGAGGGCGCCACCCGCGTCGGCGGGGGCGAGGAGCGAGAGCGTCGCTGCGAGCTCGCCGCTCTCCACGCCCGCGGAGGCGCCGGGCCGGTGCGTCCATTCGATCCGGACCGTGCCGGCACCGTCGAGCTGGATGGGACCGGCGACCTGCAGGCTGCGGGCGGTGGTGCCCGCGACGAGCGGGTTGCCGGCCAGCAGCACGTCCGCGGTACCGTCCGGATTGTCGCGGACGGTGGCCCCGGTAAGGCCGGCGAGTGTCGCCGTCAGTGTCGTGCGGCGGTCGACGAGCTCGTTGGCCGGGGCGCCGGAGGCGACACTGGAGCGGATCTGCCGATTGAGGTCGGCGACCTGCGCGGCGGCGTCGTTCACCTCCGTGACGAGTCCGGCGGCCGAGGACCGGGTGGACGCCCACTGCGTCTGGACCTCACGGTAGCCCGCAGCGATGCGCGAGGTGAGCTGCCCGGCTGCGGCGAGGAGCGCGGATGCGGGGGCGTCCTTGTCGGGCTGGTTCGACAGGCCCTGCCAGCCCGCCCAGAACTTCTGGAGGGAGTCGGCGACGCCGTTGGTGCCGGGCTCCTTCAGCCCCTCCTCGAGTGCCGAGTACGCCTGGGCGCGCACGGCGGTGTACCCGGCGGCACCGGCCGTGATGCGGACCCGCGCCTCGAGGTGGGTGTCACCGAGACGGGCGATGCCCTGCGCGAGCACGCCCTCACCCGCGCGGGTGCCGGTGCTGAAGAGCGTGGGCCGGACCGGCGCGGCCGCGGATGTCTCGAGCCGTTGGCGCGTGTACCCCTGGGTGGTCGCGTTGGCGATGTTCTGGCCGGTCACGTCGAGGCCCGCGCGTGCGGCGGCGAGGCCGGAGTAGGCCGTGGTGAGTCCGCTGAAGGTGCTCATTGTTCCGCTACAGATCCTTGTTGAGGAGGGTCGGTTGGCCGTGGCTCTGCAGGGCTGCACCGTCTGCGGCGTAGGTGCCCGCTCCGGTGCCGATGCCTGCGAGGGTCTCCTGGGTCGACCGGCTGGCCGCCCTCAGGAACTGCTGATTGGTGTCGCGCAGCGCGGCGATCTGGGCGACCAGCGCCGTCATGGCCTGGAGATGCGCGGAGAGCAGTTCCTGCCAGGGACCGTCGGGCGCCGCCGCTGCCAGTTCGCGGAGGGTCGCGTTGTCGTCGATGCCCCATGCGCCGGCCACACCGGAGGCGTGCACGGCGCGGGCGAGGCCGGTCTCGCGCAGCCGTTCGAGGACCTGCTCCACCTCCCGGGTGGCGTGGTGCAGCCAGCGGGTCTTGCCGGAGGTGAGCAGCAGCTGCTCCTCCTCGAGCTTGAAGACGAGGAGTTCGAGCAGTTCACGCTCCTGCCAGAGCAGGGCGGACAGATCCTGTGTGCTCACGGTGTCCCTCCTCTCCGGCGCCACCGTCATGTGGAACCGGGAGAACTATCGGCAGCGGGTGCCCGGTTGTAAGCGATCCTGCGAAGCCCTGCTCATGGGCTGCGCTACCGGGCGTCGTCCCCGGCTGACCAGGCCGCCGTGTAGAACCGGGGCGAGTGGGAGTGCAGCAGTTCGCCGTAGGTCGCAGGGTCCAGTGCCTGCGCCGAACCGGTCGGGACGTCAGGGGAGAAAGCGGACACGCCCAGCCCGGCCTCACGACCCTGCAGGGTCAGGCCGGCTGCTTCCAGGAGCGTGGGGAACATGCTCAGCTGGTCCACACCGGGGCGCAGTGTGCTCATCCCGTCCGCACCCGGGATCCGGATCCGGTTGTAGATCGTGCGGCCGGCGTGGTCGTCCAGCTGCTCGTGGAACGCGTCGCCGGCGCCCATGTGCTTGAGGTGGTCGCCCATGATCACCACGGCGGTGTCCTCGAGGTAGCCCTTCGCCTCCATGTGGTCCACGAAACCGGCCACCTGCGTCAGGGAGCAGGCGAACACGGAGGTGACCTCGTTCCGGGTGTCCACGGGGCAGTAGTCGTACACGTGCACCGGCTCGTGGGTGTCCAGGGTCAGCAGGGAGAGGTTGAACGGCCGGCCGGTCGTCTCCGCCTCGGCGTGCAGCCGGTCGATCTCGTCGCGGGCGTGGGCCATGAGGCGTTCGTCGCTCAGGCCCCAGTCGCTGCGGAAACTCGTCTCCGGCTCCCCGGCGGCCCTCCAGTCGGAGAGGTCCTTGACCTCGGTGTAGCCGTGGCTGCCCAGAAAGGTGTCCTTGGCGGCGAAGGACGCGTTGGCCCCGCCCAGGAACACGTTGGTGTAGCCGTGCTCGTGGAGCACATCGCCCAGGCACGTGGTCCCGCCCAGGTAGGAGCCGGCGTCGGTCGCGGACTCGGCAGGATCGGCAGGATCGGCGGGCTCGGCGCTGGAGCTGCTGCCGGCGCCGGACCCCGAGCCCTTCAGCGGGACGCCGCACTGCGTCGAGACGAGACCGGCCATGGTCCAGCCCCCTCCCTCATACTGCTGGAAATCGTCCACGCTCTGCCAGCCGTCGGAGGCCTCGGTGGCCTCCTTCAGGGGAACGAACGCGTCCTTCTCGAAGAGCTGGGCGTCCGCGAGGGTGGCCTCGCCGGACTCGACGTAGATCAGCACCAGATTGCGCTTGTCCGCGTCGCCGGTGACGGTCGGCTCCACGTAGTAGTCGGCGAGGTCGTACCCGGAGTTCGCGGCCCTGAGGTAGTCCCCCATCCCCACAGCGGTGGCGAAGGCCGTGGTGCCACCGACGACCACCGCAGCCACCAGGGCGGTGGAGACGGTGCGCAGGATCCACTGCGAGCGGCGAGGAGGTGTGACGTCGTCACGGCGCCGCACGTGCTGTCCCACGGCGATGCCCCCGGTGATGAGCAGGGGCACCACGCCGACTCCCAGGATGCCGGTCCAGACCATGGCGCCGCCCCCGCCGTCGGGGTTGACCGTGACGAGGTTCAGGAGCATCTGGCCGACGGAGATCTCACCCCAGTAGGCTCGGATGCCGATGCCGGCGATGAGCAGCGCGAGCCCTGCCCAAATGAGGACATAGACCAGGAGACGCGCCAGGACGACGCCGAACCATCGGGTCGCGTGCAGAATCCGGCCGGACATGACAACACCTCGCGCTCGGGATGCCTGTGTCCGCCGAAGACCCCTGGCATCTGGCCCGTCCTCGGGCATGGGAACAAACTGGTACTGCCACGCTACCTGTTCACCGGCGGTTCACCCACGCGTACGGCGATGTATACCTCGAATACTTTTCGCTGTCGGTCAGATTCTCTGTGCCACCAGGGCGTCGTCCTCCGGCACGGCCGGGGCATGGGCGTGGATCCAGGGGGCCACGTCGGCGGCGGGCAGGGGTCGCGCGAAGTGGAAGCCCTGCGCGAGATCACACCCCAGCGCCCGCAGTTCCGCCCGGGTCGCTTCGTTGTCCACTCCCTCGGCGACCACCCGCAGGTCCAGGCTGTGCGCCAGGTCGATGATGGAGCCCACGAGACCGTGGGCTCGGCGGTCCGTGCGCATGGCGGTGATGAAGGACCGATCCAGTTTGAGTTCATCGGCGGGGAGATCGCGCAGGTACGCCAGGGAGCTGTATCCGGTCCCGAAGTCGTCGATCGAGATCTGGATGCCTTTCGCGCGGAGCCGCGCCAGGATCTTCGCAGCATCGGCCGGGTTCCGCATCAGCATGTCCTCGGTGATCTCGAGCACGAGGCATTCCGGCGGGATGTCGCGTTCTTCGAGGAGGAGGCGGATCTGCCGGGGCAGCCCTTCCAGGATGCAGGATCCGGACAGGTTCACGGCGACGCTGATCACCAGCCCTTCGGTACGCCACCTGTCCACCTGCGCCACGGCCTGCTCGAGCACGAGCGCGGAGATCTCGGGCATCAGGCCCGCTTCTTCCGCTAGCGGCAGGAAGGATGCCGGTGGCAACTGCCCGAGAAGGGGGTGGTTCCACCGGATCAGGGCCTCGACACTGCTCACGGCATCATCGGTCAGGCGCACCTTGGGCTGGTAGTGCACCTCGAACTGGGCCTCGGCGAGTGCCACTCGCAGTTCCTGCAGGGTCCTCAGTTTCCGCGCGCCGCCGTCGTCGTCCATGGAGCTGTAGACGTGGTGCCCGCTACGGTCCGACTTGGCGCGGAACATGGCGATGTCCGCCTTGCGCATCAGGAGGGTGGTGTCGGTGCCGTTGTCCGGGGTGAGCGCGATACCGATACTGACGCTGACCTTCAGGGAGGCCGTGCCGACCTGGATCGGCTGGTCGAGCTCTGCTTCCAGCCGTCGGGCCGCGGTGAGGGCTTCCTCCCTGGACGCACCGTCCAGGAACAGCGCGAACTCGTCACCGCCCAGGCGCGCGAAGAGGTCGCCGGGCTTCACCTGCCGGGCGAAGCGCTCGCTCACCTGCACGAGGAGGGCGTCCCCGACGTCGTGTCCCAGCGCATCGTTGACGTCCTTGAAACGGTCGAGGTCCATGAAGAGCAGCGCTCCGACGCGGTTCCCGCCCACCCGTCGGGGAAGATCGGCGACCAGCCCCCGGCGGTTCGGAAGCCCTGTCAGCTCATCCGTCGTGGCGAGGATCCCGAGCATGCGGTTCCGGAAGACGAGAGGCGCCGCGGTCAGGAGCAGGGTGAGGGCGGCGAGGACCTGGGCGACGAGCGGGATGGGGACCTGACAGCCGATGATCAGGACTGCGAGCGCCGACGCGGTGGACACCATCAGCGTGGTGAGCGCGGGCAGGCCGCGATCACGGTGACGGGCCGACGGATCGGACCGCGAAATGCCGTCGACCCATACCGCGATGCCAACGAGCCCCACGATCCAGCCGGCGTCGGTGACCGTGCCGACGGCATAGTCCGCCATGCCCAGGGCATAGGCGATGTCCGCGGCGGAGAAGAAGATCAGGCCGGCGATGAGCAGCGGCCAGCGCGGTCCCAGATCGAGCCCACGCGAGGCCAGCAGGCCACCCACAGTGGTGACGAGCACGAGATCGAGCAGTGGGTAGATGACAGCGAGGACCACTTCGAGCGTGGTGCCGCCGGTTGCCCCGGACCGCAGGACCGGCGCGAGGATCAGGGCCATGAGGGAGGCAGCGGCCAGTGCCCCCACCAGGCCGTCGAGCAGCACCGGCCAGGCCACACCCTTCAGTTTCCGCACAGTCACTGCGAGGGCGCCGATCATGAACGGATAGAAACCGAGATACGCCACATCTGCGACGGTGACGACGGCGAGGGACTGCTCCCCGTTCAACGCCACGAGATAGGAGAGGTCTCCCGCGGTGTAGACGGCGACGGCGGCGGCACCGAGCAGGATCTGCCACTGGGACCAGTGCGTCCGCCGCAGTGCGCCGACGCACACCGCAACGGCACCGAGCTCCACGACGATGCCGAGCCACGCGCCGAACGGGTCGAACCGGGCCGGGTCGCCGATCAGGAGGACGACGATATACAGCGACAGCACCGAGACCGTCATGATGACCAGGATGCGGGAGGCATCCAGCCTCATCGCACCGGTCCTGCCGGCCATGCGGTCATCAGCACGCACCCTGCCCATCCTTCCCTTCGACGATCAGGAGCCTGACCTTGGAGGAAAGAGCCTAGGGCCGTGGCGCGGGCACAATCCCGGATTCGGCCCGTTGCGGCCCGACCCGCCGTGAAACCTTGGGCTACCTTGCGCGTATCCAGATCTCAGGGACGGCGTGCGGAAAAAAAGTTGCGTCGAGTCCTAACGATCGCTCACCCGCCTCCGATAGCTACTGGTGCCGGCCCATGGATGGGCCGGCGCACGCAGCCCTTTCACGGAGGAATACATCATGGGTTTCCAGATCAACACCAACACCGCGGCGAACACCGCATACCGCAACCTCTCGGGGATGCAGAACGACATGTCGAAGTCGCTCGAGAAGCTCTCCAGCGGTCTCCGCATCAACCGTGCAGCCGACGACGCCGCCGGCCTGTCCATCGCCGAGGGCCTGCGCTCGCAGGTCAACGGCCTCGGGGTTGCAGCCCGCAACGCCCAGGACGGCATCAGCGTGGTCCAGACCGCTGAAGGTGCGCTGACCGAGGTCCACAGCATCCTGCAGCGTGTCCGTGACCTGGCGGTGCAGTCGGGCAACGACTCGAACAACGCCGACTCTCGTACCGCAATCCAGACCGAAGTGACGGCGCTGAAGGACGAACTGACACGCATCTCGGGTGGGACGAACTTCAACGGTATCGACCTCCTCAAGGGCGGTGAAGACCTGACCTTCCAGGTCGGCGCGGGCGATGACGCTGCCAATGACCAGATCAAGGTTGCACTGACTGATGTATCCGCCGTTGCTACGGCGATCGAAGGCCTCTCCTTCGATACTTCGGCCAACGCCTTGCTGGCGATCACCGAGCTCGATGCGCAGATCAAGGACATCTCCTCGGCCCGTTCCAGCCTCGGTGCCGTGCAGAACCGCTTCGAGTCGGCGATCAACAGCATCAACGTCTCGCAGGAGAACCTCTCCGCGGCCGAGTCCCGCATCCGCGACACCGACATGGCGAAGGAAATGGCGAGCTTCACCCGCTCGAACATCCTCTCGCAGGCCGGTACCGCGATGCTCGCGCAGGCCAACCAGATGAACCAGGGTGTCCTTCAGCTCCTCCGCTAGACGGTGAGTTCGTAGGCGAAGGTGCACGGTGGCGGGACTGATCCTGGACCGAGAGGTCCCGCCACCGTGCATTCGCCGCGAAGCATCCCCGACCGATAAGCAGCACATCCCGGCCCCACCCGAGAGGTAGACCCATGGCGTTCTCCATCGACGGCATCGCCAGCGGGCTGGACACCACGAACATGATCAACCAGCTCATGCAGCTGGAAGCACGCCCGCAGTCGATCCTCAAGGCCAAGGCCACCTCGACCCAGGGCTTCGTTACCGCACTGCAGCAGCTGAACACCCGCTTGAGCTCCCTGACGGAGCTCGCGACGAAGACCGCCAAGCCCCAGGCCCTCGACCTCTGCAAGGCCACCTCCACGAGCGACACCGTCACCGCCACGGCCACCTCGTCCGCAGGAGCCGGCACGCTCGATTTCACCGTCAGACAGCTAGCCTCCTCGCAGTCCTCGGTCACGGCGACCATGACGGCCTTCTCGCCGGCGGCCTCTACGCTCACCCTGCGAGCGGCGAACGGTACCACCACCGAGGTGAAGACCACCGGCACCCTCGACGACGTCGTCGCCCAGGTGAACAACGCCGACGTCGGCATCACCGCCACGAAGGTCGGCGCCGGCACCGTCGACGGCGTCGCCCAGTACCGGCTCCAGTTCACCGCGAAGGAGCCGGGCACCGAGCACGGCTTCTCCGTGTTCCGTGGCACGGCCGCCGACATCACCGCAGGGACCGCGACCGACCTCTTCGCGGAGGCCGGAGCCGCCACCGTCCGAACCGCCCAGGACGCCGAGGTGGTCCTCTGGGGCGGCACGGCGGCCGAGCAGACCATCACCTCGTCGTCGAACACGTTCGCCGACATCCTCCCCGGAGTCTCCATCACGGTCGGCAAGACCACCACCGAGCCGGTGTCCGTCACCGTCTCACGTGACGCCGATGCCACGTCGGCAAAGGCGAAGGAACTCGTGGACGCACTGCGCGGTGTCTTCTCCTTCGTCGAAACGAACACCAAGGTCACGCCCGGTGCTACTGCCGGTGCCGCCCCCACGGCGGGCAGGTTCACGGGCGACAGCGCCGTCCGGGGCATCGCCCAGTCCGTGCTCACGGCCGCGACGGCGCCGATCAACGGCAGATCGACGTCGGAGTTCGGTATCACGCTCACCCGCTCCGGGACCGTGGAATTCGACGCCGAGAAGTTCGCCGCCGCCCTCGCGAAGGACCCGGCCGCCGTGAAGGACGCGCTCGCGCAGCTCGCCGGACGCGTCGCGGAAGCCGGGAAGTCCGCCTCGGACAAGTACGACGGCGAACTCACCCGCCGGATCAAGAGCCAGGAATCGACCGTCCGCAGCCTCAATGATCAGGTCTCCGGCTGGGACACGCGGCTCGAGAAGCGCCGGGCGACGCTCGAACGCACCTACTCGGCGCTCGAGGTCCAGCTCTCAAAACTCCAATCCCAGGGCGACTGGCTGTCATCCCAGCTGGCCGGCCTGCCCACCAACGGAAGCTAGCCCAGATGCTGCAGATGAACGGATACCAGGCCAAGCGCTCGCAGTACGTCCAGGACGCCGTCCTGTCGGCGACACCCGCGGGGCTGCTGACCATGCTCTACGACCGGCTGCTGCTCGACCTCGCACGCGCCGGTGCCGCCCAGGAGGCGGGGGACTGGGCCGTTGCGAGCGAGAACCTGCTGCATGCCCAGGACATCGTCGGCGAACTCATGTCCTCGCTGCGCACCGACGTCTGGGACGGCGCCGCCGGTCTCCTGTCCCTCTACACCTACGTGCGCCAGACGCTCGTCGAGGCCAATACCCGGCGGGACCGCACCAGGACCGCCGAGTGCGCGGAGATCCTCGAGCCGCTGCGCCAGGCGTGGCACGAGGCCGCCCGTACGGGGCAGGCACAGCCCGCCGCCTCGCAGGACCAGGACGCGCCGCGCTCACTCGGAGTCCTCGGTGTCGGCTGACCTCACCACGGCCCTGCCCGCCGGCCAGGGTGTGACGTCGACGGCCACGTCCCACCCCGAGCCCGCCGTCGGCCTCTCCGTCGATCCTCGCTCCGCGACGACAACCGCTGCACTCACGGCGTGGTCCTCGGTGCTCGACGCCCTCGAGGCCGCTGTGGATGAGGCAGAGGCCGGGATGGTTCCTGCCAGGACCCTGGTGCACCAGGCCGCCGCCCTCGGCAGCTGGACGCCGCCGCGCGTGGACGGACCCATCCCCACGGCCCTCGTGGCCCGCGCCCGCCGCATCAGCGAGCGCCAGCGCAGCGCCATCGCGGGTCTCGCCGCCGAGGCCGCTACACTGCGGCGTCACCGCTCGGCCCTCGGTTCCGTGCATTCGGCGACGGCCCAGCCGCAGTCCTCCGTGTACGTCGACGTGACGGGCTGAAAGTACTTCCCCGAAGCGGCTAACAGCCGGACCTCCGCCGTCCGATAGTCGCCGGTGAGCACGGATCGCTCACTCCCAGGCCATGGATCGGCCGCTCAACCTTGTTGGAAGAGGTTCTGCCGTCGTGCTCGATTCCGTGTCCTCGCTCGCAATGCGCAGCGCCCTCGACGGGCTCGCCCTGCGCCAGCGCGCCACCGCGAACAACATCGCGAACGTCAACACCCCCGGCTTCCACGCCCAGCGCGTCAGCTTCGAGGACGCCCTGGCCCGCTCGGTGTCGATGGGCGACGGCAGCGCGCAGGCCACCACGGAGACATCCCTCGAACCGACCCGGCTGAACGGCAGCAACGTCAACCTCGATACCGAGACCCTCTCGAACATCGACACCGTGCTGCGCTTCCAGTTCGCCGCCCGCGCCGTCGAGGGCCCCTTCACCAGCATCCGCACCGCCCTCAGGACGTCCTGATGACCTTCGACGCGATCGGCATCTCCGGCACCGGCCTCACCCTGCACCGCAAGTGGCTCGACGCCGTCGCGGACAACATGGCCAACGCCAACACGGTCACCTCCACCGACGGCGCAGCCTTCCAGCAGCGCTACATCACGGCGCGCGCCGACGAGAACGGTCAGGGCGCCTACGTGGCCGGAGCCGAGTTCGGCAGCGCCGAGGGCCGCCTGGTGCACGAACCCGACCACCCCCTCGCGGACGAGGACGGCTACGTCCGCTACCCCGACATCGACATGAGCGCCCAGATGGGGCAGCTCATCATGGCGCAGCGGGGCTACCAGGCCAACGCCGCAGTCGTCGACCGTGCGAAGGCCACCTACGAGGCCGCCCTCCAGATTGGACGTTCCTGATGCCCGTTCCCGCGATCGGCGCGGTCCAGCCCGCCGCCACCTCCTACCTCCCGTCCGTCGGCGTGGACCCGGCGTCCGATGCCGGCGGGCAGGGTTTCGCCACGTCGCTCACCTCCGCCGTGGACAACGTCCGGTCCCTCCAGTCGACGTCGAACGAGCTCGCCGTGCAGGCCGTCACCGGCGACCTGACCGACATCCACAACGCCACCCTCGCCTCCACGCGCGCCCAGGTGACGCTCGAGCTCGTCGCGGCCGTCCGGAACAAGGGCGTTGACGCCTTCAACGAGATCATGAGGATGCAGGCCTGATGCCCACCCCCCTGTCCGCCACAGCGACGCGCCTCGGCGACGCCGTGAAGAGCTTCACCATCGCCCAGCGCACCATCGCCATCATCGGCGTCGCCGTGCTCGTGCTCGGCGGGATCGCGCTCACGTCCTGGCTGTCCAAGCCCTCCTACACGCCCCTGTTCTCCGGGCTCAGCGGCGAGGACGCCAGCACCATCGTGGATCAGCTGCAGACCGACGGCGTGCCGTACGAGCTGACCCAGGGCGGTGGCACCATCCTCGTCCCCGAGGGCGCCGTGTACGACCAGCGGATCAAGGCGGCCTCGGCCGGCCTCCCGTCGTCGTCCACCGGGGGATACTCGCTGCTCGACGACATGGGGGTCACCTCCTCCGAGTTCCAGCAGTCCACCACCTACAAGCGCGCCCTGGAGGGTGAGCTCGCCGCCACCGTGTCCGCGATCGAGGGCGTCAAGGCCGCCACCGTGCGCCTCGCCATCCCCGAGGACACCGTGTTCGTCGCCGAGCAGGGCAAACCGACCGCCTCGGTGTTCGTCGAGACGAGCCCGGGCGCCACGCTCTCGAGCAACCAGGTGCAGGCCATCACCCACCTGACGTCCGCCTCGATCGATCGCATGGACGCCGCCGACGTCGCCGTGATCGACGCCGAGGGCCACGTGCTATCCGCCGTCGGCGTCGGCGCCACCGGGGGCGCGGACCAGCAGGCGTCCGACTACGAGCAGCGCATCCAGACGTCCGTGCAGTCGATGCTGGACCGCGTACTCGGAGCCGGCAATGCCACCGTCGCCGTGGCCGCGGACATGAAGCTCGAGAGCGCCGAGCGGGTCGAGGAGAGCTTCACGACGCCCGACAACGCGCCCGCCCTCAACGAATCCACCACCACCGAGGCCTATGAGGGAGCCGGTGGAGGGAACGCCGGCATCCTCGGACCGGACAACATCGCCGTCCCCGAAGACGGTGCCAACGGCGACGGCACCTTCAACTCGGAGACCAGCACGCGCAACAACGCCGTGAACAAGACCACCGAGTCCACCACGGTGCCGGCCGGCGGCATCAACCGCCAGACCGTCTCCGTCGCGGTGAACCAGGGAGCCACGGCCAACATGGACGCCGCGGCACTGACGGCCCTCGTCTCCAGCGCCGCAGGGATCGACACCGCGCGCGGGGACGTGGTGACGGTCGAGGAGCTGCCCTTCAACGAGGCGGGGGCGGACGCCGCCGCGGATGCGCTCGCCGAAGCCGAAGCGGCGCAGGCGGAGCAGCAGCGCGCAGCCCTCATCCGCACGCTGTCGATCGTCGCGGCCATCCTCCTCGTCGCGATCGTCGCCCTCATCGTCTACGCCCGCCGGTCACGCCGCCAGCGGCGCGAACCGCTCGACCTCGGCGAACTGCAGGGCGTCTACCCGGCCCTCCCCGGTCCCGGCACGCCGGCACTCGACCCGGCCGTCGCGCTGATCACTCCGCTGGAACCCGCCCCGAACACCACCACGATCGACGTCGCGGCGGTGCAGAGCGCCCTGCAGGCCGGATCGGCAGAATCGGATCTGGACCGCATGCGCGCCGACATCGACGCCCTCGCCACGCAGGACCCGGCGAAGACGGCCGAATTCCTGCGCAGCATGATGGATGACAGGCAGAGCGTATGAGTGCCGTACGAGCTGTCAGCGGTACGCAGAAGGCCGCGATGGTCCTCATGCAGCTGGACCAGGACCGGGCTGCCGAGATCCTCCGCCAGCTGTCCGAGGCGGAGGCCGAGGAGATCGTCGCGGAGATCGTGCGCCTGCGCCGCGTCGAGCCGGCCGCGGCCGAGGAGGCGCTCGCGGAGTTCCACGAACTGGCCACGAGCGGACGGCGCCGCACCCGCGGCGGCATGGAAGTGGCCGTGGGGCTGCTCGAGTCCTCCTTCGGCGCCGAACGCGCTGCCGGCGTCGTCGGACGCCTGGCCTCGACGGTGGCGGGCAAGTCCTTCGAGTTCCTCGACACCGTGGAGCCCGGCCAGATCCAGACGGTCCTCGAGCACGAGCTGCCGCAGACCATCGCCCTCGTCCTCGCCCACCTGAAACCCGAGCGCGCCTCCACGATCCTCGCCGGGCTCGCCCCCGAGACCCGGACCGACGTCGCGCAGTGCATCGCGACCATGGGGTCCGCGACGCCGGAGGCCGTGTCCGTCGTCGCCGACACCATCAAGATCAGGGCGGGCGCTGTCGCCGCGCCCGACCGGGGAGCATCGCGGATCGGCGGTATCCAGCCCCTCGTCGACATCATCAACCGGGCGGATGTCAGCACCGAGCGTGAACTGCTCGACGGGCTCGAGAGCCGCGACCCGGCGCTCGCCGAAGAGGTGCGCGCCCGCATGCTGACATTCGCGGACATCGTCAACTTCGAGCGCCGCGACGTCCAGCAGGTGCTGCGCGGTATCGACTCCGCCGTCCTCGCGCTCGCCATGAAGGGTGCCGCCGAGGCCGTGATCACCGTGATCCGCGCGAACGTCTCCGAGCGCAACAGGGAGATCCTCGACGACGAGATCCGGGGCATGGGTCCCGTGCGGATGTCGCAGGTGGAGGAGGCCCGTGCCGAGGTGGTGCGTGCCATCCGCGACCTCGAGGCCCAGGGCACCATCACCATCATGCGCGGGGAGGAGGACGAGATTGTCGACTGACGCCCTCACCCCGATCTCCTTCCCGCGCCTCGGCCCCGGCTCCGGCAGGGCCGCCCACGACACCGCCACCGCGCAGGGGCACGCCGCCGGGTACGCCGACGGACTGGTCCTCGCGCGCGCCGAACTCGCCGAGCACCGCGCACGGCTCGACGCCGAGCACGCCGCCGCCCGAGCCCGCGCGGACGCACTCCTCGCGCAACAGCTCGGGGTGCTCGAAACCGCCGCACGCGCGCTCGACGCACGGAGCGCACCGGTCCTCGACCAGGCCCGCTCCCGCATCCTCGACGCCGCCTTCTCCATCACGGAGGTCCTGCTCGGGCGTGCGCTGGAGGACGCACCGTCGTCGGCGCGCGCCGCCGTCGTGCGGGCCCTCAGGGCAGCGGACGGCGAGGAGGTCCGTGCGGTCCGGCTGCATCCGGCCGACCTCGACGTGCTGGGCCCCGACGCGGTCCCCGCGGGCGTCGCCCTCGTCGCCGATCCTGCACTGCACCGGGGCGACGCCGTCGCGGACTGCCCGAACGGCTTCATCGACGCCCGCCTCGGGGCGGCACTGGCACGCGTCCGTGCCGCACTGGCGGAGGGTGCGGCATGACGCTCACCTTCGACGAGACGATCCGGGCCGCCAGCACCGCAGCTGCACCCCAGCGCGTGGGCCGCGTGGCCTCCGTCGTCGGCCTCGGCGTGGATGTGGTGGGGCTCGACTGCGCCATCGGCGACCTCGTGACCATCGGCGACGACTCGCCCGTGGACGCCGAGGTGGTCGCCGCATCACTGACAGGACTGCGCTGCATGCCCTACGCCCACCTCGTGGGCATCCAGGCCGGCGCGCCCGTCCGCGCGCAGGGACGGCCGCTGCTCGTACCGGCCGGCCCCGGGCTGCTCGGCCGCGTGCTCGACGGCGTCGGTCGGCCCATCGACGGGCGTGGTCCCCTCACCGATGTCTCCTGGGTGTCCCTCGAGAACACGCCGCCCGCGGCCCTCGAGCGCACGCGCATCACCGAACCCCTGCAGCTCGGCGTCCGGGTGATGGACACGCTCACCACCGTGGGACGCGGCCAGCGCATGGGCCTCTTCGCGGGCTCGGGCGTCGGCAAGTCCTCGCTGCTGTCGATGATCGCGCGCGGGACGGACGCCTCGGTCTCGGTGATCGCCCTCGTGGGGGAGCGGGGCCGCGAGGTCCGTGAGTTCCTCGAGGACGATCTCGGGCCCGAGGGCCTCGCGCGGTCGATCGTGGTGGTCTCCACCTCCGACGAGCCCGCGCTCCTGCGCCTGCGCGCCGCGTTCGTCGCCACGCGGATCGCCGAGTCGTTCCGCGACGGCGGGGCGGACGTCATGCTCATGATGGACTCGCTGACCCGCGTGGCGATGGCGCAGCGCGAGATCGGCCTCAGTGTCGGCGAGCCCCCCGCAACGCGCGGATACCCGCCGTCCACCTTCGCACTGCTCGCCCAGCTCCTCGAACGGGCAGGCACCGGAGCCACCGGGTCCGTGACCGGCATGTACACCGTGCTGGTCGACGGCGACGACCACAACGAGCCGGTGGCCGACGCCGCGCGCTCCATCCTCGACGGTCACGTGGTGCTCGACCGCAAGCTGGCGGTCGCCGGGCACTTCCCGTCGATCGACCCGCTCGCGTCCATCTCCCGGGTGGCCTCCCGCGTCACCAGCCGCGACCAGGCGGGAACCGCCGCCGTCCTCCGCCGTGCCCTGGCCGCGCGGAAGGCTGCACAGGACCTGATCGACGTCGGCGCCTACTCCCGCGGATCCAATCCGCTCGTGGACGCCGCCGTGGACCACGAGCCCGCCGTGAACGCCTTCATGCAGCAACGCATGGACGAGCAGACCCCGTTCGACGACGCTTGGAACCGCCTCGCCCACCTCACAGCAACGATGGGAATCTCCTGATGGCACGACAGTTCCCCCTCGCAGGCCTGCTCCGGCTGAAGCAGCTGCGCGAGGACGAGGCCGCAGGCAGGCTCGCCGAGGCCAACGAGCGGCTGAGGGCGTCGAGGACCCGGACCCACGGCGTCAGCGAGGCACTCCAGGGCATTGACCTCGATCCGGCGGGTTCGGCGTCGCTGTACGCGGTGGCTGCGGCCCGTGCCTCGGCCCGCAGCATGCTCGCCGACCTGCAGGCCCTCGAGGGTCGGCTGCAGGCCGAGCGGGAGCGCGCCCAGGTCACCTACCGGGGTGCGCGGGCCGACACGAAGGGCCTCGAGAAGCTCGAGGCCCGGCACAGCGAGGGCGAGGCGAGCGCGCTGCTCGGCGCCGAACAGCGGGTCCTCGACGAGATCGCAGCGGCCGGAAGGCTCCAGCGCACAGGGAAGGACCGGGCATGACCATGACCGACGCGGTGGGCCGCATCCAGCAGATCCAATCCACCCTCACCATGCTCGCCTCGCCGGCGCGGTCCGCCCCCGGCGTCACCTCGCCCGTGGGTCCGAAGACGGCGGGCTCCCCGACGGCGGCCGGCTCCACCGCAGCCCCGTCCGCGACGGCCGACCTCTTCGCCGACGCGCTCGCGGGTGCGACCGCTCCCGCCACGCCGGACGCCTCCGCCGCGGTTCCCGGCGTCGTCCCCGCCACGGTTCCCGGCGTCGTCCCCGCCACGGTTCCTGGCGTCGTCCCCGTCCCCGTACCGGCCTCGGGCGACGCCGCGCGGCTCATCGAGGCGGCGCGTTCCTACGAGGGTATTCCGTACGTGTGGGGTGGAACGGACCCGGCCACGGGGCTGGACTGCTCGGGCTTCGTGCAGCGCGCCTACGCGGACATCGGCATCCAGTTGCCGCGCGTCACCTGGGACCAGATGAACGCCGGAACCCACGTCCCGTCGCTTGCCGAGGCGCAGCCCGGGGACCTGTTGTTCAGCCACGACGGCGGGCACGTGTCCATGTATCTCGGGGGAGGAAAGGCGATCGACGCCCCGCAGCCGGGGCAGACCGTCGCGGTCCGTGACATGTGGGAGACGGACGCGAACATCACCACCATCCGCCGTATCCTGCCCGCGGCCCCCGCGGGGGCCGCGTCCATGGCGCCCGCCGCCATCCCGTCGGCCGCGTCGTCGAGCACCCCGGGAGCCGCCGATGCAGCGTACGCGGCGCAGGCGGCCTTCCTCGCGAGCATGGCCCGATGAGCCCTGTCCAGGGATCTCCCGCCACGGCCGCTCCGCGCGACACCCTGCGTGTCGTCCGTCCCGCCGCCGGGAACCGGGACGGCTCCGAGGCGTCGCCGCTGTCCGCAAACCGGTCCACAAACCGTTCGGCATCGTCGTTCGGCGAGGCGTACCGCCGGCATGCTGACCGCCCGGACCGGTCCACCGTCCGGGCCGCCGACGATACCCGCGCCAGCGGACCCGCGGGCACAGCCGCAGGCTTCAGGGAGTCGACCGGCGTGATGCGCCGCGAGGCGGCGCCCGGTCCGTCCCCGGCGATCGGGCCGGACCCGCGCCGTGGCGGCCCCCGGCAGTCCTCAGCGACGGAGGGGGCAGCGCCGGCATCGGATCCAGCGGCAGACCCGACACGCGAGGCCTCCGCGGGCCCACAGGCGCCCTCCGACGATGTCCCCTCGACCCTCGCTGCCGGCGTCGCGGTCGCACGGGCCGCCCTCGCGGCGGCGGCCGACGAGGGCACTACCGGACCTGCTGATGCCGTCGGTCCTGCCGACGCGACCGGTCCTGCCGACGCGATGCAGACGCCCCCGATGACGATGCCGGCTGCCGCAGTGCGGGCCGTCGCCCCGAGCGGGTCGACGGCCGCTGCAGGTGGACGGACGCCCACCTCGACCGGGACCGCGATGCCCGTCGCGGAGAGCGGATCGGGCGCGGTCCCTCCGACGCCAGGGCCGACGGGGCCGACCCCGGCACCCGCCGTTGCGGGAGCCCCGGTCCCGGCGACACAGGGCATCGCGGCGGGCTCGCTCGCCGGAGCCCTGCCCGCAGCTCCGGCGACGTCCGTGCCGGCAGCGGGAGACGCCGGCGGAGCTCCGTCCGCCGCGGCCACCCCCGCGGATGCGGTCGCTGCCGGCGCCCGCTCCCTCCCGGCGACGGGCACTCCGCTCGCGGCCGGCACGACGGGACAGACCGAAGCAGCAGGGACGGAAGCAGGACGGCCCGCGGAGCCCGGCGTGCCGGCCGCCGGCACGCCGCAGGCAGGAACCACCGAGCAGGCCGGCGCCCCCCAGCCTCCTGCGGCCGCCCGCGCCGACCTGCCCCTGCAGCAGATACCGTCGACCGTCGTCACGCCTGCGGACAGTCCTGCACCCGCACGCACTGCAGCCGCGCCCCTGCCCCAGCAGCTCGGCGGCCCTGCCTTCGCGCTCGCACAGGCTACGGCCGGCACCCCGGGCGGGACGAGCACCATCACCGTCACCGTCGCGCCGGAGGACCTCGGCCCCATCACCATCCGCGCAAGCCTGTCGCCGGACGGAGCGAGGATCGAGTTCTTCTCGGCCACCGACGGCGGGCGGGAGGCGCTCAGGCAGGCGCTGCCGGACCTGCGCCGGGAGGCGTCGTCGTCGGGACTGTCCGCGTCGCTCGATCTCGGCACCGGCACCGGCGACGATCCTCGGGACGGGACGCGGGACCACGGACCACGGCACGCCCGGTCGGCGGAGGCCCGCCCGGTACCGGCCCCGCCCACCTGGGCAGCCCGCCCGGTTCCGGGTACCTCGACCCTCGACCTCTTCGCCTGAACCCGGAAGGACAGCCATGCCCATAGATCCGGTCGCGTCCGCGACCTTCGCCCCCACCACGACACCTGCTGCCGGAACCCGGAAGCAGGCCATGGACTCCGAGGTCTTCATGTCGCTGCTCGTGAGCCAGCTGCGCAACCAGGATCCGAGTGCCCCGATGGACACCAACCAGATGATCTCCCAGACCACGCAGCTGGCCATGATGGAGAAGATCACGCAGATGACCGGCCTCAGCGAGGAGAACTTCCATCTCCAGATGAGGTCCTCGGCGGCCGCGCTCATCGGCAACGAGGTCTCCTACACCGGCACCGACGGCATCGAGGCCCGTGGCCTTGCGACCGCCGTCTCCTACAGCGGACCCGTCCCCACCGTCACCATCGGCGGCAGGAGCATCGCCCTCGACCTCGTGTCCGGTGTCGGCGCCCTGCCGGTTCCCACCGCTCCCTGATCCCCGTACCCGAAACCTTCCGCTCCGCCCTCCCGAAAGGCACCACCATGCTTCGCTCGCTCTACTCCGGCATCTCGGGGCTCCGCTCCCACCAGACCATGCTCGACGTCACCGGCAACAACATCGCCAACGTGAACACCACCGGTTTCAAGGCTTCCGCCACCCAGTTCCAGGACACGCTGTCCCAGCTGACCCAGGGCGCGGGTGCACCCCAGGAAGCCCTCGGCGGCACCAACCCGGCCCAGGTGGGCCTCGGCGTGCAGGTGGCGGGCATCGTCACCAACTTCTCCCAGGGCTCGGCCCAGGCCACCGGACGTGCCACGGACATGATGATCTCCGGAGACGGTTTCTTCATCACGCGCCTCGGCGGCGAGACCCTCTACACCAGGGCAGGCGCGTTCACGCCCGATGCCGAGGGCCGCCTCGTGACCCCGGACGGCTCCCTCGTCCAGGGCTGGCCCGCCGTCAACGGCGTCGTCCGGCAGGGCGGCGCGGTCGGCGATCTGCGCATGCCCAAGGGCGCGGTCTCCCCGGCGCAGGCGACGACGACGGCGCGCGTCACGGGCAACCTGCCCTCCGATGCGGCCGTCGGCACGCAGATCCTGCAGGAAAGGGTGGTGTACGGCGCGGATGGCACGGCACGCGACCTCACGCTCACCTTCACCCGCTCGGCCACGGGCTGGGCGGTCGCGGGTCAGGACGCGAACGGCGCGGCGGGCCGCACGGAACTCCTGCTGCCGAACGGCCAGGCCGCCGCGGGCTCATCGGTCACGGTGGGCGGCATCGCCGTCGACCTCTCGGCCGTCACCGGCTTCGCCCAGCTCAGGACCGTCTCCATCTCCGAGGGCAACGGCCGCTCGGCCGGCACCCTCGAGTCCTTCACGGTCGGCGCCGACGGCACCCTGGTGGGGGCGTTCAGCAACGGCAGCCGCCAGCCCTTGGGCCGCGTGGCGCTCGCGGGCTTCGTGAACCCCGCGGGCCTGGAGAAGGCGGGCGCCTCGTCCTACCGCGCGACGGCGAACTCGGGCGCCGCGGAGGTCGGTGCGGCCGGTGCCAACGGCCTCGGATCGCTCGATGCGGGCACGCTCGAGATGTCCAATGTGGACCTGTCGCAGGAGTTCACCAACCTGATCGTGGCGCAGCGCGGCTTCCAGGCGAACGCGCGCATCATCACGACCTCCGACGAGGTGCTGCAGGAACTCGCGAACCTGAAGCGCTAGGCAAAGGTGCCGGCCGGGAGGGCCGACCGGCCGGCACCGCTCAAGGGATTCCTCCGGCGCCGGCCCGGGTGGGGCTCCCTACCGGCTGGGCAGTGTGAAGATCTCGGCGCCGTCGTCGGTGATGGCGATGGTGTGCTCGGCGTGTGCCGTCCGACAGCCCGTGGCACTGCGGAGCGTCCACCCGTCGGCGTCCGTGACCAGTGTGGCGGTGTCCACCATGACCCAGGGCTCCAGCGCCAGCAACAGTCCGGGGCGCAGCTCGTAGCCGCGGCCCGGCCGCCCGGTGTTCGGGATGTGCGGGTCCTGGTGCATCGTCGACCCGACGCCGTGACCACCGAAGTCGGTATTGATCGGGTACCCCGCCTCGCGGAGGACCGAGCCGATGGCGTGGGAGAGGTCGCCGATACGGGCGCCCGGTCGGGCGGCCGCGATCCCGGCAGCGAGCGCGCGTTCGGTCGCGGCGATCATCGCGGTGCCGGCCGGGTCCGCGGACTCGCCCACGATGAAGCTGATGGCGGAGTCCGCGACGACTCCGCCCAGCGAGACGGCGAGATCGAGGGACAGCAGGTCGCCGTCGGCCAGGGCGTAGTCGAACGGCAGTCCATGGAGCACGGCGTCGTTGACGGAGGTGCAGATGTAGTGCCCGAACGGACCGCGCCCGAAGGAGGGCGCATAGTCGACGTAGCAGGACTGCGCGCCGGCCTCGATGATCATGTCCTTCGCCCACCGGTCGATGTCCAGCAGGTTGGTGCCGATGGTGGTGCGGCCCTTGAGCGTGTGCAGGATATCGGCCACCAGGGTGCCGGTGGCTCTGGCGCGGCCCACTTCGGCGGGGCTCAGGATCTCGATCATGCGATGCCTACTCTCGGACGGACCAATAACTATCCCGGTAATAGTATCCCAGGACTAGACTCGGCCTCATGGTCAGATTGCCCCTCACCCCCGCGGATGTCGAGCGCGGGCAGCGCCTCGGGATCCTCCTGCGTCGTGCCAGGGGCGAGCGCCCGATGCTCGAGACCGCCCTGGACGCCGGCGTCTCACCGGAGACGCTCCGGAAGATCGAATCGGGCCGTGTCGCCACCCCGGCCTTCCCGACCATCGCGGCGATCGCCGCCGTCGTCGGACTCTCCCTCGATGACGTGTGGGCCGAGATCAACCGGCCCGACGCCGGGACGGCCGGCTCCGCGTCCGGGACGGGCCAGCGACTGGCGTCGTGACCCCGTCCGGCGGTCGATGACCGGGACGCGTTCGAGGTGCGGGCGGGGGTACTTGTCGCGGCGGTGGTGCCGGCGGTGGGTTCCTGACAGGGTGGAGTGGTGACGGTCCACGATGAGACGCAGCAGGCGTGGGAATCCGCGTCCCAGAAGCACGTCCGCGAGTACGACGACCTGCTCGCCGACGCGAGATCCGCGCGCCTGTTCCCCGTCGAGGAATCGGTACTCGGCGGCATCGTCCCCGGGTCCGACGTGGTGCACCCGATGAGCGGCCATGGTATCGACGACGTCGCCCTGATCCGTCTCGGTGCGCGCAGCGTGATCGGTGTGGACTACAGCCCCACGGCGGCGTCCGCGGCGCAGCGCAGGGCGGACGAACTCGACGTGGCGTGCCGCTACGTGACCGCGACGCTGCCGGCGAGCGGACTCGACGACGGCTCGGCCGACCTCGTCTACACCGGCAAGGGCGCACTGATCTGGGTCGAGGACCTGGGGGCGTGGCTGAGCGAGATGCGCCGTCTCCTGCGGCCGCGCGGACACCTCTTCGTCTACGAGGCGCATCCGCTCGCACCCCTGTGGAGCTGGGACCCGGGCACGGTCGAGGTCCGGAAGGATCGCGGATACTTCGCCCGCACCCACGTGAACGACTCGTTCCCGGCGGGCGGTGCCGTCGAGTTCCAGCGGACCCTGGCGGAGACGATCATGGGGATCACCGGTGCGGGCTTCGAACTCCTGCACCTCGAGGAGCACGCGGAGCCGTTCTGGCGGCCCGGCGGTGTGGCTGCGGCGGCCTGGAACGGTCAGGTCCCGAATGCGTTCAGCCTGCTCGCGCGGCGCAGGGGGTAGGACCCGTCTGAGCGGGGCGGAGCGCGCGGGCCTTACGAAGCCGCGGCGGGTGCCGACAGTGGGTGGAAGAGGCCCCGCCGGGGCGTCCCGACC
This sequence comes from Arthrobacter sp. TJ-238, assembly GCF_058269215.1. NCBI lineage: Bacteria > Bacillati > Actinomycetota > Actinomycetes > Micrococcales > Micrococcaceae > Arthrobacter > Arthrobacter sp. TJ-238. The sequence continues at coordinate 40,024 of NZ_JBZCNH010000001.1, read as the reverse complement.
CCAGGATGTCCGATGATCGTGGTGACCCGGCTCAACGAGAGCCAGTTCGCGGTGAACCCTGACCTCATCGAGCGCATCCACGAGAATCCGGACACCACGCTCGTGATGGTCGACGGCGCCAAGTACATCGTCACCGAATCCCTCGGCGAAGTGATCGACCTGATCGCCGCCTATCGGGCGAGGATCATCTCTCTCGCCCGGTTCACAGCCGGCCCTGCCGACGAGGACACGACGGGTCCGCGTCCGCTGGGGCTCGTCCGTGATGCAGGGAACGATGCCGGGTCCTCCGACGAGACCGACAGTGGTGCTCCCGTCCCGCTCCGACCAAGGAACACGTAATGGATCCCGCAACAATCGTCGGCATTCTCATCGCCTTCGGTGCGCTGTACGCGATGATCACCCTGGAGCACGCGAGCGTCGAGGCGCTCCTGCTCCCGGCGCCCATGATCCTCGTGTTCGGTGCCACGATCGCCATCGGCATCGCCGGAGGCACGCTGAAGGACTTCCTGGTCGCGGTGAAGGCCGTCCCGCCGGCGATGAAGGGCAAGACGGTCCCGCCGCAGGACACCATCGACAGCGTGGTGGTCCTCGCCGAGAAGGCGCGCAGCGAGGGGCTGCTGGCGCTCGAGGAGGAGGCCAACACCGTCTCCGACCCGTTCCTCCGCGGTGCCCTGCAGAACATCGCCGACGGCACCGACGGCGAGGAACTGCGCGAGATCCTCGAGGACGAGATCGATTCCGCGTCGCAGACGCACCGCACGGCCGCCAAGTTCTTCGCGAGTCTCGGCGGCTATGCCCCGACCGTCGGCATCATCGGGACCGTGGTGTCGCTGACGCACGTGCTCGAGAACCTCTCCAGTCCCGACAAGCTGGGGCCGATGATCGCCGCGGCCTTCGTCGCCACGCTGTGGGGCCTTTTGTCCGCCAACTTCCTGTGGCTGCCCATCGGCACGCGTATCAAGCGCCTGGGCGAGATGGAGACCGCCCGCATGACCCTCCTCATGGAGGGAGTCCTCGCGGTCCAGGCCGGCAGCCAGCCCCGCCTGCTCGGTGAGCGGCTGAAGGCCATGGTCCCGCAGCACGCCCAGGGCAGGAGCAAGGCAGGCAAGGACGGCGGGAAGGGCGCGAAGGGCGCGAAGAGTTCGGGCGAGGCGATCACCGCGCAGGGCAAGGCAGCCGCGTGAGCCGACGCCCACACCGGAAGCGGCATGGCGAGGAGCACGGCGAGGAGCACCCGGACGAGCGCTGGATGGCGTCCTACATGGACATGGTCACCGTGCTGATGTGCATGTTCATCGTCCTGTACGCCATGTCCTCGGTGGACCAGCAGAAGTTCGAGCAGCTGCGCAGCTCCCTGGCCACAGGCTTCGGTGCCGTGGAGACGGCGACCGTGGACACCGCCGAGGGCACGATCGTCCCCGCCGAGCACGCCAACGACGAGGGCGAGTCCTTCACCGGGGGAGCTGCGCTCGCGGACGCAAAGACGCAGAAACAGGAGCCGGGAGCGGCCGACGTCGCCGCACCCACGCCGTCGCCCTCGCCGTCGGCGGGCGGCGACGCGGCCGAGCCCACGACGGACCGCGAGCGTGCCGCTGCGGAGGTCGAGAACCTGCGTGCGTTGCAGGAGCGGATCGACGCGGAGCTGCGCGGGCGCGACCTCGCCGACGCCGTCCGCTACGTCGTCGACGAGCGCGGCCTGACCATCCGCCTCGTCGGATCGGAGACGTTCTTCCTCCCCGACAGCGCACAGCTCACCGATCAGACGCTCCGCGTGCTCGAGGGCGTGGGGCCCATCCTGGCGTCCATCCCCAACGAGGTGGGCGTCGAAGGGCACACCGCGCGCCTGCCCGACTCCGTACCGCGCCCGCTGGACTGGGAGCTGTCCACCGAGCGGGCCGTCAACGTGGTGCGGAACCTCATCGACACGGGCGGTGTCCCGGCACCCCGGCTCTCGGCCATCGGGTACGGCGAGTCGCGTCCCCTCGCTCCCGGGACCACGGAGGCGGAGCTCGAACTGAACCGGCGCGTGGACATCGTGGTGCACTCCGACCAGCCCGAGAACGTGCGCGCACTGATCCCGGAGATCGCCGCCGGCTGACCGCGCCCGCGGATCACTAACACCCCGCGCTCGGCGTCCGATAGTCGATGGCGTGACGGTCCAGGAACAACTCTCCTTTGGCGTGCCCTCGGTGACGCCCCGGGCGGTGGATGTCTATGACTTCCGCCGGCCCACCACGCTCGCGCGTGAACATTCCCGCGTGCTCGAACTCGGCTTCGAGACGTTCGCCCGCCAGTGGGGCACGCAGCTGACCGCGAAGATCCGCGCGATCACGCAGGTGACCAGTGAACAGCTCCTCCTGCAGACGTACAACGAGTACGCGGCGTCCCTGCCACCCACGACGGCGATGATGCTGTGCGCCGTCACCGGCCACGCGAGCAAGGCGGTCATCCAGTTTCCCGCATCGGCGGGTCTGTACTGGGTGGACTCGATGCTCGGCGGCCACGGCGCGGTTCCCCTCGAAGAGCGGAAGTTCACCCAGATCGAGCAGGCGCTGATCCGCCGTCTCATGGACGACGCCCTCGAAGGGCTGCACTACTCGCTCGGGTCCGTCCTGTCCCACCAGCTGAGCATCGACTCGATCCAGTACAACGCCCAGTTCGCCCAGGCGGCCTCGACCACCGAGCTCATGATCGTCGGCGTCTTCGAGATCCGTGTGAGCGACCGTGTCAGCCGGGCGACCATCGCCATCCCCGCGCATCTCCTGCTCGCACAGCTCGGCGACGCGAACCCGACGGCCACGAGCGAGGACGCCCGCGAACTGATCGAACAGCAGGTGACGCACGTGCCCGTCGACGTGTCGGTGCAGCTCGCCGCCCTGCCCGTCCTGCCGTCCCGCATCCTCGACCTCGCCGTCGGGGACGTGCTGAAGCTGCCGCACCCGCAGCACCGACCCTTCGAGCTCGCCGTCAGCGGACAGCGGCTCGGCGAGGCAGCCCTGGGCCAGAACGGCTCACGCCTGGCCTGCGTAGTAGTGACCACCGAGGAGAACACCGCACCATGAACACCACCACCGCCGAGCACGCCGCCGCCGCGTCCCTCGCAGCGAGACTGCCGCTTCCCGGCCCGCTCACGGCCGAGCCCTGCAACGCCGCCGAGGTGCCGTCCGCGAGTGCCTCGACCGCCGTCATCGCCTCCTTCGTGGGTGCCTCCTCCGCGGACCTCGCCGTCGTGCTGATCGACGCACAGCCCCTCGCCGTCGCCGCCGGCACGTCGTCACCGCTGGTCTCCCCGGCCGACGTGCTCGTGCCCGCCCTCGAGGCCGCCTCGAACTCCCTCGGCGACGGCGTGCTCGGCGTCCCGGCCGTGCAGGACGCGCTGCCCCTGTTCCGCGACGCCGAGACCTCCGTCTTCCGTCTCGCCGGCCCGTCCGGCACGGTCGGCTGGTTCGCCGTGCGCCTGCGCGGGGCCCGGCCCGGTGCGGCTCCGCGCCGTTCGTCGGCACCCGCCGGGGCCGCCAACCTCGGCCGCATCAGCAACGTCGAGATGGCCATGACCGTCGAGATCGGCCGGACCCGCATGTCCGTCCGCGACGTCCTGGACCTCGAACCGGGCGCCGTCATCGAACTCGACCGGTCCGCCGGCGCTCCCGCGGACGTCCTGCTCAACGGGCGCCTCGTCGCGCACGGCGAGGTCGTCGTCGTGGACCAGGACTACGCCGTGCGCATCACCCAGATCCTCGACGTCGCGGACGGCAGCCTCTAGTGGACGTGGTGGTCCTCGCGCTGCGCGTGCTGCTGTCCCTCGGCGTGGTCCTCGCCCTGCTCTTCGTGCTGCACCGCAAGGTCTCGAGGATCAACGGCAACCGTGCCGGGGCGGGCCTCGTGTCCGTCGTGGCCCGCCAGGGGATCGGCGTGAAGGCCTCGGTGGTCGTGCTCGACGCCGAGGGGACCCGGTTCTACCTCGGCGTCACCGAGCAGTCCGTGTCGGTCCTCCACTCCTCGGCCGCCCCGCGCGCACTGCAGGCGGTCCCGGGATCCCACGACGCCGCAGGACGCGCGGCCGCCGCCGTATCCGGGCCCGACGAGACCTCCGACGCCCGCTTCGCGGCCTCGCTCCGGCTGGCCGGCGGAGCGGTCGACACCGTGCCGACGGCCCACGCCGCTCCGGCACCGACCACCGACGCGTATCCGACGAGCCGCCGCGCGGTGCGTGCCACGGAGTCGGCGCGTCCCGCCGCACCGCTGCACGGATCGATCCTCTCTCCCGCCACCTGGAAGCAGACCGCGGCCTTCCTGCGCCAGGGACGGGCGGGGTGACCTCGGCCGCACTCGTCCCGGCGCGCCCGGCCCGCCGCTCCCGCGCCCTCGCCGTGGTGGCCGCCTTCGTGCTGGCCGTCGTCGTCGTCCTCCTCGGGGCGGCTGCGGGGCACGCCGGCGAGCTGGACCCGGCCGTCCCGGCACCCACTGCGCCGTCCGCCCCCGCCGACCCCACGGCTCCCACCCCGCCCGGGAGCGACGACGGCCTGTCGGTCCAGATCAACGGCGTGGACGGAGCGCCGAGCTCAGCGGTCCTAACGCTCATCGGCATCACCCTGCTCTCCGTGGCGCCGGCGCTGCTGCTGATGATGACGTCCTTCACCAAGATCTTCGTGGTCCTGGCGATGACCCGGAACGCCCTCTCGCTGCCGTCCATCCCGCCCAACCAGGTGCTCGCCGGGCTGGCCCTGTTCCTGTCGCTGTTCATCATGGCGCCGGTCCTGACCGAGATCAACGACCTCGCCGTGCAGCCCTACCTCGACGGCGCGACGACGTTCTCACAGGCACTCGCCGACGGCGCCGGACCGCTGCAGACCTTCATGATGGGCCACACCCGCGAGGAGGACCTCGCGCTCATGACGCGGGCGGCCGGGCAGCCAAACCCGCAGGACGCGGCGAGCGTGCCGCTGACCACGCTCATCCCGGCGTTCATGATCTCGGAACTCCGGGCCGCGTTCATCATCGGGTTCGTGATCTTCGTGCCGTTCCTCGTGATCGACCTCGTGGTGTCCGCCGCGCTGATGTCCATGGGCATGATGATGCTCCCGCCGGTCATGATCTCGCTGCCCTTCAAGATCCTGCTGTTCGTCCTCGTGGACGGGTGGGGCCTGATCATCACCTCGCTCATCAACAGCTACCAGGGCGGTTGACGTGGACACCAACGCCGTCCTCGACATCGGCCTCGCAGGCATCTGGGCCGCCGCGAAACTCTCCGCGCCCGTCCTCCTGACGGCCCTCGTGGTGGGATTCGCGATCTCGCTGCTGCAGTCCATCACCCAGATCCAGGAGGTCACGCTCTCCTTCGTGCCGAAGGCGGCCGCGGTGTGCATCGCCCTGCTGGTCTGCGGCCACTGGATGATCGCCGAGATGATCTCGTTCACGCACGAGATGTTCGAGCGCATCCCGGGCCTGCTCGGGGGCGGCTGACATGGACATCGAGCTCGACCAGGCCCGCATCGAGTCGATGATGCTCGCCGGCGTGCGGATCGTCGCGTTCCTCGTGATCGCCCCGCCCTTCTCCTACCGCGGCATCCCGGCGCGCATCAAGGCGATGCTCGCCGTCGGGCTCGCCCTCGCGGTGTCCCCGCGGGTCGCCGAGGGATATGCCACGGGCGGCACCGGGCAGTACTTCGGTGCGCTCGTCCTCGAACTCGTGATCGGCGCGGCCCTGGGATTCCTCGTGCTCGTGATCTTCTCCGCCATCCAGTCCGCGGGTGCCCTGATCGACCTGTTCGGCGGCTTCTCCCTGGCGCAGGGCTTCGACCCGCAGTCCATGGTCAACGGCGCCCAGTTCGCGCGCCTGTTCCAGCTCACCGCCCTGACACTGCTCTTCACCTCCGACGGCTACCAGCTCATCATCGGCGGCCTGATACGGACGTTCGACGCCCTGCCGCTGGGCGGCGCACTCGACCTCGCCGAACCCGCCGAAGCCCTCACCGGCGCCGTCACCGGGCTCTTCCTCGCCTCCGTCCAGATCGCCGGCCCGCTCATCGTGGTCCTCTTCCTGGCCGATGTCGGCCTCGGGCTCCTGACGCGGGTGGCCCCGGCCCTGAACGCCTTCGCGCTCGGCTTCCCGCTCAAGATCTTCATCACGCTCAGCCTCGGCGGCGTGGTGTTCGTGGCCCTGCCCCGCGTCGTCGCGACCCTCGCCGACGAGGCCGCCACCGCCCTGATGGGGGTGGGCTGACCATGGCGGAGGATTCCGGCGAGCGGACCGAGCAGGCCACCGACAAGCGGATGAAGGACGTCCGCTCGAAGGGCCAGCTCGCCAAGTCCGAGGACTTCACGGCCTGGATCGGCGTCGGCGCCGCAGCGCTCATGCTGCCGTCCCTCATCGCCCGATCCTCGGACGTCGCCTCGGAGCAGCTCGTCCGCGTCGCCGACACCATCGCGAGCCCCGACCCCTCGGCGGCCCTCGACGCCCTCGCCGACGGCGGCGCCTCCCTCGCCACCGTCCTCGGGCCGTTCCTCGGCGTGCTGCTCGTGGCCGTCCTCGGTACCGCAGCACTGCAGGGCGGCATCCACGTCAAGAAGTTCTCGGGCAGGTTCGAGCAGTTCAACGTGGTCACGGGCCTCAAGCGGATCCTCGGCGGCCAGGCCCTGTGGCAGGGGGCGAAGGCGCTCCTGAAGACCGGGGTGGTCGCCCTGGTGCTCGTCGTCGTCGTGCAGAACCTCATGCCTGCGCTCATGGCGGCCGGCGGGCTCTCCGTCGCCTCGCTCCTCTCCACCGCCGGAGAAGGGACGGCGGCGCTGCTGCAGGCGGCCGTCGTCGCGGGCCTGGCCCTCGCGGCGCTCGATGTCCTCGTGGTGATGCGCCGCAACCGCAAGAAGACCCGCATGACCAAGAAGGAGGTCAAGGACGAGAACAAGAACTCCGACGGCGACCCCCTCATCAAGTCGCAGCGTCGATCCCGCCAGCTCGCCATGAGCCGCAACCGCATGATCGCCGCCGTCGGCGGGGCCGACGTCGTGCTCGTCAATCCGACGCACGTCGCGGTCGCCCTCAAGTACGAACCGGGCCGGTCCGCGCCGCGCGTCGTCGCGAAGGGTGCCGGCGTGATCGCGGCGAAGATCCGCGAGGAGGCCGAGAAGAAGCACGTGCCGATGGTCTCGGACATCCCGCTCGCGCGGGCCCTGCATGCGGCGTGCGACCTCGGCCAGGAGATCCCGTTCGAGAACTACGACCAGGTGGCCCGCATCCTGGCATTCGTCATGTCCCTGAGGACCAGGGGAGCCGCCCGCGGCGTCCACACCCTGCCCGCCCGACCCGCAGCCGCCGGAGGCCTCCGATAATGCGTTCTTCCCTGTCCAAGTTCCTGGTGCCCGTCGGGGTCGTCGGCATCATCCTGCTTCTCGTGGTGCCGGTACCGTCGGTGCTGCTGGACGTGCTGATCATCGTGAACATCCTGCTGGCGCTCGTGATCCTGCTGAACACCATGTTCGTGCGCAAGCCGCTGGACTTCTCGGTGTTCCCGTCCCTGCTGCTCGTCGCGACGCTGTTCCGCCTCGGCCTCAACGTCGCCTCCACCCGGCTGGTGCTCGGCGACGGCTACGCGGGCGAGGTCATCGCCGCCTTCGGGCATGTCGCCGTCGGCGGGTCGATCATCATCGGCGCCGTCGTCTTCCTGATCCTCATCGTCATCCAGTTCGTCGTGGTCACCAAGGGTGCCGAGCGCGTCGCCGAGGTGGGAGCCCGCTTCACGCTGGATGCCATGCCGGGCAAGCAGATGGCCATCGACGCCGACCTCAACGCCGGACTGATCACCGACACCCAGGCCCGCGAGCGCCGGGCGGAGGTCTCCGCGGAGGCCGACTTCTACGGCGCCATGGACGGCGCGTCGAAGTTCGTGAAGGGCGACGCCATCGCCGGCATCATCATCATCATCATCAACATGGTCGGCGGCCTCGCGATCGGCATGCTGCAGGACGGTCTGCCGATCTCCGAGGCCCTCACCACGTACGGGCTGCTCACCATCGGCGACGGCCTCGTCACCCAGATCCCGGCACTGCTCATGGCGGTGTCCACGGGCATGATCGTGACCCGTTCCAACGCCGACGCGGACATGGGCTCGATGGCGGCACAGCAGCTCGGCCAGTCGCAGAACGCCCTGCGCATCGCCGGAGCGGCGGCGATCGTCATGGCCCTCATCCCCGGCATGCCGAAGCTGCCGTTCGTGGTGGTGGGTGCGGGTCTGATCGTGATCGCACAGCGGCTCAAGAAGTCCGACGCCGATGCCAGGACGGCGGCCGCCGCGCTCGAGGCCGAAGCAGCCGTACCCTCGGCCGACAGCACGGACGACCTGCTCGAGCAGATGCGCGTCCACGCCCTCGAGGTGCTGCTCGCCCCGGACCTCGTGGACGTCGTCACGGGCGCCCCCGACGATCTGCTCGGTCGCGTCCGTGCGCTCCGCCGGAAGATCGCCCTCGAACTCGGCGTCGTGGTCCCTCCCGTCCGCACACGGGACAGCATCGACCTGCCGCCGGCCACCTACGTCATCAGGATCGCCGGCGTCGAGGCCGGGCGGGGCGAGGCACCGCGCGGCAAGGTCCTCGCCCTCGGGGACCACCTCGCCCACCTGCCGGGCACCGCGGTCGTGGAACCCGTGTTCGGGCTCGCAGGCAAGTGGGTGCCGTCCGAGCTCCGCCACAACGCCGAGCTCTCCGGCGCCACGGTCATCGACCGGGTGTCGGTGCTGGTGACCCACCTCTCCGCGGTCATCACCGCGAACGCCGCCCGCCTCCTGACCCGCGAGGACGTCCGCGTCCTGACCGACGGCGTCCGGCAGGTCAACCCGTCCGCCGTCGAGGAACTCGTGCCCGGTCTGCTGTCCCTGGCCGAGGTGCAGCGCGTGCTGCAGGGACTGCTGTCGGAGCAGGTGCCCATCAACGACCTCGCGCGCATCTACGAGGCACTGACGCTGAAGGCGAAGTCGTCGTCGGACCCGGAGGGCCTCGTCGAGGCCGCCCGGCTGGCGCTCGGGCCCGCCGTGACGCAGCAGTACCTCGACGGGCCCCTGCTGCGCGTCATCATGATCGACCCGCTGCTCGAACAATCCATGCTCGAGGGCCTCCGCCCGTCCGACCAGGGCACGCAGATCCTCCTCGACCCTGCCCGGACCGAGGCCGTCCTCGCCTCCATCCGCTCCACGGCGGCCGACCTCGAGGCCTCCGGTCAGGCCGCGGTCCTCGTCTGTGCACCGGCGCTACGGCCCGCGCTGAAGCGGCTCGTCGGGCCGCAGGCGGCAGCACTGCCCGTGCTCTCCTACCAGGAGGTCACCAGCGCGAACGTGGCCATCGAGACCGTAGGGGTGGTGCGTGGTACCGCAGCTGTTTCATCTTGAGGGTTCCTCCCTCGAGGAGCTGAAGGCGCGGGCCGCCACCCTGTACGGCCCGCACGCGCTCATCGTCTCCGCGGAGCTCGTGACGGTCGGCGGGATCCGCGGCGCCTTCGCGCGCAAGCACTACGAGATCGTCGTGGAAGTACCGCAGCACGACAACGCCCCGGCCGCCGAGCGTCCACGTGGACGGCGCAGCGCAGCAGCACAGCCCTCCGGCATCAACGCACTCCTGGAACAGGCCGAACTCGACGAGGCGCGCCTCACCGGGACCGGCCGTCCGGGCACCGGCAGCCGTCCCGGACGGCAGGAGGAACCGGCGGCCGCCGTCTCCACCGACTCGGGCCTCTTCGCCGCGCTCATGGACAACCTGACCTTCGCCACCGACCCGGTGCCGGCACCGGCCGTCACGGCGGACGATCGTCACGCCCGTCCCGCGGCGCACCCTCCCCGGCCGGCGGCGGAGCTCGCCGAGGCCGACGACGCGTCCGCTGTCGTGCCGCACCTCGACGCGTCACCGGGCGACCCCGCACAGCTGCCCGACCTGGGTGGACACGCTGTCAGCCGGTCCGCCGCGCGGATACCCGTCCCCGCCGTCCTCCAGGCCTCCGGCGACCTCGTGACCGTCATCGGGTCGCCTGCCGCGAGCTGGGAGGTCGTCCAGGCGATGGCGACGGCATTCGGCGGGGGAGCCCCCGCCGCGGTCGCGCTCGCGGGGGAGACGACGGGCTGGCTGCGACCGGACGCCCGCAGGATCGGGGACCACCTCGACGCGAACGCCGCCCGTGCCGCAGGCGTGGACGGCGGACATCCGGTGTTCCTCGCGCTCTGGTCCGGGGATCCTGTGCAGGATGCCCGCCTGCTGATCGCCCTGCGCCCGGACCAGGTGTGGCTCGCGGTCGATGCCGGGCGCAAGGAGGCGGACACCGCCGCCTGGGTCGGGGCGCTGCGCAGGAGCATGGAGCGCGCCGGACTCGAGCCGGCGGGCCTCGCCGTCGTCGGGCAGGGGGCGACGTCGACGCCCGACACCGTCCTCGCACTGGGACTGCCGGTGGGCTGGCAGGACGGGCCGCCGGGACGCACCAGGCCGGGCGGTGGTCGCCGACGAGCCCGGCCGGCCGGGATAGAGTGACACGATGCTTGTTCTAACGCGAAAGGTCGGGGAGCAGATCCTGATCGGCGACGACATCGTCATCACGGTGCTCGATTCCCGCGGCGAGGGCATCCGCATCGGCATCGACGCGCCCCGGGGCGTGAAGATCCAGCGCGAGGAGGTCCTGCGCGCCGTCACGGAGGCGAACCTCGCCGCCGCGGCCGCCGATTCCGCGGGCGCCGACGCCCTGAAGGCCCTGCTGCAGTCGGGCGCCGTGGTCACCACCGACGGCGGCCCGGAGGGCCCGCCCGGCGTCTAACAGACTCCCCGGGGAGTGGCGAGGACCGCGCTGGGCCCATCTCGCCGTTGCCCCCGGAAATCCACCGATCTAGCCTGACACCACCAGTTCACACCGACACGGAGGTACGTCATGGCTACTGGAGAAACCGGATTCGACGACGTCTCGTTCGACCTCATCTCCCTGCAGTACCACTCGCTGAAGGCCGGGCACGATTACGGCCAGTACGTGCGCGACGCCCGCAATGCGGGCCGGGACGACATCGCCGAGTTCTTCGAGCAGGTCATGGCCCAGGATTCCGAGCGGGCCGCGAGATGCCACGCGTTCCTGGGTGAACTGACCGGGTCCTCGGAGTCCGGCCCGGCGATGGGCTGATCCGGATATGAGAAAACCCCGGCGGCGTACCGTCCGGGGTTCTAGTGGAGCCTCCTGCCAGAGTCGAACTGGCGACCTTCTCATTACGAGTGAGACGCTCTACCGACTGAGCTAAGGAGGCAATGCTTCCCGGTTCCGGGCTGTACCCGGGGCCGATCCACAAGCCACAACTTTATAGGAGGGTCCGCCCCGCGGTCAAAATGGCGGATCCCGGCGCGAATTCGGCTCCGGTTCACCCCGGCGCCGCCTTCCGTACGTGCGCCCGTCAGCCGCCTCCGGAACGCTGAGGGCACCCGTGACCCGCATCGGGGCGGATCCGGCAGCACAAGGGGGACGCCGCGTGGCGCACGACCGCACATTCTCGCTCGCCGTGATCGACATGGCGGGGACCACCGTCGACGAGGGCGCCCTGCAGGAGGAGGCCTTCTCGCGAGCCCTCGCCTCGCACGGCGTGCACGAGGGCACGGGTGCCTTCGACGACATGACCGCGTACGCGCGCCGGACGATGGGCACCTCCAAGGAACTCGTCTTCCGGCATCTCTTCGACGACATCGCCACCGCGGTCGACGTGAACCGGACCTTCGAGACGGCGTACGACACCCTCCTCGCCCGGCACGGCGTCCGGCCCATCCCGGGCGCCGAGGACGCCATCCTGGCCCTGCGCGGCCTGGGTTTGAAGATCTGCCTCGCCACCGGCTTCGGGCGCCACACGCAGAACATGATCCTGGAATCCCTCGGCTGGATGGGCCTGGCCGACCTCAGCCTCTGCCCCTCGGACGCGGGCCGCGGCCGCCCCTACCCGGACATCATCCTCACCGCGGTCCTCGCCCTCGACATCGAGGACGTCCGCTCGGTCCTGGTGGCGGGGGACACGACGTCGGACGTCATCGCGGGGCAACGGGCCGGCGCGGGCGCGGTCATCGGGGTCCTGACGGGTGCGCACTCGGAGGCCGAACTGCGGCTCGCCGGGGCCGACGTCGTCCTGCCGTCCATGTGCCACCTGCCGCAGTGGCTCCCGGCAGTGATCGACGGCGATCAGCAGCGCGTGCCGTCCGCCGGGACCGTGCCGTCGATGAAGTAGGAGTCGACGAGGTCCAGGATGCAGTCGTTGGACCGTCCGTAGGCGGTGTGCCCCTCGCCCTGCCACGTGACATGCACGCCGGACTCCAGCTGCCCGGCCAGGGCCGTGGACCACTCGTAGGGCGTGGCGGGATCGCCCGTGGTGCCGATCACGACGATCGGATCCGCCCCGGCGGCCTGCAGGGGAGCCGGCCCGAGGACGGGCGGGTACTTCCACGGCGCGCACGTGATGCCGCCGTAGGCGAGGAACCGTCCGAAGGTCGGGGACGCGGCGACGAGTTCCTGCTCGTCGGCGCGCATCTGCGCGGGATCGCTCGTCATGGGGTAGTCGAGGCACGTCACGGCGAGGAACGCCGCCGTCGAGTTGGACGCGTAGGTGCCGTCCGGCTGGCGTTCGGCGCCGAGGTCCGCGAGGTACAGCATGCTGGTCGGGTCGCCGGCGAGGGCCGCGGTGACCGCCTGCGTGAGCGTGGGCCAGTTGCCGTTGTCGTAGAGCGGCAGGATGAAGCCCTGCACGAAGGTCGAGATCGGCACGAGGCGGCCGTCCTCCGCGGTGAGCGGTTCACGCTCGACGGCGGCGAACAGGTCCTGGATCTGGCGGACGCCGTCGTCCACGCTCCCGGTGTACGGGCAGTCCGCCCCCTGCTGGCAGGCGGCGACGTACGCGCGGACCGCCCGTTCGAAGCCGCCCGCCTGCCCGAGGGTGATGTTCTCGTTGCTGAGCGAGGGGTCGATCGCGCCGTCGAGCACCAGGCGGCCCGCCCGCTCGGGGAACAGGTCCGCGTACGTCGCCCCCAGCTGGGTCCCGTAGGAGAAGCCGAGGAAGTTGAGCTTCGGGTCGCTGACGATCGCGCGCAGGATGTCCATGTCCCGTGCCGCCGACTCGGTGTCCACGAACCCGAGCAGTTCGCCCGTGCGCTCGGCGCAGAGGTCCGCGTACTCCTGGGCGTCAGCGGTCATCAGCGCCAGGATCTCGTCCTCGGGCGCGTCGGGCGGGTAGCTCTCCTGCCGGGCCTCGTCCTGCTCGGCGTCGGTGAAGCACTCGACCGCACTGGACCGGTTGACCCCGCGGGGGTCGAACCCGACGATGTCGTAGTCCTGGCGCAGCCGCTCGCTCGTGACGTAGTCGAGGGACTCCTGCACGATGTTCACGCCGGACCCTCCGGGGCCGCCCGGGTTCACGAGGATGGTGCCCTGCGCCTCACCCGTGGCCTCGGATCGGATGGCGGAGAGCTCGATGCTGCTGCGGCCGGGATCGCTGTAGTCCAGCGGCACCTCGATCGTGGCGCACGAGAACGAGCCCTCGCAGTCCTCCCACCGCACCTCCTGCGTGTAGAAGTCGCGGAGGTCACCGGCCACCTCGCCGATGGCCGCGGGGTCGGCGGTCTCCACACCGGTCACCGGGGTGTCCGCCCCGTCGGGGGAGAACAGGGTGCACCCGGACAGGCCGAGCATCACGGCGGCGGCCGCGGCGAGGACGCCCAGGGGGCGGCGGCGCGGGGCAGCGCCGGGGGAGAGCGGTCCAGGGGTCATCGGTCGAGGTCCTTCCGGGACAGCAGGCTGACGGTCATCGCTTCGATCGCGAGGAGAGGGGACACGTTGGTGCTGACGAGCCGCGTACGGACCTCGTTGATCGCCTCGAGGCGCAGGAGGGTGTCCTCGGCGCTCTCACGGCGGGCGAACTCCTCGAGCTCGGGGCGCAGCGGCTCGTTCACGAGCGGCTGCCCCGTGGAGACCTGCAGCATGAGGACGTCGCGGTAGAAGGAGATGAGGTCCGTCAGCGCGCGGTCGAAGTAGTCGTTCTTGGAACGTTTCGCTCGGCGGGTCTGGTCCTCCTCGAGGCGCTTGATCTGTGCCCGCAGGGATGGCGGCAGGGTACCCGTCTCGGGGGCCCCGAGGGTTGCCAGCAGGGCGGCGCGCTCCTCGGCGTCGCGCTGCTCGAAGGAGCTCTGCGCCTCCGCCTCCGCGAGCTTCACGAGGTCCGCGGCGGCGCGCATGGCCCCGGCCACGGAGCGCAGGGTCAGCGGGAGCCGGACGATCTGGTTGCGCCGCTCCCGGGCGCCGTCGTCGGTCGCGAGGCGCTTCGCCACGCCGATGTGGCTCTGCGCGGCGCGCGCGGCCGCCTCCGCCGTCGCCGGGTCGATGCCGTCCCGCGCCACGAGCAGGTCGGCGACGTCCTGGACGGGCGGCAGCCGGAGGCCCACGGACCGGCAGCGCGAACGGATGGTCACGAGGACGTCGCCCGGGCTGGGCGCGCAGAGCAGCCAGATGGTGCGCGGCGGCGGCTCCTCGATCGCCTTGAGCAGCACGTTGGTGCTGCGTTCCTGCATGCGGTCGGCGTCCTCGACGATGATGATGCGCCACCGGCCCGTGGACGGCTTGTCCTGCGCCTTGCGGACGAGTTCGCGGGCCTCGTCGATGCTGATGGTCACCTTCTCGGTGGTGACGTTGGTGAGATCGGCGTGGGTCCCGGAGAGGACGGTGCGGCACGCCTTGCACGTACCGCAGCCGCGCTCGGTCAGGGCCTCCCGCTCGCAGAGCAGCGCCGCGGCGAACGCCCGGGCGGCATTGGAGCGCCCGGAGCCGGGCGGACCGGTGAAGAGCCAGGCGTGCGTGGGGGCGCCGGACTCCGCCGCGCGGCGCAACTGCTCCACCACCTGCTCCTGGCCGCGCAACTCGGCCCACACGCCGGTGACGGGCAGGCTGTGCGTGGCGGCGCTCATGCGGGCACCCGCGCGAGGGCGTCCAGGATGGCCTGGTGCAGCTCCTCCGGCGTGCCGGACGCGCCCAGCACCAGATAACGTTCCGGCGCCTGGCGTGCGAGATCCAGGAAGGCGGCCCGGATGTCCGCGTGGAAGCCGTCGGGTTCGGACTCCAGGCGGTCCTCGGGCGCGGAGCCCGCGGTGCGCCGGCTCCGGCCCTCCGCGGGCTCCACGTCGAGCAGGACGGTGAGGTCGGGGCGGAGGCCCTCGGTGGCCCAGAGGTTCACCTCGAGGACCGCCTGCGCACCCAGTCCGCGGCCGGCCCCCTGGTAGGCGACGGAGGAGTCGATGTAGCGGTCGCACACCACGACGTCGCCGCGCCGCAGGGCGGGCAGGATCACCTGCTGCACGTGGGCCGCCCGCGAGGCGGCGAACAGGAGGGCCTCGGTGCGAGCATCGATCTCGCCGTGGCCGTACTCGAGGACGAGGGAGCGGAGCGTCTCCCCGATCGGGGTGCCGCCCGGTTCCCGTGTGCGGACCGCTCGACGGCCACCGGCCTCGAGGGCCCGGCAGAGCATTGCCGCCTGGGTGGACTTGCCGGCGCCGTCGCCGCCCTCGAGGGCGACGAAGAGCCCGGGGAGTCCGTGCGGGAGGGGAAAGGTCACGGACTCAGCCTACCGAGTGGCGGCGACCTTGTGCCCGGGTAACACTTGCGGGCGGGATCGGCCACCGGGCTAGGCTCGGAGGATGGCATCCGAGCGGCCCGACCTCGCCCCCGACACCCTCACCGTCGCGGCGGGGCGTCCTCCCCGCGAGCACGACGCACCCGTCAACGCGCCGATCGTCCTCACCACGACCTACCACGAGACGCGGGCGCCCCAGCCGGGCGACCGCATCTACGCCCGTGGTTCCAACCCCACGTGGGACCCCTTCGAGGAGGCGCTCGGTGCCCTCGAGGGAGGGGAACTCCCGGCGCTCGTCTTCGCCTCGGGCCTCGCCGCCGCCGCCGCCGCGCTCTCGCTCGTGCCCTCGGGCGGAGCGGTCCTCATGCCGCGCCACGCCTACGCGGGCTCGCTCGGCCTCGCCGCCGACCTCGCCGCCCAGGGCCGCTTCGAACTGCACGTCGTCGACGTCGCGGACACCGACGCCGTCCTCGCCCAGCTCGCCGACCTCGCCGCACGGTTCGACGCCGGGCACCTCATGCTGTGGCTCGAGAGCCCCACCAACCCCATGCTCGAGGTCGCAGAGCTGGCCGTCCTG
The DNA here is from genome assembly GCF_058269215.1 of Arthrobacter sp. TJ-238. NCBI lineage: Bacteria > Bacillati > Actinomycetota > Actinomycetes > Micrococcales > Micrococcaceae > Arthrobacter > Arthrobacter sp. TJ-238. Next base: position 23,845 of record NZ_JBZCNH010000001.1, on the reverse strand, counting down.
ACCGACGCAGCCCACGCGGCGGGCGCCGTCGTCGTCGCCGACAACACCTTCAACACGCCCATCGTGCACCGCCCGCTGGAGGCCGGCGTCGACGTCGTCCTGCACTCCGTCACGAAGTGGCTGGCCGGCCACTCCGACGTGGTCCTCGGGGCGCTCGTCACGTCCGACGCCGTGCGGCGCGAGCGCCTCCTGGCGCACCGGACGCTGCACGGCGCGATCGCGGGACCGTTCGAGGTGTGGCTCGCCCTGCGGGGGCTGCGCACCCTCGCCCTGCGCATGGACCGGAGCCAGGGCACGGCCCTGACGCTCGCGCACCGCCTCGCGGAGCATCCCGCCGTGCGCCGCGTGCGCTACCCGGGCCTGCCCTCGGACCCGGGCCACGAGCGCGCGGCCGCGCAGTTCAGCGGCTTCGGCGGCATCGTCAGCATCGAACTCGACGACGTCGCCACGGCGGACGCGCTCGTCGCCGCCGTCCGGCTGTGGCTCCCCGCCACCTCCCTCGGGGGCGTGGAGTCGCTCGTGGAACGGCGCCGGCGCCAGCCCGCCGAACCGCTGACCGTGCCCGAGGCACTCGTGCGCCTGTCCGTCGGCATCGAGAACCCCGAGGACCTCTGGGCGGACCTCGACCAGGCGCTCCATCAGGCGACCGACCGGGCGCGCCACCGGGCGGCCGGCGGTGAGGCCTCGCCGGTGCCGGCTGCGTCCCGTGCATCCCGGGAGGCGGGCCAGCTAAGCTGAACGCGTGTACCTCGTCCTCCTGATCCAGCAATACCTGTACCTCGCGCTCGGCTTCGTGGCCCTGGGGATCGAGGTGTGGGCCCTCACCGACTGCGTGCGGCGCCCCGGGACGGCCTTCGAGGCCGCCTTCAAGCGGACCAAGGGGTTCTGGCTGGCCCTCACGGGCGGTGCCGTCGTCGTCGGCCTGCTGTCCACCCTGAGCAGCCGGGGCGGCTTCAACCTCTTCCAGCTCGTGGCCATCATCGCGGCGTGCGTGTATCTCGCCGACGTGAAGCCGGCCGTCAGCCAGACCTCGGGTCGCGGCGGCAGCAGCGGGCCCTACGGCCCCTGGTAGCCGCCGCTCGTCGAGCCCGGCCGCACGGCCTCCCAGGCGACGGTGACCTCGCCGAGCCGCCACCGGGACGGGCCGTCCAGCAACGGCCAGCCGTCCGCTTTCAGTGCAGCGCACGTCGCCGTCCAGCGCTGCCGGTTCCCGAACGAGGCGAGCGCCGCGGCGTCGAGCCAGGCCTTGTCCAGGGCACGGAGATACGCGTGGACGCGCTCTCCGGGCACGTTCCGGTGGATCAGCGCCTTGGGCAGCCGCTCCGCAACGTCGGAGGGCAGTGCGAACGCACCGAAGCGCAGCGACACGCTCAGTGACACCGGTCCCTCGCTGTCGAGGGTCGCCCAGGTGGCGCGGCGCCCGATCTCGTCGCAGGTGCCGTCGATGAACACGCCGCCGGGGGCCAGGCGGAGGCGCACCTCGTCCCAGTAGGCGGCGTACTCGTCCTCGTCGTACTGCCGCAGCACGTTGAAGGCGCGCACGACGACGGGGCGCCGGCCGTCCAGCGGCAGCTCGAAGCCGCCCTGCCGGAAGCCGAGGCCGGGGCGGGCGAGCGGTGCTGCGGCGGCCACCCGGGCGGGGTCGATCTCGATGCCGACCACCTCGACGTCGTGGCGCACGGACCGCAGGCGTGTGAACAGTTCGACGGCGGTGACCGGGGCGGCCCCGTAGCCGAGGTCGACGACGAGCGGGTCCGCGGCGCGGCGGAGGCGGTGTCCCTGGGGCCCCGCGAGCCAGCGGTCCATCCGGCGGAGGCGGTTCGGGGCGGTGGTGCCGCGGGTGATGGTCCCGAGAGGTTTCGGGGGACGGGGACGCGGAGGCACCCATCAAGGGTAGGGCACCCCGGGCGTGCCGCCGCGCCGGCGCCCGTCCCGCGGGCACCGTCATACGTCGCCCGCGCATGACCTCCGGCAGTGCCATACGGCAGACTGGAACCATGACCTACACACTGATCCTGCTGCGCCACGGGCAGAGCGAATGGAACGAGAAGAACCTCTTCACCGGCTGGGTGGACGTCGCCCTCACGGAGAAGGGCCGCGAGGAGGCCACCCGCGGCGGGCACCTGCTGACCGAGGCCGGCATCCTTCCCGACATCGTCTACACGTCCCGGCAGAAGCGCGCCATCATCACCGCGAATCTCGCACTCGAGGCCGCCGACCGCAGCTGGATCGACGTCAAGCGCCACTGGCGGCTCAACGAGCGCCACTACGGAGCGTTGCAGGGCAAGGACAAGGCCCAGACCCTCGCGGAGTTCGGCGAGGAGCAGTTCATGGAATGGCGCCGGTCCTATGACACCCCACCGCCGCCGCTCGACGACGACAGCGAGTACTCGCAGGTCGGCGACCCGCGCTACGCGGACCTCGGCGACGACGTCCCCCGCACCGAATGCCTGAAGGACGTCCTCGACCGCTTCCTGCCGTACTGGGAGTCCGACATCACGGTAGACATCAAAGCCGGCAGGACCGTCCTGATCGCCGCCCACGGCAACTCGCTGCGCGCCCTCGTGAAGCACCTCGACGGCATCAGCGACAGGGACATCGCCTCGCTGAACATCCCGACGGGCATCCCGCTCGTCTACGAGCTGGACGAGGACCTCGAGCCCGTGAAGGCAGGCGGCACCTACCTCGACGCAGATGCCGCGGCGGCGGCCATCGAGGCGGTCGCGAACCAGGGCAAGCACTAGCTCCGACGGCATCAACAGGAACGACGGCGACCCCCAGGGGGTCGCCGTCGTTCCTGTTGATCGGGGTGCGGGTCAGTTCAGCGGTGCGCTGGGCTGCCATTCGCCGGTGACGAGGTAGGTGACCTTCCTGGACACGGAGACCCCGTGATCGGCGAAACGCTCGTAGTAGCGGCTTGCGAGGGTCACGTCGACGGTCGTCGGCGCGGTCTCGTTCCAGTCCTCGGAGGCGACCGCCCTGAAGACGCCCGCGTGCAGTTCGTTGACGCGTGCGTTGGCCGCGTTGATCTCGTTGCTCAGGTCCAGGTTGCGCGTCTCCAGCAGCTCGGTGACCTTCGCGGCAATCTGCACGTCGAGTGCGGCGAGTTCGTCGAAGGTGGACCGGATGCTCTCGGGGATGACGTTCGCGGGGAACCGCAGCCGCGCGAGCTGCGCCACGTGCCGGGCGAGGTCTCCCATGCGCTCCAGCGACGCGCTCATCCGCAGCGCGCCGACGATCATGCGGAGGTCGGATGCCACGGGACCCTGCAGGGCGAGGATGTCGATCGCGCGCTCATCGAGGGAGTTCTGGAGGAAGTCGATCCGTGCATCGGCGGCGATGACCTCCTGCGCGAGCTCGGTGTCGGCCCCCTGGAAGGCGCTGTTGGCCTTCTGGATCGCCTCGGAGACGAGCTGCGAGATCTCGATGAGCTCCTCCCCGATCTGATGGAGCTCGGCCTGGAATACCTTACGCACGTAGGCGTCCTTCCCAATTCGTCTGGTCCAACGGTGCACTTCCGGTCGAGCCTTCCAGCCCACGGTGAACTGATGCTCCGCTTTGTGTGAACGTTAGTTGAACCACCGGTCCATTGCCACCGGATGGCAGGGGACCGGGAAACCGCAGCGCATAAGCTATGAGCGTGGACCCCCTTCTCCTGACGCTCGTGGCCGGGCTGGTCGGCCTGGCCCTCGGCGTGGGCGGCATGGTGGCGTTCCGCGCGAGCGAGGCCCAGCGGGTCCGGCTCCTCTACGAGGACGAGCCGACGCTGCCCGACGGCGCCGCCGAGGTCCTCTCCATCATCGGCCGTGCGTACGTGATCGTGGACGCGATCGACGGCGTGGTCCGGGCCAGCCCTGCGGCCTACGCCTTCGGGCTGGTGCGCGGCCACACCGTGGTGCACTCCGAACTCCTCGACCTCACGGCCCGTGTCCGGCGTGACGGCGTGATCGAGCAGCAGCAGCTCGAGCTCCCCCGGGGGCCGTTCGGCCAGGGCACGATCGTGGTGCAGGTCCGCGTGGCGGCCCTGGGTGCCGAGTACATCCTGATCCTCGCGGACGACCGCACGGAGATCACCCGCAGCGAGGAGATCCGCAACGACTTCGTGGCGAACGTCTCGCACGAGCTGAAGACACCGGTGGGCGCCATCTCCCTCCTCGCCGAGGCCATCGAGGACGCCGCCGAGGACGAGGTGGCGGTCCGCCGCTTCGCCCAGCGCATGCACAAGGAGTCCGGGCGCCTCTCCGCCCTCGTGCAGGACATCATCGAGCTCTCCCGCCTGCAGGGCGCCGACGTCGTGCGCCGCGGCAAGGCCGTGGACGTGAACTCGGTCATCGCGGAGGCCGTGGACCGCAACAAGCTCCCCGCGGAGAGCAAGCAGATCGACATCGTCGTCGGCGGCTCCGCTCCCACGCCGGTCTACGGTGACCGCGACCTCCTCATGACGGCCTTCCGCAACCTCATCGACAACGCCATCCGCTACTCGCCCGAGGGCACGCGGGTGGGAGTGGGTGTGCGGTCGCGGGACGGCCTCGTGCAGGTGTCGGTCACCGACCAGGGCACGGGCATCACGCCCGAGGAGCAGGAGCGCATCTTCGAGCGGTTCTACCGCATCGACGCCGCCCGCTCCCGCCAGACCGGCGGCACGGGTCTCGGCCTCAGCATCGTCAAGCACGTGGTCTCGAACCACGGCGGCGAGGTGACGGTCTGGTCGCAGGCCGGGCAGGGCAGCACGTTCACGGTCCGCCTGCCGGAGATGGAGGGGACGTCGGAGGACGACGCCCAGTCCGGTGCGGACGGAGCGACGACGCAGGGCGCCGACAGGAAGTCGGCGAAGAAGGGCAGCACCGCTGTCCATGAGCAGGGAGTCAAGGCTTGAGTCGAATCATGATCGTCGAGGACGAGGAATCGTTCAGCGACCCGCTGTCCTACCTCCTCGGCAAGGAAGGCTTCGAGGTGTCCGTCGTGGACAACGGGCTCGACGCCATCACCGAGTTCGACCGCTCGGGGGCGGACCTCGTGCTGCTGGACCTCCAGCTGCCCGGGCTCTCCGGCACCGAGGTGTGCCGCCAGCTGCGCCAGCGCTCCAGCGTGCCGGTCATCATGCTGACGGCGAAGGACGCGGAGATCGACAAGGTGGTGGGCCTCGAACTCGGCGCGGACGACTACGTGACCAAGCCGTACTCGTCCCGTGAACTCGTGGCACGCGTGCGTGCGGTGCTCCGGCGCCAGGGCGAGCCCGAGGAGCTGATCGCCAACACCATCCAGGCCGGTCCGGTCCGGATGGACATCGAACGCCACGTGGTGAGCGTCGACGGCGAGCAGGTGGCCCTGCCGCTCAAGGAGTTCGAGCTGCTCGAGATGCTGCTCCGGAATTCCGGGAGGGTCCTGACGCGCGGCCAGCTGATCGACCGCGTGTGGGGGTCGGACTACGTGGGGGACACCAAGACCCTCGACGTCCACGTGAAGCGGCTTCGCGGCAAGGTGGAGCCCGACCCCTCGAACCCGCGCTACCTCATCACCGTGCGCGGCCTCGGCTACAAGTACGAGCCCTAGCCGCGCCCGGCCCGGACATGGAACTGCCCGCCTCCGATCCCGGGGCGGGCAGTTCGCGTTCGTGGGGAGACGAGGCTACTCGCCCTCGGCGGCTTCTTCGGTCGCGGCGGGCTCGCTCGGTCGCGGCGTGTAGCCGCCGGGAACGTACTCGCGGTACTCCTCGAGGGTCCCGTCGAGGACCGGCACCTCGAAGACGGCCTGCTCGCCCTCGACGTCGAACTCGACATCGATGAGGGAGCCCGGGATGTCCTCGAGCCCTTCGAGCGTTGCGTCGTCCGAGGACTCCTCCTCGAACCTGAACTGGCCCTGACCGTCGATGGTCACCTCGGTGGCGGCACCGCCGGCCTGGATGGAGAGCGTCACGGGGTCGTCGCTCGTGTTGAACACGGTGCCGATGAGCCGTCCGGCCGTCTCGTCGTCGCGGCCGACGATCAGGATGTTGCGCAGGAGCACCGGCCCGAGGTCCTTCACGATGCCGTCGGACGCCGCGTACTGCGTCGTCGTCGACTGCTCCGTGGTGAAGCTGCAGCCGGAGACGCCCAGCGTCAGCAGCACGGCGCCTGCAGCAACGGCCTGCTGCACTCGGTTCTTCGGTGCACTATTCACAGCACAAACTCCTGGGGTTCAACAGGTGGGACCGGGGGTGATCCGGAGCGGACGTACTCAACAGACTATCGGCAACGCCGTCGAATCGTGGTGTCGGTTTGCCGGATGCGCAGTGGTCTGGATCACTGAAATCCTCTGCAGTCAAGGGGCGAATCATAGTTCTTTGTGCTTGTTTCGGCCGCCTGACCTGCGAAAACGCGGCATCGGCGTGTCGTTACCGTGATAAACTGGTTCCCGGGAAAGGGGAAAGTCCACATGGTTTTTGAGGTCGGCGAAACAGTTGTTTACCCGCATCACGGCGCAGCGAAGATCGAGGAGATCAAGATGCGCGTCATCAAGGGCGAGGAGAAGATGTATCTCAAGCTCAAGGTGGCACAGGGTGATCTGACGATAGAAGTACCAGCAGAGAACGTTGACCTCGTAGGGGTTCGCGACGTGGTGGGCAAGGAGGGACTCGAGCATGTGTTCGACGTCCTGCGGGCCGAATTCACGGAAGAGCCCACCAACTGGTCGCGCCGCTACAAGGCGAACCTCGAGAAGCTCGCCTCCGGCGATGTCATCAAGGTCGCCGAGGTAGTCCGGGACCTGTGGCGCCGCGACCACGACCGCGGCCTGTCGGCCGGCGAGAAGAGGATGCTCGCGAAAGCGCGGCAGATCCTCATCTCCGAGCTGGCACTCGCTGAGAAGACCGACGAAGAGAAGGCTGCAAGCGTTCTCGACGACGTCCTCGCCTCCTAGGAGACGACGGCGGCGCGGAAGAGGGACCTTCGGGTCCCTTTTTTGCGTGGTCCTGACATAGGGTGACGGGATGTCCGAGAAGCAGCATGCCGTCCGCGCGGTCGGTGTCGTGGTGGTCGCCGCGGGCGCCGGGCAGCGGCTGGGCCGGGGCATCCCCAAGGCCCGCGTCCTGTGCGCCGGGCGTACCCTCCTCGAACACTCGCTCGACGCCGTCATCGCGGCGGGTGTCGCGAGCCATGTCGTCGTGGTCCTCCCGCAGGACGACGCCGTCCTCTCCGCCGTGGTCGCCGCCGCAAGCCGTCCCGGCGGCCCGGCCGTCACCGCGGTGACCGGTGGCGCGACCCGGACGGCCTCGGTCCGAGCCGGCCTCGATGCGCTGCCGGCGGCGATCGCCGTCGTCCTCGTCCACGACGCCGCGCGGGCCCTCACGCCACCGGACGTGTTCCGGCGCGTCGCCACCGCCGTCGCCGCCGGCGCCGCAGCGGTCATCCCCGTGCTGCCGGTCGTGGACACGGTCAAGGTGGTGGACGGCGACGTCGTCACCGCGACCCCGGATCGCGGTGCGCTGCGCGCCGTGCAGACCCCCCAGGGCTTCGACGCCGTGGCCCTCCGCGCCGCGCACGCCGCCGTCGGTGCGGCCGATCCGACGGTCACGGACGACGCCATGCTGATGGAGGCGCGCGGTGCCACCGTCCGCGTGGTCGACGGCGACGCCCTCGCCTTCAAGGTCACCACGCCGCTGGACCTCGTCATCGCCGAGGCGGTCCTCGCCCGGGTGCCCGTCGACGTCCCGTCCCTCCCGCACGTCGCGGGTTGACCGACCCCTACCAGTAGCAGGAGCAGCCGTGTACCTGAGCGAGCACACCCACCTTCCCCGCACGGGCATCGGCGTCGACGTCCACGCCTATGCGCCCGCCGATGCGCCCGCCCCGCTGTGGCTCGCGGGCCTGCTGTGGGAGGGGGAGCAGGGCCTGTCCGGGCACTCCGACGGCGACGCCGTCGCCCATGCCGCGGCCGACGCCCTCTTCTCCGCCGCCGGTGTGGGCGACCTCGGCACCCACTTCGGCACGGACCGACCCGAATACGCCGGCGCGTCCGGGCACGCCCTGCTCGCCGCGGCCGCCGCGATCGTCCGCGAGGCCGGATTCGACATCGGCAACATCGCCGTGCAGCTCATCGGGAACCGGCCGAAGTTCGCGCCGCGCCGGGCGGAGGCGGAGGCGGTCCTGTCCGACGCCGCGCAGGCACCCGTCAGCATCTCGGCCACCACCACGGACGGGCTGGGCCTGACCGGCAGGGGAGAGGGCGTCGCGGCCATCGCGACCGCCGTCCTCGTACGCTCCCGCTGAGGCGCTACGCCCGCGACGCCGCAGGGACGTGCGCTGCCGACGGGTAATCTGGACCGGTGAGCCTGCGATTCTATGACACCGCCCGCGCCGAGGTGCGCCCCTTCGAACCCCTCGAACCGGGCCGGGCGAGTCTCTACTACTGCGGTGCCACCGTCCAGGGGATGCCCCACGTGGGCCATGTCCGCTCGGCGATCGCGTTCGACCAGCTGACGCGGTGGCTCGAGGCGCGGGACCTCCGCGTCACGGTGGTACGGAACGTCACCGACATCGACGACAAGATCCTCGCCAAGTCGCAGGACTCCTTCCGCGACGGCGCCGCCGCCGAGGACCCGTCCGTGGTACCCCAGGAGCAGTGGTGGGCGCTTGCGTACCGGTTCGAGCGCGCTTTCGACGACGCCTACACGGCGCTCGGTGTGCGCCCTCCAACCTACGAGCCGCGCGCCACCGGCCACATCCCCGAGATGCACGCCCTCATCCAGCGGCTCATCGACCGCGGCCATGCCTACCCGGCGCCGGACGGTTCGGGCGACGTCTACTTCGACGTGCGGTCCTGGCCCGCCTACGGCAGCCTCACCCGCCAGGACATCGACGACATGCAGGCCGCGCCCGATGCCGACCCGCGCGGCAAGCGCGACCCGCGTGACTTCGCACTGTGGAAGGGCTCGAAGGACACCGACCCCGCGAGCGCGTCCTGGTCGAGCCCCTGGGGGACGGGTCGACCCGGCTGGCACCTCGAGTGCTCGAGCATGGTGACGAAGTACCTCGGCACGGAGTTCGACATCCACGGCGGTGGCCTCGACCTGCGCTTCCCGCACCACGAGAACGAGATGGCCCAGTCGCAGGCCGCAGGCCACGCGTTCGCCCGCTTCTGGATGCACAACGGCATGGTCACGTACGGCGGCGAGAAGATGTCGAAGTCGATCGGCAACACCGTCAGCCCGCAGGAGATGATCGACGCCGCCGGGCCCCGCGTGGTGCGCTACTACCTCGGCCAGGCCCACTACCGGTCGGTGCTCGACTACCGCGAGACGTCCCTGCAGGAGGCGGCATCGGCGGTGGCGCGCATCGACGGATTCATCGCCAAGGCCTCCGCGCGTGTCGGCGCCCCGGCCCCCGGCCCCGTCCGTGCCGTCGACCTCCCCGACGGCTTCGGGGCCGCCATGGACGACGACCTCAACGTCCCCCAGGCCCTCGCGGTCCTCCACACCACGGTGCGCAGCGGCAACACGGCGCTGGCGGCGGGCGACGACGACGCCGTCCGGACCGACCTCGCCGCCGTCGCCGCGATGACCGCCGTCCTCGGACTGGACGACGCGGGGACCGCCACGTCCGGCACCGCCGCCGACGCCGCGGCCACGAGGGCCCTCGATGCGCTGGTCGGTGCGAGGATCGCCGAGCGCACCGCTGCCCGCTCCGACCGCGACTGGGCCCGGGCGGACGCCATCCGCGACGCGCTGGCCGCCGCCGGGATCGTCCTCGAGGATGCGGCGGACGGCGTCCGCTGGTCCCTCGCCGAGGGCTGACCGACCCGGTGCACGTCCCCTCCCGGTCCGCACGCGCGGCCTGACTGGAACACGTGCGGGCCCAGCTGCCCGGCTCCGCGTAAACTGGAGGCGATTCTTCCTCTATATAAAGGTGTTCTTCCATGGCCAGTCACGGACGTCCAGGCGCGGTTCGCAAAACGAAAAAGGGCCCCACCATCGGCACCGGCGGACATGGGCGCAAGTCGCTCGAGGGCAAGGGCCCCACACCGAAGGCGGAGGACCGCCCGTACCACAAGGCGTACAAGAGCAAGGAGCTCGCTGAGCGTGCGGCAGCGAAGCGGGACGGCGGCAAGGGCGCCGGCACCGGCCGCACCCGTGGGAAGGCCGCCGAGGAGGTCGTCACCGGCCGCAACTCCGTGGTGGAGGCGCTCCGGGCCGGCATCCCGGCGAAAGCCCTCCACGTCGCCATCCGCATCGAGATGGACGACCGCGTGCGGGAGTCCCTGAAGATGGCCGCCGAACGCGGCATCCCCGTGATGGAGACCGGCAAGCCCGAACTGGACCGCATGACGGACGGCGCCGTGCACCAGGGGCTCATGCTGCAGATCCCGCCGTACGAGTACGCGGACGCACTGGACCTCGCGGACGAGACCATCGAGCGGTTCCGGCGCGGACACATCGGTAACGCCCCGCTCTTCGTGGCGCTGGACGGCATCACCGACCCCCGCAACCTGGGAGCGATCATCCGCTCCGCCTCGGCGTTCAGCAGCCACGGCGTCATCGTGCCCGAGCGCCGCTCGGTGGGCGTGACGGCGTCGGCGTGGAAGACCAGCGCCGGAGCCGCCGTGCGCGTACCCGTGGCCCGCGTCGGCAACCTCAACGCCGCGCTCAAGGCCTTCAAGCAGAAGGGCATCTTCGTCCTCGGGCTCGACGGCGACGGCGACGTCTCGCTGCCGGAACTGTCCCTCGGCCGCGACCCCATCTGCATCGTCGTCGGTTCCGAGGGCAAGGGCCTCTCCCGGCTCGTCCGCGAGAACTGCGACCAGATCGTGTCCATCCCGATCGATTCCGCCATGGAGTCGCTGAACGCGTCGATGGCGGTGGGAATCACGCTCTACGAGGTGTCCCGCCAGCGCTCCGCCTGATCCCGCGCATGACGAACCCCGCACCCCTGACGCGCGCCTCCCGCGAGTTCCCGCTCGGACTCCACCCCGCCCGGGGGGCGTGGGGCACGGACGCCCACGCCAATGCCGCGGTCTGGGCGCCGGGCATCGCCTCGATGGACGTGCACTGGCGCCGGGCGGACGGCACATGGACGTCGGAGACCCTGGTGGGGCTCGACGGGGGCGTCCACCACGGCCTGGTGGGCCCGGTCCCACCCGGTGCCCTCTACGCGTTCTGGCCCACGGGCAAGGACCTGCCGGGCGCCGTGGGCGAGGCGCAGTTGCTCCTCGACCCGTACGCCCGGGCCATCGAGACGATCCCTCTCGACCCCGGGGCGGCGGAGACACCGTCGCGCTCCTACTACTCGGTGTTCCTCGAGCACACCTTCGACTGGGGCACGAGCGAACGGCCCCTGACCCCGTGGCGTGACACCGTCGTCTATGAGGCGCACGTAAAGGGCCTCACGAAGCTCCACCCCGACGTGCCGGAGCGCCTCCGGGGGACCTACGCGGGCCTCGCCCACCCGGTCATGATCGCCCACCTCCGCGACCTCGGCGTGACCGCCGTGCAGCTCCTCCCCGTGCACTTCCACATCGACGAACCGCATCTCGAGCCCCTGGGCCTCGGCAACTACTGGGGCTACAACACGCTCGGCTTCTTCGCGGCCCACACGGACTACGCCACCGCGGAGGCCCGGGCCGCGGGGCCGTCCGCCGTCCTCGACGAGTTCAAGGGCATGGTCCGCGCGCTCCACGAGGCGGGCCTCGAGGTGATCCTCGACGTCGTCTACAACCACACCGCCGAAGGCGATCAGCACCGCCCGGCACTGTGCTGGCGCGGACTCGGGGACGCCGACTACTACCGGCACGACGCCACCGGGCGGTACGTCGACACCACCGGGTGCGGGAACACGCTCGATTTCTCCCAGCCCCGCGTCGTCGAGTTCGCGCTCGATTCGCTGCGCTACTGGGTGGAGGAGTTCAAGATCGACGGCTTCCGGTTCGACCTCGCCGTGAGCCTCGCCCGCGACGAGCGCAACGTGTTCACGCAGCGACACCCCTTCCTCGTGGCCGTCAGGGCGTCCGAAGCCCTGCGCGGGACCAAGCTCATCGCCGAGCCCTGGGACCTCGGGCCGGACGGCTGGCGGACCGGGCAGTTCCCCATCGGCTGGGCGGACTGGAACGATGGCTTCCGCGACACGGTGCGGGACTTCTGGCTGCACGACATCGCCGCGATCTCGCGCGGAGGGACGGGCTCCTCGCCGGGACGCCTGGCCGGATCCCTGGCCGGATCGGCGGAGCTGTTCGCGGCATCGGGCCGCAGCGCGCTGGCCTCGATCAATCTGGTGACCGCCCACGACGGCTTCACGCTCGCGGACCTCACCGCGTACGAGCGCAAGCACAACGAGGCCAACGGCGAGGAGAACCGCGACGGCCACAACGACAACCGCAGCTACAACCACGGCGCCGAGGGACGCACGGAGGACGAGGGCATCCTGGCCCGCCGCGAGCGGAGCGCACGCAACATCATGGCGTCGCTGCTCATCTCGCTGGGCGTACCGATGCTGATGGCCGGCGACGAGCTCGGGCGTACGCAGCACGGCAACAACAACGCCTACTGCCAGGACAACGAACTCACCTGGGTGCACTGGCCCGACGACGCCGCGTCACGCCGCATGTTCGAGACCACGCGCACGCTGCTGTCCATCCGGAAGGATTTCCTGGCGCGGCAGCCCCCCACGTTCCCCTCACGCGGCGACCAGTCGACGCTGGTGTGGTTCAGCGCGGCCGGGCTGCCCATGACCGCGCAGGAATGGAACGACCCGCGGACGCGGACCGTGCAGCTCCTCCTCGGCTCGACCGGCGGCACCATCAACGGACTCGTGGTGATCAACGGCTCGCTCGAGGACACCCGCATCCATCTGCCCTCGGCGTGGATCCTGCAGGGCCAGGGCGTCGAGGGGGAGCAGCCGCGCTGGTTCACCCCCACCTTCGACTCCGCGGCGCGCGGTCCGGTCGACGGGACGCTGCGTCTGCTCTCGGGCGACGGCGACACGGTGGCAGCGGACTCGGTACGCATCTACCGCTGCTGAGGCGGTGACGGCGGATCAGGGACACCCGCCGGGGACGACGAAGCCCTGGAACGACGAAGCCCGGGACCGATCAGGTCCCGGGCTTCGTCGACGGTGGCGCAGCAGATCAGGCGTTGACGATGAGTCCCAGTTCGGCCTTCGTCGCCAGCGTCGCGTGCTTCGGCAGCACCCGCACTGTGTAGCCGAAGGACCCGGAGTGGTCGATCCGGACGCCGCCCGTGAAGAGGTAGCGTCCGCTGCCCAGGTTCTCGGCGACGACGAGGTCGTCGACCGTGACATCGCTCAGCTCATCGCTCTCGAGGGCACGCCCGTAGGCGACCTCCACGGCGACGTCGTCGGGGTCGAGGCCCCCGAGGGAGACGTACGCGTTGACGGTCAGGGAATCACCGATCTGCGGGTTCTCGGACACGCCGGTCGAATCGACGTGTTCCACCTGCACCGCAGGCCAGCTGCCCTGCACGCGGGAGCGCCAGGCGGCGGTCCTCCTCGCGAGCGCGAAGGAGTCGGCGGCGGCCTCCTGGCCGGAGCGCCAGGCCGGGCGGTACAGCTTCTCCACATAGTCCTGCAGCATGCGCTCGGCGGACACGGCCGGGCCGAGCGTCGCCATGGTGTGCTTGATCATCGCGATCCACTGGTGCGGGACGCCGTCGCGCGAGGGCTCGGACGGCCCGGCCGCACCGGCACCCTCGGCGGGGACCAGCGAGTAGAAGCGCGGGCCCACCTGGGTCTCGAGGAGGTCGTACAGGGCCGCGGCCTCGATGTCGTCGCGCTCGTCGGCGGAGGCACCGTTGTTGGCGGTCGGGATCGCCCAGCCGTTGTCGCCGTCGTACATCTCGTCCCACCAGCCGTCGAGGACGGAGAGGTTGAGACCGCCGTTGATCGCGGCCTTCATGCCGGACGTCCCGCAGGCCTCGAGCGGACGCAGCGGGTTGTTCAGCCACACGTCGCAGCCCGGGAAGAGCGTGAGGGCCATGGCGATGTCGTAGTTGGGCAGGAAGACGATGCGGTGGCGGACCTCGGGGTCGTCCGTGAACCGGACCAGGTCCTGGATCATGCGCTTGCCCTGCTCGTCGGCGGGGTGTGACTTGCCGGCGATGACCAGCTGGATGGGGTGCTCCGGGTGCAGCAGCAGCGCCTTGAGACGGGCGGGGTCACGCAGCATGAGCGTGAGGCGCTTGTACGTCGGGACGCGGCGCGCGAAACCGATCGTCAGGACGTCGGGATCCAGTACGGAGTCGGTCCACGCCAGTTCGGCGTCGGCCGCGCCGCGCTTCTTCCACGAGGAGCGCAGGCGCTGGCGCACGTCGTCCACGAGGTTCGAGCGGAGGCTGCGGCGCAGGGCCCAGATGTCCGTGTCCGGGACGTCGTAGACCTTGGCCCACTGGGGGTCGAGGACGGATTCGGCGCCGAAGTGCTCGAGGGCGAAGTCCGCGATCTGCGGGTCCACCCAGCTCGGCACGTGCACGCCGTTGGTCACGGACGTGATGGGCACCTCGCGGGCGTCGAACCCCGGCCAGAGTCCGGAGAACATGCCGCGCGAGACCTCGCCGTGCAGCTTCGCCACGCCGTTGGCACGCTGCGCGAGGCGCAGGCCCATGACGGCCATGTTGAACTTCGTCGGGTCGCCGTCCGCGTAGTTCTCCGCGCCGAGGGCCAGGACGCGGTCGGTGGGCACGGCGGGCGCGAGGCCGGCGTGGAAGAAGTGCTCGATCTGGGAGCGCTCGAAGCGGTCGATGCCGGCGGGTACCGGAGTGTGGGTGGTGAACACGGTGGACGCGCGTCCCGCGGTGAGCGCCTCCTCCCAGCTCATCGGCGACTCGTTGGACGGGTCCATGAGTTCGCGGATGCGCTCGATCCCGAGGAAGCCGGCGTGGCCCTCGTTGGTGTGGAAGACCTCGGGAGCCGGCGTCCCGGTGAGGCGCTGGAAGATGCGCAGGGCCTTCACCCCGCCCATCCCGAGGAGCAGTTCCTGCTGGAGGCGCTGGTCCCCGCCGCCGCCGTAGAGGCGGTCGGTGACGTTGCGCGCCGCGTCGTCGTTCTCGGCGACGTTCGAGTCGAGGAGCAGGAGGGGCACACGGCCGACGTCGGCACGCCAGATGTGCGCCGAGAGCTGCCGTCCGTTGGGCAGGGGCAGCACCACCATCGCGGCGGAGCCGTCCTCCTCGCGGAGCAGGGTCAGCGGCAGGCCGTCGGGGTCGAGGACCGGGTAGGTCTCCTGCTGCCAGGCGTCCCGGGACAGGGACTGCTTGAAGTAGCCGGCCTGGTAGAGCAGGCCCACGCCGATCAGGGGGACACCGAGATCGGATGCGGACTTCAGGTGGTCGCCGGCGAGGATGCCGAGGCCGCCGGAGTACTGCGGGAGGACGGCGCTGATGCCGTACTCGGGGGAGAAGTAGGCGATGCTGCGGGGCGCGTCCTCGCCGAGGCCCTGGTACCAGCGCGGTTCCGTCAGGTAGCTGTCGAGGTCGGCGCCGAGTTCTTGGATGCGCTGCACCAGTTTCTCGTCGGCGGCGAGCTGCTGCAGCTTCTCGCGTGTCACGGAGCCCAGGAAGGACACCGGATCGTGGCCGCTCTCCTCCCAGGCGGCGCGGTCGATGTCCTCGAACAGGCGCGAGGTCGGCAGGTGCCAGGACCAACGCAGATTGCTTGCGAGCTTGCCCAGAGGGGCGATGCTCTCGGGGAGGACGGTTCTGACGGTAAATCTGCGGATGGCCTTCACCCCGGTTACGCTAGCGCACTTGCCCTGCGCAGGGGAGACGGGTGCGCAAACGCTTGCGTAATACAGGAGCGGGCTTGACGTTACGCGAAGCCCCCTTAGCATTTCGGCCCATTACTCGCTAACGTCGTGCAGGTGAGCACTCCTACCGAGCAGAACCGAAATGCCCCGTATCCCGAGGGACTGCGCTTCGGCCGCATCCCGATCACGGCGGTCAGTCCCGTCGTCGAGGACGGACGCTTCCCCGCCAAGGGGATCCCGGGCTCGGACATCGCCGTGGGGGCGACCGTCTTCCGGGAGGGCCACGACCAGCTCGGCGTCTCGGCCGTCCTCTACGACCCCCGTGGCAAGGAGGTGCAGCGCGTTCGTATGACGCCGGTCGGATCCGGCCTCGACCGCTGGGCCGGGACCCTGACGCCGCGGACCAAGGGGGTCCACACGTTCACCATCGAGGGCTGGTCCGATGTCTACGGCACGTGGGAACACGACGCCACCATCAAGATCGCCGCGGGGGTCGACGTCGAGCTGATGCTCGCCGAAGGGGCCGCACTCTTCACGCGGGCCGCAGGGGAGCGGACCGCCCGCGACGCCGCGCTCTTCCGCCGTGCCGCCGACGTCCTGGCTGACACGGCACAGAGCGTCGAGACGCGCCTCGCCGCGGGTCTGTCCCCCGAGATCCACGAGGCCATCGCACGCCGGCCCATCCGCTCGCTCGTGACCGCCTCGCAGGCCTACCCCATCAACGTGGAGCGCGAACTGGCCGGGCGCGCCGCCTGGTACGAGTTCTTCCCCCGCTCCGAGGGAGCCACCTACAACCCCGAGACGGCGGAGTGGACCTCGGGCACCTTCCGCGAGGCCGCCAAGCGGCTCGACGCCGTGGCGGCCATGAACTTCGACGTCGTGTACCTGCCGCCCATCCACCCGATCGGCCGCACGCACCGCAAGGGACCGAACAACACGCTGACGGCCGGCCCCGCCGACCCCGGCTCGCCCTGGGCCATCGGCTCCGCCGACGGCGGCCACGACGCCATCCACCCGGACCTCGGCACCTTCGAGGACTTCGACGCCTTCGTCGCCCGGGCCCGCGAGCTGGACCTCGAGGTGGCCCTGGACCTCGCCCTGCAGGCCGCACCGGACCACCCCTGGGTCCAGACGCACCCCGAGTGGTTCACCACGCGCGTGGACGGATCGATCGCGTACGCGGAGAACCCGCCGAAGAAGTACCAGGACATCTACCCCATCAACTTCGACAACGACCCGAAGGGGCTGTCGAAGGAGATCCTGCGGATCGTCCTCCTGTGGATCCAGCACGGCGTGAAGATCTTCCGGGTGGACAACCCGCACACCAAGCCGGTGCAGTTCTGGGAGTGGCTGATCGCCCGCGTGAACAAGAAGCATCCCGACGTCATCTTCCTCGCGGAGGCGTTCACCCGCCCGCCGATGATGCATGCGCTCGGCCGCGCCGGGTTCCAGCAGTCCTACTCGTACTTCACGTGGCGGAACACCAAGACGGAGCTGGAGGAGTACTTCACCGAGATCAGCTCGGTCTCGCCGGCCTACTTCCGCCCCAACTTCTTCGTGAACACGCCCGACATCCTCACCGAGTACCTCCAGTACGGCGGGCCGGCGGCATTCAAGATCCGTGCCGTGCTCGCGTCCATGGCCAGCCCCCTGTGGGGCGTCTACTCCGGGTACGAGCTGTTCGAGCACGTCGCCCGTCCTGGCGCCGAGGAGTACATCGACAACGAGAAGTTCCAGTACCGTCCCCGGGACTACGCCGCAGCCGAGGCGGAGGGCCGCTCGCTAGCCCCCTTCATCACACGGCTCAACGCGATCCGCCGCGCGCATCCCGCGCTCGGAGACCTCGAGAACCTCACCGTCCACAGCAGCACCGATCCCTCCACGGTGGTCTTCGCCAAGCACAAGCAGACGGCCGAGGGCAAGGACACCATCATCGTCGTCGTCAACGTCGACCCGCATAGTACGCGCGAGAGCACCGTGTCGCTGGATCTCGCGAAGCTCGGGATCGACGCCGCGGACCTCGACGGGAACGGTACATTCCTCGTGGACGACCTCGTCACGGGCCAGACCTTCGCGTGGGGCGAGCACAACTACGTGCGGCTCGACCCCTACGTGGAACCCGCCCACATTCTCTCAATCAGGAGGCAGCACTAGTGCCCAACCCCTTCCAGCTCAACGCACCTGGACTGGCCCACGACCCCCACTGGTTCCGCAAGGCGGTCTTCTACGAGGCGCTGGTCCGAGGTTTCGCCGATGCGAACGGGGACGGCTCCGGTGACCTCTCGGGGCTCATCGAGAAGATGGACTACCTCCAGTGGCTCGGCGTGGACTGCCTGTGGCTTCCTCCGTTCTTCAAGTCGCCGCTGCGCGACGGCGGGTACGACATCTCCGACTACTACGATGTCCTCGACGAGTTCGGCTCCCTGGGCGACTTCAAGCGGCTCGTCGCCGAGGCCCACGCGCGCGGCGTCCGGGTCATCATCGACCTGCCCATGAACCACACCTCGGACCAGCACCACTGGTTCCAGGAGTCACGGCGGGACCCCGAGGGTCCCTACGGCGACTTCTACGTCTGGAGCGACACGGACGAGAAGTACGAGGACGCGCGCATCATCTTCGTGGACACGGAGGAGTCGAACTGGACGTTCGACCCGGTCCGCCGCCAGTTCTTCTGGCACCGCTTCTTCAGCCACCAGCCGGATCTCAACTTCGAGAACCCCAAGGTGCAGGAGGCCATCTTCGATGTCGTGCGGTTCTGGCTGGACCAGGGCATCGACGGGTTCCGGGCGGACGCCATCCCCTACCTCTTCGAGGAGGAGGGCACCAACTGCGAGAACCTGCCGGAGACGCACGGGTTCCTCAAGCGCCTCCGCGCGATGGTGGACGAGAACTACCCCGGCCGCGTGATCATCGCCGAGGCGAACCAGATGCCCGACGAAGTGGTGGAGTACTTCGGCAGCGAGGACGAGCCCGAGTGCCACATGTGCTTCCACTTCCCGATCATGCCGCGGCTCTTCTACGCGCTGCGTGACCAGAAGGCCGCCCCCATCATCGAGACGATGGCCGAGACCCCTGACATCCCCGCGGGCGCACAGTGGGGCACGTTCCTGCGCAACCACGACGAGCTGACGCTGGAGATGGTCACCAATGAGGAGCGGGAGGCGATGCTCGGGTGGTACGCGCCCGATCCGCGCATGCGCGCGAACGTCGGTATCCGCCGCCGGCTGTCCCCGCTGCTCGACAACTCCCGCGCCGAGGTGGAGCTGATCCACGCGCTGCTGCTGTCGCTGCCCGGCAGCCCGTTCCTCTACTACGGGGACGAGATCGGCATGGGAGACAACATCTGGCTCGAGGACCGTGACGCGTCGCGGACCCCGATGCAGTGGAACCCGGACCGCAACGCCGGCTTCTCGCCCGTGGATCCCGGCAAGCTGTACCTGCCGGTCGTGCAGTCGCTGGTGTACCACTACAACCACGTCAACGTCGAGGCGCAGATGGCGACCTCCAGCTCGCTGCTGCACTGGGTCCGGCAGATGCTCGCGGTCCGCAAGGCGCACCCGGCGTTCGGGCTGGGCGTCTACCGGAACGTCCCGGTGGAGTCGGAGCACGTCCTGGCCTTCCTCCGCGAGGTCGAGCACGGCAACAACGAGGGCGAGCCCGCGGAATCGGTGCTCTGCATCTTCAACCTGTCGCAGCACCCCGTCGCGGCGAAGATGCGCCTTCCCGAGTTCGCCGGCCGTGGCCTGCGCGATCTGTTCGGCGGCGCCATCTTCCCGGCGTTCGAGGAGGACGGCGAGATCACGCTGACCCTCGGCAGCCACGACTTCTTCTGGCTGCGTGTCCGCTCGGCCAGCTCCAACACCGCGTCGCCGCACACCGAGGCGATGCCCGTCATCTCCATCCCGGAGGCGGTCAGGTAATGGCGACCCACACGCCCTACGTCCCGGAGATCCTCACCGGGTGGTTGCCGTCGCAGCGGTGGTTCCCCGTGAAGGGGGAGTCGGTGGACCTGACGGTCGTCGGCGGGACGGTCCTCGAGGACCCGGCCGGCGAGGCCGGCTTCGAGGTGCACTTCCTGGCCGTCACCTCCGGTACGCGCACCGACGTCGTCAGCGTGCCGATCAGCTATCGCACGGCACCGCTCGACGGCGCCGCGTCCGGACTCATCGGCCAGGTGGACCACCCGGAGCTCGGCGCGCGGTGGGCGTACGATGCCACCCACGACGCCGACTTCGTGCGCCTCTGGGTCGACTTCATCCTGACCCGCGGGACCACGGCCGACGGCCGCCTCGTCGGCGAACTCGTCAAGGCGCCGGCGCGTCAGGAGCCCGGCACGGTGCCACCCGTCAGGGTGCTGCAGGGCGAGCAGTCCAATACCTCCGTCGTCCATGGGTCCGGTCCGGGCTCGATGATCGTGAAGTTCTTCCGGGTGCTCGCCGCCGGTGAGAGCCCCGACGTGCAGATCAGCGCCGAGCTCACGGCCGGCGGATCCACGGACACCCCCGACACCTTCGGCTGGGTGACGGGGACCTGGCAGGCAACGGACGCCGAGCCCGGCCACCACGTCACGGGCCACGTCAGCGTCCTGCGGGACTTCGTCGAGGGGAGCACCGACGCCTGGCGCACGGCTTCGTCCGCCGCGTCCACCGCCACCGGCTTCACGGCGGAGGCCCAGGGCCTCGGCCGTGCGGTGGCACGCATCCACCGGCAGCTCGACGGCGCCTTCGGCAGCCGCACGGCCACCGAGGCCGAGGAGCGGGAGTTCAAGGAGGCCCTCGCGCAGCGCATCCGCTGGGCGTGGGAGGAGGCGGGCGACGTCGTCGGCGACCTCGGCGCCGAGGTCGACCGCATCATCCACGAGATCGAGGACCTCGAGGAGATCCCGCCCCTGCAGCGGATCCACGCCGACCTCCACCTCGGACAGGTGCTGCAGGCCCCCGACGGCACGTGGCTCGTCATCGACTTCGAGGGGGAGCCGCTCAGGCCCACCGCCGAGCGCAGCGTCCCCGATGTGACAGTGCGCGACGTCGTCGGGATGGTCCGCTCGCTCGAGTACGCGGCCGCGTCCCGCGGGGCCGCCCCGCTCGGTTCGCCCGACGCCACAGCGACCGAACAGTGGTCCGATGCCGCCCGCGAGGCCTTCCTCGAGGGGTACGCGGAGGAGATCGGCGCGCCCGTGGACACCTCCGGCCCGCTCTTCCGTGCCCTCTGGCTGGACAAGGCCCTGTACGAAGTCGTCTACGAGATCCGCAACAGGCCCGACTGGGTCGAGATGCCTGCACGGGACGTGCGCCGCGCTTTGGGCGCGCCGTCCGGTGCGGACGCAACGAAAGCAGCTGACATGAATCCTCCGAAGAACGCCGACCGCGACCAGGGCGCCGGGCAGACGAACATCGTCGCCAAGGCCGCCAAGACCGTTGCCGAGACGGCGAAGGCCGCCACGGACAAGGCGAGGAGCGCCGTCGCCGAGGTCGCGGACAAGGCCCGCGACGCCGGTTCCGGCCAGACCGGGACGGCGCCGGCCGCCACCGGAGCCGCCGACCTCACGCCCGTGGCCGTCGACCAGTCCGTCCTCCACCAGGTGTCGGAGGGCGTGTACCACCAGCCCCACGCCGTGCTGGGTGCGCACCTCGGTGACGACGACGTCGTCACCATCCGCACGCTGCGCCGCCTCGCGCGGTCCGTCGTCGTCGTCACCGGATCCGGCCGCACGGAACTCCGGCACGAGCACAACGGCATCTGGGTCGGTGCCGTCAGGGCGGAGAACCCCGGGCACGTCCCCGACTACCGGCTCGAGGTGACGTACGAGGGTGATCCGATCACCGTCGACGACCCCTACCGGTTCCTGCCGACACTCGGCGAGATCGACATGCACCTCATCGGCGAGGGCCGGCACGAGACCCTGTGGACCGCGCTCGGCGCACACGTCCGCCACTACTCGTCCGTAGTCGGCGACATCGAGGGTGTGTCCTTCGCGGTGTGGGCCCCGAACGCCCGGGCCGTCCAGGTCATGGGTGACTTCAACGGCTGGGACGGCAGCGTCAACGCCATGCGCGCCCTCGGCAGCTCGGGCATCTGGGAGATCTTCATCCCCGACGCCGGTGTGGGCACGTGCTACAAGTTCCACATCCTCGGCAGCGACGGCCAGTGGCGCGAGAAGGCCGATCCCATGGCACGCGGTACCGAGATCCCGCCGCTCACCGGCTCGAAGGTCGTAGAGAGTACCTACGTGTTCGGGGACGACGAGTGGATGCAGGCCCGCGCGGCCGGCGATCCCCACAACGGCCCCATGAGCGTCTACGAGGTGCACCTCGGTTCGTGGCGGCAGGGACTGAGCTACCGGGAACTCGCCGAGCAGCTCGTGGAGTACGTCTCCTGGCAGGGCTTCACGCACGTCGAGCTCATGCCCGTCGCCGAGCACCCGTTCGGTGGCTCGTGGGGCTACCAGGTGACGTCCTACTTCGCGCCGACGTCGCGGTTCGGCTCGCCCGACGACTTCAAGTACCTGATCGACCGGCTGCACCAGGCCGGGATCGGCGTGCTCATGGACTGGGTCCCGGCCCACTTCCCGAAGGACGCCTGGGCCCTGGCCAAGTTCGACGGCGGCACGCTGTACGAGCACGGGGACCCGTTCCTCGGCGAGCACCAGGACTGGGGCACCCTGATCTTCGACTTCGGGCGCCGCGAGGTGCGCAACTTCCTCGTCGCGAACGCGCTGTACTGGCTCGAGGAGTTCCACATCGACGGACTCCGTGTCGACGCCGTCGCGTCGATGCTCTATCTGGACTACTCCCGGGAGGAAGGGCAGTGGCGTCCGAACAAGTTCGGCGGCCGCGAGAACCTCGAGGCGATCTCCTTCCTGCAGGAGGTCAACGCCACCGCCTACAAGCGGGCCCCGGGCATCGTCATGGTCGCCGAGGAGTCGACGGCGTTCGACGGCGTCACCCGGCCCACGAGCAGCGGCGGCCTCGGATTCGGCATCAAATGGAACATGGGCTGGATGCACGACACCCTCCAGTACATCTCCGAGGACCCGATCAACCGGGTGCACCACCACGGGAAGGCCACCTTCTCGATGGTCTACGCCTACACCGAGAACTTCATGCTGCCGATCAGCCATGACGAGGTGGTCCACGGCAAGGGATCGCTCCTGCGCAAGATGCCGGGCGACCGGTGGCAGCAGCTCGCCAACGTCCGGGCCTATCTCGCCTTCCAGTGGGCGCACCCCGGCAAGCAGCTCATCTTCATGGGGTCGGAGTTCGCCCAGGAAGCGGAGTGGGCCGAGCACCACAGCCTCGACTGGTGGCTGACCGAGACGCCCTCGCACCAGGGCGTCCAGCACCTCGTCCGTTCCCTCAACTCGATCTACCGGAACACCCCTGCGCTCTACGCACGGGACAACGAGCCCGCCGGCTTCCAGTGGATCGACGAGAACGACGGCGAGCACAACACGCTGTCCTTCATCCGCTGGGACCACCAGGGCAACCCGCTGGTGTGTATCGCCAACTTCGCGGGCGGACCGCACGAAGGTTTCCGCGTGGGCCTGCCCTGGGCGGGGGAGTGGACCGAGGTCCTGAACACCGACTCCACCGAGTTCGGGGGATCGGGTGTGGGCAACGCCGGCCCCATCACCGCGAAGGAAGGCGCCCACAACGGGCAGCCCGCATACGGCGACGTCCGCGTACCGCCTCTCGGGGTGCTCTACCTGAAGCCCGCCACCTCCTGACCCGTCGGGCAGGACCTCGGCCCGAACATCGGCCGGCACGACAGCGGCGGACCCCGGAAGCGGGGTCCGCCGCTGTTTTGCATCCACGGGCGGGCGATGCTACTGTTTATATCCGCGCTGATGAAGTTATCTGGTCGGCCGACAACCACAGAACCGAGAAGTCCTTCCTACCCGTACGGGTGGGAACAGGGGATCGGGGAAGCGGGAACCGGCCGATTTGGAGAACGGAAGCAGTAAGGGTAAGCTTGTGAAGTTGCTTCGGAGCGAGGACATGATGGTTTGGTCGTGTTTGGTGCCGGTAGCTCCTGTTGTTTGAGAACTCAATAGTGTGCCAAGTTTGTTGATACCGATTGTTTTTTGATTGGTTGAATTTGCTGGTTGCCGCACCCCGTGTGG